>SHZJ01000021.1 GCA_009692365.1 Gammaproteobacteria bacterium
AAATACGAGCTACGCCGCGAGATCGGGCGGGGCACTATGGGCGTCGTCTACGAGGCCATGGACCCCCACATCGGTCGCTCCGTCGCCGTCAAAGTGGCGATCTCGGATCCCCTGACCTCGCCTGAGTCCAACAAGCGATTTCGTCAAATGTTCTTCAACGAGGCGCATACCGCGGGCCTGCTCCGGCATCCCAATATCCTCGATATTTTTGATGCCGGCGTGGACCAAGGGAAATGCTACATCGTCATGGAGCTGATTGAGTCCGCGGAAACCCTGCGCGCTTATTGTCGGCCCGACAATCTGCTGCCCGTGAATCAAGTCGCAGAGATTCTTTTTCTGAGCACGAAAGCGCTGGACTACGCGCATCGACAGGGCGTCGTCCACCGCGATATCAAGCCGTCCAATATCTTGTTGACGCGGGCCCTGGACGTCAAAATTGCTGACTTCAGCATCGCCCATATCAATCGCCGGGACCTCGCGCACACTTTGCCGCTGGGTTTTGTGGGTTCTCCACGCTACATGTCGCCGGAACAAATTCAGGAAGACCTCGTCAGCGGCCGCTCGGATTTGTTCTCGCTGGGCATCGTGGCCTACGAGCTCCTGACCGGCCGGCATCCCTTTGGGGCGGAGAGCTTCTCTCGGCTGATGCATTGCGTGATCAATGAAGACCCCACGCCCCTGGCTCAGTATCGCCCCGAATTGCCGGCCGCGCTGGGGCGCATGTTGGTGAAAGTTCTCGAGAAAATGCCCGAACGCCGCTACAGCACCGGCCTGGATTGGGCGTTAGACCTCAGCATAATGTTCTCGCATCTGCAGCGGCCCCAAGCAAATATTTCCGCGCGCGAGCGCTTTGATTCCCTCAAACGTGTGACTTTGTTTCGGGGTTTCAGCGAGAGCGAGCTAGGTGAAATCGTGCGCGCCAGTCTTTGGCAGGAAATACCGCAGGGTGGCGCGGTGGTGCGCGAGGGTGAAATCGACGACGCGATGTACCTCATTCGGGCGGGCGAGGCGCGCGTGAGCAAGCAGGGGCACCTCGTGCAATACCTCACGGCGGGTGATTTCTTCGGCGAAATGAGTTTTTTACAGAAGGGCCGACGCAGCGCCACCGTGAGCGCCGAGACGCCGCTCTCCCTCATGAAAATCAACGCCACGCTGCTCGAGCAGGTGACGCCAGCCAGTCAGATCCAGTTCTACAAGATGTTCACCGGGGTCTTGATCGAACGCCTAGCGGCGACCACCGATAAGTTGATCGCGCGCTAGGCGCTAGCGCCGAGGCCCGCGGCGGCGCCGACCCCCTACGCTGGGAGCGGGAATGTGTCGCTATACTCCTCGACCGTCGTCTGGTGGCGTTGCCGGCGCGACCGGCGCCACGCGCTGCGCCACCAGACACCTTTGCTCGCTGATAGTTTTGGAAACTCCTACCAATGACATACCTACTTCGTTCCACCGGGGCCGCTCCATGAGCAGATTTGATGGCCGCCGACTCGGCAAATATCAAGTCTTGCGCGAGATTAATCGGGGCAGCATGGGCACGGTCTATCTGGGCCACGATCTTTATATCGATCGTCCCGTGGCGCTCAAAGTGGCCCACTCGGAACAACTCGACGACGAGGAGTCCGGTGAGCGTTATCGCAAAATGTTCTTTAATGAGGCCCACACCGCCGGCCGCCTTACTCATCCTAATATCATCAGCATCTTCGACGCGGGGGTGGAGGGCGAGATCTGCTACATCGTGATGGAGTACGTGGAGGGCGGTCATACGCTCAAGCAGTATTGCCGTTCGGATAACCTCTTGCCCATCGAACAGGTGGTAGAAATATCGTTCAAATGTGCTCGTGCGCTGGACTACGCGCACCGTCAGGGTGTCATTCATCGCGATATCAAGCCCACCAATATTTTGGTGACCGAGTCCCTGGACATTAAGGTTGGCGATTTCGGCATCGCCCAGTTGACCAAAATGGACGCCACCGGGACCATGCCGATCGGGTTAGTTGGCTCGCCCCGGTATATGTCACCCGAACAAGTGGCCGAGGATTACATCACAGGACAGACCGATTTGTTCGCGCTCGGGATCGTGATGTTTGAGCTGTTGACCGGTCGGCATCCCTTCGAGGCCGCAAATTTTTCCCGGCTACTGCAGAGAATTCTGCACGATCCGGCACCGCTGATCAGCGAGTTCCGGGCCGACTTGCCGCCGGAATTAGCCCGTATCGTCGCCCGCGCGCTGGCGAAGGATTGTGCGGTACGTTATGGGATGGGGGCAGAAATGGCGGCCGATTTAGCCCAGAGTTTCGATAATCTGCTGGAGGCGCCGCGCGAGAACATTTCTGAGCAAGAAAGATTTTTAGCGGTGCAGCAGCTCGATTTTTTCCAAGGTTTCCCGGATGCGGAAATTTGGGAAATTGTGCGTGCTGGGCGCTGGCAGGATTACGCGGCCGACGCGGAGGTTATCGTGGAGGGAGAAATCGATGATTCTTTTTATATCATCGTGTACGGCGAAGTGAAGGTTCGGAAGAACCAGCGCGATTTGCGTTCATTGTTCGCCGGGGACTGTTTCGGTGAAATGGGCTATTTAGCCAAGACCCGGCGCACGGCGTCGATCTTCGCCAACGGCCCCACCTCGCTGCTGAAGCTCAACGCCAGTGTTATTTCGCAAGCCTCATTGAACTGTCAGGTGCGCTTCCTGAAAGTATTTTTGCGCACGCTGATCCAGCGCCTATCGGTCACCACCGAAAAAATGGTGCACGCGACCTAGCGCCACCGCACCCCCGCGGCCGCCGGCCTAGGGGATGCGCGGGCTCACCCCACTAGTGTGATTGAATCCCCACGATGTACCACGGGGCTTCTGGGCTGTCCGTCGCGCGGGCCAGGTGCCAGATGTCGGTGAATTTTTCCTCAACGCCCTCGTGCTGGTCGCGGTAGGCGCCGGTGAATTGAACGCTGAGTTCCGCCGTGCTGCCGCGCAGTTCCGCGCGCACAATCTCCGCGTCCACGAACATCACCTCGGTGTGCTGTGCACCTTCCAGCGTCGCGCGTTCCGCCGCCAAGTCGGGGTAGATTTCGGGGGCTACGTACTCGCGGATTTTAGCTAAATCGTTGCTGTTCCACGCCTCTTGCAAGGCGCGGTAGTGGTCGCGTGCGCCGGCCAGAAAACTATTCATCTGAAAGCCCGGCGGGAAATCGAACGGCACCGTGGCGGCCGAAAAACCCACCGCTTCGCGTTTGGACGTACCGCTGCCGAGCAAGGCCGGGCGGGGGGTGGCGTTGCCGATGTGCTCGAAATCGAAGATCTGGCGCGCCGCCGTGGTGCTGGTCGCCGCGGGTCGTCCCTCGCCCGGCCCGGCCTCGCCGTAAGCGACTCGGCCGGGGCTGGTCGCCCCCGCCCGTGAGCGCAGGAATTTAAACAACAGGAAGGCTAGACCGCCAAACAGCAGGATATCCATCAACTGCAGGCCGCCGCCGCCCAGGCCACCGCCGCCCAGCAAGCCGCCCAAGAGGCTGCCGGCCAGCAGGCCGCCGGCGAGTCCACCCAGCATCCCTTTAGTGCCCGGACTCATGCCCGGGGCGCCCGTTGCTTGAGTAGGACTGGGGCTGGCTTTGTTAGCGCTGTAGGGCGAGGTTTGATAGGACTTGCCGAACGATTTACTGCTGGCGAAGCGCCGTGCCGCCGCGTCGGGAGCAGCCATCACGAGGGCTAACGCGAGCACGGCGGCGAATAATGATGTGAATGACTTCATCGGGAGTTCAGGTTCCTGTAAAAATTAAAGGGGCGTCGCAGGGCGGACGTGCTGCCGTCAGTGCCGGTTTTTCGGGCACTCGGGGTTAAGGCAGTCGGGCGTCGAAATAGTTCATCTGAGTTCATACGAGTTCATCCGGGGCGGAGCCTAACACGACACGAGATCGTTGCGCGCTACGCGCCCGTTGGGCCGGCGCCGTGAGGGCCTGGCTGAGACCCCGCCGGCAGCTGGAATTTAAAAATACGGGCGGCGTTCAGGCCCAATACCTGGGCGCGTTCGGCATCGTCGAGTTTGCCCATGGTGCGCTCGATGGCGGCCGCCGAGTGTGGCCAACTGCCCTCGTGATGGGGGAAGTCGTTGGCCCATAGGAAGTTATCCGTCAGCCCATACTCGCGCATTAAATCTAGGCCCGGCGCGTCTTCCCCGAAGCTGGCAAAACCATTGCTACGAAAATAATCGCTCGGCAGCTGTCTGAGCTTGGGCCGCACCCACATATGGTGCTTGTGATAGGCCTCGTCCATCGCCGTCAGCATCCATGGCACCCAGCCGATGCCAGCCTCGATGCTGCCGAAACGCAGACCGGGGAAACGCTCGATTACCCCCGAGGCACACAGGTTGATGAGTGGCTCCATGGTGGGCGCCAGCGAGTGCACGGCGTAGTTGATCACGGCCCCGCCGTTGCCACGCGCGGTCCGCGGGTCGCGCCCGGTGGACACATGGAAAGTAATCGGCAGGTCGCACTCGACGATCGCGGCCCAGAGGGGGTCGAACACGGGCAGGTTGTAATTCACGTGTTCGTGGTCGGGCGGCCCCCACACCGGCTTGCAGGGTAGACACAGGCCTTTAAAACCGCGCTGGGCGGCGCGCTGGATCTCGGCAATCGCCCCCGGAATATCGGCACTCGCCACGCAAGCCATGGGCGCCAGACGCGCGTTGTATTCGGCGAAAGTTTCCCACGCCCAGTCGTTATAGGCGCGACACATCGCCTGACTGAATGCCACATCGGGGGTGGCCCAGATCGTGAGCCCCTTGTTGGGGAATAGCACTTCGCAGTCCACCCCGTCCCGCGCCAGGGCGGTCAGACGTTCAGCGGGGGTCTTGCCGGACACGCTGCGCTCTAGGTCCTCGCCCTCCAGCGTGAAGCTGCCGATACGGATGGGCCGAAAACCCTCGGTTTTCTGCAGTTGCGAGCCGTCCCCCCCCAACACGATACCCGGCAGGCGCGCTTGGAATTTCGCCGCCATCCGCGCACTCAGAAAATCGTTCGGTTCCTGCACGTGGCAATCGGCGGACACCATAAAGTACTTATTGGGCGCGCCGGGACGCGGCGTGCGCGGCCACGCCGCGTCGCCTGGGGTGTGTCGCCGCCACGCGTTATTGAGATCGACCTGAAGCATGAGAACCTCCTGCAGGTGGCCCCTGCGACACAATGGACGCGGGTGGGTAGACCAAGCCCGGCGCTAATCGGCGCTCGGCGCGTCAATTTGCCCCGCGGGCGCGGGTTAAGACCCCCTAGGGCTGAGTCTCGAGTGCTTATCATAGGGCCTAGCGGCGGGCGCGCCCACGTCGGGGTGCCGCCGATCTGAGCTTGGCTCCCGGCCGCTCACACGACGCCACGAGCCTGCATGTCGGCGAGTTCGCTGCCGGACAGCCCTAGCAGTTCGCCCAGCACCTGCGCGTTGTGCTCGCCGAGTTCGGCACCCGGCCAGTCGGTGCGCCCGGGGGTGGTGCCCAACTGCGGGATGATGGCCGGGATCTTGAGCGGCTCGCCGTCGATGGTGACGGTCTCGAAGAGTCCGCGCGCGTGGTACTGGGGGTCTTTAAACATATCGGCAACGCTATAAATGGGGCCGGCGGCGACGCCGGCTGCTTCCAGCTTCGCCAACACCTCGGCCTGCGGCAGGGCAGCGGTCCACGCCCCGATCATCGCGTCGAGTTGCGTTTGCTGTTCAACCCGGCTGACGTTGTCGCGATAGCGTGGGTCTTGCGCCATCTCAGGCTTGCCCATCAGTTCGCACAGTCGGGCGAACATCGGGTTGGTGTTGGCCCCGATGATGATGGTTTTACCCTCAGCGGTGGGGTAGATATTCGACGGTACGATGCCGGTCAGGGTGGAGCCTGAGGCCTCGCGTACCAGTCCCAGTCCGTCGTATTCGGGCACCACGGATTCCATGAGGTTGTAGATGGCTTCGAAAATCGCCACATCCACGACCTGACCCTCGCCCGTCTCACCGCGCAGTCGTCCGATGTAGGCGAGCAAAATACCCAGCGCCGCATGGATCCCCGCCAGCGAGTCGCCGATGGAGAGATTGGGTCGCACCGAAGGTTCACCGGGGAAGCCGTTGACGTAGCGAAAGCCGCCGAAACCCTCGCACACCGAGGCAAAGCCTGGGCGCAGCGCGTAGGGGCCGGTTTGGCCGTAGCCGGAAATCCGCGCGTAGATGAGGGCTGGGTTGCTCTGCTTGATCGCCGCCGGACCCAAGCCCCATTTTTCCATCGTCCCGGGGCGAAAGTTTTCGACCAGGATGTCGGATTTGTCGATCAGTCGCCGCAGCAGCGCGCGGCCTTCCTCCTTGCGCAGGTCGAGGGTCACGCACTTTTTATTGCGGGCCAGACTGGCCCACCACAGCGCCTTGCCGTTTTTGAGCGCCCGCCAGCGTCGAATGGGATCACCCTCCGCGGGCGGCTCGACCTTGATAACCTCGGCGCCAAAATAACCCAGAATCGTGGCGGCGAAGGGTCCTGCCAGTAATTGACCCACTTCGATAACTCGCAAGCCATCCAGGGGACGGCGTGCGGCGGACGGCGATGACATGCGCGATAGGCTCCTCATGGGCCGCTGGCTGGCCCGGGATGGTGTTGGATTGTGACTTGGCAACGCCGCGCGTCGCAGGGGCCTATTTTGGGCTGGGTACCGCCACGAAGCTAGCATAAGGGCGGGGCACCAGCCACGCCCCGATGACGATTCCTAGCGCGTCAGCCAAGCCATCCCCGAGCGAGCTTGAACGGTAGGGCACGTAGCGTTGCGCGAGTTCGATGGCGACGCCCAGCACGAGCAGCCAGCCGGCCAAACGTGCGCGCCGCGCCACGGGTGTCGCGCACGCACACCAAGCCATTAGCACCGCGTAGGCCGCAGCATGGTAGAGCTTGTCGAGGTGTGAAAACGCCGGCCCCGGCAATTCGCGCAGGGGTAGCAGGCTCAAAATACTCACGCCCAGTGCCTGCAACCAGCCGCAGGCCAGCCATAGTTTGAGGTGGACGGACGAGCGTGGCTCAGGTCGTCGGTTTACTGATTTCAACGATATACCGAAACAAATCGGATTCCGACAGCAGCCCGCACAGCCGGCCGTCCACATCCACCACGGGCAGTCCGCTGACTTTGACTTGGAGCATGGTTTGCGCGGCAAGCGCAACGGAGGCAGTTAGCGGAATCGTGATGGGATCTGGGGTCATGATGCTGCCCACGCGTGGCGCGTGGGCAAATTCTGCGGTGTCTGCAGAGGCGGAAGCCATCGCCGCGCGCACATCGCCGAGACTGAGAATGCCGACCAGAACGTCCGCATCGATCACCGCCAACCGGCGGATACGGCGCTGTTGCATCAGGCTGGCCGCCTCTTCGATGCTGGTGCTGGCGGACACGGCGATGACTTTATGCGTCATCCAATCGCTGACTAGGTCGTGCATCTAGGCGCTCCAGCAGTGGGGATCGGTAAACGTCTAGCGGCACGCCGGTGCGATTATTGAACGGGCCGCCGCTAACCCAGCCATGACGAAGTTATATCTCTGGCGGGTGGCGGGGGCGTTGCTGTTGGCGAGCGCCCTGATGACGGCGCGCGCGGACGATTTTGCCGCCGCCGTCGTGGCCTACCGAGCGCAAGACTACGCCGCCGCGCTGCAGGTTTTTCAACGCTTGGCGGAAGCCGGCGAAGCCCGTTCCCAGTTTGCCCTGGGCCTGCTCTACGACAACGGCGAAGGGGTGGCCCAGAACGATGCCACCGCCGCGGGCTGGTACGAAAAAAGTGCCAGTCAGGGTTATGCCAAGGCCCAATATAATTTGGGGGTGATGCACCTCACCGGCCGCGGGGTGGCGCGCAACGACGCGCGCGCGCGCCGCTGGTTCGAGCAGGCCGCGGCCCAGGGCAACTCGGACGCCGTGGCGCGGATCATTCAATTTGCCGAAGGCGGCGATGTGGAAGCCCAATATCGCCTGGCCTTGATGTATCTGCGCGGGGGCGCGGTGCCGCGCGACCAAACCCTTAGTTACCGCTGGATGCAGCGCGCCGCCGCGCGTGGACATCTCAATGCCATGTTTGGGATGGGCCTGTTGACCGAGACTGGGCAGGGCACCGATCGCTCCTACGCCGGCGCCGTGAACTGGTATGTGCCGGCCGCTCAGCAAGGGCAGGTGCAGGCGACGTACAACCTGGCGCGTTTGGTGCGATTGGGTCAAGGCCAGCCGCAGGATTTGGCGCGCGCCACGCAGCTCTTCGAGAAAGCGGCGGCGGCGGGTTTTGTGCCCGCCCAGCTGTCGTTGGGCATGCTGTTTGATGCCGGCGAGGGCTGGCCGCGCAAGCCGGCCAGCGCAGTTGTTTGGTACAAGCTGGCGGCCAGCAACGGCAGCGCAGACGCGCAGGTCAATCTGGGCTATCTCTACGCCGCGGGCGGCGTCGGGGTGGCGCGAGATCCCATCGAGGCCTACGCGCGAACCTACGCCGGCGAGCGTTTGGGTCATCCGCTGGGGGCCACGAATCTGGCGCTGATGGGGCACTCGCTGGCGGCCTCGGAGGTCGCTCTGGCGCGGGCGCGCGGGCAGAGCTATCTCAATCGTGCGCGCAGCCTGCCCAGCGTCAACCTGACCCGCGTTGAGGCCGACCCAGCGACGCCTTAGCCCGCTCCGTAGTGCGCGGCAATGCCCACGAATAGCGCGCCGCCCAGCCAGTTGTTGCTCATGAAAGCCTTAAAGCAGGCCGCCGGCTCGCGGCGGCGGATCAGCCATTGCTGAAAAATGCCAAGGCCGGTCGCGACCAACAGAGCCAGCCAGAACGCACCCGCCAAATGCGCCAGCCGGCCGATGACCACGAGGTCGGCGAGCAACAGGAGCTGGCACACGCCGATGGCCAGGCGATCGTAGTCGGCGAACAGAATGGCGGTGGATTTGATGCCGATTTTGCGGTCGTCCGCCCGGTCGACCATCGCATATTGGGTGTCGTAGACCAGCACCCACAGCACCACCGCGCTCAACATCAGCCACGCCAGCGGCGGCACCGTGCCGCTTTGGGCCGCGAACGCCATGGGCACCGCCCACGCGAACGCCACGCCCAACCAGACTTGCGGCAGGTGGGTGCAGCGCTTCAGAAAGGGATAAATAATCGCCAAGGGCACGGCGACCAGCGCCAGTGCCACCGTGAGCCAGTTCAGCGTCAGCACCAGCGCGCCGGCCGCGACCACCAGCGCGCCGAACAGCCGCAGCGCGGCGGCTGGCGAAATTTCCCCGGTGGCGAGCGGGCGATCGCGGGTGCGGTGTACCCGACCGTCGAAGTGGCGGTCGGCGTAGTCGTTGATCACGCAGCCAGCCGAGCGCATCAGCAGCGTGCCGCCGACAAATACCGCGAGCACAAATCGGTCGGGCACGCCCGCCGCCGCGATCCACAAAGCCCACAGCGCCGGCCACAGCAGGAGCAGGGTGCCGATGGGGCGATGCAAACGCATCAGGCGCCAATAGGCGCTCCAAACGGGGCGGTGGGTGAGTTCAGACTTTTGCATAATCCATGCGCGCGACGACCCAGCGCTCGATCAGACGTTCCACCAGCGCGGGCGCCTCGGCCAACAGTTCATCCGCCATCCGCTGGACTAGCGGCAGCAGCGCCCGGTCGCGACTCAAATCGGCGATCCGAAATTCTGCGAGGCCGGTTTGCCGGGTGCCCAGTACCTCGCCGGGACCGCGCAGTTCTAAATCGCGTTCCGCAATCACGAAGCCGTCGTTGGTTTCGCGCAGGACCTGTAGACGGTGCCGCGCGGTCTCCGACAGCGGCGCTTGATACAGCAGCACGCAGTCGGCGCGCGCCAGCCCGCGGCCGACGCGCCCGCGCAGTTGATGCAGCTGCGACAAGCCCAGGCGCTCGGCGTTTTCGATGACCATGAGGCTGGCGTTGGGGACATCCACGCCCACCTCGATGACCGTGGTGGCGACGAGCAGATCGATCGCACCGGCCACGAAGGCCAGCATGACCGTCTGTTTGTCCTTTTCGGCTAAGCGCCCGTGGATCAGCCCCACCCGCAGCGGGGCGAGCGCGCCGCCGAGCGCCTCGGCGGTGTCGGTGGCGGCTTGGGAATCCAGATGCTCCGATTCCTCGATGAGCGGACATACCCAGTAGGCTTGGCGTCCCTCCCGACACGACTGTGCGACCCGCGCCACGATGTCCTCCCGGCGCGTGGCCGGCAGCACGCTGGTGCGCACCGGCTGGCGCTGCGGCGGTAGTTCGTCCAGCACGGAGATGTCCAGATCCGCGTAGGCGGTCATGGCCAGCGTGCGCGGAATAGGGGTGGCCGTCATGATGAGTTGATGGGGGCGCGCCGCCGCCTGCGCGCCCTTCTCCAGCAGCGCCAGCCGCTGGTCCACTCCAAAGCGATGCTGTTCGTCCACGATCACCAGCCCCAGATCGGCGTAGTGGACGTCGGCCTGAAACAGCGCGTGGGTACCCACGAAGAGTCGCGGCCCGGGCGCCGCCAGCGCGGCGCGGGCCTGGCGACGGGCGGGCCCGGTTTGTTTGCCCGTCACCAGTACCACCTCGATCGACAGCGCGCTAAACCAGCGCCCCAGCGTGCGGTGGTGTTGTTCGGCCAGCAGTTCGGTGGGCGCCATCAGCGCCACTTGCCAGTTAGCCGCCAGCGCGTTGGTGGCCGCGAGCGCCGCGACGGCGGTTTTGCCAGCCCCCACATCGCCTTGCAGCAAGCGCAGCATGGGCCGGTCGCGCGCGAGGTCGGCGTCGATTTCTCCTATCACTCGCAGCTGCGCAGCGGTGAGGGTAAAGCCTAGCGCGGCCAACAATGGCGTGCGCAGCGCGGGCTTGGGTGGCAGCTGTGGGGCGCAATAGCGCTGCGCGTGTTGGCGCAGGCGCCGCAAAGTCAGTTGGTGGGTGAGGAGTTCCTCGATCGCCAGCCGCTGCTGGGCCGGGTGATGGCCTTCCCAAAGGGCCGCAACCGGGGCGGCGGGCGGTGGCCGATGGACGTAGCGCAGGGCCTCGACCAGCCCCGGCAGCGGCTGGTTAGCGGGCAGATGCCGGGCGATAAAGCGGTCTATTTCGTCGGCGTCGGTGGCGGTGCGGGCTAACACTTCCAGCGCCTGATCGGTGAGCTTGCGCAGGCGTGCCTGATGGAGTCCTTCGGTGCTCGGATAAATGGGCGTTAGCGCGACGTCGTTGGGCAGGGGCTGCGCCTCGTCGAGGATTTGCACTTCCGGGTGCACCATCTCCAACCACGCAGGCCCGCGTCGCACCTCGCCAAAGCAACGCACCTGCCGGCCCACGGCGAGTCGTTGCTCCTGCGCTCGGTTAAAGAAAAAAAAGCGCAAGCCCAGCACGCCGCTGTCGTCCGTCACCCGACACACCAAGGCGCGGCGTTTGCCAAATTGCACCTGATTGCTTTCTACCCTGCCTTCTACCACCCATTCGGCGTGTGGCTGCAAGCTGCCGATGGGCGTGACGCGGGTTCGGTCCTGGTAGCGCGAGGGGAGATGGAACACCAGTTCGCGAATGGTGCGAATACCTAGGCGCGCCAGCGCCTCGGCCACACTGGGGCCGACGCCGGTGAGCCGGAGTACGGCGTCGTCCAGCCTGGCGGGTGGCGTGGCGGCCATCGTGTGCGAGCGGTTAAGTCGGCTCGCAGAGTACGAGCACCGCGTCTATTTCGACGCTGGCGCCCTTGGGCAGGGCCGCCACTTGCACGGTGGCGCGGGCGGGGTAGGGCGCGCTGAAAACCTTGGCCATGGCCTCGTTGACCAGTGCGAAATCGGCTAAATCCACCAGGTAAACGGTGAGCTTGACCGCCGCGGCGAGGGTGCCGCCGGCGGCGTTGGCCACCGCGGACAAGTTGGCGAACACTTGCGCAATTTGCGCGCGAACATCCCCCTGCACCAACTCGCCCGTCTGGGGTTCGAGCGGGATTTGTCCGGAGAGATACACCGTGTTGCCGGCGCGGATCGCCTGCGAGTAGGAGCCGATGGCCGGCGGCGCGGCGGCGGTTGAAATCGCGGTTCTAGTCATTGGACGCTCCGAAAACAAGGCTGGTCACAGCGTATATCGTCTCACGTCTGCGCGTGCAAGCACGCGGGAATGCCGGCGCCGGGCCCGCTGGTGGGCTGCACTAGCGCGGCCCTAACGACGCCCGGCAGCCGAACCCGCGGGCCACCCACGGCGTCAGGCGCAGGGCTCGACATCCAGCCGCGCGATCCAGCCCTCCGCGCCCGACCAGACGGCCGGGTAGCGCGCCATCACCAACGGGTCGTGGCCGGGGATGACATGTGCGGGCGAGGCGGCTAGCCGCCGCAGCGTGTTATAGCCTTCGAGCATATCGCCGAGGTTGTACAGGATGGGAAACGCGCGCCCTTGTTCCAGATGGGCGTAGAAATGGCTCGCATCAGAAGCAAGCACCACCCAGCCGCGCTGCGTAGCAACCCGGACCACCTGCAGCCCTTTGGTGTGGCCGCCAATATGATGCAGTTCCACGCCCGGCATGAGTTCATGCCGGCCCGCGACAAACTGCACGCGGTTCTCATACACCCGGCGCACGATTTCGGTCACGTCGTCCACTTCGTAACCGTGGTTCAGGGACGGGTGGCACATGTGCCGGCCCGTGGCGAAGTCCATCTCCTGGTCTTGCAGGTAGTACTGCGCGTTGGGAAACAGGGCGTGATTGCCAATGTGGTCGTAGTGCAAGTGGGTGACGACCACGTGCTCCACCTTTGCCGGTTCGATGCCCAGTGCGAGTAGTCCCTCCGCCACCGGTCGGGTGATCGTGCGGCCACGCCGGTGCGCCACCGCGGCGTTGAAACCCGTGTCGACCACGATGGTGCGACCACCGCCCTGGACCACCCAGACGTAGTAGAACAGCGGCATGTCGACATCGTGCGCGTCGCCGCCCAGAAAATTGGCGGGCGAACGGCGCGCCAGTTGGGCGTATTTAATGGCGTATAGGGCGTAGTGGTCGGCACTCATAGCGCGCTTACTCCGCAGTATTTTTGTCCAATTCTGTAAACACTTCTTTCGCCGTACGAAACGAATCAACCGCCGCCGGCACACCGCAGTAAATCGCCACTTGCAGGAAAATCTCGCGGATTTCCGTGCGCGAAACACCATTGCGCAGCGCCCCCGCCAGATGCAGCTTGAGTTCATGCGGTCGATTGAGTGCGGCCAACATCGCGAGATTGAGCATGCTGCGAGTTTTTTTCGGTAGTTCCTCGCGACCCCACACGGCGCCCCAGCAATACTCGGTTACCAGCCGCTGTAAAGGTGCATTGAAATCCGTTGCAGAGGCGATGGACTGCTCCACGTATTCCGCCCCCAAAACCGCTTTTCGGATCGCCAGGCCCCGTGCAAAAAGCTCGTCATTCATGGTGCTGCTCCTGTTTAAAAAAAAATCTGGCCCGCAGGGCGGTCGGCGTGCGGCGGCTTTTAGCGCCCCGCCGCGCCGGCTGCGCGCAAGCTGTGCGCCAGCTCGCCGGCGTCGCTGCTGTGCGCTAGCTGGTCGATGATGCGCTCGATGTCGTGCGCACGGGCGGCGCCAAAAGTTTCCGTCACGGCGCTGCGAAAGCGTGTTCGCACCGTGTCCGCCGGCGCGTTGATCACGTTCTCGAGACGGTGCTGATGGGTAGTCCCGCCCACTTCGTGCACCCGAACTTCACCACCTTGCAGCCCCGGATAGGCCGTGCTCATCTCCTCATCGATTTCGAGCTGCGTGACGCCGATCAAGCGGTGCAGTTCCGCATCTGCGAGCAGCGTGAAGTTGTGCGCGGTCACGCTGCCCAGCAGTAAAGCCGCCGCCACGTTGTACTGGATGCTCATTTTGGCCTGCAGGATGTGGGCGAAGGGGCCACGGTAATCGCAGCCCGGATAGCGTGCGCCGGCGCGGGGTACTCGCACGGTGATAGCCCGGATGCGGTGGGTGGGAAAGGCCGCGTTACCCGCGATGGCCAGCGCCGCCAAGCTTGGGGTCTGGGCAAAATTACAGGCCGGTATGGGCTTGTGATAGACCGATAAAATCTCCGGCCGGCCGGTAAACAACGCGAGCGCTGCGCCGGCCGTGGGCTTGCCCAGTGCGGCAAACAGACCGGCCTCTCCCTCGAGCGCGGAGGGCGAGGCAAAGGCGCCGGCGGCGGCCAAGCGCGCTGCGCTCACCCCGTTGCGCGCCGCAAAGCCCGCTTGAAAAAACATCTCACTGCCACCGGTATGTGCCCATTGGTTGAAGCCGGCCGCGGCGTTGGTGCCCAGCGCTAGGGCGCTGGTGGTGGCGCTAACAGCGAGCCCCAGCAAGCGCGCGCTCGCCGCCGCCGCCGCAATCGGCCCGGTGATACCGGTAGGCCGGTGGATGCGTGCGACCTCGGCGTCCATCACCGCGCGTCCCACTTGGGCACCCACTTCGTAGCCGACGACAGCGGCCGCGATAAATTCAGCGCCGCTGGTCCGGCGCGTTTGCGACAAGGCCAGCAGCGCGGGCAATACCACGATGCCCAAGTGACTGATGCTGCCCGAGTGCATGTCTTCCCGCACCAGCCCGTGGGCCAGCACGGCGTTGGCGAAAGCCGCATCGCTGGTGGACACCGCGCACGGCCCGCCGATGATCGTCGCACCACCGACGGCCACCGGCTCCACGAGGGCGCTGGCTTGGCGGCTCCACGGCAAGTCGCGCGACTCACAGGCACAACCGATGAGGTCCATCAGGCAGAGCTGCACTTTATCGACCACCTCGCGTTCGGCTGGCCCCAGCGAGTAGGCGACGCTGGCACGGGCGAGGCGCATGGCCAGCGGCTCACCCTCTTCTGCCAGCGCTCTGGCGGGTGCGTGGCCCATGCGGCGCTAGCTCCGCACCGTCACGCCGGCCCAAGTCTCGACGACGCGACACACGCTGGTAAAATCGGAATCGGGGCCGTAGACGGCATTGGTGACAGCGAGCATCTGGCGGACCGCCGCGCCCACTACCATTGGCACGCCCAGCGCCTCCGCTTCGTCGATGCACAACCGGACATCTTTGTACGACAGGCCGGTGGCGAAGCCGAAGTCGAATGTGCCGGGCAGGATGGCGCGCGGAAATTTATCTTGGGTGGCGCTATTACGCCCGCTGCCGGCGTTGATGACCTCCAGCATGAGGGCCGGATCAAGGCCCGCCTTCACGCCCATTACGAGGGCCTCTGAGGACACTGCGACGGCGGCGGCCGAGAGCAGATTGTTGGCGAGTTTCATGGTCTGCGCCTGCCCCGCAGTCTCGCCCAGATGGAAGACTTTACCGAACAGCTGGAGCAGCGATTCCAGTTCTTCAAAGACCGCCCGCGCGCAGGCCACCATCACCGCCAGGCTGCCCTGGGTTGCCCCCGCGATCCCGCCGCTCACCGGCGCGTCAACGTAGACGATGCCGCGTTCGGCTAGCCCGCGCGCGACCTGCCCCGCCGTGCGCGGTCCGATGGTCGAGAAATCGACCACCCGCTGGAGCGTGGTGCCCGTGCTCAGGCCGAGCCTGCCAAGCGCCACACTGTGCACAATCTCCGGGCCCGGCAAGCTGAGAAAGACCACCCTCGCGGCATCGGCAACGGCCGCGGCGGACGGTGCGCTCACCGCGCCGCGTTGGACTGCCGCGGCCACCGCGCTCTCGCTGGTGTCGAATACGACGACCCGCTGTCCGGCGTCGAGGAGGCGGGTGGTTAGCGGGCCCCCCATGCGACCCACGCCCACAAAGCCGACGGTTGTTTGCGCCATGGTGGTTCTCCCCTTGAGGTGACGGTTGCGGACAGTTAGTGCGCTGATGCTAGCGGTTTACCCGCTGTTTTACCCCTGCGGCGCGACCGCCAGCCGGGGTCGGGGCGCGCGCCGCGCTGGCACGCGGGCAGCGCCGGGGGGCATGGCAGCCGGTCAGGCCCGTTTGCGGGTCACCCGGACCACGGGTTTCAGACGGCGCACCCGCCGGATGACGTCGGCGAGATGTTTGCGATCACGCACGGCGATAACAAAGCGGATGTTGGTGTTGCGCTCGTTGCGCTCGGAAAACGACACGTCCTCGATATTCGCGTTGGCGTCGGCCACGGCGGCCGCAATGGTGGCCAAGGTGCCGCGCCGGTTGATCACATCCAACGAGAGTTCCACGCTGAATTCGCGCTCGATCGAAGGTGACCACTGGACGTCGATCCATTTTTCGGGCGCGCTGCGGTATTCGGCCACATTCGCGCATTGCTGTTGGTGGACCACGATGCCCCGACCCGCCGTGAGAAAACCGATGATGGAATCGCCGGGCAGCGGGTAACAGCATTTAGGAAAGCTCACCACCATGCCCTCGGTGCCCCGAATGGCGAGCGGGTTGCGCGGACCATCGGCGATGCCCCGTCGGCGCTGTTGCCGTTTGCCGGTCTCCGATCCTTCGGGCGGTGGCTCGGGTTGGAGGAGCCGCAGCACCAGCGGGGCAGGGCGATTACCCAGCCCGATTTCCATAAACAAGCGTTCCGCGCTCTCCAGTCTGAGACTGGCCAGCACGCTGGCCAGCAGCTTGGCCGGCAGCGTAGACAGGCTTAGGCCGGCGGAATCGAGCTCCCGCTCCAACATGCGGCGGCCCAGCGCCTGGGCTTCATCGCTCTGCAGATTTTTGAGGTAGTGACGAATGGTGGCGCGGGCCTTGCCCGTTACCACGAAGGTCAGCCACGAGGGATTGGGGCGGGCGCCGGGCGCGGTCACGATTTCCACCGTTTGGCCGGTGGCGAGCGGGGTGCGCAGCGGTGCCAGCTGTCGATTGATGCGGCACGCGACGCAGGTATTGCCGAGGTCGCTGTGGATCGCGTAGGCAAAATCTACCGCGGTGGCACCGCGCGCCAGCGCCATGATCGAGCCCTTGGGGGTGAATACATAGACCTCGTCCGGGAACAGGTCGATTTTGACGTGCTCGAGAAATTCCTGCGAATTGCCAGCCTGCTGCTGCATTTCCAAAATACCGCGCAACCACTCGCGGGCACGTTTATTGGCGCTCTTGGCCGCGCCGTCCCCGGTCTTATACAGCCAGTGGGCGGCGATGCCGGCCTCGGCCACCTGCTCCATTTCGTTGGTCCGGATTTGGACTTCTATGGGCACCCCAAAGGGACCGAACAGTACGGTGTGCAGCGACTGATAGCCGTTGCCTTTGGGGATGGCAATGTAGTCTTTAAACTTGCCGGGCACGGGCTTATACAGGCTGTGCAAGATCCCCAGCGCCCGGTAGCAGGTGTCGACCGAATCAACCAGGACGCGGAAGGCGTAGACATCGTGTACCCCAGAAAAATCGAGCTGCTTTTCGCGCATTTTTTGGTAGATGCTGAACAAATGCTTCTCGCGCCCCAGCACGTGGGCCATTAGGCGCTCCTGCCGCAGGTGCCGCTTGATGCGGTCTTTGATTTTGTCCACCACTTCTTTGCGGTTGCCGCGCACGCGCAGCATTTCCTGGCGTATTACGCGGTAGCGCAGCGGATACAACACCGAGAAGCCCAGTTCTTCCAACTCCAGCCGAATGCTGTTGATGCCGAGGCGCTGCGCGATGGGCGCGTAGATTTCGAGGGTTTCGCGCGCAATGCGGCGGCGCTTCTCGGGGGCCAATGCCGCGAGCGTGCGCATGTTGTGCAGGCGGTCGGCGAGCTTGACGAGGATCACGCGGATGTCGTCTGCCATCGCCATCAACATGCGCTGAAAGTTGCGCGCTTGGGTTTCGGCCTGCGATTCGAATTCGATTTGGGTGATCTTGGAGAGCCCCACCACGATGGCGGCTACTTCCCCACCAAAGTCCTTGGAAACCCGTTCCCGATCGATGGCGGTGTCTTCGATGACGTCGTGCAAGATGGCCGCCACGAGGGTTTCGTGGTCCATGTGCATGTCGGCCAGGATCAGCGCGACCGCCAGTGGATGCTGGATGTAGGGTTCGCCCGACTGGCGATGCTGTCCGGCGTGGGCGAGTTCGCCAAATTCGTAGGCCCGTCGGACCTGCGCCACTTGCTCGGGTAACAGATAGACGCCGATGCGCCCGCACAGGTCGTCGACTTGGAGAATTTCGGGCGGCGCGTTCACGCACGGCCCCCCTTAAACGGGGGCGGCGTCTTCAGGCCCGGGAGCTGCGCGCGGTGGGGAGGCTTGGCGCCCGTTGCGGGCGTCACGCGCGCAGCGGCTTCAGGGGTAGTCGGGGGGCGCGGTATCCTGCGCCAGATAGGCCGCCTCGGCGAGCTCATATTCTTCCGCAGCCCGCCGCTTGGCTTCGATGTCATCCAGAATTTGATGGCTCATCAGCCCGGCCGCGATTTCGCGCAGGGCGACCACCGTCGGCTTGTCGCCTTCTTCGGGCACCAGCGCTTGCGCACCGCGGGCGACCTGACGGGCTCGACGGCTCGCCGTGATCACGAGGTCAAAGCGGTTGTCGACGAACGGGAGGCAGTCTTCTATGGTAATTCGGGCCATCGTTTTCTCGCTGAAATCATTGGAAATTCAAGGGCGGAGGATAGCAGAGGGTTCCCGCCGATACTATCGCCGAGGGCTTGCGCGCGCGGGGTCAGCGGTGGACGCGCAGGCGCGCCGCCCGGACTATGGCGCTCAGGGCGGCCTGCGCCTGCGCGAAGGTGTCATTCATCACCACATAGTCGTACTCGTCCTGATGCGCCATTTCGGCGGCCGCCGCCGCCATGCGGCGCTCGATGGTCGCCGCATCGTCCTGCTGTCGGTGCTCGAGGCGCGCGCGCAGGGCGGCGGTGGAGGGTGGGACGATGAACACGCTGAGCGTGTGGGGGAACAGGCTGCGGATGCGGCGAGCGCCCTGCCAGTCGAGCTCCAGCACCACATCTAGCCCCGCCGCCAGCGCCGCCATGACGCTCGCCCGTGCCGTCCCATAGCAATTGCCAAAGACCACTGCGTGTTCCAAAAATGCCCCGGCCGCGACCATTTGCGCAAAGGTGGCGGGGTCGACAAAAAAATAATTCTCACCGTCGACTTCGCCGGGCCGGCGCGGCCGGGTGGTGTGCGAAACCGACACAGACAACCCCGGCGTTGTGTCCAGCAGGGTCTTGATGAGGCTCGTTTTACCCGCCCCGGAAGGCGCCGAGACGATCAAGAGTTGGCCGTTCGATGCGGGCGGTCTCATTCGAGATTCTGGATTTGTTCGCGGATTTGTTCGATCAGCACTTTGAGGTCGACCGCCGCGCTGGAGCTGTCGATATGCGCAGATTTGGAACCCAGCGTGTTGGCCTCGCGGTTGAGTTCCTGCATGAGGAAGTCGAGCCGGCGCCCCACGGCCTCCTCGCGGTGGAGCACCCGCTGGACTTCCTGGAGGTGGGTTTGGAGCCGGTCCAGCTCTTCGGCCACGTCCAGCCGTTGGATGAGCAGCGCGCTCTCTTGCTCGACCCGCACCGGATCGAGCGCGCCCGCCAGGTCCTGAATTTTCGCTGCGTGGCGGCCGCGCAGCGCCGCGATGATTTCTGGCACCCGCTGCCGCATCGTCCCGGTGATCGCCTGCATCTCGGCGCAGCGTGCCAGCACCAGCTCTTTGAGCTTCGCGCCTTCGCGGTCGCGGTTGGCGAGCAACTCATCGAGCGCTTGCTCGAGCAGGCCCAGTAAAGTGGCGCCCAGTTCGTCGAAATTGACCTCCGGGGCTTCCAGCACGTGTGGCCAGCGCAGGACGTCGAGCGGATTGAGGGGCGCCGCGTTCGTCATGAGCGCCGCCACCGCCGCCGCCGCCGTGACCACTTGCTGGGCGAGTTCGGTGTTGACGCGCAGCAGCGTCGCGCTGCGGGTGGTGGCTTCGAAGCGCAAGGTACAGTCGACCTTGCCGCGCGCGCAGCGGGCCGCAATCCGGGTGCGGACTTCGCTGTCGAGCAAGCGCAGGTCCTCGGGCAGCCGCAGCCCCACTTCCAGAAAGCGGTGATTGACCGAGCGTAGCTCCCAGCTGGCACGACCCCAGGGGCCGGTAGTTTCGAGACGGGCGAAGGCCGTCATGCTGCGCGCCATGGAAAGCTCCTATCGGGTCATCGGTAGCGGGCGTCAATCTTAACGACCAGAGCCGGTCCACGCCACGCACGGCGGCTATACTGTGCACCCTTCCCCAGTGTGGATATTTCCGATGCCCAACCGACCCAGTGGCCGCGCTCCCGACGAATTACGTACGGTGCGTTTCACCCGTGGCTACACCCAGCACGCCGAAGGTTCGGTCTTAGTGGAGTTTGGCCACACCCGCGTGCTGTGTACGGCGAGCATTGAAGACCGCCCGCCGGCGTGGCTGAAGGGCAAGGGGATGGGCTGGGTCACGGCCGAATACGGCATGTTGCCGCGCGCCACCCACACCCGCTCGCGCCGCGAAGCGGCCCAGGGCAAGCAGGGCGGGCGGACGCTGGAAATTCAGCGCCTGATCGGCCGTTCGCTGCGCGCGGTCATCGACCCGCACGCCTTGGGCGAACGGGCCATCCTCATCGATTGTGATGTGCTGCAGGCCGATGGCGGCACGCGCACGGCCTCGATCACGGGCGGCTATGTGGCGCTGGTCGATGCCATTCGTCACCTCCTCAAGCAGCGGGTGATTACCAAAAACCCCATCCACGGCGCGGTCGCCGCGGTGTCGGTCGGGATTAGCCAAGGCGTGCCGGTGCTCGATTTGGACTACGCGGAAGACTCCGCCGCCGAGACCGACCTCAACGTCGTGATGAACAACGCCGGCCATTTCGTGGAGATTCAGGGCACGGCCGAAGGTCATGCGTTCCGGCGCGATGAGCTTAACGTCATGCTCGATCTGGCCAGCAAGGGCATTCGCGACCTCTTGGCGGCCCAAGAAGCCTGCTGGGCCGAGGGCTGAGCGGACGCGATGACGACCCTGGTGCTGGCGAGTGGCAATCCTGGCAAGCTGCGCGAGTTTTCCGAGCTGCTGGCCCGGCACCCCTATCAGGTGCATAGCCAAACAGAATTTGCCGTGCCGCCGGTGGCAGAAACCGGCCTGAGCTTCGTGGAGAACGCCCTCCTGAAGTCGCGCCACGCAGCCCGCCACACGGGACTGGGGGCGGTGGCCGACGATTCGGGCCTCGTGTGCGATGCGCTAGGCGGTGCCCCCGGCATTTATTCCGCACGCTATGCGGGTGTGGGCGCGAGCGATGAACACAATGTGGCGCAGTTGCTGGCCGCGATGGCCACGGTGCCAGCGGCGGCGCGCACCTGTCGCTATGTGTGCGTGCTGGTGTATCTGCGACATGCCGCCGACCCCTGCCCGGTGATCGCGCAAGGCTGTTGGGAGGGCACGCTGGCGCTGGCCCCAGAGGGCGCCGGCGGCTTCGGCTACGACCCCATTTTTTGGGTGCCCAGCGCGCGCTGCACCGCGGCCCGGTTAAGCCCGACCCGCAAAAATCGCTTGAGCCACCGGGGTCAGGCGCTGCGTGCGCTGCTAGCCCAGTTGCCGGTCGGCGGGTGAGCGCACTGACCCCCGCGCAGGTGCCGCTGGCCTTGTACATCCACCTGCCGTGGTGTGTGCGCAAATGCCCTTACTGTGATTTCAACTCGCACACCGCGCCCGCCGGGATCCCCGAAGACGCCTACGTGGCGGCTTTGTTAGACGATTTGGCGGCCGATTTGCGCACCACGCAGGGCCGTCCGCTGAGTTCGGTGTTCATTGGTGGGGGTACCCCGAGCCTGTTTTCCGGGGCGGCGATCGGGCGTCTGATGGATGGCGTAAGGGCGCAAGTGGCGTTGCCCGCCAGCGCTGAAGTGACGCTAGAGGCGAATCCCGGCACCGTGGACGCCGCCAATTTCGCGGGCTATCGCGCCGCCGGGGTTAATCGGCTCTCGATCGGTGTGCAGAGTTTACGCCCGGCACAGCTGCAGGCGCTGGGCCGCATCCACAGCCCGGCGGACGTCACGCGGGCGGTCGCGACCGCGCGGGCGGCCGGCTTCGATAATTTCAATCTGGACCTCATGCACGGTTTGCCCGGCGATGCCCCGGGCGATGCGCTGGCGGATCTGCGTGGGGCGCTGGCGTTTCGGCCTACCCATCTGTCGTGGTACCAGCTGACCATCGAGGCGGGTACGGCGTTTGCGCAGCGACCGCCGGTGCTGCCTGACGATGAGGCGATCGCCGAGGATTTCGACGCCGGCTGCGCGCTGTTGGAGGCGGCGGGTTTTACCCGCTATGAGGTTTCGGCGTACGCCCGCGCGGGGCACGAGTCGCGCCACAATCTCAACTATTGGACTTTTGGCGATTATTTGGGGATCGGCGCTGGGGCGCACGGTAAGCTCACCCATGCGCAGGGCATCGTCCGCACGCTGAAACGGCGGCACCCACAGGCCTACCTGAAGGCCGCTGGTCAGGGCCGCGCGGTGGCCGTGCCGGCAGCCGATTTGGTCACGGAATTTATGCTCAACGCACTGCGCCTGCGAGCGGGGTTTTCGCAGGCCCTGTTTACCCAACGCACGGGCCTGACGTGGCAGCATATCGCCGGCCCGGTGGCCACGGGGCTGGCTCGCGGCTGGCTGACGCGCACCGCCGATGGCGTGGCCCCCAGTGTGCTCGGCTATCGCTTTTTGAGCGACCTGCAGTTGCTGTTCATGGACGGTGACGCGCCCGCCTCGCCCTGAGTCGACCCGTCAGCGGGGCGCGTGCCGTCCGCCCGGCGGCCCGTGCGCAGCCACTCGCAGCCCTCAAGCGCCCGCCCCTATGAGCCGCTATGCAGAGCACCCCACTGATGGAAATCGCTGCCCACCATGGCCCTGAATCTGAAAGATTTCCGCTTCCTCATTGTCGACGACCTCAGGGAGATGCGCATTACGCTGCGCGCCATGCTCGAGTCGCTCCACGCCCACCAGTTTTGGGAGGCTAAAAACGCCGAAGAAGCGTTGGATGTCCTCAAGGCGCAGCCCATCGATATCGTGCTGTGTGACTACAACTTGGGAGATTCCCGGGATGGTCAACAGGTGTTCGAAGAAGCCCGGGGGCGCGGCGTGCTGCTGCCGCATGCGGCGTGGGTGATGATCACCGCTGAGCAATCGATGAGCATGGTGATGGGGGTGGTGGAGAACAACCCCGATGGCTATTTGGTAAAACCCATCAACAAGGCGGTGCTGCAGGCACGTTTAGAGCGCGCGGTGGGGCGAAAAATGATCGTCAAAGAGGTTGAAGCCGCCTTGCGCAGCGGGAAATTTACCGCGGCCGTGGGCTTGGCGGAGATGCAGGTCCAGCGCCACCCAAGCCTGCAGGGCGAGTTGCTGCGTTTGAAGTCCGAGGCGCTGCTGCGCAACGGCGATTTTGACGCCGCCGCCGAGTTCTGCGCGGGCTTGCTGGCCGAGCGTCAGCAAGGCGGTGCGGAATACGACCAGCCGTGGATGTTGCTCGCGCTCGGGCGCGCCCAGCACCAGTTGGGCGATACGCGGCAGGCGCGCATTACGTTTCAGAAGATCATCGAACAAAACCCCGCCGTGATGGAAGCCTACGACTGGTGGGCGCAGATCGAGCGTGAACAAGGCCAAAGCAAGGACGCCCAGCGCATCTTGGCGCAGGCTTTGGCGGTCTCGCCACGCTCCGTCCGGCGCCAGCAGGCGCTCGGCGATGTGGCCGCCGCCAATCAAGATTTTCCCACCGCCGAACGGGCTTACGGGCGGGCCTTGACGATGGGCGAGGACTCTTGCTTTGCGCGTCCCGATGACGCCACCGGTCTGGTGGCGGCGATGGTCGTCACGAAGGGCAACGATACCGCGCTACGCGCGTTGGGCGACCTGCTCAAACGCGCTTCGCGAAAACGCGGCACCCGTGGTCCGCACTGGCAGCTGAGCAGTATGGAAGCCTCGCTGCTGGTCACCGCGGGCCGGGGTGCGGAAGCGGTCGCGGCCGCCGAGCGTGCGCTCGAGGGCTATCGGGACGACAACTCGCCGGGCCGGCCCGAGGCCACTTTGCAATTGGTGCAGGCCTGTTATGCGACCGGCTTGGGCGAGCAGGCGCGCAGCATGGTGGATAAACTGGTGCGCGAAAACCACGACCGCAGCGAGGTGCTGGAATCGGTACGGGTGATGTTCACCGCGATCGGCATGGCTGCCGACGGTTCGGCGCTGATCGAGGACGCCCAGCAGGCGATCGTCAAAATCGACAACGAAGGGGTGATGCTGGCGAAGTCCGGGCGCTACAAAGAAGCCGTTGCGCAGCTGCAGAAGGCCGCCGAGGAGCTGCCTAATAATCTCACCGTGACCCTCAACGTACTGCAGGCGCTGCTGTTGCAGATGCAGGCCGAGGGGCTGTCCAATCAATCGCGCTATCAAGCCCGCGAGCATCTGGCCCGCGCCGAGCGCTTGGCGCCAAAATCTGAGAAAGTTCAGCAGCTCAAAACGCGTCTGCAGACGCTGGTAAGCGCCGCGGCGCAGCAGGCGGCGGGCTGATGGCCACGGCCGTGATTGAGGCGGAGTTTACGGGCGATGTGGTGTTTGCCGAACTCGTGGCGAGCGCCGTGCACGATGTCAAAAATTCGCTCGCACTGGTGCTTAATTCCGCGGAGAGCCTCGCCGAGGATGCGGTGGTGTCGCCGAGCGCGCAACGCACGCTGCTGGTGCTGCAGCACGAGGCGCGGCGAGCCAACGCCGACTTGATGAGCCTTCTGGGGTTGTTTAAATTGGAACGTGGTCGGCCGCTGGTGCAGCCGATGGTGGTGGAGTGTGAGGACTTGCTCAGCGAGCTCGTGGCCTACAACGCAACGTTGTTGGCCCACCGGGGCATCGTGCTGGAAGCGGCCGAGTGCCGCGTCGCCGAGGGCTATTTCGACCGCGGCTTGGTGGCCGGGGTGCTCAATGCGGCCATTAACAATACCTTCAGCTATGCCCGCGCACACGTTACGTTGGCGTGCCGACTGCACGAAGGTTATACGGTGTTTAGCGTGTTGGATGATGGTGGGGGTTATGCCTCACGCATGTTGACCAGCGTGGCCGACGCCACCGAGAGCTACCAACACAACCACCGTTCCACTGGGCTGGGCTTATTTTTTGCCCGTCGGGTGGCCGAAATGCATGTCCACCGTGGCCGTAGTGGGCGCATTGTGCTGAGCAATCAACCCGGTGGGTGTTTCGAGCTCTGGCTGCCTTAAGCCGGCGCGACTTCAGCGCCGCGCCGGGTGGAATTCCCGGTAATAACTGGGTTGTTTGCGCCACGGCGGGCCGGCGAGCAGACCGCCATCGATTACCAGCGCGTGACCGGTCACATAAGAAGATTGGGCACTCGCCAGCCACACCACGGCGTCGGCAATTTCAGCGGGCTGCGCCATTCTGCGCAGGGGCTGGTCGTCGGCTCGCTCGATCCGAATTTTATCCATCCGGCGTCGCCAACGCTCGTCGGTGACACCCGTGTGGATGGGTGTTTCGACATTGCCCGGACACACGGCGTTGACGCGGATGCCCTGCTCGATGAGTTCCAAGGCCACCGATTCCGTGAGTTTCACCACCGCCGCCTTACAGGCGCTGTACAAGTGTGGCCCGTAACCGGCGACTAAGCCGGCGGCGCTGGCGATGTTGACGATGCTGCCGCTGCCTTGTCCCTGCATGGCGCGTGCGGCGTGTTTCATGCCGAGGAACACGCTGCGAAAAACGATCGCTTGGGTGTATTCAAATTCTTCTAGTGGGATCTCCGCGATGGGCCCCAGGGTGCCGGCGATCGCGGCGTTGTTGACGAGGCAGTCCAGCCGCCCGTGGGTCGCCACGAGGGCTGCGATGGCGTCTTCGAAGTCTGCTTCCACCGCGACGTCCAGCGCGCAGGTGCTGGCGTGTGCGCCGAGCGCGGCGGCCACCGCCCGGCTTTTATCGTGCTGGATGTCGCCGATGACCACCGTATAACCGGCGGTGACAAACGCGCTGGCGCAGGCGGCACCAATGCCGCTGGCACCACCAGTGATCAAACAAACGGGGCGCTGCTCGTGCATGGGGGTGTCCTTGGGTAGCGCGGATTTTTAGCGCTTAGTGATTGCACATCGCCGTGTGACGGTGGCCGCTGGGTGCGGCCGGGCCGGCGTCGCGGCTCGAGCTACTGCCCCCTGCCACGAACGCGGCCGAGATAACTTGCACCACGGGGCTGTCAGCCGGCGTGGCGTCGGTGGCGATGCCCGCTAGGGCGCACAGTTCGCCCCATGTGGCAACCGTCTCGCTCATGCGGTGTTTCACTTCCAGCGTGTGGCCGTTGGCGGTGCAGTGGTAGTCGTAATGTGGCATGGGAGTTCCTTAAAAATAAGCAGGGCGCCTGCGGGCGGCAGAGTCCGGCCGGCCGGCTTGGGGTGAGCGTGCCGCGCTGCGAGCGAGTATAGCGGCATTCGCCCAGCCGCCAACCCACCGCTATCCGGCGTAAAGCGCTGGGTCATCTCGGGAAATGTTCCCGCCGGCCGCCGCCGCTCTTGAGCCGGTCGCTCGCCTGCTCATGAAATGCAGCACCGGGGTTTTTCAGGGCGCAGGCGCTGACCACCGGGGTGTTACCTACTGCAGTCAGGTTCAGGGAGGAATTATGGCTAGATCATTACGTTTGGAGGTGGCCGGCGCCACCTATCTCATCTCGGCGCGGAGCGTGCACGCAGAGGTGCTGTTTGGCGCCGAGGCGGACCACCGATGGTTTCTCGATTGCCTAGGCCGGTCGTGTCTGCGCTATCGCTGGCGCTGTCTGGCGTGGTGTCTTACCCCGGCCTACTACCAGCTTATCCTGGTGACCGAGGAGGCTAATCTGAGCACCGGCATGCGCCATCTAAACAGCCGCTACGCGCAGGCGCTGCCCCGCCGGAAGCCGGGTCCCGGCCAGTTATTCGAAGGCCGTTACGAAGCCATCGTGGTCGACCGCGAGCGCTATTTGGTGGAGGCCGTGCGGCGGGTGCTGCTGGCACCCTTGCGTGAGGGTCTGGCCAGCACCCCGGGCGCGTGGCCGTGGTCGAGCTATGGCGCCACGCTCGGCCACAGCCCGCCGCCGGACTGGTTGGCGGTGGCCGACGTGCTGGCACCCTTTGCTGCCGCCAACTGTCCGGCGGAGGCTTTCGGGGCGGCGTTGGTGGCGCCCCGCACGCACCCTTTCGACCGGCCCCAGCCGGTGCGTCGGTGCCTGGGTGATTCGGCGTTCTTCGCGAGCCTGCTCGCGCAGTCCCCGCGTCATTTAGCCGCGTGTGCCGAACTGCCGCGCTCGACCCGCTGGCCACGGCCGGCGTTAACCGGCTTTGCCGCCGAGCACCCCAACCGCCGGGAGGCCATGCGGGCCGCCTACGCCTGTGGTTGTTACACGCAGAAGGAAATCGCCCGTTATTTTGGCGTGCACGCGGCCACCGTTTCGCGCGCGGTGGGTCCAAGCTATCAGCCGCAGATCTGAGCCCATGCCCCTCACGGCCTACGCGGTGACCTACGGCGGACCATCGCTGCTCATGACAGCAGTCTTTTGGGTGGTCCTGCCGCTGGTTTATTTCAAATGGCTGCGTCACCGGGTAGGGCGCTGGTGGCTGCGGCTGCTCGCCCTGCTGGCGATCTGGGGCGGAGCTTTCGTGCTCGCCTACGGTGAGCTGTTGTGGAACGCCCAACTCGCGCAGCAACTGTGCGAGCGTGAGGGCGGGCTGCACGCCAAGACCACCGCGACGGCGGCCGGCTTTATCGCGCCGGTCGATTTTGAGCACTGGGAAGCCAAGGGCTTTCGCTACGTGGAATTTGCCGTGGGCAGCGAGAAGCGCCGTACGAGCCGGGTGGTCGGGGTGGCGCTGACGCAGCGGGTCGAGGCCTTTATGAGCGACTACGAAGTGGTGACGCGCAACGAAGTCGTGACGCGCGCCATCCTGCGGCAGCGCACGCAACTCATCGACCACCGTGCGGCGACGGTGCTGGGAGAATTCGTCGCCTTTCGTTTATACCCGAGTTGGATCGATCGGGCCTTGCTGGCCCGGTTCGGCGGCGGCCCCCTCACCGCGCCCAGATGCGCCGGGCCCGGCATCACGCCCTCCAGCCGGTTTCCTAACGCCACCGAACTACTCATCGATGCCACGTTGCAGCCCCCGCCAAACGGGGCGTTCGACCCCGCCACAGCTGCGCTGCCGGGGACCGTAAGAGGCGACATCACCCGCAGATAATTTCTTGGCAAGGAGGCCGGAATGAAATTTAACCAGCTGTTTAAGTACGCCATCGCCGCCAATTTGTCCTACGCCTTTTGGCCGCAGCGCCAGCCGCTGAGCGCCGCAGATCTGGCCGCCGCCGCGCTCGATGCCCAACTGATTTCCCCGGCTTGGGCGGCCCGCGTGTTCAACGATTGGGGTTGGAAGGTGCCCGCAGCGGGCATCGCACCCAACGACGCCACGGGCTTTGCCGCCAATTTGCTGGTCACGCCCGATGAGCAGATCCTCACCATTCGGGGCACAGAATTTAGCGACAGCGCGCTGGACATCGTGCGCGCCCTACTGCCGGGCCAGCAGCTGAGCGAGGCCAGTATTCTGGATTTTTTTGGCGCCGACTTAGTGGACATCGGGGGCTTGGGTTTGGCGCTGGGCCAGGCGACGAGCTTGCTCAACTATGTTCTGCGCACCGCCGCTCCCAGCGGTAGCAGCGTCCCACAGTATGTGCTGCAGCGGGCGAGTGCCTTCGAATTACTGCCCTCACCGGTGCCCAGCGGACGGGTGTCGCTGTCTTTCTCCGAACCCGGTGCCGCGCCGTTGCGGCACTATTTTTGGTTTGATGCCCACCCCACGTCCGGCTTGGGCTTACTCGGCCCGGACCTGCCCGTGACGGTGACTGGACACTCTTTGGGCGGCCATCTGGCCGTGCTCGCGCTGCGCGTTTTCCCGCAGGTTTTCGCGCAGGGCGTGGCGTTCAACGCGCCGGGCTTCGACCGCATCGGTTCGGCGCAACTCACCGACGCCTTTGTGGCGCGGGCCGCCCTGTTGGGCGCCAGCGCGCCCGCGCCAGATTTCCACGGGCTGGCCGGGCGTCTGAGCAATATCGTGAGCGAGAGTTCGAGCCACGATAACGATGTGGCGATCATCCCCTCCGCGCTGACGGGGTTTGCGCGCTTACCGGCGCCTATTTTGGTGCGCACCGAACTCAACAGCCACGGCATGGATCCGCTGATGGAAAGTCTGGCGGTGCTGGCAACGCTGGAGAGTCTGGGCCCAGATTTGTCCCCCGCGGCGCTCGAGGCCATTTTCGACGCAGCTGCCACGCAGCCGGAGGCTTCCATCGAACAATTAGTCAGCGGCCTCGCCTCGGTGCTCGACCGGCGCCGCGCTTTCACTGCGCTGGGGGTGAGCTGGATAGGCTATTCGGACGACGCTGCGGTGTTCAGCGCCCGCAACGCTTTGCAGGATGCCTTGCTGCCGATCCAACAGGGTTTCGCGACCCACCCCTCTGCGCGCCTGGTGTCTTTGCTGGAAACTGATCCGGCCATGCTGGCGGGACTTGCGTTGGAGTCGGCCGCTCATCGCTACGCCTTGCGCGAATTCAATCCCTACGCGGTGGTGGGCGACGACACCCTGTATACCCAGCGCATCAGCGCGCCGCAGCTGGCGGCCGGGCAAACCTCCGCCGCGGAATGGGCCGACCGGGCGCAGATGTTCGGCTATGAAATGGGTCGACGCCGCAACGACGCCCCGGGTCCGTTCGTGCTCGGGGAGCAGGCCGTGCGTTTTTTAGATTTACGCACGGGGCTGGAATTTCAAGTGCAGCCCGTGGCGTTGGGCCGCCCCTTGGCGCGCCCGACGGTGCGGGTGGCGTTTGGTTCGGAGCTGGCTGACGGGGTCGCAGAGCTCGCTGGGAGCACCGGGCCCGACCGCCTTTATGGCGGCGGGGGCGCGGATGTTCTGGCCGGTGAACCGGGCGACGATCACTTGGAAGGTGGCGCGGGTGAGGATGTTTTGCTGGGGGGCGAGGGCCGCGACACCCTCGCCGGCGGGCCGGGTGCGGATGTGCTCTGCGGCAGCACGCTGGCGCGCGGCGAGGACCACGCGAGCGATCTGTTGCTCGGCGGGCCGGGTCTGGATGCGCTGTACGCGGCGGGGGGGGATGTGGTGCGCGATACCGATGGTCAGCTGAGCGTTTGGGCCAACGCAAGCTGGGTGCCCCTCAGCGGTGCACCCCTGCGCGCGCTGCCCGGCTCCCCGACGGTGCGGGTGTTCGAAACGACCGGGGGCCCACCGCTGCTGCTGGCCTGGAATGTGGTGACGCGCGAACTGCGGGTGGGTGGGGTGAGCGTGCTCGATTTCACCCCCGGCGACCTCGATATTCGCTTCCCGGAATTACCCGACCTGCCGCCCCTGCCGGTGGTGCGCGGCACGCCGGCGGGCGAGGTGCTCGCCGGCAGCGCGTTGGCCGACCAACTCGAGGCCTTGGCGGGCGATGACCGCCTGCGCGGATTTGAGGGCGACGACCGCCTCGATGGCGGTGCGGGCGCGGACGTTGTGTTGGGCGATAGCGGTGCGGACCGCAGCTGCGGCGCGGCGGGTCGCGATGTGCTGCTGGGCGGTGAGGGTCATGACCAGTTAGACGGTGGCGCCGACGACGACGCCTTGAGCGGCGATGAGGGTAACGACTTGCTGCTCGGTGGGGAGGGTCGTGATCTGCTGGCCGGTGGTCCGGGCGCGGATGTGCTGCTGGGCGGCGCGGGCGACGATGTCCTAATCGCCGGGTTGTCGTTGCTGGAACCCGGCGCGGACTGGCAGGTAGTCCGCGGTACACCCCCGCTGGGTCAGGTGTTGCGCGACCCGCGAAATCTAAGCCTCCGCCAGTTCGGTGCGGTGGACTTGGCACAGGCGAACTGGCCCCACGATCCCAGTGGGGACTGGCTCTACGGCGAGGCGGGTGATGATTTTCTCATCGGTAGTGCAGGCGACGACGACATCGACGCTGGCCCCGGCGACGACACGGCCTTGGGCGGTGATGGCAACGACACCCTGCGGGGCGGCCCGGGCGCAGACCATCTGCGCGGCAGCGGTGGCGCGGACCATCTAGAAGGGGGCGAGGGCGACGATTTTCTGGTGGGTTACGGCGACCAGGCCGATGGCGCGGCCCCCGACGGGGCCGACCAATTGAGCGGCGGTGAGGGTGCAGACCAACTCCAGGGCGGGCCCGGCGACGACTGGTTGATGGGTGACGCGGGCGCTGACCATCTTTTTGGCGACGCCGGGGATGACCAACTCTGGGGGGGCAACGAGGCGGATACGCTGTCGGGTGACAGCGGTGACGACCAACTGCACGGGGACGCCGGTCGCGATGAACTACAGGGCGGGGCCGGCGCAGATACCGCGCTGGGCGGGGCGGACGATGATGTGCTCGACGGCGGTGATGGGCGTGACGAGCTCTACGGGGAGGCGGGTGATGACGCGCTGCTGGGCGGGGATGACAACGACCGTTTGCTCGGCGGTGCCGGCGACGACCGCCTCACGGGCGGCAGCGGGGAGGATTGGCTACTCGGCGGTCCGGGGGCGGACCTATTGGTGGGCGGCACCGGCAATGACACCTATTGGCTAGCGCGCGGCGATGGCCACGACGTCTGGTCCGACACCGGCGGGGATGACCTCGTCTGGTTGCGCGATACGCCGAGTCTGGCGAGCTGGCAGATGCTCGAAAGCGGCACCTCCCTCGTGCTGTCGCAGGCCAACGGCGACGCTTTGAGCCTGCTCAATTGGCGCACGTCCGGGCTGGAAACGCTACGGTTCGGCAGCACCGGCGTGCTCGATGGCGAGCATCTGCTGGCGCCGCAGTGGGCGGGGATCGCCGCCACCGTCACCACCGCCGGCACCCACGGCTCCACCGGCGACGACCTTCTCAAGCTCGCGCGGGTGGACGGTCAGGTGACCGGGGGTGCGGGCAACGACCGCTACGTCTTGACGGCGCAGACGCAAGCACAAATCGACGACCCCAACGGCCATAACACCCTCATTTTCCCTGACGAAATGACCCTTGAGAGCGTCACGCTGGGCCTGCGCGGCAGCGCGTGGGCGTGGTCCTGCGAGGACTTGCGCGTGGCGGCCGCCCCCAACACGTTCGCGCGCTATGTTTTTGGCGTCGGCACTGTTTTAACGGCCGAGCAAATGCGTGAGCGTTTTTTACACGACGTGCCACGTGCCCCCCAGATCGCCGAGCAGCTCGGCAACCGGGCGCTGGTCGGCGGGCAAGCCTTTAGCTTCGGACTGGCGCCCGAGGCCTTTTATGACCCCAATCCTGCCGCTACGTTGGGCTACGAAGCGCGTTTGGCGGGCGGGGCTGCGCTGCCCGCTTGGCTGTCTTTTGACCCCCTCACGCGGCTTTTCAGCGGCACGGCACCGGGCGACACCGTGCGCTCGTTGGCGGTCGCCGTGCGTGCAAGCGACGAGACTGCACTCAGTGCCACGCAAGTCTTTGGCATCGATGTGCTGTTGCCGTTTCGGCCGAATACCCAGGCCTTGTTTGCCAGCGAGGCGATCAATGGCACCAACGGGGTTTGGCTGCAGCGACCGGGCGCAGCTTACAGCCAGCCGGCAACCCCGGTGGTGGCCGCGGTGGGCGACCTCAATGCCGATGGCATCGCCGACTTTCTGTATAACGACACGGTGCGTTTCGGGAGTCGGGGTAGCACGGGCGCAGATTTTTCCCGCGCCGCCCCTAACGGCGATAACGGCACCCGGCTCCTGAACGCCCCAGATTGGGTGCCGGGTGGGCGCGGCCAGATGCGTTTTCAACCGCTGGTGGCGGACGTGAACCACGATGGGATCGACGATGTCGTGCTCGGGGCGCTAGGCGCAGAGACCGCCGGGCCACGGGTGCTGCTGGGTCAGCGCGGCCACTGGGCGAGCACCCTCGAGTACGCCGGCTTGTCCCGGCCGCCGGCCTGGCCTCCCGCGATGGCCGGGGCCGTGAGTGCGCCCGCTGCGCCGCCGAGTCTGTTCTATCAGGGGGCCCCGGTCACGCCCGATAACTGGTTTGCGCTGGGCGATTTCAACGGCGACGGCAAGACCGATTTCGGGGTGACGATTAGCCCCGGCGACCCGCGCGATGTTTGGTTGGGGGTGGTGTTTGGGAGCGCTGCGCTCGCCGCCACGGTGAACCTCGATAACCCGGCCAACGCCGCCGCGCTGCGCCTTACGCTCCCGCCCTACGAGGGTTTTCCCCGCTTCGACCCGAATGGCGCGCTGGGGGCCAGCGGCTGGGGACCACTCAGCGCGCTGGGTGACATCAACGGGGACGGCTTGGCCGATGTCGGGCTAGGCTCGGCGCCCTATCTCTTCACCGCAGGCCACGCCTACGCCGCGGTGGTGCTGGGCCAATCCGGGGTTGGGGGCGCGCTAAATCTGAACGCGCTCAACGGTGCCAACGGCTTTCTGGTGAGCTTTCCCGAACCGGGCAGCGGTTATGCGCTGGGCCACACTCTGCGCGCGGCGGGGGACCTCAACGGCGATGGCTATGGCGATGTCCTGGCCAGCGACGAGGCGCGGGGTGCGGCGTTTGTCATTCACGGCGCGGCCGCGTTGGTCGGCAGTCTGCAAGCCGGGACCGCGGCTGATGACTTCATCGAGGCCCGCCCCGATGCCACGGTGGCGGCTGGACCGGGCGACGATGTCGTGCACGTGCACGTGCGCGGCCCCGGCGGGGGGAATATCTACACCGGCAGCGGCCGCAATCGGGTGATTATCGAGGCCGTCTCGAGCGTCGAAATAAGCTACCCGGGACCGATCGTCGAGGTCTACGGTGGGCGCGAGGCGGACATCTACGAGGTGTTTAGCCGCGGCCGCGTGCAGTTGTCGCTCCACGACAGCACGGGCGAGCGCAATACCCTGCGTTTGCACGGGGAGCACCCGCTGGCGCAACTGCGGCTGAGGACCGGCTCTGTCCTGCTCGATTTAGGCCCGGATGCCCCCCAAATCCATCTGGAAGATGTGGATTTTAATGATGTTCTGGGCGGGCCGCGCACGGTCGATACGATCGAGTTTGATGACGGCACGCGGCTGGACTACGGCGCGCTCATCGCACGCGGTTTTGACCTCGTGGGGAGCGCGGCGGCGGAGGTCCTGACCGGCACCAGCGTGACCGATCGCCTGCTGGCGCTGGCGGGCGACGACCGGCTGGTGGGTGGCGCGGGTGACGATACCTTGGCGGGTGGCGCGGGCGACGACCGTTATGTGTTCGCCACCGGCAGCGGCCAAGACTTGCTCATCGATACCGCCGGTGCCGATACCCTGCTGTTCACCGCCGCGGCCGGCGTCGCGGCCCTGCACTTTGCGCACGTGGGGCTAGATTTAATCATCACCCACGGCACCAATGACACCGTTCGTCTGAGCAACTGGGATGCGGCGCCGGCGGCGCGCGTCGAAAACCTGGTGTGCGGCGACGCGCCGCCCCTCAATCTGCTGCAACTGGCGAACCGCGCGCCGCAAGCCAGCGCGGCGCTGAGCACACTGGCAGCTACCGTGGGCACACCCTTCAGCCTAACGCCGGCCGCCGAGTGGTTCAGCGATCCCGACCCGCTCGACACCCTGCGCTGGCGCTTGGAGGCGGCAAGCGGTGCTACGCCGGGGTGGCTGAGCTTTAATTCGGTGACCCACGTGTTGGCCGGCACGCCAGACACCGCTCAAACGCTCGCGCTGCGGCTGGTTGCGCAAGACGAGCAGGGCGCCCAGGCAACTCGTAGGCTGAACATCACCATCGCGCCCGCCGCGCCCCAGCGACCCTCCGCGGGCGCTGACTGGCTGGTGGGCACGCCCGGCCATGATGTGCTGTCTGGGCGCGCCGGCAATGACCATCTCGACGGCCTGGCCGGCAACGACAAACTCGCCGGGGGCGCGGGGGCCGACCAGCTGTTCGGTGGCGCAGGTGCGGATTGGCTCTATGGCGAGCGCGGCGCCGACACCCTGGATGGTGGCCCCGGTGATGACCGGCTGGACGGTGGCGCGGGCGACGACTGGCTGCTGGGTGCCGAGGGTCGCGACCGGCTGACCGGGGCTGCCGGCAACGACCGGCTCAGCGGCGGCGCGGGTGACGACCGGTACATTTTTGGCCGGGGCTTTGGGCGGGATGTGGTCGCGAACGGGGACGCCGCCGGTTTCGATGAAATCGTGCTGGAAGGGGTGCACCGTCCGCGCGATCTGGCTTGGTGGCGCGAGGGCGACGCGCTGACGCTAGCGCCGCGTGGCACGGCCGACCGTCTCACTCTCGCCGACTGGTACACCCAGCCCACGCAGCGCGTAGACCAATTTCGTCTGGCGGGTGGGGCCACCCTGCACGCGGCGCAGGTCAATCAACTGGTGCAGGCGCTGGCGGGGTTCGACCCCCTGCCGGGTCGTGCCCTGCCGTTGAACCACGCGGCACTGGCGCCCCTGGAGTCGCTGCTAGCCACCTTCTGGCAGGTATAAAAGCGGCGGACGTGCGGCCGCCGCGGGGCTTGCCCTAGCCGCTGCCGGTTTGCAGCGCCTCCAGCGTGGCCCAGCGGGCGTAGTGCTCGTCCAAGGCCGCTTGACGCGCGGCGAGGGTGGCTAGCGTGGCCTGCGTTTCTAGGTGGGGCCGTTGATAAAACCCACTGGCGTTGGTCTGGCTGGTCAGGGCGGCGACTTCGGTCTCCAGCGCTTCGATGGTGGTCGGTAGCTGGGCGAGTTCAAACTTCAGCTTGAAGCTGAGCTTGCCGGCGGGCGGCTCGCGCGGTGCGCTGGGGCGGGTGGCTGGGGCGGCCGCGGCGGGGCGGGTGGCTGGGGCGGCCGCGGCGGGGCGGGCTTTAGTGCGATTGGGATTGTCGGTTTCGGCCAACTTGCGGCCGCGCACCAGCCAATCGCTGTAGCCGCCCGGGTATTGCTCAACCTGACCGTTGTCTTCAAACACCAGCACGCTGCTGACCACGTTGTCCATGAAGGCGCGGTCGTGACTGACCACGATGAGCGAGCCGCTGTAGTCCTGCAGTCGCGCTTCGAGGACGTCGAGGGTTTCGACGTCTAAATCGTTGGTGGGTTCGTCTAACACCAGCAGGTTGCTGGGCCGGGTAAACAGTCGGGCCAAGATCACCCGATTACACTCCCCACCGGAGAGCGCGCGGATGGGGGTTTTGGCGCGCTCGGCGCTAAATAAAAAGCCCTTCAAGTAGCCAATGATATGGCGCTCTTGGCCGTCGATAAGCACCTGGTCGCGGCCATCGCCAACGATGTCGGCGACCGTCTTGTTGGGGTCGAGGTCGCGCCGCATTTGGTCAAAATAGCCAACCTCCAGATTGAGCCCCAGTTTGACCGAGCCGCTATCGGGTTCGATTTCGCCCAGCAAAATTTTTAACAGCGTGCTTTTACCCACCCCGTTATTGCCGACCAAGCCAATGCGCTCGCCGCGCATGATTTTCAGCGACACCCCTTTGATCACCGGGGGGCCGCCAAACCCATGCGCCACGTTGCGGATCTCCACCACCTTGCGGCTGGATTGTTCTGCTTCTTCCACTTGAATCCGCGGGGCGGCCAGCGGTTTGATGCGGCCCTCGGCGACCTCGCGCAGGGCGTGCAACGCGCGGACCCGGCCCTCGTTGCGGGTGCGGCGGGCCTTCACGCCCTGCCGAATCCACGCTTCTTCCAGCTCCAGTTTTTTATCGAATAGGTCGTGGTGGCGGGCTTCGTCTTCTAGCGCTTTGGCCTTATTGGTGAGATAGGTTTGATAGTTACCCGGCCAGTCGGTGAGATTGCCCCGGTCGATCTCCACGATGCGGGTCGCCAGCCGTTGCAAAAAAGCTCGGTCGTGCGTGATGAACAGCACGCTGCCCTGGAAGCTCAGCACTTTCTGCTCCAGCCAGATGATGGTGCTGAGGTCCAGATGGTTGGTCGGTTCGTCCAGCAGTAGCACGTCGGGGCTGCTCACCAGCGCCTGCGCCAAGGCCGCGCGGCGCTGCCAGCCGCCGGAGAGTTCGCCGAGGCGGCGTTCGGGCGGCAGGTCGAGTTCCGAGAGGACGGTTGCCACCTGCTGCTCGACACCCCAGCCGCCGTGGGCGTCGATTTGCCGCTGGAGCGCCTCCAGCCGGCGCAGGCCAACGGCGTCGGGGTGGTTTTCTGCGAGCGCCCGCCAGGCGGCAATGTGCCCCAGGACCTCGGTCAAACCTTCGCCCACGAAATCTGCCACGGTCCTGTCGAGTGATTCAGGCAGCGCCTGCGCCAGTTTGGCAACGCGCAGGCCGTTGCGCCGCTTCAGCACGCCGCGGTCGTAGGTTTGTTCGCCGGAGATAATTTTGAGCAGGGTCGATTTACCCGCACCGTTGCGCCCGATCAGGCACACGCGTTCGCCTTCCAGCAGCGAAAAGCTGGCCTCTTTGAGGATGAGCTGGTCGCCGAAATCCAGCGAAATGTTGTCAAAAGTGAGTAAGGTCATCGGGCATACAGCAAGCGGGGCCCGCATTGTCCTGCGGCCTCCCTCACCCGGCAAGTAGCGCTCGCCAACGGCGCGGGGGTGCAGGGCCATGGCGAGCGTGCACCCCGGGCTGGACGTGCCGGCGCACGAGGGCGGCGGGCGGGCGCCAGTCGCGACAGCGCGGCGCGAGATCTTGTAGTCTGGAACACCCAAACCCCCAGCGGAGCACCGGCCCATGGCAACCGTTGAATTAGTCGAATACGCGCAGGCAAGCCCCGCCGTCCGGGAGGTCTTTGATGACATCCGCGCCACGCGTAAGACCGATTTCATCAATAATTTTTGGCAGGCACTGGCGGTCAATCCCGCGCAGCTCGCCCGCACTTGGCAGGCCGCCAAAGCGGTGATGGCGCCGGGCGCACTGGACCCGCTCACCAAAGAACTCATCTACATCGCGGTATCGGTCGCCAACAAGTGCGAGTACTGCATTCACTCGCACACGGCCGCCGCGCGGGCCAAGGGCATGACGCAGGACCAATACGGCGAACTGGTGGCGGTAATCGGCATGGCCCATTCCACCAATGGTCTGGCGACCACGCTGCAAGTACCGGTCGATGAGGTGTTTAAAGTCTCGTGACGCACCCGACTGCCTGCGCGCGCAGCAAGCGCTGGTGAGGCTTAATTTCCGACGGAAAAACCTGCCTAGAAATTGCTTCTAAGAAACGGACAAGGAGTCGATCGATGCACAACAATCCCACCGTGTTTAGCACTGAAGCCGGGTTGCGCGAGCTGCTGGGCCATCCGATGGAACTGGCGGCGCGCAAAGCCATTCCCTACCTCGACAAATACTGCAAGGCGTTTATCGAACGCGCGCCCTTTCTGACCTTGGCCACGGCCGACGCGGCCGGCCGGGTGGATGTCTCGCCACGGGGTGACCAACCGGGCTTCGTCCTGATTCTCGACGACAACACCTTGTTTTTGCCCGAGCGGCCGGGCAACGCCCGCTACGATTCCTTAGTTAACATTATCGCCAATCCCCGGGTGGGTCTGCTGTTTTTCGTGCCGGGCTTCGAGGACATGCTGCGGGTGAACGGTCAAGCCCAGCTCATTCACGACGAGGCGCTGGTCGCGCGCTGTGCGGTGCGGGGCAAGGAGCCTCGCCTGGGCATTCGGGTGACGGTGGAAGAAGCCTATTTGCATTGCGCCAAGGCCATCAAACGCTCGCAGCTGTGGTCCGCCGAGGTCCAGCGCGACCGCAGCGAACTGCCCTCGCTCGGCAAAATGGTCTTGGAGCAGACGGCCGCGGCGGACACCCCACCCAGCGCGGAACTCATCCGCACCGTCGATGAATACATCGAAGATAACTACCTCACTAAGCTTTACTGAGGATGGTGGTGGCGCACGAGCGGGTCGGTTCGTGCTGGCGTTCGGTGTTCTCGGCAGGGACCATCCTGCTGAGCAACAGGGCGCGCGCTGGGTGGCATCGCGATGGTCCGCTACGGCGATTGCCGCGGGATGCGGTGTGCCGACATCAGCTTGGCGCTGCTCGCGGTGGCATGCCATAGGCCTATTCGTGAGGCGCGTGTGCCACGCCGCCTCGTTTTGCACCTAACGGCACCGGAGGGTAGAGGATGAATTTCGACTGGACCCCAGAACAACAACAAATCCGCGCCAGCGTGCTCAAACTCTGCGCGCAGTTTAGCGATCAGTATTGGCTGCAGCGGGATGCCGACGGGCGTTTCCCAGAGGAATTTTGTCGGGCTATCGCCGATGGCGGCTGGATCGGTACCGCGGTGCCGGAAATTTACGGCGGCAGTGCGCTGGGTACCACCGAAGCGGCGATCGTGGTGCAGGCCATCTCAGAATCTGGCGCGGCCAACAGCGGGGTGTCGGCGATCGCCATCGGGCTGTTTGGGCTCACCCCGATTCTGGCTTATGCCAGCGAAGAACAACGCCTGGCGTGGTTGCCGCGCATCGTGCGCCGCGACGACATCGCGTGTTTTGGGGTAACCGAGCCCAACACCGGCCACGACACTACCCGCCTCAAAACCCGCGCCGAACCTCACGGTGACCATTACCTGGTGAGCGGCGAGAAGGTGTGGATTTCCACCGCGCAGGTGGCCAACAAAATCATGCTGATTGCGCGCACCACACCCCTCGATGCGTGCGCCCGGCCGGTGGATGGCCTGACGCTGTTTTACACCGACCTCGATCGGCGTTATGCCGACGTGCGGGTGATCGACAAAATGGGCCGGCGCTGCGTGGATTCCAACGAGATTTTTTTCGATAACATGCCGGTGCCGGTGGCGCACCGTATTGGCGAGGAGGGCAAAGGCTTCCGATATCTGCTGCCCGGGCTCAACGCCGAGCGCGTCCTTATTGCCGCCGGCTTGATTGGTCTGGGACGGGTGGCGCTGCAGCGGGCGACCGCTTACGCCAACACGCGCGTGGTGTTTGGACGCCCCATCGGCAAGAATCAGGGGATCCAGCACCCGCTGGCGCAGAACTGGGCCGAACTGGAGGCGGCGAATTTGCTGGTCTTCAAAGCCGCCGCCCAGCACGCGGCGGGCGAGGACTGCGGGGTGGCCGCCAATGCGGCCAAATATCTCGCCGCCGAAGCCGCATTTTCGGCCTGCACTAACGCCGTCATGACCCACGGTGGCATGGGTTACGCGAAGGAATATCACGTCGAGCGTTATCTGCGCGAAGTGTTAATCCACCGCATCGCGCCGATTAGTCCGCAAATGATCCTCAACTACATCGCCGAGCGGCAGCTGGGGTTGCCGAAATCCTATTGAGGCGCGGCGCGCGCGCGACTGCGCGGCGTAGGCGGTTCCGCGCGCCGCTTCTCAGCGCACCCTGAGCGCCGCGGCGGTGAGGTCCAGACAGCGTCGGGCCAGGGTAATGAGTTGGTCGATTTCGTCCCGATTCATCACCAGCGGTGGCGAGATAATCAAGGTGTCCCAGACCGCGCGCATCACCAGCCCGTTCTGAAAACAGAAATCCCGGCACCGCGCGCCCGCAGCACCCAGCGGGTCAAAGCGCTGGCGGGTGGTTTTGTCCCGCACCAGTTCTAGTGCGCCAATAAAGCCAACGCCACGCGCTTCCCCGACCAGCGGATGATCAGCCAGTTCGCGCCAGCGCGCCTGCAGATAAGGCCCGGTATCGCTGCGCACGCGCTCCACCAGGCCTTCGTCGCGGATGAGGCGGATGTTGCGTTCGGCCACCGCGCAACAGGTGGGATGGCCGGAATAGGTGTAACCGTGGAAAAACTCGCCGCCCGCCTCGAGCAAGGTCGCGGCGATGTGGTCGGCCACCATCACCCCGCCGATGGGTAAATACCCGGAGGACATGCCCTTGGCCATGGCCATGAGGTCGGGCGTGAAGCCAAAAGTCTCGCAGCCAAACCAGTTGCCGGTGCGGCCAAAGCCGCAGATGACTTCGTCGGCCACCAGCAAAATGCCGTATTTGCGGCAGATACGCTCGATTTCCGGCCAGTAAGTCGCGGGGGGGATGATCACCCCACCCGCACCCTGGATGGGCTCGCCGATGAAGGCTGCGATGTGGTCGGCGCCGAGTTCTAGAATTTTGGCCTCCAACCAGCCGGCAGCCTGGAGGCCAAACTCGGCCGGCGACTGCTCGCCGCCCAGCGCATAGGCGTAGGGTGGGTTGATGTGCACGATGCCCGGGATGGGCAGATCGCCCTGCGCGTGCATCGCGGGCATGCCGCTCAGGCTCGCGCCGGCCACGGTGCTGCCATGATAAGCCTGCCAGCGGCTGATGAAGGTTTTACGGCGCGGCTCGCCGCGCACGTCCCAATAATGCCGCACCAAGCGCAGTACCGTGTCGTTGGACTCTGATCCGGAGCCGGTAAAGAACACGCGGTTCAGGGTGGGCGGCGTGACTTCGGCCAGCAGCGCCGAGAGCGCGATGGCCGGTGGATTGGCGGTTTTAAAAAAATTGTTGTAATAGGGCAGTTCGTTCATCTGCGCGGCGGCAACGGCGGCGAGTTCCGGTCGCCCGTAGCCCACGTTGACGCACCACAGACCGGCCATCGCATCCAGCAGGCGCAGGCCTTCCGAATCCCACAGGTACACGCCCTCGGCGCGCGTAATCACCCGCGTGCCGTGTGCGTGCATGGCTTTGTGATCGGTAAACGGGTGCAGAAAGTGCTGGCGGTCCAGTGCCTGCCAGCCGGCCGTGTCGTGTTGGTGGCGCAGTGTGTTCATACGTTCAACAGGAGAAATTCCCGCTCCCAGGAGCTAATGACGCGGAAAAAAGTTTCGTATTCCTTGTGCTTCACCGCCGAATACGAACGGATGAAACGCTCGCCGATGATGTTGCTCAGTTCTTGCGAGGTCTCCAGCAGACGCAGCGAATCCTCCAGACTGCGCGAGAGCTGGTAACCCAGGTTATAGCCGCTGCCGGTGACCGGTGAGGTGGCACGCAGACCCTCCACCATGCCCATATAGCCGCAGGCGAGTGAGGCGGCGATGGCCAGGTAGGGATTGACGTCGGCCCCCGCCACGCGATTCTCAATCCGGGTCGCTTGCGGATCGGAAATCGGCACGCGTAGACCGACAGTACGATTGTCATAGCCCCACTGGACGTTAATCGGCGCATATCCGCCGAGTGCGATGCGGCGATAGGAATTCACATTGGGCGCAAAAATGGCCATCGCGTGCGGAATGTATTTTTGCAGGCCGGCGATGTGGGCGAGAAAAAGGTCGGTAATTTTGCCGTCTGGCCCCGCGAAAATGCTCTCCCCCGTGACTTTGTCCACCACGCTCTGGTGGATGTGCATGGCGCTGCCGGGTTCGTCCTTCAGGGGCTTGGCCATGAAAGTGGCGTAGATGCCGTGACGATACGCCGCTTCGCGGCAGGTGCGCTTGAACAAAAATGCCTGATCGGCGAGTTCCAGCGGGTCACCGTGCAGGAAATTGATTTCCATTTGCGCCGCGCCGGATTCGTGGATGAGGGTATCGATGTCGAGTTTCTGCGCTTCGCAGTAGTCGTAAATGTCCTCAAACAGCGGGTCGAATTCGTTTACCGCGTCAATCCCATAGGCTTGGCGTGCTGTTTCGGGGCGGCCCGAGCGACCGATCGGGGGCTTCAGCGGGAAGTCCGGATCGATATTTTTCTCAACCAGAAAAAACTCTAGTTCCGGTGCCACCACGGGCTTCCAGCCGCGCCGGTCGTAAAGCTGTAAAACCCGCTTGAGCACCGTGCGCGGGGCCAAATCGACCTCGCGGCCATCGTTGTAGTAGCAGTCGTGGATGACCTGTGCGGTGGGCTCGGCAGCCCATGGCACGAGCCGGATGGTGTTCACATCCGGGCGCAGCAGCATGTCGGGCTCCGTGGGGTCGGTGGTGTCTTCGTCCGGGTAATCGCCGGTCACGGTTTGGACGAACACGCCCTCGGGGAGGCGTAAGCGTTCTTCTTGCCAAAACCTGCTGGCCGGCATGATTTTGCCGCGCGCCACGCCAGAAAAATCTGGAATGATGCATTCGACTTCGGTGCAGTGTCGTTCGCGCAACCACCGCTCTAAGGAGCCTCGGCGGGCGACAGGGTCATCGGGGGGGGTGGTACTCATCCGAGACCTCGCTCTGGGCGCGGGCCTGCCGGTCGAGTGCACTAGGTACTCGCAAGGCCTATCGGTCCGCTAATGGTGATGGTCGCCATAATAGGCACGGCGGGCCGTGATGGTCGAGTCGCCTTGCTGGTATGGGGCGCTCAGCGCATCATCCTGACAGCCCAACGCCAGCGCCCACATGTCCGATCTCACCCCTGCGGCCTCGGTCAGCTCCTACTACGCCGCCTCCGCGCGGGCGTTCGCGGGCCTGCCGGCGCTGCAGGGGGAGGTGCGGTGCGATGTGTGCGTTATTGGCGGGGGTATTACGGGCCTGTCGAGCGCGCTGGAACTCGCCGAGCGGGGCTTCACGGTGGTGCTGCTCGAGGGTCGCACCGTCGGCTGGGGCGCCTCGGGGCGCAGCGGTGGACAGGTGATTACCGGCTATGCCTGCGAAATGGCCACCCTGGCGGAACTGACCTCGCGCGCCGACGCACAGCGGCTGTGGGAGATGTCGCTGGAGGCCGTGGATTTAGTCCAGCAGCGCGTGACGCGACACGCCATCGACTGCGACTGGCGCACGGGGCAGCTGCATGTCGCGATCAAGCCGCGGCAGATCGCGGAGCTCGCGCGCTACCAGCGCAGCCTCGCCGAGGACTACGGCTACCCCAAGCTCGAATGGCTAGAGGGTGCGGCGCTGGCCGAGCACATTGTGAGCCCGCGCTACCTGGCCGGTTTACTCGACCTCCGCGCGGGCCATCTCCACCCCCTCAATTTTACCGTGGGCTTGGCGGCCGCCGCCCGCGCGGCCGGGGTTAGGCTCTACGAGCACTCGCTGGCCCTGCGGGTCACCCGTGGGGCCGCGCCCGTGGTGCACACGGCGGCGGGGCAAGTGCACGCCCGGCAGTTGGTGTTTGCCGGCAACGCCTGGCTAGGACGACTGGCCCCGGAGCTGGACAGCCGCATCATGCCCGTGGGGACCTACATCATCGCCAGCGAACCCTTGGGTGCGGCGCGCGCGAAGGCACTAATGCCCAGCGATGCTGCGGTCACCGACATCAATTTCGTGCTGGATTATTTCCGGCGCTCGGCCGACCACCGCGTGCTGTTTGGCGGGCGGGTGAGTTACTCCGGCATCACTCCGCCGGATCTGGTGGCCTCCATGCGGCGGCGGATGGTGGCGGTTTTCCCCAGCCTCGCCGACGTGCGGGTGGACTACGCCTGGGGCGGTTTTGTCGATATCACGCTCAACCGCGCGCCGCATTTTGGGCGGCTGGAAAAAAATCTCTATTTTGCGCAGGGATTCTCCGGCCACGGCATGGCGATTACCGGTTTGGCGGGGCGCCTCATGGCCGAGGCGATCGCCGGCGACAGTTCGCGGCTCGACGTTTTTGCCCGCATTCCCCATCGCGCTTTCCCCGGCGGGCGCTGGCTGCGCACCCCCTCGCTGATGCTGGCGATGCTGTATTACCGGCTGCGCGATTTGCTGTGAGGTGCACGCCGCGGGTTTACGCCAAAACCAGCGCCACGTGGTCCAGCCGCCACGCGAGTTCGCGGCTGTCAGTGCTCTGGCCAGCGAGGGCTGCCGGCACAAAGACGCGGTCAGCGGTAATGCGGTAGACCAACTGGGCGTCGGGTAGGCGCTCGCTAATGGGCAGCGTCCACTCGAAAGGACCGGGATTGGCGAGTCTCACCCTAAAGGTTTGGCCATCGGGCGCGCTGGCGGTGAGCTGCGTGCGACCCCCGCCGGGATGGGCGTGAGTACCGGTGATGCGCAGCCCCATCGCGGGCGGGGTGGGCTGGCGCAGGCGAATTTCCAAGGTGCGCGGCGCCCACCCATCGGGCCAGATACCGGCGTAAAGGTAGGGTGTGGCGAGCTGCAAAGCCCGGTTCTGCGCCAATCGCTCGGTCACCAACTGGCGGTCATCGGGGCTTAGCAGCGGTTCGGCCCGGGCTGCCAAGTGCGCCAAATCTGCCTGCAGGTTGCTGCTGCCCGGCCCAAACGGGTGCTGGGCACAGCGCTCGTCCACGTGCGTGAGCAGCCAGTGGGGTGGCGCGTAGCCCAAATGACGATGCAACACCTGTAGGCCTTCTAAAGCCACGCGCTCGCGTTCGCGCGCGGTGATGCTGTCCGTGTGACAGCGTGATTGCGCCTGCACCTGCGGCACCCAAGCCACTTGGCCCGGGTGTGCGGCAAACAGGCGCAGCCACAGGTCGAAATCAAACGCTGCGTGCAGCGATTCATCCAGTGCGCCCAAGGCCAGAAAAGTCGCCCGCCGAAAAAACGCCGTGGGCTGACAGATAAAACAACCCTCGGCGAAAGCGGCGCGTGGGGTGGCGGGCGGGCGCGTGGGGTAGGGCCCCAGCACGCGGCCCTGGACGTCAATCTGCTCGCCGGCCCCGTAGACCATCACCAGCGCGGGATCACGCTGGAGCAGCGTTAGCGCACGGGCCGCCGCTCCAAGCGTGTAACAGTCATCGGAATTCAACCAGCCGATCACCTCGCCCTCGGCCAAGGCTACGGCCCGATTGACCGCGGCCGCCGGCCCGCTATCTGGCGCGGACACCCACCGCAGGCGTCCGGGGTGTTCCTCGGCAAGCTCGGCCAGCAGCGAGGGCGTGCCGTCGCGCGAACCACCGTCGGCCACCACCAACTCCAGCCCCGGCAGGTCTTGGGCAAAAACGCTGCGCACCGCGTGCGCTAAAAACGCCCGCTGGTTGAGCGTGGGCATCACGATGGACAGGGACAGCAAGGTCGGCGCCTCCTTGAGCTTGGTTGGGGCGGCCCCCCGCGGGTTTAAGGTTTGCAATGCCGGTTCGTTGCAAGATTTTTCTCGGCTGGCCCGCAACTGACGCGCTCTGGGTGGCGCCCGGCGTTGACACGGCCCCATTGCCTGTATATTTCTCGGGGCCAGCGCCCTAACATTTAGCGCAGCGTGCCGCCCGGTTTAAGCGCCGCGCGGCCCGCGCCATCAGGCGCCGTGGTGGCCACCAGCCACGCCATCCCCTCCGCTCCGAAAGGTGCCATAGCTTGCCACATCGCCTGACTTTTCGAACGCTACTGCTCTGCAGTGCGCTGCCTCTGGCAGGTTGCAGCACGTGGCCCACTTGGCTACCGAAGTCGGGCCCCAGCCGGCTGATGGTGGAGGAGAGCCAGCAACGTTCGGGGCTGCCGGGCATGCGTTTGGTGCCGGTCACCGACGAGATTGCCCGCCAACTCACCGCCTCGCGCAAGCAGCGCTCCTTCGCCGAGGCCTTCGGCATGGGCACGGCCTACGAGCCGATGATCGGCAAAGGTGATGTGATCGAAGTCTCGGTGTGGGAAGCCCCGCCGGCCCTGTTGTTTGGTAACCAAATGATGGTCGACCCGCGTTTTGGCCCGGCCAACGCCGGGATGGTGAATTTCCCGGAACAAATGGTCAACAGCAAGGGCACCATCAGCCTGCCGTTCACGGGCGCGGTGCAGGCCGCGGGGCGGTGCGCGGCGGACATTGAGGCCGACATCGCAGCGCGTTTGCAGGGCAAGGCTAATCAGCCGCAGGTGTTGGTGCGGACCATTCGCAACAACACCGCCAACGTTACGGTGGTGGGGGATGTGGTCACCAGCACCCGGATGCCGCTCACCGCCAAGGGTGAACGGTTGCTCGACGCGCTGGCGGCTGGCGGTGGCGTAAAACAGTCGGTGGACCGCACGACCGTGCAGGTCGCCCGCGGCACCGAGGTGCGCGGCCTGCCCTTGGAGAAAATTATTCAAGACCCGCAGCAAAACATTTTCATGCAGGCCGGGGATGTGGTCACCGCGCTGTTCCAGCCGCTGAGCTTCACCATGCTGGGTGCGGCCGGCAAAAGTGAGGAAGTCAATTTCGAAGCCCAAGGAATTTCCTTGGCGCAGGCGCTGGCGCGGGTGGGCGGGCTGAACGACATGCGCGCCGATGCGAAAGGTCTGTTTGTGTTCCGCTACGAGGATCCCGCGGCGCTGAACTGGGCCGAAGCGCCCGCCGTCAACGCCGAGGGCAAAGTACCCGTGATTTACCAAGTCGACCTGCACGACCCGGCGGCGTTTTTCATCGCGCAGAATTTTCCCATCGCCAATAGCGACGTCCTGTACATCGCCAATTCCCCTGCCGCAGAGCTCCAGAAATTCGTGAACATCGTGGCGGGTGCCTTTTACCCGGCGCTGACCGTCGTGAATGCCACCCGTTAGGCGGGCCCAGAGATGCCAGCGTCTAGGCTCACGGGCTGGCGGCTAAGGACGGACGTGGTGGTGCCGGCGCGCGGGGTCCGGCGTGCCGGCTGAGGCGCGCGCGGCGACGCCCACCGCAACGCTCGGGGTCATCGACCCCTGGCGCCTGGCGGTGCGCCGCGCGGCGGCCGAGCCGACCGGGGTCGAACGCGTGGGTCTGGCCTCTGTCGCCCCCGGTGGGGTCCGGCGTGTCGGCTGAGGCGCGCGCGGCGACGCCCGCCGCAACCCCGATTTTTATCGACGTCACGCGCTTGGTGGCGCGCCTGTCGGCGGCCCGCCTGCCGACCGGGATCGATCGCGTGGGTCTGGCCTATGTCGCCCATTTTGAGCACCGCGCACGGGCCTTGGTGCGCTGGGCCGGACGCGCGCATTTGCTGCCCAGACGCGAATCCGCCGCCCTGTTTCGCTGGCTGCAGGCACCTGCGCCGCGCCTGCTCGGCTATTTGCTGGTGGCGTTGGGGAGCCTGCGGGCCGCCCTGTGTGCCACGCCGCGCGCTGGCTGGTTAATCCATCCCGGGCACGGCGGGCTGGACGCCGCGAGCTATCGCCGCTTGGTGCGCCGGCAGGGCTGGCGGCTGCTGGTCATGATCCACGACCTCATCCCCTTGACCCACCCAGAATTTTGTCGCGCCGGGGAGGCCCCGCGGCACGCTGCGCGCCTGCGGCAGGCGCTCTCGCTGGCCAGTGGCGTGGTGTGTAATTCGGCCGCGACCCACACGGCGTTGCGCCGTTGGGCGGCCCAACAGAATTTGCCTGTGCCGCCGGTAGCCGTGGCACATTTAGGCGCGGGGTTGACGCTCAAAGGCACCCGGCCACGCCCGTTGGCGACGCCCTATTTTGTGGTGCTGGGCACGTTGGAGCCGCGTAAAAATCACGCGCTGCTGGTGGCGGTCTGGCCAGCGCTGCGGGCCCAGTTGGGACCACTAACGCCGCGTTTGGTGGTGGTCGGCCAACCGGGCTGGCTGTACGAACAAACGCTCAAAGATCTTCGCGCGGGGGCGGCGCGCGGGGATTTTGTGCTGGCCCTCGACGCCTGCAGCGACGCCCAATTAGTCGCCTGGATTGCGCACGCCCAAGCCCTGCTGTTGCCTTCTTTCGCGGAGGGTTATGGCCTGCCGTTGGTGGAGGCGCTGGCGCTCGGCGTGCCGGTTATCGCCAGCGATTTGGCGGTGTTTCGCGAAATCGCGGGCGATCATCCCCAATATCTGGCGCCGCACGATGTGGCGGCGTGGACGCAGGCCATTGGTGCCTACGCCACCCTTGATGCGGCAGCGACGCGCGCGCCACGCCCGCCGTTTGTCGCGCCCACTTGGGCGGCGCATTTTGCCGTGTTGGCACCGTGGCTGACGGCCCCCTCTCCACCGCCCGTGTACGCCTTGGGGTTCTCGTGGTGGAAGCAGGCTGCTCTGGCCGCCGCGCTGCCGGGGTCGCACGTGCGCTTCGTAGAGCGTCTAGCGTTGCTCCCGCCCGGGGCCACGGTGGCGCTCTGGGGTAACGACCCCACCGCGCCGGCGGCCCGTCCCGATCTCGTGGTGCTGCGGGTGGAAGACGGCTTTTTGCGCTCGGTAGGTCTGGGCGCGGAACTCACCGCGCCGCTGTCGTGGGTGGTCGACCGGCGTGGGCTGTACTACGACGCTAGCCACCCCAGCGATTTGGAGGTCTGCTTGGAGAGCGCAGATTTTACCCCGGCGGAGTGCGCGCGCGCGGCACAGTTGCGCGCCCAAGTGGTGGCCGATGGCTTGACCAAATACAACCTCGCCGGGACGTCGTGGTCGCGGCCGGCGCATTTGCCGCGGGTTATTTTGGTGCCCGGTCAGGTGGAAAGCGACGCTGCGCTGCGCGCCGGTGCGCCGGTGATCAAAACCAATCTCGCGCTGATGCAGGCGGTGCGGGCCGCCGCCCCGGCCGCGTTTATCATCTACAAGCCCCATCCCGACGTTGTGGCAGGCCTGCGAGTCGACGCTGGCGCGGGTGCGCAAATCGCGGCGCTGGCGGATGCCGTGGTGACGAACGTGGACCTGCACGCTCTGTTTGCCAGCGTGGACGAGGTCCACGTGCTGACCTCGCTCACCGGCTTTGAAGCCCTGCTGCGCGGCAAAGCCGTCACCTGCTACGGCTTGCCCTTTTACGCCGGCTGGGGCCTGACCCACGACATTTATCCCCTGGCCCGGCGCACCCGGCGGCGTTCGCTCGACGAACTGGTGGCGGCGGCACTGCTGCGCTACCCGCTGTATTTCAGCCGCGCCACCGGCGAGCAGACATCCCCGGAACACGCACTGGCAGAGTTACGCGCGTGGCGGGACGAGGCCCACCGGCGCGGCGCGCCGTGGTGGCGCGGCCTGTGGCGGGCCACGTTGCGGCGCGTGGTGGGGGTGCGATGAGGCCGCGCACTTTCGTGTTGCTGCAGGGTGTGTGCAGCCCCTTTTTTGCGCGCCTGGCGCCGGCGCTGCAGGCCGCGGGCGTGCGGGTGTTGAAGCTCAATTTCAACGCGGGGGATTGCCTGTATTGGGGCGCACGACCTGCCACCCACTGTCGGGTCGGCCCCGCCCAGCTAGGGGATTTTTTTGCTGCCTACTGCGCCCGCCACGGGGTCACAGACCTACTCGTTTTTGGCGACCGCCGGCCGGTGCACCAGATGGCGCTCGCGAGTGCCGCGCAGTTGGGCGTGCGCAGCCATGTCCTGGAGGAAGGCTATTTCCGGCCCTACTGGTTTACGTTGGAAGGCGCTGGGGTGAATCGGCATTCGCGCCTGCCGCGCGATCCGCACTGGTATCACGCGGTGGCGCCCAGCTTGCCGCCGCTCCCCGCACCGCAGACCTTTCACCAACCCTTCGCCACCCGTGCGCGCCATGATGTGGCCTACCATGTAGCCGGTTTGCTCAACCCGCTCTTGTTCCCGCGCTACCGCACGCACGCCGAACTCAGCGCGCCGCGAGAATATGCGGGTTATCTGCGGCGCTACGCCCGGCTGCGCGCGCGCCACGCTGCGGATGCCCAGCGCGCGGCGCGTTGTTTGGCGGGCGCCCAGCCGTATTTTTTTCTGCCGCTGCAGTTGAACGGCGACACCCAAATTCGCGACCACTCACCGTTTACCGATATGCACGAGCTCCTGGACTTGGTGCTGAAATCGTTCGCGCGTCACGCGCCGTCGGACACGCTGCTGGTGGTCAAAAACCATCCGCTGGATTACAGCTGGCAGGGTCACGGGCGTCGGCTGCAGGGGCTGCTGCGCGAGTATGATTTGGCCGGTCGGGTGGTGTATCTGGAAAGCGGCGATCTGCTGCCGTTGGTGCTGGCTGCGCGTGGGGTGGTGACGGTCAACAGCACGGTGGGGAGTTTGGCGCTGGAACTCGCGCGCCCCACGCTGGCGCTCGCCGCCGCCGTCTACCATCTGCCGGGGCTCACTTTTCAAGGCGCATTGGATGATTTTTGGCAGGGCGCGGCGCCGCCAGACCTAAAATTATTCAATAATTTTCGCCACACGGTGATGTATGCCACCCAGATCAACGGTGGCTTTTATGCCGCACCCGCCATCGCGCTGGCCGTGGCGCAATTGCTGCCCGCGCTGCTGCGCGAGCGCGCACGGCTAGACGAACTGCTGGCCAGCACGCCGCCCCACGGTGCCCCATGAGCGGTAGCGCGCCGCGCAGCGTGCTCATCACCGGGGCCACCGGTGGTTTGGGCAGCGCGTTGGCCCGTGAATACGCCGCACCCGGCGTGACGCTGATTTTGCAGGGACGTAACGCCGCAGTGCTGTGGGCGCTGGCAGAGGCGTGTCGCGCCCTGGGTGCGCGGGTGGTCAGTCATACCGTGGACGCCAGCTCCGGCACGGCCTACCACCAATGGGTGCGCGAGGTCGCCCGGCGCGAAGCACCCGAACTCCTGATCGTGTGCGCCGGGGTCAATAACAGTATCGGGCCGGCGGGTGAGAGCGAGCGCTGGGCAGACGTGGCATGTTTGCTCGAGGTCAACGTGGTGGCGGCCATGGCGAGCGTGGAGGCGGTGCTGCCCGAAATGCGCCGCCGGGGCCGCGGGCAGATCGCGCTGCTGAGTTCGCTGGCCGCTTACCACGGCCTGCCGTTGACACCCGCCTATAGCGCGAGCAAGGCCGCGCTCAAGGCTTATGGCGAGGCCTTGCGCGGCGGTCTTGCCCCGCTGGGGATCTGGGTGAATGTGGTAATGCCGGGCTATGTGGATTCGGCCATGTGTCGCGCGATGCCCGGCCCCAAGCCCTTCGTGTGGTCGACAGCGCGGGCGGCGCGGCTTATTCGGCGCGGGCTGGCGGCCAATCGCGCGCGCATTAGTTTTCCGTGGTTGTTGGCGTTTGGGTGTTGGTGGCTGGCGGTGTTGCCGGCAGCGGTGTCCGGGCGAATCCTGCGGCTGCTGCGCTATGGCCCCTGAGACCCTGCTGCGCGCCGTGTCGCCGGCGCTGTTGCTGGGGGTGGTGCTGGCCTTGGGGCTAGAGCAACTGTTGGCACCGGGGCTGGTGCTGCCCTGGCGGCGCCCGCCCGCCACCCTCGCGCTGCACACCGGCCTGTGGCTAGCCTGGCAAGGTGGGTTGCTGTTGCTCTTGGGCCGGCCGTGGCTGGCGCTGGTGATAGCGCTGATTGGGCTGCTGGCGGTGGTCGTGGTGAGCAACGCCAAATATGGTTCGCTGCGCGAGCCTTTTACGGTCCACGATTTCGAATATTTCACCGACGCCATGCGGTATCCGCGGCTGTATCTGCCGTTTTTACGGGTGAATTTTCCCACCGTGTTGGCCTGCGCGGGGGTGCTGGTGGGGCTGGCGTTGTGCGTGCGTTTGGAGTCTTGGTTGGTGGCCCGTTATGCGCCGCTGAGCCTGTGCTACGGCGCTTGCGGGCTGTTTCTTCTGGCGGGTGGGTTGGTGTGGCTAGGGCGCCGTCCGCCGCGCGCGCATCGCTATATTGCCGCCCACGACCTCGCTCATCTGGGCTTGCTGTCCTATTTGTGGCATTACGCCCGCGCTGCGCGCCAACCCGTGGTGGTGGCCGCACCGCTGGCAGGGCTGGCGGGCAGCACCTTGACCCCGGCGGCGTTGCCGCATCTGCTGGTGGTGCAGAGCGAATCGTTTTTTGATGTGCGCGAACTGGCGGGTGGCATTCGCCCCGAGGTGTTGGCCGAGTTCGATGCAGCCTGTGCCGATGCCCTGAGCTACGGCCGGCTGCGGGTGCCGGCGTGGGGCGCTAACACCGTGCGCACGGAGTTTGCATTTCTGTGGGGACTTAGCGCGGTCGCCCAAGGCGTACATCAGTTTCAACCCTATCAGCGGTTGGCGTGGCAGGGTTTGCCGCAGCTGGTCGGGACGCTGAAAAACGCGGGTTACCGCACGGTGTGTCTCCATCCGTACTGGGGGAGTTTCTATGCGCGCGACGTGCTTTTTCCGCAGTTAGGCTTTGATTCATTTATTGATATTCGGGCGTTCTCGGACCAAGACCACGCCGGGCCGTACGTGGGTGACTGGGCACTGGCCGAAAAAATCGGCCCGCTGCTGGCGCAAGACCACCCCCAGCCATTGTTTATTTTTGCCATCACGATGGAAAACCACGGCCCGCTCCATCTTGAGCGTGTGCCAGCCGACGAGCTGCCCGCTTTGTACACCAGCCCACCACCGGCGGCTTGTGCGGAACTCTCGGTGTATCTGCGGCATCTGCGCAACGCCGACCGCATGCTGGGCGAGCTGCGCGGGCAATTGGCCGCCGCCACGCGGCCCGGGTGTTTGTGCTGGTACGGTGACCACGTGCCGCTCATGTCCGAGGTCTATGCCGAGCTGGGCAGCCCGCAGGGGCGTACCGATTACTGCCTTTGGCGCACCGAGGGCGCGCATCCGCGTGGCGTGCAGCACGATTTGGCGGTGGAAGATTTAGCGCTGCGGCTGTGTGAACTCGCGGGTCTGGTGCCCGCCACATGACGCCCGCCGCGCGGATTGCCTCAGCCTCGACTATAAGCTCGAAGACGGCGCCGCGCGCGCGACCTCGCCCCAGAACAAAACCCGCAGGACCCCACTATGCCACGCAAAATACGCATGATTTTCCCCGTGCCGATGAGCGCTCACACCCGCGCGCTGATCCAATCGCAAGTGCCGCCCGCCTTGGTGCACCGAGCCGATTTTGAGGTAGAGTTCGTGGGTTCCAGCGGCTTGGTGAGCTTCGCGGACAGCTATTACGACCTGTACGTGATGGAGTCGATTTGTTTGGAGGCCGGGCTACGCGCCGAAGCCGAGGGCTGCGCTGCCGTGTGCATCAATACGATGAGCGATTCGGCCCTCTACGCGTTGCGCTCGCGCCTGAGCATTCCGGTGATCGCCCCCGCGCAGACGGCCTACCATCACGCGTGTTTGCTGGGCCACCGTTTTTCCATCATCACCATGTGGCAGCCATGGTTGGCGCTGTATGAGAAGACCATCAAGGAATATGGCTTAGGCGCGCGCTTGGCTTCGGTGCGTCACATCGATACCCGTCCCGACCTCCAAGATTTGCTCGAAGGCAAGGAGGCCGTGGTGTTTGCCAAACTTGAAGCCGCCGCACGCGCCGCGATCGACGAGGACGGCGCGGATGTCATCGTGTTGGGCTCCACCACCATGCACCAATCCCACGCCTATCTTGCTGCGTGCTTGGGGGTGCCGGTGATCAATCCGGGCTTGTTGGCGTACAAGGTCTGCGAAATGTTGCTGGAGTTGGGGCTCACGCATTCCAAACGTGCGTTTCCCAGTCCTGCGCGTTTGCAAGACGAGCTGTTGTTCCCCAACCGCTGAGTTGTCGCCCCAGCCTGCGCGCTACGCGGCGCGCCGCCACGGCGTTTGGCCCCGTTAAGCAGGCTGGGTAGGGGCGGGTGGTCTGGCGGCGATGGCTGCTTCGACGTCGGCGCGACACTGCTGCTGGAGCGCGGCCCAACCCGCCGGGCCTAGGCGTTCGAGGGTCGCCAGATTATTGGTATAAATTGCCTCGGGCTCCGGGAAAGCCGCCAGCGCGTGTTCAATACTGGCTTCGCGCAGCAGATGGAGCGTGGGCCACGGCGCGCGATTGGTCGCGTTGGTGATGTCGTGGCTCGCGGTGCCGGCAAACTGGTAGTCCGGGTGAAAGCTCGCCACCTGCAGCACGCCGGTTAAATCGAGGGCTGCGATGGTGTCGTCAGCCAGCTCTAAAAAATCGTTGTAATCCAAAAAATCGCGCAGCACCTGCGGGTGGATGAGCAGTGTGGTTTCGACTTGCGCGGGGCTGGTGTTGGCTAGATAGGTGAGTTCTTCGCGCAGCGCTGCCTGCAGCTCGGCGTTATCGGTGGCGGTGCTCACCACATAGCGCACCAAACCGCGCACCTGCGGGCCTTTGGCGAACGGGCACAGGTTTAGCCCAATCACCGCCCGCTCTACCCAAGCGCGCGTTTGAGCCAGCACCGTGGGGGTGTCCGTGGGCAGGCTAGCCGCGCTCCTGCAGCCTGAGCCGGCGCTCGGCTTCGTCTTCTTTGGCGTCTTCGATCACCGCCAGCATCTGCTCCAAATCGACCGGCAGGTCGGACTCCTCGAAGTGACCAGTCAGCTTGCTGTCGACGCGCAGGAGACCTGTTTCGTATACCGCCCACAGCTCGCGGCCGTAGTCCGTGGTGAGTAACTCGGGGGCGAAGCGCCCAAAATAATGGCGTAGGTTGGCCACGTCGCGCGCCAGCAAACCCGCGGCGTGCTGATTGCCGGCAGCGTCTACCGCTTGTGGGAGATCGATGATGACCGGGCCATCGGCGCCCAGCAGAATATTGAATTCCCCTAAATCCCCATGCACCAGCCCCGCTACCAGCATGCGCACAACCTCGAGGATTAGCGTGGCGTGGTAGCGACGGGCTTCCTCGGGGGTGAATTTAAGGTCGGCTAAGCGCGGCGCGGCATTGCCTTGGGCGTCGCAGACCAACTCCATCA
>SHZJ01000066.1 GCA_009692365.1 Gammaproteobacteria bacterium
GCGCGCGGCGAGGGCGTGGCACAGCCTCGGCGGGGGTCCCGCCTGCGCGCCCTCGTGTTCGTTACAATGCCCGGGCGTCGCGCAACGCGCAGGAGCTACAGGATGTCGCCAGACCGCTTACCCGTTGAATTTCACGACCTCGATGGCCTGGTGGACGAGTGGGCGATTGCCACCTCCGCTGCGCGTGCAGACAAGCGCCTCACGAGCACGATTGAAACCCTGCGGGCCTTCTACGACCAACTCGAACCGCGTGCCGCCAGCGCGCTCGCCTACTTGCAGGCGATTACCCTTGAGGCACTGACAACCACGGACGCCACCCTGCTGCGGCTGCTGTTGACGCTGGCCGAAGTCTCGCCCGCGATCGAGTGGTATGGCCGACCAGACGGCGCTATGGGCATGGACTCGCGCCGGCTGCGGCTCATCGTCGAGCTTGGACGGGTTTAAACCCATCCCGCAGCGGGCGACCAAATCAAGGAAGCAAGCATGACCCACCGCGCAATGCCAGGCCGGAACCTCACCGATAAATATCCGGAACTGGGCAAAGGCCCGGTGTCCACTGTCCCCTACTATGACCAAGCGTTTTTCGAAAAAGAAGTCGAGATCATTTTCAAAAAAACGTGGCTGTGGACGATTCGGGAAAGTGAAATCCCGAATCCCGGCGATTACTTCGTCAAAGAACTGCCGACGCTCAAACGCTCGGTCATTATCATCCGCGGTAAAGACCAGCAAATCCGGGCGTTCGACAACGTCTGTTCGCATCGTGGCGCAAAGGTGGTCGTGGCCGAACAGGGCTGTGCCCAGCGTTTCATTTGTCCCTTCCATGCCTGGAGCTACAACACCGAAGGCGTACTGGTTGGCGTGCCGGATGCGGCGGGCTATTTTGATCTCGACCAGGGCAAGCTGGGCTTGCATGCCGTGCCCTGCGAAACTTGGGAAGGTTTTATCTTCATCCATCCCCAGGACCAGCCCGCGCAGTCGCTCAAGGAGTTCCTCGGTGGTTGGGGGGCGGCGATGAGCGGCTATCCATTTGCCAAAGGTACCGACCGATACCACTTCCAAGCCATCCTGAATGTGAACTGGAAAGTCGCCATCGACGCTTTCCCGGAAACCCTGCACGTGCCATTTCTGCACAAGGATTCGGTGCGCCCGACGCTGGCCGGTCCGCGCAATCCGTTTGGTCATCTGGTGGACTTCGTGGCTTATGGTCCGCATCGCACGGCGTCCGTGTGGGGCGACAAGGAATACGTCGCCCCGCCGGTACAGGGCCTCGCTTATGCCCACGCCTCGGGTCCGACGATTGTGGGTGGTCGCTTCAGCGGGCAATCCAATCTGCCGCCCGGCGTGAACCCGGCCAAGTCACCCAACTGGTCAGTCGATGTGAACGTCGTGTTCCCAAATTTCCTCGTCGTTGTTTCCGAGGGGATGTTCTTTGTCCACCAGATGTGGCCGCTGTCGGCCAACCAGACGCAGTACAACCTCAAAGGCTACTACCCGGCCGCCCTGAATGGGGCGCAACGCTTTGCCCAGGAGTACGCGATGATCGAACTGCGCAACACGATTCTGGAGGACATCAGCACGATGGAAGGGATCCAGAGTTCCTTCGATGCCGGCGTCATCAAAGAACTACATTTTCATGACCACGAAGTGGCGCTGCGGCACCAACACCAGGTGGTGACAGGCCTGGTGGGTAGCCCTTGAGCACGGGCCGCGCACCGTAAGCAAACGTCGCCGGCGCCTGCAGGCCGGCCGCTCAAAAGGAGCGCGCCGGGGCAGCTTAGAACTCACCCCGCCACGGCACCCGCGACACCGAGAAAATCGCGACCTCAACCGGCCAGCGGCGGGCGCCATGCCCCTGGCCCCTTTAACGTACCCCCATCGAGGATCCCAATATGAGCCTGTACGGCGATACCCACCGGGCGTTGCACGAGCAATTTGATACCCAGCGGCTGGCCAATTTGCTCGAGAAAATGGACGCCGACGAAGTCCGCCCGCAGCAGCAGGCCTTCATCGAGGCGCGCGACATGTTTTGGCTGGCCACGGTGGATTTAGAAGGCCGGCCGCAGTGCCAGTACAAGGGCGGGGCGCCGGGTTTTGTGCGGGTTATCGATCCCAAAACGATCGTATTTCCAAGCTACGACGGCAATGGGCGCTACCACTCTATGGGCAATCTGCAAGCAACCGCGCACGTAGGGCTGTTGTTTCTGGATTTCGAAACGCCCAATCGCCTGCGCGTACAGGGTTGCGCCACGCTCAGCGCCGAGGATCCCCTGCTGGCCGATTACCCCGAGGCCGAGCTCATCGTGCGGGTGGCCGTGACCCACGTCATTGTTAACTGTCCGCGTTACCTCCACAAAATGCAGCGCGTGGCGCAGTCTGCTGCGGTGCCGGTAGCGCAGGCGGAAACGCCTTACGCACAGTGGAAGCGCATCGACGCGCTACAGAGCGTGTTGCCCAAAAAGGACCACGGCCGGGCCGCTGGCGCGGGCGGGTTGATCAGCATGGAGCAGTGGGTGGCTAATTTGATGAAGGGTGAGGGTTAGCCCGCCTGCGCACGGCGGGTCCGCGCACCGGCGATGTCGTGCGCGGCAATCCGCGGGGTGCTTAAACGGTGTTCGCACTCAGGCTGCTGTTGATCCCGTTCGCGCACCGGCGCCGCCGCGCACGGCAGCCCCACGGGGTTTGCTCAAACGATGTTCGCACTCGGACCGAGGCTAATCCCCTGCGCGCACCGGCGACGCCCGCGCGCGGGGTTTGCTCAAACGTAGGTCGCGCTCAGGCTGATGTTGGGGCGCTGCTCTAGCGTTTGCAGCACCACGCAGTAGCGTTCGGTCGTACTCACAATTTTTGCCAAGGTTTCTGCGCTGGCATCGCCCGCAATCTCAAAGCTAAGCCGAATATCCCGAAAACCCACCGGGGCATCTTTGGCCACCCCGAGCGTGCCACGAAAATCGAGATCGCCTTCCGCCCGCACCCAAGACTTCTGCAAGGTCACGCCGAATGCCGTGGCCACCGCTTGCAGGGTCACACCGGCACAAGCCACTAGCGCTTCGAGCAGCATATCCCCGGAACACGCTTGGCTGCCGCTGCCACCAGTGGCCGGATGCAACCCGGCTTCCACCATCCCCTGCGCGGTGGACAGTTTGCAGGCCACCCCGTCCGCGCCGTTAGATTGCGCCCGCAGCGTCACCAAGGCGCGCGCAGGTTCCTCGCGATATTGGGCTTTGATCGGGGCTTGGAGGGCTTTGAGGGCTTCGGCATCCATGAAGATGGCTCCTGCGGATAAGATGTAAGGGACGGACTACACGAGGGTAGCCAATTGCGGCCGCGTCACGCAAACCGCCGCACCCCGCGGGGTGCGCAACGGACCCAGCCCCCGCGACGCAGGCCCGCTAGCCACGCGGCTAGCGGGTTTTATTTAAGCGCTTGCGGGGGGTTTTTTATTGGCCTTAATGTTTAGCCAAACCACGGCGCGCCTCGGCGAAAGACTCCGCCCCGCACTGGGGATCTCCTGGTGGCGCGCCGGCAACCCGCATGCCCAATCACCGCGACTGCGGTGCCACCCCCTCCGTATCGATGTCGGTGCGGTGCAAATAATCTGCGACCACGGTGTTGGGCAGCGCGCCGTCCTGGACCAGCAAAGCGAGCGCCGCCAACACGATATGGCGCGGGCTAATTTCGAAATAATCCCGCAGTGCGGCGCGCGAATCGCTCAAGCCATAGCCATCGGTACCCAGCGTGGTAAACCGGCCGGGAATCCAGCGGGTGAGCAAATCTGCCTGCGCTTTTTGGTAATCCGACACCGCCACAAAAACTCCGCCCGCGGGTGTCAAACACTCGGTGAGGTAGGGGCTGCGCGGCGTGGCCAGCGGATGTAGACGGTTCCAGCGCTCGACCTCCAGGGCGTCGCGGTAGAGTTCGTTCACACTGGTGGCGCTCCACACGTTCACCGCATAACCCTGCGCGTGTAAGTCCTCGGCTGCGCGCAGCGCCTGCTGCAGAATGCTGCCGCTGCTGAGCAGGTTCACCAGCGGGCGACCCAAGCCTTCGCCCCAGCGCGCGTAGCAATAAAGCCCCTTCAGCACCCCGGCTTCCACGCCCGGCGGCATCGGCGGCATGGCATAGTTTTCGTTGTAAACGGTGAGGTAGTAGAACACCGGCTCTTGGGCTTCATACATCCGACGAATGCCCTCGCGGATGATGATCGCCAGTTCAAAAGCAAACGCCGGATCATAGGTGAGCAGGTTGGGCACGGTGCTGGCAATCAGCGGCGAATGGCCATCTTGATGCTGCAAGCCTTCGCCGTTCAGGGTCGTGCGCCCGGCGGTGCCGCCCATCAAAAAACCCCGCGCCAGGCTGTCGCCGCAGGCCCAGATCATGTCGCCCACCCGCTGGAAACCAAAAATCGAATAGAAAAAATAAAACGGGATCATGGGAATGCCGTGCATGGCGTAGGCCGTGCCGGCGGCCAGAAAAGACGCCATCGCGCCCGTTTCGCAAATGCCTTCCTGCAGAATTTGCCCATCGGCAGATTCTTTATAGGGGAGGAGGGTGCCCGCATCGACCGGCGTGTAGTGCTGGCCGTCTGGGGCATAAATGCCGGCGACTTTAAACAGCGAATCCATGCCGAAAGTGCGCGCTTCATCCGGCACGATGGGCACGATGTAGGGACCGATGTCGGGATCTTTCAGCAAGCGCATCAGCAGCCGCACGGCGACCATCGTGGTGGACGCACTGCGCGTGCCCGAGCCTTGGAAAAATTCTTCAAAACTTGCCACCGGCGGCGGGCGCAACGCTGGACAATTCACCGCCCGGATGGGCAATGGGCCGCCCAACGCCGCGCGCCGGGCGGCGAGGTAGGTGAGTTCAGGACTACCAGGCTCGGGCCGGTAGAAAGCCGCCGCCGCCAGCGCCTCGTCGGCGAGCGGGATGCCGTAATCACGCCCGCAGCGCACGCGCTCCTCGGCCTTTAAATTCTTCTTCTGATGGACCGTATTGTGCCCCTGGATGGCGCCCATGCCGTCGCCCTTCACGGTCTTGATGAGAATGACGGTGGGCTGGTCGACCGCTTCTAAGGCCTTGGTATAGGCGGCAAAGATTTTCTTCACATCCTGCCCCCCGCGTTTGATGAGACGAATTTCATCGTCGCTGAGCGAGTTCATCATTTTCGCCAAGGCCGGATTGTTCTCCACCCAGTGCTCGCGCTGACGGTCGCCCGATAACACGGAGTAGTACTGGTAATCGCCGTCCACCGCCTCTTCCATGCGCCGCCGGAGCACGCCCTCGGTATCTTGGGCGAGCAGCAGGTCCCAGCCGCTGCCCCAAATCACTTTGATCACGTTCCAGTCGGCGCCGCGGAAACGTCGCTCTAGTTCCTGGATAATTTTGCCGTTGCCGCGCACCGGCCCATCCAAGCGCTGGAGGTTGCAGTTCACCACCAGCACGAGGTTGTCCAGACGCTCGCGCGCGGCAATGCTCACCGTGCCCAGCACTTCGGGCTCGTCGGCCTCGCCGTCCCCGATGAAGCACCACACCTTGCCGCCGTTACGCGGCTTGAGACCGCGGTTTTCCAGATATTTGGCAAACCGGGCCTGATAAATGGCCGAGGGCGTCGACAGCCCCATGGAGGCACAGGGGATTTGCCAAAAGTCCGGCATGAGCCGGGGATGGGGATAGGAACTCAAGCCGCCGCCGGGTTGTTGCTGGCGCCGAAAATTGGCCAACTGGGTGGCGGCTAAGCGGCCTTCCACAAACGCCCGGGCGTAGATGCCGGGGGCCGCGTGGGGCTGCGGAATCACCAGATCACCCCCATAGTCGACCGTGCGTCCGCGAAAAAAATGATTAAACCCAACCTCCAGTAAGGTCGCCGCGGAAGCGTAGGTGGCGATGTGCCCGCCCACCCCCTCATTGGTGTCTGCCGCCTGCAACACCATGGCCATGGCATTCCAGCGAATGATGTTTTCTAGCGTCCGCTCCAACTCGATATCGCCGGGGTAGGGGGGCTGCTCCAGCACGGAGAGGGTGTTGACGTAGGGCGTGTTCAGCGTGGCCTCGTTGAGCTTCACGCCCAGACTCAAGGCCCGTTCCTGAACAATCCGGACAATTTCCCGGATCCCGGGGGCACCGTAGTCCGCGTGAATTTCGTCGAGGGCTTCGGTCCAGTCGGATTTTTCAGCGGCGATAAATTCGGCCGTTTCGGCCAGTAGTTCGGCGGCGGTCATGGGGGAATACCAGCGACTGGGGGGCTTTTAGTATACGAACTGGTCTCCGCAATGAATGACCTAATACACCTTTTAGTGGGATTATTGCGCAATCCATAGCCCCATAAAACTCATTTAAGGACTTTAAATGCCAACCCCAAGCATCGACCGCACCGACTATCGAATTTTGCACCAGCTCCAGAACGACGGCCGTCTGACCAATCTGGAGCTGGCCGAACGGGTGGGACTCTCGGCCTCGCCGTGTCTGCGGCGGGTGCGCGCGCTGGAAGAATCCGGGATCATTCGCCGCTATGTGGCCATCGTGGACGCCAAGGCGGTGGGCCTGCCTATCAGCGCGTTCATCAATGTCTCGCTGCGCTCGCAGGAACTGGATTCCTTGGAAGCCTTTCAGCAGCGCGTGGCGTCCTTCCCGGAAATCATGGAGTGTTATCTGATGACCGGCAGCTCTGACTATCTGCTGCGCGTGGTGGTGCCGAGCCTGGAAGCCTACGAGCGGTTTCTGGTCGACAAACTCACCCGCGTGCCGGGCATTGCCAATATCCAGACCAGCTTTGCCCTGAAGCCCGTGGTGTCTCGAACCGAGCTACCGTTGGGCGAGTGAGCGCCCTGCGCGGCCTGTCTAATTGCGCATAATGTGTATTATGTAAAATTAACGGGAGAGCCTTGCCGCGGGCGACTTTAGCCAGCCCAACAACGTGTTTAAGCGCCGGCTAGTTTTTACCGTCTTCCCCATGCAGCGTCACCTCGAGGTCGCGCAGCAAGCCATCACCCACCCCATAGCACAAGCCGTGGACGGCCAAAGTCTGCCCCCGGTGCCAGGCGTCCTGCACGATGGTGGTATTGGCGACGTTGTGAACTTGCCGGATGACGTTCAACTCGCACAGCCGGTCGTTACGCGCGTGCCCATCCAAACTCGCCAATTCGACGGCGTTCAGTTCGGCCAGTTCGCGGATAGGTCGCAGCCAATTTGAAATGAGTCCGCGCGAACGCGGCTCGACCGCCGTGGACACGCCGCCACAGCCGTAATGTCCGCAGACGATCACATCGCTGACGTTTAGCACCTCCACGGCGTACTGCAGCACCGACAGACAGTTCATGTCGGAATGCAAAACCAGATTGGCCACATTGCGATGGACAAAAACCTCGCCCGGCTCCAGTCCAATAATTTCGTTGGCCGGCACGCGGCTGTCCGAACACCCGATCCACAAATACGCCGGCGCCTGTTGCGAGGCCAGGCGGGAAAAGAATTTCGGATCTTGGCGGATGCGCGAGGCGGACCACAGGCGGTTATTCGCGAACAGGCTGGCGAGATGGCGGTCTTCGGGGCGGTGATTTTTTTCGGTCATGGGCCTGCGTCGGGTGCGGCTAAGCAGGAAAGATTAGCGGGCTTCTGCGCGGGCGGGAACCCGTGCTCGGCACGCTCAGAAGAAACGGCCGCATTCTAGGCCCAAATAATCATCCCGATCGAAATAAAACAGCGGATCGGCCGGGGTGTGGCTGCCGAAAAGCCGTAAATCCACCTTGAGCCGCCACCGGTCGCCCAGACGCCGCTCGGCCTCCAGATAAAATAAATGGCCCGCCCCGTAGAGATCCACCAGTTCGCCCACCAGCACCGAAGAGCCCGCCGCATCGTTGAGCACCAGCCGCAGGCCGGTGAATACATCGCGATTAAACGGCGTGGTCGCGAGCGCCGCCCGCTGGTCGTAGTGCAGTTCCAGAATCAGCCCCAAATCCATGGCCGTATCCCCTACCCCCACCAAGGTATATTCGCTGCCCGCCACCGCCGCCACGTAGCCCGCGCCGAAACCGGTGCGATGCAGGGCCTCGAGCTTAAACAACCAACTGTTCCATACCCACAACGCGTCCAGCCCCGTTTGATCGATTTGCGGATAGATGGGCTGCAAAGCCCGGACCCGCCCTCCCCTCATCAGCGGCCCAAATTCTGGCTCCCGGCTAGTGCCCCTGAACTGGTACAGGTTGAAATCCATCGCGCCAGTGCTCCGGGAATAGCGCACGGCAAAGTCCACGTGGTGCGCGCCGGCCGCGGACTCATAGCGGGGTCGGTCGGTGTCCACGGGTGGATTCATGCGCAGGCGTCCGTGGGTGCCAGGGAAGGTGCGCTCGCGAAACCACGGCATGACGATAAAATCCAGCGTGCCCCAGGGTTTGATCAGCGCCAGCATCGCCATGGGTTGGCCCAGTTTTTCTTCGCCGTCGGGATCTTCCACCAAATCGATTTGGTTGATGATGTCCACCAGATGATTCGATTCCACCACCCCCCAAAACACCCGCTGGACGCCGAGGGTCAACTCCCAGGCCTCGCTCACATGCTGCCAATTAAGGTCGCGCAGGTCCCAGTGCGTGCGCTGGGTATCGGCGGAGTCTAGCCGCACAAAGGGCGTGAACAGGAGTTGGTCTCGCCCTTCGGACCACTCGACACTGACTTCGGGTTGCGCACTCAGGGAGCCGTCCACGCTACGCTGGCCGGCAAATTGCGCCGACTCCCAAAAGGTCCGCGACTGCACGCTCACCGCGCCACGTAGGTCGAACGGTGCTGCCGCGGTTTGCTCGGCGCCTAGGGCGAGCAGGATCCCGAGCCAGCAGCTAGCGCGCTTAGCCAGCATGCTTGGACGCGCCGCGGCCGCCCGCTGCCGGCCGCGGCGCGCGGCGCGACCTCGCCGAGGTCCTGCGCTGACAGCGCCCTTGGGCGGGCCATGTGAGCACCGGCAGGCCTGACGATCGCCCTGCTTTACAATTTTGCCAGGGCGTCTTGGGCTTCTTTCTTACCGCGAAAATTACCTTCACCCTCCAACGCCTCTTTGAGGTTTTTCTTGGCCAGTACGGGCTTCCCCAAGCCGAGGTAAGCCATGCCTAAATGATAGTGAATCAAGGCGGCCTTGGGCGCACCCTTGCTGGCTTGCTCCAGAAAATCTACCGCGCGTTGAAAATTATGATTCTTGTACTCGACCCAACCGATGGTGTCCAAATAGGCCGGCTCAGGGACCTTCTGCAGCGCCACCGTCAATGCCAGCGCGCGTTTCTGGCTCGCCTCATCGGTGCTGTATTCGGCTAAGAACATGGCCAGATTGTTCACCGCCAGCAGCGAGTCGGGTTGGTCTTTGAGCATTTTTTCGTACTGCGCGATGGCCTTATCGAACTGCCCTGTCGTTTCGTAATAGCCCGCGAGGGCAGTCACTAACAGCGGGGAACCTTGGTTTTTTTCGAGGCCCTGCTCCAAGGTGGCCACCGCAGCGGCGTCCTGGTCCTGCGCGCGCTGCGCGACGGCGAGGTTTCGATAGGGGACCGCCCATTTCTCGTTCAGTTTGATGGCGGTCTCGAAGTATTGTTGGGCCTCGGCATAGCGCTTAGTGCTCAGCGCCAGTTCACCGGCCAGATTCGCGGCCGCAAAATTTTTGGGGTTCTGTTCTAGCGCCTCGCGCAAACGCTTTTCAGCAATTGTCGGCTTCCCCAACGCCAACTGACTCTTGATCAATTGGGAGAGTGGTCCCCCAGAATTTGGGTCCAGCGCCAAGGCGGACTCAAATTGTTCGATGCTCTCTGGCAGTTTTTTCTGCCCTTGAAATACCAGCCCCGCGTAGTAGAAACCCAAGGGGTCTTTCGGCCGCACGGCTTTCAGAACATCCGCTACCGCCAGCGCCCGCGGCCAATTTTTTTGTGCCACGAAGACCTTGAATTTGCTCTCCAGCGCAGCCCGGTTAGCCGGCTCAATTTTTAAAATCTCGTCCAACTGCTGTACTGCGGCGTCGAGGTCATTCTGCTGTGCGTGGAGCTTGGCGAGTTCGGTCTTAAGCGAGATTTCGTTGGGATGATTTTTGACCGCCTCTTTGAGGACGTCCAGCGCCAGTTGCGGTTCATTGTTGGCGCCGTGCGCGCGTGCCAGCAAGCGCGCAATTTCGGTGTTCTGGGGCGCATCTTTGAGCGCCGTTCGGTAGTCGAGAATCGCCGCGTTCGCATTCCCGTCGGCGACTAAAATCGATCCCCGCAAAATTAGCGCGTCCGTGGCGTTTGGATTGTCCTTTAAAACTTCGTCGACGAGTGCCTTGGACGCGGCGCGCTCGCCCGTGCTGGCCAAAACCATCGCCTTGCGGGTTTTCGCGGCGAGTGCGACTGGATTTTTGGGGTCCTTTTGGCGCGCGATAATTTCGTCATAAGCTTTGATCGCCGCGGCAGGCTGCGCCGAGGCTTCATGGAGTTTGGCCAGACCCACGCGCAACTCGTCGTTATCGGGCTCAGCTGCGACCATTTTTTCCAGCGCCGCCAGAGCCGTTTTTGGATCGCGCGCCCGGGCCTGAAACTCAATCAGGCTCAAGCGTGCCTGGGTCGCGTCTTTATCTTCACCGGAGATTTCCTCGACGGCGAGTTTGAGGACGGCTTCGGTGGCGTCAGTTTTTTTCTGCTGCGCGAGCAACTGGGCTACTCGGAGTCGGTGGCCCAGAACCTTGGGCTCTTTGGCCGCAATTTTTCGCAAGGCTTGTTCAGCCTCGTCGTTACGACCCAGCGGCGCATAAACCCGCGCTAGCAGTGCCTGCACCGCGATGCTGTCCGGGTTTTGTGTCGCTGCCGTTTGCAGCGCGCGGATGGCTGCTTCCGGCTGTCCCTGTTGCAATTTTATCGACGCCAGCAGCGCCGCCGCGTTCACATTTCCCGGCTCGGTTTGCAGCGCTAACTGGGTGTCTTTTAGCGCGCCTTCCAAATTTTTATCCAGCGCCTTGATGGCCCCACTGATGACCAGTCCATCGGCGTCTTGCGGGTTGAGCGCCAGTAATTTATCCGCGAGCTTGTGGGCTTCGGCGGGGTTATTACCCAGCAAATACAACTGCCCCATCCGCGCGAGGGCTTCGCGATGCTTCGGATCGGCCTCGATCACAGCCAGATAAGAACCGGCTGCACCCCGCCAGTCCTGCAGTTTTTCCAGAGTTTTCGCCAACATGAAACGGGCCGGCACATCTTTAGGGTCGATCTGTAGCGCGTTGCGGAACTCCAGTCGGGCCTCGTCGAAATTACCTTCATCAAACAGCGCCTGCGCTTTTTTCATGTAGGTGCTCTTGGTGTCCGCAGCACCACCACAAGCCGCCAAGGCCACACCCATCACGAGGAGCGCAAAAAATTTAAATCGCATGGTCCATTCCAGATTGAGGTTCGGTTATGTCGAGCATTAAGGTCATTCAGGGGTGGGGTGGACAGACGCCGGGGCGCCTGCGTTGTTGGCAGTCTGTTCTAGGCCCAAGCGACAATCTAGCGTAAACCACCCTGCGCGCACCGCGCTAGGACAAGACGCTCGGACCAAAAAAAATACTCAGCACGGCGACGTTACCGACGCGTATCCAGAATGCGCGGCCGGCCGCATGGAGGATCAGGAGCGCCAGCGCGTAGGACAAAATTACCGATTTCACAGCAACCTGCCCCAAGTCGGCGATCAACATCCCTTGGCCCAACAAACTAGGCACCCCCAGTACGGCAAAAATCACCAGAAAATCCATCGTAGTCACGGCGAATAAACGCGGCTGCGCATAGCGACCGACCAAAATGATGGCCGCGATTAGGACGCCCAGAAACCAATATTCGCCCACTGCCACGGTGCCGGCGTAGCGGCTACCGAACACCGAATGGTAAACAACGGCGCTGATGCCGCCCCACAGGGCCAGCCGCTCGAGCGCATGGAAAGCTGCTTGGTTGCCCAACCTCAGCAAAATTATCAGACTCAGGGCCCACAGCCCGCCTCCGATGGCCTGGGCCGTGGGCGGTAAGGTTTCGATGTGTTGCGCCGACCACAGCAGGTACAGGGGCACACCGGCGCCCAAAAGCACTAGTGGACAACGCCTCAACATCTCTGAGCGGTGGCAGCCATCGATCCACCGGGTCAGGCGAGAAACGCCGCTACGCTGCGCAGGCGGGCGGTGCGCAGCAAGCCGTTGGGGAACGATAACGCGGAGCGCCAGGAGGCCCGCAGCAATCGTCGCGCAGAACATCAGCGCATTGACCCCGGATGACTCGGCCCGCAGCAGCACGCCGGCGCAGACCATGAGCGCTTGCACCACATAGATGTACAGCACCGCCTCATGGTGGTCCAAGCCGTAAGCCAGTAATTTATGATGCAGGTGATTCTTGTCGGGTCGGAAAGGTGAGTGTCCCGCGCGGATCCGCACGAACATCACGGTGAGGGTATCCAGAATTGGCACGCCCAACAGGAGCAGCGGCGTGCACTGGCTAATCGAAAAATTAGGCTGCGAAACGCTCAGGATGACAAATATGCCGAGCGAAAATCCCAGAAATTGACTGCCGGTATCACCCATAAAAATTTCTGCAGGATGGGTGTTGAAGCGCAAAAAACCGATCAAGCACCCTAATACCGCCAGCGCCAGCAGGCTGCCGCTGAATCTATGCTGCGAAAGATCCTCAGCGCGTTGCCAGATGAGATAAGCAGTAATGAAAGGGATGAGGATGCCGTGGCTATATTCAGGCGCGCCGAACCACGTGGCATAGATCTTTTCCAGACCCTCGCGAAACAACCACCCAGCGGCTAGGACGCCGCTGATAGCCAGCGCCCAAAACGGGGCGCTCAGCCGCCAATTAGCCGGGGCTTGTGGATGTTGTGTGTTGCGCAAGAAAGCTTCTCTGGCGGCGGGTTTAGACGGCGGGCCTAGCCGTTCTGCCCCGCAGAGGGTGGCCCCTTCGATGCCGATGATGGGGGCCTTTTACGACAAGCACATGACCAGAACTGCTCTACAGTGGTCGCCCCTACGGGGTTACGAACGCGCGCCATTGCGTGAAGGTGGCTGGATTACCGGCATAAATGCCGTTGGGCTCGGTGCTGCGCGTGTGCACCGCCCCGGTTTTGGTGGCGGCTGTTTGGTTTAAGTCAGGCCGCCAAGGCGACCTGCGTTGCGAGTTTCCTGTAGTAGTTTGCCTCTGCTTCTGCGGGTGGGATATAGCCGATGGGCTGGAGAAGGCGAACGTTGTTGAACCA
>SHZJ01000022.1 GCA_009692365.1 Gammaproteobacteria bacterium
ACAGCGGGCACCACAGCGGGGACACCCATCACCACCACAGCGGGGACACCCATCACCAGCACAGCGGGGACACCCACCAGCACCACAGCGGGGACACCCACCAGCACCACAGCGGGGACACCCACCAGCACAGCGAGGACACCCGCCACCAGCACCACCACAGCGGGGACACCCACCACCCGCACTCGCACAGCGGGGACACCCACCACCAGCACAGGACACCCGCCAGCACAGCGCGTAAACGACACCTGAAGTAGTGCCGAGCCTAACGAAGGACGCCCACCGCAGCGCGCGTACACAACGGCTAAATCCGTGCTGCGGCGCCCGCTGCTGGGGCGGAGATTCGGCGCAGACGCGCGGGTCGCCGGCCGCGCGTCGGCCCTGCGCGTGCACCGGGGCGTGGCCTGCTGGCAGGTTGGCTGGGCTTACGCCATCGCCGGCCCCGGCGGGCGGGCCTAACGATCGCGCTGGGGTGAGCACCTGCGGTGCGCGCGCCCGGGTTGACAGCTTAAACCGGCCCGCCTACCGTCCCCGGCTTACCCCCCTCAGGCAGATGAGATTCAAGATGCGGCGCAAGTTTCCCTTTATTTTATGGTTGGCGGTGCTGGCGGGCGGCCTGCCGCGCGCGGGTTTGACGGCGGACACCTACAGCGAAGTGGAAACCGAGCCGGGGGCGGCGGTGGCGCCTTTAACGGGCACCCTGGAAGAACAGGAAGCGCAATTCAGCACCGAGATTCCTTTGCCCCCGCCCTTCGATCCGAACTATCGTCCCTCGCCGCCAGCGCTACCCAGCGCGCCGCCCTGACTGGCCAGCCCCTCGGCGACACGTGCCCGGTGCACTTGGAGTTGGCGCTCGCGCAGTTCTTCGTAGAGGGACTTGTCGCCCAGCCAAAACGGCACGAGGGCGGCGGGCAAGCACGCCAGCAATAGCGGTAGCGTGAGATTGCTGGCACCGGTCATCTCGATAATCAACACCACGCCCGTCAGCGGCGCGCGTACCGTGGCGCTAAAAAACGCCGCCATGCCCACCACCGCAAAAGCACTCACCGGCAGCTTTAGTCCGGGCCACAGCGTCATCCCTAGTTCGGCAAAAATAGCGCCCAGCAGCGCGCCCACCGCCAGCATGGGCGCGAACAAACCACCGGGCAGACCAACGGCGTAGCTAAAAGGACCGAACAAAAAACGGGTCAACAACAGCAGGCTGAGGGCGCCGAGGCCAAAAGCGTGATCCAGCACCAACTGGTTGATGGTCTCGCCGTTACCGCTGATAAACGGCAGCTGCCACATCACCAGCGCCAGCAGCAGTGAGCTGCCCAGCACGCGCCACACGGGCGGTACCGCGGTCATCTCCCGGAGCATGACGAGCACCAGACGGTTGTAGGCCAGTCCCACACCGCCGGCGAGGATGCCCAACACCGCATAAAGGGGGAGGAACTGCGGCCCCACGGACGGCACCACGATCTGAAACACCGGCGCCGAGCCCACCAGCAATTGCCCCACCGCCACGGCCACGGCACAGGCCAAGGCGCTGGCGATAACCAGCCGGGCCGTCGCGGAACGGGTGAGTTCCTCCAGCGTGAACAACACGCCCCCTAACGGCGCACTAAACGCCACGGCCAAGCCAGCCCCGGCGCTTGCTGCCAGCAGATGGCGGGCGTCGCGCGCCGACAAGCGGCACGTGCGGCCGAGGTAGATGCCGATGGTCGCGCCCATTTGCACCATCGGCCCTTCCCGTCCCAAGGCGTGACCGGACGCCAGCGCCAGTACGCCACCCAAGAACTTGACCGGCATTAGCCAGAAATTGTGGGCGGGTTCTAACTCACCCAACCAGAGCGACTCGACGCGTGGGATACCGCTACCGGCCGCCTGCGGCGCCAAGCGCAGCACCCCCCATAAGGGGAGTGCGGTGAGCGTCATGGACAGCGCCCACACCCCGGCAAAGCCGGTCCATCCAGCCACGGCTTGCGCGCTGGTGTAGGCGGCGAGGATCCAGTGGGTGACCTGCCCCACGGCGAGGCGGAACGCCCCGCCCGTCAGCCCGATCGCGGCGCTGGCTAGCACCACGACCAAGGCCAACGGCAGCAGGCTGGCTAAACCCTCTGGATCCGGCGGCGGCGCGGGGCCTGGCTTGGGTGGCGTCACAAGTTTCTCCCTGGGGACGGCGGGACCCGGGTTGCTCGGCCTACCCCGACGGTGACGGCTACGTGCGGCTCCCGGTCAGCGCCCGTCGGGACTCATAAACTGTCGCGAGCCTAGGCTACTCGGCCCGGTCCCTAGGCTCGCAGGGTACCACCGGCAGCCGGCGGTGCATTGCCCAAGGCACCCTTGCGTGGCGGGGTCGGGCTCCGGCCGCTAAAACGCCCCCTCACGCCCCGGCTAGCCTGCCCGCTTTAACGAAAAGCCGGGATTACCTCAGAGGCCATCAATTCCAGATGTTCGTCCGCCCAGGCAGGATGCAAACCAGCCGGCACCGCCCAGGTGTACCAGCGCGTGGTGCCGGTCTGCGCCACATAGTCTTTAATCATTTCGATGGCCTGCGCGGGCTCTACGATGAAGCAACCTTTTTCCTCTAGCGCGGCGCGGTTGGCTTCTACCGGTTGGATAAAACCCATGCCGGCATCTTTGAACCATTTGGCGTAGCAGTTTTGCTGGTAGGCCAAATGGTCTTTGGCTTCTTGCCAGCGTTTAGTGGGGTCTTTGGCGACCTGCAGCCACATATATCCGCCCGCAATTTCGTGCTGGTTGGGATCTTTGCCCTGATTTTTCACTTCGTCCCAAAACAGTTTCGCAAAGGGACTGATGGGGCCCGTGGCGATATAGCCATAGCCCACCCGCGCGGCGCGGCGCACCGCCACGTTGCTAAAGCCGGCGATCCACAGCTTGGGTTCTTTTTGCACCGGGCCGGGGTACAGCGCGATGTCGTGGTAGGTGTAATGCTTGCCATGGAAGCTGAAGCGCTCGCCGGCGAACAGGCGTTTGATGATTTCGAGACCTTCTTCCATGCGCTGGGCGCGTTCTTTGGGGTCGACATTAAAACCAATGAATTCTTCTACTTTGTAGCCGATGCCCAGGCCCAGTTCTAAACGGCCGTTCGAAATGACGTCCAGCGTGGCCGCATCTTCCGCCACCCGCACCGGATCGTGGAGCGGCAACAGCAGCACGCTGGTGCCGATGCGAATACGCTGGGTCAGCGCGGCGATCGCGCACCCGATGGCGAGCATCGAAGGCGAGTAACTGTCATCGCAGAAATGATGTTCGGACAACCACACATCGTCGAAACCCAGTTCTTCGGCGCGCACGATTTGGGCTAACGTGGCGCGATAAATCTCCACGTTGCTGCGCGGCCATTGGGGGGGATTACGGAAGTCGTACCAAAGGCCAAAACTAAGCGGGCGGGTGGTATTCATAGCGCGTGTCCTGTCGCGAAAATGACGCTCGCGGCGCGCGCCGCGCGGCGGTCGGGTAGTGGTGGGTGCGCGCCGCGCAAACCCGGATAGCGCGGCAAATCAGCGCCCTTCCGTCAACGAGGACACATCAAATCGGCGCTTGATTTGCTGTTTGTTCATCGAGGGGTTGGTGGTCGGTTTATCGGCCCTGGAAACGGTGGACGTATTGGCCAGCGAGTCGATAGCAAAGGTGGCGGACCAGCGCGGCACGGAAGTCTCCATGGCGGTTGCGGGGGTCGCGTTGTCGGGTGTCGGCCGGTAGTAGATCACGCCAAACATGCGCCAGAGTTCGTCCTGCCGGTTGAAGGCGAGTGCCACGGACGAGCCCATGGTTTCCTTATCGAAAAAGAAGATTTTTCGGGAATAAGGATGACCCGACCATTTGGGCCGGCCCTCCACCACATAGCAGCGACGCACCTGCCAACGGTCTAGCGGCACGCGGCTCTGCGGCCCGGTGAACGTGGGCAGCGGAGCGACGCTGTCGACCACCCCCATGACGTCTTTTTCCCCCAGCAATTTCCAGTCGAAATCCAACACCCGGCCGGAGAAGCCTTCAAAGTCGTCCATCGTCATATCGGTGCCCATATAGGCGTCGGCGCGCTCCTGCGCCGAGAGCCTGCGCACGCGGCGCTGCGAGGGTAAATAAGAGTTGACCTGGTCTTCCTCGGTGGCGTCCAGCGGCCGCTCCACCACGAACTTGGTGCCCTTCACATCGAAGGGTTCCAGAAATTCCACATAGTCTTTGTACAGCCGGCTGGTGGCGTCGTCGGCATCTGCCCGATAGCTATTGCTCCCCAACCATGCCAGATGGTTGAGGTACACGCGCTGGTAGTTCTGCACCACGAAACGCTCAATGTGACCGCCCCCCAGCATCCCCTCGTGCAGCGTACCGCGGCCGCCAGCGACTACGGGCTTGATGTAATTCATGGTGAGTTCGTCGTTACGCCAGCCAAAGTACTGCCAGCGATAGATCCGGTTCCACGCGAGCATCAGCCCGGCCTGTGCCGGTGTTGCCGCCGCAACTTGCTCGGCCGAAAAGGGCCGGCCGGCCGTGAAGTTCTGCAGTGTACCGTCGGCCGCGATGCTGGCCGTGCCGGCAAACTGTTGGGTCGCCGCGAGATAGCTTTCGTGGGGGGGGATAGGGCCGGTCGCCTGGATTTCCATCTTTACGTCAGGGTATTGGTATTCCTGCGCGTAACCAGGCGGCAGCAGGCTGGCGATGAGTGCGGCGTCCTGGGCACCCAAGGTGCGCCCGGCGTCCGGCAGGACGGCCGGGCTAGGGGCGGCAATCCACGCCAGTACATCCTCAAAAGTAGTGGCCGCAGCCGGGCTCATGAGCGCCGCCAGCACGCCGGCCAGCGCAATGCGCTTGGTGATAAGGTTCATAGAGTTCCCACCTTGTTGACTGGCACGGCCAGCGTAGCACGCATGCTCAGCGGCCTTCTGTCAGGCGCGAGAGGCTAAAAGTCCGTTCAATTTCCCGGTCGCTCATCGTGGGAAATTCGCTGGGGGTCGTGGCCCGGGCAATCGTGGTGCTGTTATTACCCAAATCCAGCGACACGCTGCCCCGCCAGCCGCCCAGCGAGGTTTCGAGCGCCCGCGCCGGCGTGCTCGCGTCCGGGATAGGCCGCTGATAGTGAGTCATCAGCACCCGCCAAAGTTGGTCCTTACGGTCGATTATCAGCGCCACGGCGGGCGCCCAGGTTTGCTCATCGATGAGCAAGTACTTGGTGGCCATGGGGTGGCCTTTCCAATGCGGGGTGAGTTCCACCACGAAACAATTGCGAACCTGCCAGCGGTCGATCGCGATGTTGCTGTGCGGCCCGCCGAAGCGCAGGGTTTTTTCCTGCGAGTTAGACACATGCAACACCTGCTTTTGGCCGCGATAGGTCCACTGGTAATCCATCACCCGGCCAGAAAAACCTTCGAAGTCGTCCAGCGTGTAATTGGAACCCATGAAGTTGTCGGCGCGCTCCTTGGCCGAGACCCGGCGCACCCGTCGCTGCGAGGGCAGATAGGTGTTCACCTGGTCTTCCTCGTTGGCGTCCAGCGCCCGCTCGACCACAAAAGTAGTCCCCGCCACATCGAAGGGCTCGAGAAAAGAAATGTAATCTTTGAAGTAGCGGTGCTGACTGTCGCTGGCGTTCACCCGGTAATCGTGGGTCGGCAGCATCGCGAGGTGGCTGAGATAAACCCGATGAAAGAATTGCACCAGCGCGCGCTCGGCGGTGCCACCGCCTTCCATCCCACCCGCCCGTTGACCGGGTTTGTCGCCGGCGGTGGGTTGGACATTCACCATATCCAGCGCCTTCACGCGGTAGCCGTAGTACTGCCAGCGGTAGACGTGATTCCAGGCCGCCATCAGGCCCGCGTCCGTCGGGGACACGTCGTCGAATTGCGCCGTATCGAAGGGCTGGCCGGCCGTGTAATTGGCCACCCCACCCGCCGGCAGTAAAGTCGTTTTGCCGGCGTTGGCGGCGGTGGCCGCCTGAAAGATCGGCGGCGGCGGGTAGTCGCCGCTCGCCTCGATCGTGAAGATTGTTTCGGGGTAATTGGCGTCGTCCAAATAGCCGGGGGCCAACAAAGCACGCAGGCTCGCCACATCGGCCTGCCGCAGCACGCTGCCAGCCGCGGGCAACTGGGCCGGCGTAGACGCCAGCCAAGCCTCCACCGCCGCTCTGTTGGGCGGCTCGGCGGTGGCGATACTGGGTAGCCAAAGCACGGCCAAAACACCCGCCACCGATGTCACTCTACGCAGACTCAGCATGCCCGGCACTCCGTCATGATGGTTTCTAGGTGGCCACGGGCGCTCGGTACGCCCGTGGCCCGCACGGGTCAGACCGGACTCACGCGGCCTTGTCGCGCAGCGCTAAATTAACCCTGGGCATGACTTCTTGCGCCATCAGGCGCATCGAGTTTTTCATCCGCGCTTTGTTCTGCCAGTCGTGGGCGGCGTACAGCAAGGTGCCAAAGTGACCAACCTCCTCGCGCAGTTCTAGCAGTTTGCGGGCCACGGTTTCGGGGCTGCCGTGAATAACGCAGGAGTCCCGCAGACCCTGCGGTTCCAGCAGCGCCGGATCATCGTCCGGCTGCGCCACGAACGGCGCCCGGTAGTGGGAACGGTCAAAAATTTGAAACAGGTAATCGTAGTAGTAGTCGTAGGCGCCTGCGGCGGTCCGCACAAAACGCTCGGCGGCGGCGTCGGTGTCGTCCACATACACGCTGCGCGCCACCCGCCAGTTATCCGGGTTCGGTATCAAGCCGGCCGCCTGCGCCGCCCGGGCGTAGGTTGGCCAATGGGTTTTGAGGGACCAGGTGGCGATGAAATTGGCGGACACCGGTAGATAACCCCGCGAGCCGGCGAACTCCAGCGAACTGGAATTCGGGCTCATCGCAGAAATGGCGACGGGCGGATGCGGTTGCTGCAGTGGCTTGGGGACGTAACCGAGTTTGATGTCGTGGTGGGTCCAGTTTTTCATCTCGACGGTCCAGTACTTGCCATAAATCTGGTAGGGCGGTTCGGTCCGCCACATGGTCAGCATCTGGTCGAGGGCTTCTTTCATCATCTCCATGCGGTCTTTGTCGATCGTGCCAAAGAGTTCGAAGTCCGACAGCAAGCCGCCCGGCCCAACGCCCATGATGAAACGGCCGTTGGAGAGGTGGTCGAACATCGCCGCTTGGCCGGCGGTCACCGCTGGATGGTACTGCGGTAGGTTCATCACCCCCGTGGCCAGCTTGATTTGCTTGGTGCGGGCGATGAGGTTGGCGTGGAAAATCAGCGGCGAGGTGATTTGTTCCACCTTGGAGGAGTAGTGCTCCCCGACCCAAGCCTCGCTATAGCCCAATTCGTCGGCGTAGATCACCGCTTCGGTGTCTTCTTCCAAGGTCTGGTGATAATCACGATCGACGTGATGTAGCGGCATCATGAAATAACCAAGCTGCATGGCGAGTCTCCGTAAAAAAGAAAATGGCGAGAATACGCCTAAGGCTAAGAGCCGCCGGCGAGAACTTCAAGGTTTCTACCCGGCGGCTAGGCGCCGCCTACCCCCGAGCGCAAAAAGCCGCCGATCCTCCCCCTCAAGTGAAGGATAAAAGAGTAGGCGCGCCCCGCTTAGGTATTGGGATTGGTGTGCAGCACCCCGGTGGCCCGCAGCGCCTCGATGCGCGCGGCGTCGTAGCCCAGCACCTGGCTCAACACCGCGTCGTTATGCTGCCCCACGAACGCCGCTTCCAAGGGGATGTTGTTGGGGAAAGCCGAAAAGCGCAGCGGCATCCCCGGCACGCTAAATTCACCGAGTTTGGCATCGTGGACTTGCCGCACCGTGCCGCGCTCGATCATATGCGGATGATTAACCACCTCGGCGACGCTCAGCACCGGCGCGCAGGGCACGCGATGTTCTTGCAGCAACGCCAGCACCGCCTCATCACTGGGGAGCGTGTCCACCCAGGCTTGGATGATCGCCACCACCGCCGGCACCTGCGTGCAGCGCTTCTGATTGCTGTTATAGCGCTCGTCGCTCACCAGGTCTGGCCGGCCCATAGCCGCGCACAGGCTCGCCCATTGGTGGTCTAGCGCAATGATGCAAATGTGGTGGTCTTTGGCCTTGAACAGCCCCAGCGGGCACACCGCAAAGTGATGATGTCCGGTGCGTTGGGGCGAGGTGCCGGTCAGGCTGTACATCGCCACGTTGAGTTCGTGGCAGTGAAAATAGGAGTCCAGCAGCGAGATATCCAGATATTGCCCCTCACCGCTGCGCTCACGATGGAGCAAGGCAAAGCCGATGGCGCAGGCCGCGTGCACGCCGGTATTGACATCCCCCAAGCCCAGCATGGGCAGGCTGGGCGCGCCATCCGGATCGCCAATCATGCCGGTAACGCCGGCATAAGCCTGGGCGATGTAATCAAAGCCCGGCAGGTCGGCCAGTGGCCCCTGCTGGCCCAAGGCCGAAATAGAGCACATCACCGCGCGCGGGTTGAGCGCGTGCACCTGCTCCCAGCCGATGGCTAAACGGGCCGCGACCCCCGGTGAGAAATTCTCGACCACCACATCCACCTGCTTGATGAGGTCGTGGATGATGGCCTGGCCGGCGGCCGTTTTGAGGTCCACGCAAATACTTTTTTTGCCCCGATTTTGCTGCACGTAGTACGAAGTACGGCCGTCGATTTTCACCGGCAGCACGCGCGACATATCCCCGCCGGGCGGCAGCTCTACCTTGATAATATCTGCGCCCATCTCAGCCATTAGGCGGGTGGCGGTGGGGCCGGCCAGTGCATGGGTGAAATCCAGCACTTGATAACCATCGAGGATGTGTTTAGGGGGCATAAGGCGACACTCTGTTGCGGCGATCCGGCTTCTTGGGGGGCTTCAGCCCACTTGGGAGCGGAGCAATTCGCGGCGCTCAGCGCGTTCGTACTTCAGCGCCGGGGTATTGATGATGTCTGTCAACTCGGGCGCAGCGAGGGCGGTCGCGATGCGTTCTGCGCTCACCTCCCCATAGGCGGTGCCGCGCTGCCGGGGCACGCGGCCCGCCGCCGCGACCATCGCCAGCATTTCTTCGGGGCTGGTTTCCTGCCCATGCGCCGCCCCCGCGGCGCGGGTGATACTTTCGTTCATCAGCGTGCCGCCCAGATCGTTCACCCCCGCGGCCAAACACGCCACCACCCCCAGATGCCCCATCTTGACCCACGAGGCCTGGATGTTGGTAATCACCGGATTCAGCGCCAGTCGCGCGACCGCGTGCATCAGGATGGCCTCACGGAAAGTCGGCCCCTGCCGGGCGCGACCCTTGAGGTAGAGCGGTGCTTCCATGTGCACGAAAGGCAGCGGGACAAACTCGGTGAAACCACCGGTTTCTGCCTGCAGGTCGCGCACGCGCAGCAAATGCCGCGCCCAGTTTTCGTAGCGGTCCACATGGCCGTACATGATGGTGGCGGTGGTGCGAAAACCCACCGCATGCGCGGTGCGCATGACTTCTAGCCATTGCGCGGTGTTGATTTTATCCGGACACAGCACGCGTCTCACCTCGTCGTCGAGGACTTCGGCCGCGGTGCCCGGCAGGGTGCCCAAGCCGGCGGCTTTGAGCCGGGTGAGAAATTCGTGGAGCGGCACCCCGAGGGTGGCCGCACCTTGCCAGACTTCCAACGGCGAGAAGGCATGCACGTGGATGTCCGGCTCGGCGGCTTTGACGGTCGCCACGATGTCGAGATAGGTCTGCCCGGTGTACTGCGGATGGATCCCGCCCTGCATGCACACTTCGGTGGCGCCCCGTGCCCACGCCTCGTGCACCCGACGGCTAATTTCCTCGGGGTCTAAGTCGTAGGGCTTACCGCGCAGATTCTCCGACAGCTTGCCTTTGGAGAAGGCGCAGAACTGACATTTGAAATAGCACACGTTGGTGTAGTTGATATTGCGGTTCACGACATAGCTCACCGCCTCGCCGACCGTGGCGCGCCGCAGCGCGTCCGCGGTCTGACACACGTGGCTGAAGTCGCCGCCGCGGGCCGCAAACAGCCGCGTGATATCGGCCTCGAGCAGGCGCTCGCCGGCGCTGGCGCGGGCGCAAATTTCGCTCACCGCGGGCGACACCCGCGGGGGTGGCCGGCCGATCAGCGCCAGTTCATCGGGATCGGGAACGGCCGCAACCCCCGGGCACCAAGCGTTGCTGCGCGGCAGGCCCGCCCCGTCGATGGCTTGCAACACCGGCGTGCGAAAACGCGCGTCCAGCCACTGCTCGCCCGCGTGCGCGTAGGCGGGGTAGACCGTGAGGCGCTCGTGGAGAAACTTACCCGCGGCGGCTGTGGCCTGGGCCAAGTCGGTGAGATGCGGCCACGGCGCTTCGGGATTGACGAAATCGGGGGTCAGCGGCGACACCCCACCCCAGTCGTTAATGCCCGCCGCCACCAGCTGCGGCAGCACCCCGGGACTCAAATTAGGCGGGGCCTGCACGCTCATCTGGGGGCCAAAGATCAGGCGCGTGACCGCGAGCGTCCAGAGCATTTCGTTGAGGTCGGGCTCCGGGGCATGAGCCATCCGCGTGTCGGGCTTGGCCCGAAAATTCTGAATGATGATTTCTTGGATATGCCCGTATTGGGCGTGGAGGCTGCGGATGGCCACCAAGGACTCCACCCGCTCCAGACGGGTTTCGCCAATCCCTATGAGGACGCCGGTGGTGAAAGGCACTTTGGCCCGCCCCGCCGCCGCCAGCGTGGCCAGACGCACCGCGGGGACTTTGTCCGGCGAGCCGTGGTGCGGTTGGCCTTTTTCGGTGAGTCGCGCCGCGGCCGACTCCAGCATGATGCCCATGCTGGCCGCCACCGCACGCAGCGTCGTGAGTTCTGCCGGGCTGAGCGTACCGGGGTTCAAATGCGGCAGGAGGCCGGTGTGCGTGAACACCGCTTCGGCGCACGCCGCGAGGTAGTCCAGGGTCGTGGCGTAGCCCATTTTGAGCAAGGCGTCGCGGGCCGTTTTATAGCGCGCCTCGGGGCGTTCACCCAGCGTGAACAAGGCCTCTTTGCAACCCATTTCCGCCCCCGCGCGCGCCACTGCCAGCACTTGCTCCAGCGTCATGTAAGGCGCGCCGATGCGCTTGGGCGCTTTGGCGAACGTGCAGTAATGGCACACATCGCGGCACAGGTGGGTGAGCGGAATAAAGACTTTTTTCGAGTAGGTCACCACATTGCCGAAGCCTTGGTCACGCGAGGCGCCCGCCGCCAACAGTAAGCTGGGCAGGTCGCTGGCCGTGGCCAGCGCGAGCGCCTCGGCGTCGCTTAAGGCGAGGCCGGCACCGGCACGGGCAATAAGGGCTTGAATCATGCTGGGTAATTTCCTGGCGCGCGCTTGAATTAAAGGTTCCACTGCCCGCCCGCGCTGACGATTGGTCGTGGCGCGAGACGAGACAGCACATCATGTTCTAACAGCAGCGCAATGGTCGCGATGGGTAAGTCGTAGGCCAACAAGCGGCGCAGGTCGTCGGGCGTGTCGACATCCAAGGCCAAGCCCGGCGCCCGCACCACCTGTACCCGCGCACCCGCAGCGATCGCGGCCGCCCGGTGGGCTTCAAAGCTGCGCCGACCAAAACGGAAGTTCAGCAGGTCGGGGGGGGACACGGCAATCGCGTTGGTGCCGTAGCCCGCCTCGTCCGATACCAGCGTCACCGCCGGGGCCCAACCGTGGCGCGCGACCACTTGGTCAATCTCCGCACTGCGCGCCAAGGGGACGTCGGTGGGCAGCATCAGGAGGGAGTTCACGTTTTGTTCGCACAAATAGCGTGCGCCCTGCAACACCGCTTTGGACAGGCCGGGCTCGACTTCGGGCAGCACGACCACGCCGAAACCCGCAGCGATAGGCGCCACGGCTTTCTCACGGGTTACCACCAGCACCCCACTGATGCGGGCACAGCCCGCCAGCGTGGCGAGGAGATCGGTGAACATGGCACGCGCCAGCAAGGCCCGCTCGCCCTCGCTTAAAATGGCCCCCAGACGCCGCTTAGCGAGCGCAAAGGGTTTGACCGGCACTACCACCCACATTGTCTTGGCGCCTCCTTGGCGGTGTGTTGCTGGCGCTGCGCCGTTATTTTGCTGCGCTGCGCAGATCATCGGCGAACTGGCAAATGACGCCTGCGAGGTGAATTTTGTCGGCCAACGTTAGCATGACGCTAGGGGTCGCGATAGCCGCGCAACCCGATTCCCGGAGGGGGCCAAGCAGGGCTTGATCTTGCTCGTCGACGACGTAGCCGGTGAGCAAATCCCCGTAGTGTTGCGCCACCGCGAGCGCGCTGGCCGGCACCTCGAGTTCTGCCATCATTTTGGCCGTCGGCCCCTTGATGGCCAGGCCCGCCACGATGGGCGACACAGCAACAATTGGGACGCCGCTGGCGCGCAGCGCCGTCCGCACGCCCGGGATCGCCAGAATGGGATCGATACTGACATAGGGATTCGACGGGCACAGAAAAATCCCGGCGAGCGCTGGATCTGCGAGCCAATCCAGCAGCTGCGGCAGTGGCCGCGCTGCCGCAGCGTCGCGAAATTCAAAGCCCGTAACCGCCGGGGCGCAGCGGTCGCGCACAAAATAATGTTGGAACGCTAACGGCCCCTCGACGGTGTGAACGATCGTGGGCACTGCCTCCTCACACATGGGCCACACCGCGTGTTGGGTGCCCAACGCGGCATTCAGCTGTTGGGTGATGCGGCTCAAGCGTTCCCCCGCCCGCAGGCGCTCGCTGCGCAAAACATGCACGGCCAGATCCCGATCGCCCAAATTAAACCAGCTCTCGCCACCCAGCGCGCGCAGTGTTTCGATAAAGCGCCAGCTTTCGGCGCGCCGGCCCCAGCCCAGCTCTACGTTGGCTTCTCCCGCCAGCGCGTACATCAGGGTGTCGAGATCCGGACTTATGTGCAGCCCTAGATGGGTGAAGTCGTCGCCCGTGTTGACCAAAAACGCGAGCTGCGAGGGCGGTAGAATTTGCGCTAAGCCGACCCCGAGTTTGGCCCCGCCCACCCCGCCGGTCAGCGCCAGATAGGTGGGCGGGGCGCTCATCGAAACATGTCCTCGGCCAGCGGGCGGATGAGGTCGAGCGCGGTTTGAGTGGCGTCCTCGGGCGCGAGTCCCTGGATGAGTACCGCCGGCGTGCGCTGGATACTCTCCCCCATGAGCAAGCAGGCGGTCGCGGCGAGGGAATCTGCCCGGTTGATCACGGTGACCTTGAGCTCGCGGCCGTAGAGGTCGTGGGTGCCGCGCAGGTCGTCCAGCACCGTGATCCCCGCGCAGCCTATCGCCCCCCCGATGGTGCCCAGCCGCCAGGCGCGGTTCATGCTGTCGGCGATGATGACGCCCACCGCAACCCCGGTGCGGGCGAGGATGGCCGCGCGCAGCTGCGCCGCCGAGCGGTCCGGGTCAACGGGTAGCAAAAGCGCACATTCGCCGGCACCGTGATCGACGTTGGATTGATCGATGCCCGCGTGGGCGCCCACGTTGCCCAAGCGATGCCGCACGATGAGCACGCCCGGACGGGTGCGCAGGATTTCGGTGGACTCATCCAGAATCAGCTGCACCAGTCGCGGGTCTTTGTCGGTCTCCCGGGCCAGCTCCATCGCGCGCGGCGAGGCGGTCACGGTGTCCAGACGCACGAGCCGCCCTTCGGCCTTGGAGACGATTTTTTGCGCGACCACGAGGACATCCCCAGCGCCCAACACCAGCGGCGCACGGGCCAGCGCCGCAAGCAGGATGTCGGCCAAATCGTGCCCCGACTCAATCATGGGGATATCCGGCAGCACCTGGAAACGCAGTCGTGAGGACGCTGACATGGAGAGGATCGCTCCTGGCGCGAGGCTGGGCGTCGCGGGGTTAATGAGGGGCTGGGGCGGGGTGTGCGATATTCCCCGCCAAGGGATTTCTGAAGTACCATCCGCGCGGTTCACCCGGCGGCCCGTTGCTAAATTATTCTACCCCTTCGGCGCGTGAACAATAGCCGCGGCGCGGCGCCCCCACCCCACCCCATTAGGGGCAAGTCCTTGCCACGCGCGCGCCGGCCAGCGCGCTAAAAAAAGCCCGCCGCGGCGTTACGGAGACCCCCACATGAACGCACCACTGCCGTCGTCCCCGCTGGGCACCGCACTCGGCCTGCAGGCGCAGCTACAAAGGCTCACCGACTACGCTTGGTCAACCCTGCGCGCCCAACTGGACGCCCGCGGGCCCTGGACCGAGGTCATCGACGAGGCCCAGGTCGTGTGCTATGAGCTGGCTTTTATCAGCGCCGAAGTGCACGCCATGGGCGCGCTGCTGCGTTACGCCGAACGTTGCGGTGAGGCGGCCGATTTACCGCTAGAAACCCAGCTGGCGCTCAGTTTTGCCGCTGATGTCGGCGTCAAGGTGCGCCTGCGTTTCGAGCGCGTGCGCGACGACTTAGACCTCCCCGCCGAGATGCTGCTGGGCGTCTTCGAGTCCCCGACGCTGCGCGCCTTCAGCCGCGCGTGGCTCGCCCCGGCCGCGCTGGCCCAACTGGGCGCAGGCGTGCTCGCCGCCGGCCAGTGCGGCCGCTCGATGCTGCCGGAAGACAAACAAATCATCGCCGCCAGCTGCGCCCGGGTGACCAACGAGGTCGTGGCACCGCACGCCGAGCGGATCCACCGCGAGGACCTCACCATCCCGGACGAAATTTTAAATGCCTTGAGCGATTTGGGTTGTTTCGCGCTCTCGATACCCGAGCGTTTCGGCGGCACGGCCCCCGCGAGCGGGCCCGACAATCTGGCGCTGGTGGTCGTCACTGAAGAACTGTCACGCGGCTCGCTCGCAGCGGCCGGTAGCCCGCTCACGCGGCCGGAAATCGTGGCGCGCGCGCTGTTAGCGGGCGGCGACGAGGCACAGAACGCCCGCTGGCTGCCGGGTATCGCCCGCGGCGAGCCGCTGTGCGCGATTGCGGTCACCGAGCCCGACTGCGGTTCAGACGTGGCCGCCGTGCGCCTGCGCGCCAGCCGTGTGCCCGGCGGTTTTGTGCTCAACGGCGCCAAAACCTGGTGCACCTTTGCCGGACGGGCCGCGTTGCTGCTGGTGTTGGCCCGCACCAACCCCGATCCAGCGGCCGGGCACCGTGGTCTGTCGCTGTTTTTGCTCGAGAAAACTACCACTGACGAGCATGCATTTGAGTTCCAGCAAGCCACGGGCGGGGTGCTCTCCGGGCGGGCCATCCCCACGCTCGGCTACCGCGGCATGCACTCCTATACGTTGTTTTTCGACAATGTCTTTGTGCCCGCAGAAAACCTGGTGGGTGGGGCCGACGCCGAAGGTCGCGGCTTTTATCTGACCATGGCGGGGTTTGCGGGCGGGCGTCTCCAAACCGCGGCCCGGGCCTGCGGCCTGATGCGCGCCGCCTTCGATGCCGCCGCCCGTTACGCCCAAGACCGCAAAGTATTTGGCAAACCGCTAGCCGACTATCAGCTCACGCTGGCAAAATTCGCCCTCCTCGGCGCCGCCCTGCGCGCCTGCCAGGAAATGACCTACGAAGTAGCCGGCCTGATGGATGCCGGGCAGGGGCAGATGCAGGCCAGTCTGGTGAAGCTCTACGCCTGCCGGGCCGCCGAGCACCTGACCCGAGAAGCCCTGCAAATCCATGGTGGCATGGGTTATTCCGAAGAAACCTGCGTCAGTCGGTATTTTGTGGATGCCCGGGTGCTGTCGATTTTTGAAGGCGCGGAAGAAACCCTGGCGCTGAAAGTGGTGGCGCGCGAGCTACTGACCAATGCCCAGCCCCGCTAGGCGCGCGGCCGCGCCCCACCGCTGAGAACGGAGTCCAGCCATGCAGAATATTTTGAACGGGCTACGCATCGTAGAGGCCTCGGCGTTCATCGCCGCCCCCTTGTGCGGCATGACCTTGGCGCAACTGGGTGCCGACGTCATTCGTTTCGACCCCATCGGCGGCGGCATCGATTACCGCCGCTGGCCGGTCACGACGGACAACCGGAGCATTTACTGGGCGGAACTCAATAAAGGCAAGCGCTCGCTGGCGCTGGACCTCAAACATCCGCAGGCCCGCGAACTCGTCACCCGCCTCATCGCCCTCCCCGGCCCCAACGGCGGCATCCTCTCCACCAACCTGCCGGCCAAAGGCTGGCTGGCCTACGAAACCCTCTGTCAGCAGCGCGCCGACCTCATTGAGCTTGCGATCGTGGGCGACCGCCACGGCGGTAGCGCGGTGGACTACACGGTGAACGCCAAAGTGGGTTTCCCGGCGCTGACCGGGCCGCCGGACGACCAGCGGCCGGTCAATCACGTGCTGCCGGCGTGGGACATCGCGGCCGCCCTGCTCGCCGCCACCAGCCTGCTGGCGGCCCTGCGTTTTCGCGACCAAACCGGCCAGGGCCAACGCATCGACATGGCGCTGGCGGATGTGGCGCTCGCCATGGTGGGGCATCTGGGTTATGTGGGCGAACGCAAAATCAACGGCACCCAGCGCAGCCGCGGCGGCAATTACCTCTACGGTGCCTTTGGGCGCGATTTTCTAACCCACGAGGGCGAGCGGGTCATGGTGATGGCCATCTCCCCCAAAATGTGGAGCGGGCTGCTGGCGGCCACCGGCCTGGCCCCCGACATGGCGGCGTTGGGCGCACAATTGGGCTTAGACCTCGACTTGGAAGGCGCTCGTTACACCGCCCGGCAGGAGATTGCCGCACTGCTGGAGGGCTGGATCGCGCGGCACCCGCTGGCGGCGGTGGCCACCGCCTTCGATGCCCACGGCGTGTGCTGGGGTAAATATCAGGCCATGGCAGATTTAATCGACCACGATCCCGATTGCTCGCCGGCCAACCCCATCTATCATTGGGTAGAACAGCCAGACATCGGGACCTACCCGGTGGCGGGACAAGCCATGCACTTTAGCGCCGTGGCGCGCGCACCGGCCCGCCGTGCGCCGCGCTTGGGCGAGCACACCGATGAGATTCTCGCTGACCTGCTGGGCCTCGACAGCGCCGAGATAGGCCGCCTCCACGACGCTGGCATCGTGGCCGGGGTCTGCCGTTAAATTTGGGCTAAGGGTAAAACCATGAGCAATGCACGACACGATAAATTTTCCGGCACCAAAGCCGTCGAGGCCGAATTGCAGCTAGACGTTGCGCGGCTTGAGCGCTACCTGCGCACGGCAATCGCCGGCTTCGAAGGCCCGCTCGAAATTCGCCGCTTCAAGGGCGGACAGTCCAACCCCACCTACCAACTCCTCACGCCCCAGCGCAACTACGTCCTGCGCCGCAAGCCCCCCGGCCCCCTGCTGCCCTCGGCCCACGCCGTCGACCGGGAATACGAGGTCATTCAGGCGCTCTGGAGCGCCGGCTACCCGGTGCCACGCCCCTACGCGCTGTGTCACGACGAGGGCATCATCGGCACGATGTTCTACGCGATGGAAATGGTCGAGGGCCGGGTGCTGTGGGATACCACGCTGCCCGACTCGACGCCCCCCGAGCGGGCCGAGATTTTCGACGCCATGCTCAGCGCGTTGGCGCGGCTGCAAACCATCGACTATCGCGCCATCGGGCTGACCGATTTTGGCAAACCCAGCGATTATTTCGCGCGCCAGATCAACCGCTGGACGAAAAATTACGTGGCCTCCGAGACCGACAAAATTCCCCTGATGGACCGCCTGAACTCCTGGCTGCCCGCCAACGTACCGGTGGAGGATTCGGTCAGCATCGTGCATGGCGACTACCGCATGGACAATATGATTTTTCACCCCACCGAATCCCGGGTCGTCGCCGTATTGGACTGGGAGCTCTCCACCATTGGCCATCCGTTTGGGGATTTCGCCTATCACTTGCTGCCTTGGTTGCTGCCCCAGATGGGCGAGCGGCTGAGCAGCCTGGGAGGGCTGGACCTGCCAGCGCTGGGGATCCCCACGGAGGCGGCGTATATCGCGCGTTATTGCCAATTGACCGGGCGCCGGGAAATTCAGGGGCTGGACTACTATCGGGCTTACACCCTGTGGCGGGTGGCGGCAATTTATCAGGGCATTATCAAGCGGGTACAAGAAGGCACGGCCGCCAGCGAGCACGCCCAGACCACTACGGAGTTGGTCAGCGAAATCGCTGAATTGGCGTGGCAGTTCGCGCGCCGCGCCGGCGCGCCGGCGTAAGTATTTAACGGAGCAGCGGCCTATGTTGAACCTCGAGAGTTTGCGCTTCCCCCGGTATGAACTGCCGGCCTCACTGGACGCGCTACGCCAAGAAGTGCGGGCGTTTCTGGACACCGCCCTCACCCGCTATTCGCCGCTGGTGCGCAGCAATACTTGGGATGGCTTCGACCCGGACTTCAGCCGCGAGTTGGGCGCGCGTGGCTGGTTAGGCATGAGCCTCCCCAAAACCTACGGCGGCCACGGACGCTCGGCGTTAGAGCGCTACGTCATTGTGGAAGAAACCCTGGCGGCCGGGGCGCCGGTGGGCTTTCACTGGATCGCCGACCGCCAAAGTGGGCCGGTCGTGGCGCGCTACGGCACCCAGGCACAGAAAGAAAAAATCATCCCCGGCATTGCCGCCGGCGAAATCTGTTTTTGCATCGGCATGAGCGAGCCCAACTCCGGCTCAGACCTCGCCTCGGTGCGCACGCGCGCAGACCGCGTGGCCGACGGTTGGCTGGTCAACGGCACTAAAATCTGGACCACCAACGCCCATCGCGCGGATTACATGATCGCGCTGTTGCGCACCGATAGCAGCGCCGACAGCAAGCATCGCGGCCTGTCGCAATTTCTCATCGACCTCAAAGCCACGCCCGGCATCACCGCCCGTCCCATCAAAGATTTAGCCGGCCGCGGTCATTTCAACGAGGTGTCTTTCCAAGACGCCCGGTTGCCCGCCGACGCCCTGCTGGGCCAAGAAGGCGAGGGCTGGAAACAGGTGATCGCAGAACTCGCCTTCGAGCGCAGCGGGCCGGAACGCTACCTCTCGTGCTTTGTCCTGCTGAGCCGGCTGGTGGATGCGCTGGGGCCGCAGGCCAGCCCCGCGGCACTGGCCAAGGTGGGGGCGGAAGTAGCCTGGGCGGTGACCCTGCGCAATATGTCGCTCTCGGTCGCGGGCATGCTCAACGAAGGCCGCGATCCGGGCTTGCAGGCCTCGGTCGTGAAGGATTTAGGCTGCCAGTTTGAGCAACGCCTGCCCGGTCTGGCGCAAGAACTCGTGGGACTGGAACCCATGCTCGCCGACAACGGCAATGATTATCAGCAGGTCTTGGGCAATCTAATGCTGTTGGCGCCCTCTTTTTCGCTGCGCGGCGGCACGCTGGAAATTTTGCGCGGCATCATCGCGCGTGGCTTGGGGGTCCGATGAACGAACTACAGAACATTTTGGAAGAAAGCGTCAGTCGGCTGTTCGCCGAACGCGTCGACCGGGCGTTTCTCGCCCGCTGCGAAGACGGCGAATGGCCCGCCGAGCTGTGGTCATTGGCGAGCGAACAGGGGCTGACCCACGTGTTGGCGAGCGAGGCGGCCGGTGGCATGAACGCGGGTTGGGCCGAAGCGTTTATCGTCGTGCGCGCCTGCGGCCGCTACGCCGTGCCACTGCCGGTGCCTGAGCAACTGCTGGCCCTGTGGCTGGTCGAGCGCGCCGGCATCAGCGCACCCAGCGGGCTGATTGCCCTGCTGCCGACGGTCGTGGACGCCGCTGCCACCGGCCACTACACGCTGGACGTGCCGCGGGTGCCGTGGGGCCGCGCCGCCCAGTTTTTTGTGGGCGTAACCAGCGACCAGCAAATCGCGCTCTTTGATACCCAACACGCCAGCGTTACCCCGGCGCAGAATCTGGCCCGCGAGCCGCGCGACACCGTGCATCTGCACGCGGCGAGCCCCGTGGCGCTGGGCGCTTGCGCGGTAAACCCGCACGCAATCCGTTGGCTCGGGGCGCTGCTGCGCGCCGGCCAAATTGCGGGCGCGGCGGCGGCGTGTTTGGAACTGAGCGTCAAATACACCTCCGATCGCGTGCAGTTCGGTCGCCCACTGTCCCAGTTTCAGGCAATTCAAAACCACTTGGCGGAAATCGCGGGCGCGATGGCCTCGGTGGACACCATGGCCCGCGCCGCCTTCCTCGCCCTGGACGCCCGCGGCTTGGCCAGTCTGGGCGACGACTCGGCCAGTTTCGAGATTGCCGCCGCCAAGTGTCGCGCCAGCGACGCCGTGGAGTTGCTCACGCGCCTCTCCCACCAAGTGCACGGCGCCATCGGCTTCACCTACGAATACGACCTGCAGTTCCTGACGCGCCGCCTGTGGTCGTGGCGCGCGGAGTTCGGCACCAGCGGCGAATGGGGCGAACACCTAGGCCGTGCTGCCACCGCCATCGGCGGGGATGGCCTGTGGGCGCAGGTCACCCGTTAAACACATCCCTTCCGCAATCCAATAAAGAGTAAGCAGCATGCGCGACTCCGACCTTCTTTTGTTCGAAAAACGTGGCCACGTCGGCTACCTCACGCTCAACCGTCCGGACAAGCGCAACCCGCTAGGCTTGTCCGGCGACGGCGAAGCGTTCGCGGCGGCCGCCCGCAAAATTAACGGCGATTTCGACTTGCGCTGCGTGATCATGACCGGCGCCGGCTCGGCGTTTTCGGCCGGCGGCGACCTCAAAGCCATGCGCGACCGCAGCGGGGATTTTGGCGTCGACAATCTGCGGCTACGCGACCACTACCGCGAATCCATCCACGGCATCATCAAAGCCATGTGGCACATCGAAGTGCCGATGATCGGCGCCATTAACGGCCCGGCCATTGGGCTGGGTGGCGATGTGGCCTCGCTGTGCGATATTCGCCTGTCCGCCGCGAGCGCCAAATTTGGCGCCACGTTCCTCAAAATTGGCCTGATCCCGGGTGACGGTGGCGCGTGGTTATTGCCGCGCATCGTGGGCTGGTCGCGCGCCGCGCAGCTGTATTTCACCGGGGATGTCATCGACGCCGTCACCGCACGAGACTGGGGCTTGGTCTCGGAGGTCTATCCCGACGACCAACTCATGGCCGCAGCCGAGAAACTGGCCGCCCGCATTTGCCAGCAGCCCCCGCAGGCCCTGCGCATGACCAAGCGGCTGATGCGCGATGGCCAGACCGCGAGCTTCGATACCATCATGGAAATGTCGGCCGCCATGCAGGTGCTGGTGCAGCGCACCGACGACCACATGGAAGCGGTGAATGCGTTCTTTGAGAAGCGCACGCCGGAATTCAAAGGCCAGTAGGCGACGGGCGCGGTGTAGACCGCCCCCCCGGTTCGGCTCAACCGCGCAGCCGTGCACGCCACCCGCGGCGTGCTTATGCCCCGGGCAGGGCGTCCTTCAAGAGCCGCGCCACGATAAGCTCGGCGGCGAGTTCCGCGCTCATGGCCGCCGTGTCGATTCTGATTTCCGGGGCGCTGGGCGCTTCATAGGGTGAATCGATGCCCGTGAAATTCTTCAGCTGCCCGGCACGCGCTTTGCGATAAAGCCCCTTCACGTCGCGACGCTCGGCTTCGGCGAGTGAAGTATCCACGTAGACCTCCAGGAACTCGCCCGCGTCTAACATGCCGCGCACCAAATCACGCTCGGCGCGAAATGGCGAAATAAACGCGGTGAGGACGATCAGCCCCGCGTCGGTCATCAGCTTGGCCACCTCGCCCACCCGCCGAATATTCTCGACCCGGTCGGCCTCGGTAAAACCCAAATCCTTGTTCAGCCCGTGGCGCACGTTATCGCCGTCCAGCAAAAACGTGTGTTTGCCCAGCGCAAAAAGCTTCTTTTCCACCAAGTTCGCGATGGTCGATTTACCGGCCCCCGACAGCCCCGTGAACCACAGCACCCGCGCCCGCTGGTGCTTGTGCTCGGCGTGCGCGGTGCGCGTCACATCGATGGCCTGCCAGTGCACGTTCTGGCTGCGGCGCAGGGCGAAGTGCAGCATGCCGGCGGCCACCGTCGCGTTATTGTATTTATCGATCAGGATAAAACCACCCAACTCCTGCTGGCTCGCGTAGGGCTCAAAGACAATGGGTTTGTCGGTGGTGAGGGTCACCACGCCGATCGCGTTAAGCTCTAGCGTTCTGGTCGCCAGGTGTTCTAGGGTGTTCACGTTGATCTGATATTTGGGCTGCTGCACCTGCGCAGACGCCCACTGCGTGCCCAGTTTCAGCCAGTACGCACGGCCGGCCAGCAGCGCGTCGTCGCTCAGCCACACCAGGGTCGCTTCAAACTGGTCCGCCACCTGCGGCGGACTAGCGGCCGCCGCCAGCACGTCGCCCCGCGAGCAGTCCACTTCGTCTTGCAGGGTGAGGGTGATGGATTGACCGGCCACGGCGAGGTCTAAATCGCCGTCCATGGTGACAATGCGCGCCACGCTGGAGGTTTTGCCCGAGGGCAGCACGCGCACCGCATCGCCGGGCCGCACCTGACCGCTGGCGATCAAACCCGCAAACCCGCGAAAATCCAAATTGGGCCGGTTGACCCACTGCACCGACAGCCGGAAGGGCTCGGTTTGCGCACCCGTGAGGTCTAAGGCTACCGTCTCCAAGTGGGTTAACAACGGCAGCCCCGTGTACCACGGCGTGTGCGCTGAAGCGGTGGTGATGTTGTCGCCCAAAAAGCCCGACAGCGGGATGGCGGTGAATGAGGCGATGCCGATGGCAGCGGCAAAGCTGCGGTAGTCGGCAACGATGGCGTCGAAGCGCGCTTGGTCGTAGCCCACGAGGTCCATTTTGTTGACCGCCAGTACCACGTTACGGATCCCGATGAGCTTGACCAAATAGCTGTGCCGGCGGGTCTGGGTCAGTACGCCTTTACGGGCGTCGATGAGGATGACGGCCAAATCTGCGGTCGACGCGCCGGTGACCATATTGCGCGTGTACTGCTCGTGACCGGGCGTATCGGCCACGATAAATTTGCGCTGGTCGGTGGCGAAATAGCGGTAGGCCACATCGATGGTGATCCCCTGCTCGCGCTCGGCCGCGAGTCCGTCGACCAAAAGGGCGAAATCGATCTGCTGGCCCTGCGTCCCCAGCCGTTTGGAATCGGCCTCGAGGGCGGCGAGCTGGTCCTCAAAAATCATTTTGGAGTCGTAGAGCAGCCGCCCGATGAGGGTCGACTTGCCGTCATCCACCGAGCCGCAGGTGATGAAGCGCAGTAAGGACTTGTGCTGATGTTGGGCGAGATAGGCGTCGATGTTCTCGGCGATGAGGGCATCGGCCTGATAGGAAGGCTGGCGAGTGTGGTCGGTCATGGCGTGTGTTCTGGCGCGCGTGGGCTGCGCTCAGAAATAACCCTCCTGCTTCTTTTTCTCCATGCTGGCGCTTTGGTCGTGGTCGATCGCCCGCCCCTGCCGCTCGGAGGTCGTGGTCAGCAGCATCTCTTGAATCACCTCAGAGAGCGTCTGCGCGTGGCTTTCGATGGCCCCAGTGAGCGGGTAGCAACCCAAGGTGCGGAAACGGATGGAGCGCGCCACCGGTGTTTCACCCGGCGCCAGCCGAAAACGCTCGTCGTCCACCATCAGCAATAAACCGTCGCGCCTGACGGTGGGCCGTGGGGCCGCAAAATACAGCGGCACGATGGGGATGTTTTCGAGCTGGATGTACTGCCAGATATCCAGTTCCGTCCAGTTGGAAATGGGGAACACCCGGATGCTCTCGCCCTGCGCTTTTTTAGCGTTATACAGACGCCAGAGTTCGGGACGCTGCTGTTTCGGATCCCAGCGATGGTTGGCCGACCGGAAGGAGAAAATGCGCTCTTTAGCGCGGCTTTTCTCCTCGTCGCGCCGCGCACCGCCAAACGCGGCGTCAAAGCCGTACTTGTCCAGGGCCTGTTTGAGGCCCTCGGTTTTCCACAGGTCGGTGTGCAAGGAGCCGTGGTCAAAGGGGTTGATGCCGCGCGCGATGGCGTCGGGGTTTTGGTACACCAAGAGTTCCATGCCGGCCACCCGCGCCATGTGGTCGCGCAGTTCGTACATCGCCCGAAACTTCCACGTCGTGTCGACGTGCAATAGGGGAAAAGGCGGTGGCGCGGGGAAAAAGGCTTTGCGCGCCAGTTGCAGCATGACGGCCGAATCCTTGCCGACGGAATACAACATCACCGGGCGCTCGGCCTCGCCGACCACCTCGCGCAGAATGTGAATACTTTCGGCTTCTAGCCGTTGGAGGTGGGTTAGGACACGCATAGAAAATTGGCTGTCGGGGCAAACGCGCTGCGTTAAGCGACTGGGAACGGACTTCGACTATAGCGGTTTGCGGCGCCGGTTGACACCCAAGCGCGCCCGCCCGCGTGGTCTTTCAGCCCGCCCACCCAGACTTGTTGAACCGATGGCTCGCGCGCCGTTGCCCGCGCGGTGCCGCCGGCTCATAGCGCCCCCACGCCCTGCGCGTCAGGTGTTGATGAGGGTCTGCGTGCGCTGCCCCGGATCGGCGAGCACCCGCTGTCGATAAGGCGTGGTGTCAATTTCTGCCAGCCGCAATTCGCCCGCGAGTACCGCCCCTTTCCAAGCCTGCTGGGCCGGCTCGCGGTCGTGGAATTCCGGCATGACCTCTTTCGCGAACAGCGTAAGGCTGTCGCAGATGGCCGCGTGCGTGGTCTTACCAGCCTGATTGAGCAAAATGATTTGATCGATATGACTGGCTTCAAATTCGCGCAGCCGCGCGCGCAGTGTTGCCGGGGAGCCGATCAGCGAAGTGCCGCTATTTTGCCCCTCGCCGCTGGCCCGCCAGCGACCATATTCATCCCACAGCGACAGCGTGCCCGGCACAATGGGGCCGTTCTTACCGTAAAACGCTAAACAGAACTGAAAAAACGTCCAGCCATCGGCCAAGCGCTCGGCTTCTTCGTCGGTGGGCGCGCACATAAAGCCCGCGACAATGGCGATATTCGGGTTGGTTTGGTAGTCGGTGAGTTTGTCGAGTTCGCGCGTGAAAGCGTTGTAATAGGCGTGGACCCAAGCGCGCGCGCTGTCGGCGTTTAAAAATTGGAACGCCAGCGACCCCATGCCGCGCCGCCCGGCCATGCGGATGGTTTCCAGTTGCGAGCAGGCCACCCACAGCGGCGGGTGCGGCCGTTGCAGCGGTTTGGGCACCACGTTGCGCAGCGGGAACTTGAAATGCGGGCCGTCGTACTCCCAGCCTTCGCGCCAGAACATCGGCAGCAGGCAGCGCACGGCGTCTTCCCATACCGCGCGCTTCTCGCGATAGCGCCGCTCAAAAGGATGCAGTTCGGTCGCGCTGGCGCCCTCGCCGAGCCCCAACTCCACGCGCCCGTTGCTCAGCAAATCGAGGGTAGATACCCGTTCGGCCACCCGCGCCGGGTGGTTGGTGGTGAGTTGCACGATGCCGTGGCCTAGGCGAATACGCCGGGTGCGTTGGCTGGCGGCGGCCAAAAAGACTTCCGGGGCAGAGGAATGTGAATACTCTTCCAGAAAGTGATGCTCGACTTCCCACGCGTAGTCGTAGCCCAGAGCGTCGGCCAATTCGATTTGCGCGAGCGACTCGTGCAACAGGCGATGCTCGCTGTCGGCCGTCCACGGCCGCGGTAGCTGGTGCTCGTAGAACAGGCCAAATTTCATGGTGTGCTCCCGCCTCTGGGCTGAACTAGGCGGCCGACATGCCGCCGTCGATGGGGAAAGTCGCCCCGGTGCTGTAACTGCTTTCAGCGCGCGCTAGAAGCAACACCAGGCGCGCTACTTCGGCGGGCTGCCCGTAACGGCGCAGCGGCACGCTGGCCGCCAGCTTGGCCTGCACACGCTCGGCACGGCCCGGTGCGAACTGCTCTTCCAAGGCGGTAATCATGCGGGTGGCGATGGGTGAGGGGTTGATCGCGTTGACCCGGATATTGAGCGGCGCACATGCCAGTGCGGCCGTTTTCATCAGCCCCACTACTGCGTGCTTGGCCGCGATGTACGCCGACATTTTCGCCATACCGCGTAAGCCGCCCAGCGAGGACCTCAGCACAATGCTGCCCCCACCACCGTGCGCCATCGCCGGGATGACCTGTCGCCGGCCCAAGCACACGCCCCGCACGTTGACCGCCATGACGCGCTCGAACATTTCGAGCCAATACTGGGGAATACTCTGCACCGCGCCCTCGCTGCCGGCGTTGGCGAAAAAATATCGCTCCGACCGAAGCGCGCGAGGGTGGCCTCGACGTCGCGCACGGTGTCGGCCGCAGCACTGACATCGGCCCTCACACCGGCCACCTGCGCCGTGTCCAGCGCCGCGACTGCCGCCGCCAGCGCGGCCGCCTGCGTATCCACCAGCATCACCCGGGCGCCCTCCGCGAGGCACAATTGAGCGGTCGCCAGACCAATGCCCGCCGCGCCGCCGGTGATCAGGGCCACCTTATTGGCCAGTCGCATAAGTCCTCCGTGCGCGATTGAATCGCGCCCCTAGTGTACTCGCGCCACCAGCCGCCGGCGTCGCGGCCCTGCCCGTTGAGCACGCCACTGTCCGGGGCTAACATTGGTCCTCGATACCAATATCATGTTAAGGAGCAGGTGCATGAGCGACGTTCATCAAGGCCAATGTTTCTGCGGCGCGGTCCAACTGGAAGTGACCGGTGCGCCCGCCGCCATGGGTTACTGCCACTGCGAGTCCTGCCGCCATTGGTCGGCCGGCCCGGTCAACGCTTTCTCCTTGTGGCCGCCGGGCGCTGTCACCGTCACCCAAGGGGCGGACGCCATCGGCACCTACAACAAAACGCCCGGTAGCTCGCGCAAGTGGTGTACCCAGTGCGGCGGTCATCTCATGACCGACCACCCCGGGATGGGTCTGGTGGACGTGTATGCGGCCATCCTCCCCACGCTGGCATTTGCACCCGGCCTGCACGTGTTCTACGGTGAAACCTGCCTGCGCATCCACGATGGCCTGCCGAAGCAGCAGGACGTGCCGGCGGAAATGGGCGGCTCGGGCACTTTGCTGCCGGAATAAACCGACACGGTCCGCGCGGCTGCCCCCCGCCACCCCGTGCAGCCCGGCTAGGGGGCAGTCCCGCGCCGCCGCCCAAGCCGGCGCGGCGCCGCCGTAAGCGCCGTAAGCTTGCTTGGCGAACCGCAGCGTACACGCCAGCGACCACCCACCGGCTCCTCACCCAGCACCGGCCTGCGGCGAGCCGCCGCTGCTGCCCGGCGGTGCCGCAGCGGTGCACCCAGCACAGCGCTCGGCCGGCGAGCGGCGCGCACCCCTCGCACGAGGCCCATTTGGCCAGCCGGAACCGCACCGCCAACCAGCCGCAGCAGGCGACCCGCGGGGGCTGCCAGGCCGCCGCGCGCGCCCGGCCTTGGCGCGGCTGCCACCGGTGCGCCCTATGGCGCTAGAACGCCCGCTCATCCGGCGACCCGAGGCCGCTCAGCTGGCGCCAATTTGCGCGCTGCTGGCGCAAAGCCAGCTGGGGTTTGCCGACCTCTCCCTCGCGCACTTGCAATACTTTCGGCTCATCAGCGACGCCCAGCGGGTGCTCGCCGTGGGCGGCCTAGCCCCGCTCGGCCGCATCGCTGTGCTGCGTTCGCTCGCGGTGGCGGCCGACCAGCAGGGCCAAGGTTTGGCCACCCGCCTCGTGCAGGCCTTGGAAACCGAGGCCCGGCGGCTGGGCCTGCAGGCGCTATATTTGCTGAGCGCCCGGGCCGCGCCGTTTTTTGCGCGCCAGGGATTTAGCATCATCGCACCGGGCGACCTGCCCGCCGCGATCAGCGGCAGCCGCGAGTTGGCGGGCGGCGAACAGCACGGCCTGACGATGGTCAAAATCTTGCGCGCCACCGCCCACGGCCCGCCCGCGGGATAAGTTGCACGGCCGCGCCAGCCCCGCGCCCGGCGGCGCAAAATTTACCCGCGCCGGCGCGCACCCCAAGCGTGGCCCAAACCAGCGCGCCGGCGGCGCAAAATTTACACCAGCCGGCTTTTTTTATGCGCCCAATAGCGCTCGCGCAAGAGGCGCTTATACAGCTTGCCCGTGGGTAGTCGCGGCAGTGCAGCCTCGAAATCGATCGAGCGTGGGCATTTCAGGTGCGCGAGGTGCAGGCGACAAAATGCTATCAACTCCTGCGCCACGGCCGGGTTGCCCACGATGTTCGGCTCGAGTTGGATCACCGCCTTGACCTCTTCTCCCAAGTCGTCGTTCGGGACGCCAAAAACCGCCGCATCGGCGACCTTGGGGTGGGTGATGAGCAAGTTTTCGCATTCCTGCGGATAGATATTCACGCCCCCCGAAATAATCAGGTAGGTCTTGCGGTCGGTCAGATACAAATAGCCCTCTGCGTCTACATAACCGACGTCGTGCACCGTGCTCAGGGCACCGTCTGGGGAACGCGCCTCGGCGGTTTTTTCGGGGTCGTTGAAGTACTCGAAAGGCGCCGCACTCTTAAACCAAATGGTGCCCGCAGTGCCCGTGGGGCAGGGCGTGAGGTCATCGTCGAGAATGTGTAATTCCCCTAGCCGGACCCGACCCACCGTGCCGGGATGGGCCAGCCACTGCGCGGTATCACAGGCGGTGAAACCGAGTCCCTCGGTAGCGCCGTAATACTCGTGGATGATCGGCCCCCACCACTGGATCATGGCGTGCTTGACCTGCTCCGGGCAGGGGGCCGCGGCATGGACGGCAGCTTCTAGCGAGCTCACATCGCAGCGCTCGCGCACGGCGGGCGGCAGTTTCAATAAGCGACTGAACATCGTGGGCACCAACTGGCTGTGGGTCACCCGGTAGCGCTCGACCAGGCTTAAATATTCTGCCGCGTCGAAACGTTCCATGATGATGCAGGTGCTGCCTTTGCGGAGCGCCAAATTGACCGCGGCTTGCGGTGCCGAGTGGTACAACGGTGCGGGGGACAGATACACCATGCCCGCGCGGTACTGCCATAAATCGCTCAGAAACTGCATATAGGGCGAAATTTCTGCCGGCTGTAGGCCGGATAGAGGTTTGAGTATCCCCTTCGGACGGCCGGTCGTGCCGGAGGAATACAACATCGATCGGCCCAGACTTTCGTCTGCGATCGGCGTGCCGGGATAGGCCGACACGCCACGCTCGTAATCGACCAACGAGCCCTCATCGTCACCGCCGCCCACGCACAGGTGCAAGCGCACCTGCGGGCATTGCCGCAGCGCCTCCAGCACGACGTCGCGCCCTGCCCGCGAGCTCACCAGCACCTGCGCTTGGCTGTCGTTGAGAATAAAAGCCAACTCCGCGGCGTTCAAATAGGCATTGATACAGGTGTAGTACAGCCCCGCCCGTTCGCCCGCCGCGCACGCCACCAGATAGTGGGCGTTGTTTTCCATGAAAATGGCGTAGTGCGCGCCGGCCGACAGACCCCTGTCGCGCAGCAGGTGGGCCAGCTGATTCGCCCGCGTTTCAAATTCTCCGTAGGTCACGATCTCACCGCTGCTAGCCATGATGAAACAGGGCTGGTCGGCGTGTTCAATTGTCATTGCTCGGACGTACACTAGAAAATTCCTTATCGTTGAGGGCAAGATCGGCTGTGGCTGGTGCCCCCAGCATTGCATCGACGCGCGGGCGCCGGGCATTACAATTCGCGCCCTTGGCGTGACCCTGACCGCGACCCCGCCGGCTGGGCGGCGGACTGGCCTGAAACTGTAGGCCCCGCGCCGGGCGCGAGATGCACCGCCGCCGAGGAGTTTAGCAACGCTGCGCCGGGAGGCCAGAATGAACGACATCATCCTAACGCCAAGCAACGCGACCGCGCCGCACGGGCCGGACTTGCGGCATGCGCACCTGCGCCGCATTTGCCTGCTCGACTATAGTTTGCACATCGGCGGCCTGCTGCTCTCGGCCGGCGTCTTGTCGGTGGTGGCGCTGTTTCTCAACTACCTGAAACGGGGCGAGGCGCGCGACACGATCTTTGAAAGCCACATGAACTGGATGATCGCAACCTTCTGGTGGACGATTTTCTGGGTGGTCCTTTTGTTCATTCCAACCCTGGTGGTCGCGGCGTTCACCCTGGGCTTGCTGGCGTGGCTTTTCGTCTTGCCCGCGCTGTGGTTTTTCTACCGGATGGTGCGGGGCCTGCTGCGCCTGCTCGACGACCTACCCGCGCCCTGAACGCAGTTGGGTGGCCGGCGGGCGCCCAACGCTGACTGGACCCGCGAGCCGCCCGCGGAACGCCGCGAGCCGCAGCCCCGGGGCTCAGCGGTGGCCATAGACCAAGACTAATCATCCCGCGAGAAATTTATGTCTAAGGTGTTTAATGCCGCCGAGAGTGCCGAACTACGCCGTGCGCTGTTGAATTTGGCCAGCCTGATGCTGCTCGCGGTGTTGGTCACCGGCATCTGCGGGCTATTCGCCGTGTGGTCGTTGAGTGGTTTGCCTGTCCGCACTGCCAACACCTTGAACCAAGTCACGGGCACGCTCGACCATGCCCGCTTGGCCCATGCCCATTTCAAGACGCAGGTGCAGGAATGGAAAAACATTCTCCTGCGCGGTGACTTGCCGGCCGACCGGGCGCGTTACCAAATGGCCTTTGCCAACGAAAAGCAAGCAACCCTCGCGCTGCTGCAAGCCCTGCCCGCGAGAATCGCGCAGCTCGACGTGGCCTTCAGCAGCGTCGACCAAGGCCAATTTCCGAGCCTCTTTAACGCACATCGAGTCGCTCAACGAGGCTTATGCTAGGGCACTCGCCGTCGCGACTGCCGACGGCGCCTGGCACCCGCTAGCCGCCGACCAACGGGTGCGCGGTGCCGACGGGCAGCTCAGCCAAGGGATGGAGGCGATCCCCCAGCAGCTCACCGACGCCGCCACCCGGTTCCTGCAGCTTGCGCAAGCGCGTGAGCGGCCGCGCTTCGACCCGCTCTCGCGGGTGGTCTGGGGGGGCATGTTGCTCGCGCTCGGCGTGGTCACCCTCACGCTGTGGCGGATCCTGAAACATCCCGCCATCGCGCGATGAACAGCACTGGCGTGGGGCTGGGCGTTTGGGCCGGCTTGGGCTTGTTCTTCGTGGGCCTGAGAATGCTGACAGCGCACCTGCGGCAACTGGGGGGCGGCAATTTGCAGACCCTGTTGGCCAGTTGGTTGGGACGCCCCCTCGCCCCGCAGTTGGTGGGGCTAACTTTTGGTGCGTTGACCCAGTCGACCAGCGCCGTCACGTTGATGACCTCAGGCCTCGTCCTCGCCGGGGCGCTCGTGCGAGAACGCGCGCTGCCGATGCTGGCGTGGGCCAATGTTGGCACCTCGGCACTGGTACGGTTAACGACCATCAACAGCCAGGCGCTGGTGCTGGGGCTGCTGGGCGCGACCGGGCTGGACTTTTTCTTGGGCTTTGAGCAATCCGAAAAATATCGGCATGCGCTCATGACGCTATGGGGTCTGGGCTTGTTGTTGTTCGGCTTGACGCTGCTCAAGCACAGCGTGGCGGCACTCGGTCCCGAGCCATGGATGCGTGCATTCGTCGAGTTTAGCGGCGCAGGAGTCGCAATCGCGTTGCTGGCGGGTTTCGTGATGGCCGTGGCGATGCAGTCTTCTTCCATCGTCACCGTGCTGGCCCTGCCGCTAGTGGTGGAAAGGCTGCTCGGTCTCGACCAAGCCCTGCTGCTGATTTATGGCGCCAGCGTCGGCTCAGGCTGCGCGGTGTTCTTGCTGGCGTCGGGGATGGAGGGCGTTTCGCGCCAGCTATCCCTGTGCCTAGCGGCCTTGCGCGCCATCACGGCGCTGGCGTTGCTGGGGGCGTTTTTCTTTGAAAAAACGACCGGCGTCCCCCTCGTGCTGGCGCTGCGGGAGGCGCTGTCCCGAGCACCTGCGACGCAATGTGCAATGGCTTATTTGTTGGTCCAACTGCTGCTTGTGCTGACCAGCCAGATCTGCGCCGGCTGGCTCCTGGGGTACGCGAGACGCAGCGCGCCGCCGAGTGCGCTAGAGCGGCTCATGAAACCTCATTTTATCTTTGACGACGCTGCCGCCGACCCGCCCACGGCGTTGGCGCTGGTGGTCCTCGAGCAGCAGCGCTTGGTGAAGTTGCTGCCCGATTTTCTTGAGGATCTCCTGCCTCCCGACGAGCGCTCGCCCACCGCGATACCCATTGCCTTGCGCGCAGCGGCCAGTATCGCTATCGCGACGGAAATGGACTACTTTTTGCGCGCCACGCTGCAACAAAACCCCGGCCTTACCGACGCCGAGGAATTCTTCGTGGCGCGCGCCCAGCTCGACACGCTGCGGCCGCTGCAGAGCGCCTTACAGCAGTTTGTCGCTGAGCTACTGCTGGTGCCCAGCGCTGAAAGACCCGTTTTCACGGGCCATCTCGTCGCCGGCCTGCATGCAATTCTGATGGTCGCGGCTGACACCGCGGCGGGCGAGCCCGACGCGGCCCAGACGCTGCATCTGCTCACCCACGAGCGCAGTGCGCTGCTGGAGCGGGTCCGCCACGACCTCTTGGACAACGTGACCAACGTCGCGGGGCGCGAATCCGCCTTGTCTGCGACCCTCACTTTCGAACGGATCAGCTGGCTGCTGCGACGCCTAATGCCCGCTGCTAGCGCCAGCGCCGTCCCGTAAAAAAGCCGGCCGCCAGCGCGACCAAACCGCCCAGCAAACTCGCACCCAGCACGCTCGCCGCCAGGCCTATCTGACCTTGTGCCAAGGCTAGGCTGGTCACCAGCATCCAAGTACTGAAGGTGGTGAGCGAACCACAAAACCCCACGCCGGCCCATAAGTACAGGCGTGGGCGAGCGGGTTTGGGGGGCAGGCCCGCGCCGATTAACAGACCCAGACCCAAGCAACCCAGTAAATTGGCCACCAGATCCGCGCGGAGGGTGGCCGCCCAGACGGCCGAGGTCGGCGCGCCGACCAGCCCCGGCGTCAGCCCCTCCAAATACCAGCGCAACAGCGCACCGGGGATCGCCCCTGCGGCCACCAGAGCCAGTTCCGTCAGCTCAAGCTTGAGGGCCGTGGGCTTCAAGGCAAGTCACTCACGGCCAATCCGGCGGCGACCGCCAACAAGCCCAACAGCACGCTGGCCCCGCACAGCAGGGCCGCTTCACGCGGTGCCTCGGCCTGCAACAGCAGGAAAATTTCCGCCATAAAAATGGAGAACGTACTCAAGCTGCCCAAAAAACCGCTGCCCAGTAGCAACAAGATTTGCGCCGCACCCGGACCGCAGCCGGGCGCCAGCCCCGCCAGTAAGCCCAACGCAAAGCTGGCCCCGACATTCACCCCCAAGGTGCTCCAGTGTTTCGCAGGCAGCATGGGTTCGAAATAGTTCACGAGTCGAAAACGCAGCCAAGCGCCCGGCACGGCCCCTAGGGCCACTAACAGGACGCTCTTAAGCACGCGGTTCCACCCACCCGCCAAGATTTTCGCTCACGGATCCCTCGCGCCGGCGGGTCCGGCTGCTGGCGGGCTGGTCTGCGCTGGGCCGTCCCAAACTTCCTCGTGCTCCGGCATCAGCGCACGACTAGCCCCGGGGCCGTCCCAAACTTCCTCGTGCTCCGGCATCAGCGCACGACTAGCCCCGGGGCCGTCCCAAACTTCCTCGTGCTCTGGCATCAGCGCAGGACTAGCCCCGGGGCCGTCCCAAACTTCCTCGTGCTCTGGGGTGAGCGCGGCGCCCTGCGCGACCCCGTTGGCCGCGAGCACCAGCAGAACCAGTGTAAGCCGCGATTTTTTCGTCATTTTAGGGGAGGCTTTGGGGAACTGGAGCGTTATCCTAACCGGTGCTAAGGCGCGGTGTCGCGCCGCGCGCTTCAGGTCGGCCCAGCGCGCGGCGTGCGGGTGATGCGGGGTGACTAGCCAAGCGGATCAGGGAGCGTTATAAAATCACCCGGGGTCTGCGCGGCCCCCCGCACCGGAGGTGCCGAGAAAAAATCATCCGCAACCCTAATCACACCGGAGGAAGCTCGTGGCGAATTCGATACACGTAGATTTATTGGGGACCGAAACCCACTTTATCGATACCGGGAAATATCGGACCCGGTGTATTTCGGCCCCGGGTGCGGGCGAACACCTTTTCATGCTGCACGGCGGCGGCGGGCACGCCGAAACCTATTCGCGCAATCTCCTCACGCTGGGGCAGGTCTGCCAACCGCACGCCATCGATTTTATCTGGCACGGCATGTCCTCGCGCCCGCCTTATTCCGACCACGGACCGACGACCCGCACGCACTGGTTAAGTCAATTCACCGACCAGCTATTGAATCTGATGGACCATTTGGGCATCGAAAAAGCGGCCGTAGAGGGCGAATCGTTGGGTGGCTGGATCGCCTTCGACATGGCGATTAATCATCCGGACCGCACCTCCAGAGTCATCCTCAACACGGCCTGGGGCATGACGCTCGACCCCAGCAAAGTCCATGAAGGGGCTAGCGATCTAAAGGCCTTGCTCGACACCTCGATGAACGCGCTGCTCAATCCCACCCGCGAATTATTGCGCAAGCGCCTCGATTGGCTGATGCCGCTGGGCGGGGTGACCGAGGAACTAGTGGATTTGCGGCTGGCGCTGTGGTCGATTCCTGAAACCCGTCGCGCGCTGGTGGAATATTACGAGCGCCTGTTCGCCCCGAACATCACGCAGTTTTATTTCACCGAGGCGCAAATCGCCACCATCCGCACGCCCGCCTTGGTGTTATGGACCGACCGCAACCCCATCCACGGCACCGACGCCGCCCACCGGCTGATCGAACTCATGCCACACGCCCAACTGCACATCATGGCCGGTTGCGCCCACTGGCCGCAGTGGGAGCGTCCGGTGGAACACGATACCGCGGTGGGGAATTTCATGCGGTCTTGATCCGCTACACTGTTTTACCTCGGAGAAACCCTATGAACACCAGCCCGCCCGTGCGCCGCCAACCGGGTAGCCCGCGCTTAAATACGGTGAGCGCAGAGCGCACCAACGACGCCTCGACGCAAAGCCAATACCAGCCTTACAAGGAGGCCGCGTGGGGGTTCATCAATCACTGGTATCCGGCCTTGTTCAGCGAGGAAATCCCCGAAGGGCACGTCGAGGGGATCCAGATCTGCGGGGTGCAAATCGTGCTGCGTCGGGTGCACGGCAAAGTGCTGGCGCTGAAAGACCAGTGCGTGCATCGGGGCGTGCGCCTGTCGGCGAAGCCCCTGTGCTTCAACGATAAAACGATCACCTGCTGGTACCACGGTTTCACCTACGATCTGGCCAGTGGCGCTCTGACAACGATTGTTGGCAATCCGGACGACCCACTCATCGGCACCACCGGGCTGACCACCTACCCGGTAGAGGAAATCGCCGGGATGGTGTTTGTGTTCGTGCGCGAAGACCAATACCCGGACGCCGACGTGCCGCCGCTGGCGCACGACCTGCCGGTGCGTTTCCCCACCAGCAGCGAGCGCTTTCCGCATCCGCTGTGGCCGGCGGCGCCCAGTCTGCTGGATCCCGCAGCGGTGGGTCTGGGGATCCACCGCACGGGCGAATCCAACTGGCGCATCGCCTGCGAGAATGGTTTCGATAACGCGCATATTCTGGTCCATCAGGACAACACTATCGTGCAGGCCCTGAACTGGGTGCTGCCGCTAGGGATCCGGCCGGTCAGCGATGACTGCATTACGCTGATCGAGGACGAGGACGGGCCCAAAGGGCTGATGCAGTGGCTGTTTTCCGACCGCTGGGAAGCGATTTTGGAAAACAAAGAGCTGGATGTGAAAGTGGAAGGCCTCAACGGCCGGTTCTACCGTACCTCCTGCGTGCTGCCGGGGGTGCTGATGGTGGAAAACTGGCCCGAGGAACACATCGTCCAATATGAATGGTATGTGCCGATCACCGACGACACCTACGAGTACTGGGAAGTGCTGGTGAAAGTCTGCCCGACCCCGGCGGCGCGGGAGAAGTTTAGCTATCGCTTCGAGCGCGTCTACAAGCCCCTGTGCCTGCACGGCTTCAACGATTGTGATCTGTATGCGCGCGAAGCGATGCAGGAGTTTTATGCCGATGGCACCGGCTGGGATAACGAACAACTGGTCGCCACCGACGTCTCTGCCATTACCTGGCGCAAAGTGGCCTCGCGCTACAACCGCGGCATCGCCAAACCCGGCAAGGGTGTGGAAGGGGCGACCAAAACCTCCAGCATTCGCCTGCGACGCGTCGCGCAGGGCCGCAAACCCGGTTATTTCGTCGAAAAAATTAAGGATTGATGACCACCCATGAGCCTCGCTAACGGCCATCGCGTGACCTTACGTTTTCGCGATGGCGTGGAGCAGGTCGTGCGGGTCGGCGCCGGCCAGACCATTCTGGAGGCGGGCCTTGCGCAGCAGGCGCCGCTGCTCTCGCAGTGCCGCAGCGGTAGCTGCGCCACCTGCAGCGCGCTCTTGCGCAGCGGCACGGCGGCGATGCGCGCTGGCCAGCCCTCGGTGCTGTTGCGGCACGAGGCCGACGCGGGCCAGCGCCTGTTGTGTCTCACCGAAGCGCAGGGCGAGTGCAGCTTTGATCTCGCCTACGACAGCCGCGCGGGGAGCCGGCGCACCCAGACCGCGCGCGCCTTCGTGGATGCGGTGGCGCACATCGCCCCCGACGCCGTGCGGCTAACGCTAGAGCTGGCCGAGGGCGATTGGTTGGATTTCCTGCCCGGTCAATTTGTGCAGCTAGCGGTGCCGGGTAGCGGGGAACAGCGGCGCTATTCCATCGCCAGCACGCGGGCGCAGCTGCCGCGCATCGAATTGCTCATTCGTCTGCTACCGGGCGGGGCGATGTCCGATTATCTGCGGCAGCGCGCGGCCCCGGACGACGTCATCACGCTGACCGGGCCTTATGGCGGTTTTTTCCTGCGCGAAGGCGTCCGCGCACCGCATATTCTGGTCGCCGGCGGCACCGGGCTGGCGCCGCTGCTGGCGATGCTCGATACGCTGCGCACGCAACCCGGACGCCGCGCACCGCTGCTCTTGAGCTTTGGCTGCGCCAGTGAGGAAACGCTGTTTTATCGTGAGGAATTGGCGCTCCGGCGCCACTGGATGCCGCAGCTGGATCTGCGAGTGTCCATCGAGCGGGGCGTGGCGGCAGCAGATTTGCGCATCGGCAACCCGGTGGCGGCCATCGGCGCGGCCGATGTCCAAGACCCCGCCACCGTGGCCTATCTGTGCGGCCCGCCCGGTTTGATAGAAGCCGGCCACGACCACCTCGTCGCCTTGGGGGTGGCCGCGCAGCATATTTACGCCGAGCAATTCGTACCAAGCTAACCACCGGGAGTCACTTGCATGGGAATCAGCAGTTTGGGCTACGTCGCCCTCAACGTCAGCGATCTGGCTGCGTGGCTGGATTTAACGACCAGCGTATTTGGTCTGGAGGTGCGCCGCCGCGCGGACGGCCCGGCGGTGGATTTGCGCATGGATGCCTACCATCATCGCTTGAGTCTGTACCCGGCACCCACCGATTCGCTGGCCGTCGTGGGTTGGGAAGTCGCCTCGCTGGGCGAGCTCGAGGTGCTGCACGCAGCGCTCCAAGCCCACGGTATTGTCCTGACGCGCGGTTCCCCCGAGCGCTGCCACGAACGCCGCGTCAAGGCGCTGTACAGCTTTGTCGAGCCCCACATCGGCATCCCCACGGAAATCTATTACGGCCCGCTCATTTCCAATACACCTTTCACGCCTAGCCGCGGCATTAGTGGCTATAACACGGCCAACGGTCTGGGCATGGGTCACCTCGTGTTCTGGGTCCGGGACCTGCAGGCGACCCTCGATTTCTATCTCAAGGTGCTGGGTTTCAGCATTTCGGACTACATCGCCTGGGACGACAACGATGCGATATTCCTGCACTGCAATCCGCGCCATCATTCGCTCGCCATCATGGCCGAGCGCCCCGGGCGGCCGGCCGGCGTGCTCAATCACATCATGTTGGAAGCCCAATCACGCGACGATGTTGGCTACGGCTACGACATCGTGCGCGACAAGGGGATCCCGGTGATGATCGAACCGGGCAAGCACAGTAACGACCACATGCAGAGTTTTTATCTGCGTACGCCCTCGGGTTTCTGGATGGAGTACGGCTACGGCGCGTTGCTGGTGGGCCCAGATTGGGAAATCAAAAATTACGACCGGCCCATGTTGTGGGGACACCGCATGGTTGGGCCGTGACCGCCCTGCATGCCCTGTCACTGGTGGAGGCTGCCGCGAGCATCGCGGCGGGCCACTGTCGCGCCGAAGAACTGGTGAGCGCCTGCCTGGCGCGCATTTCGGCGCGCGACCCGGCGGTGCACGGGTGGGCCTACCTTGACCCCGCACGGGCGCTGCGCGAGGCGCGGGCGCGCGATGCAAGCACCAGCGCGCGCGGGCCGCTGCATGGGGTGCCTTGCGGGGTGAAAGACATTATCGACGTCGCGGGCATGCCCACCACCCACGGTAGTGCCGCCTTCGCCCAGCACTACCCCACCACGACGGCCGAGTGCGTAGAGCGCCTGCAGCGCGCGGGCGCCATTGTGCTGGGCAAAACCATCACCACTGAATTTGCGACCTATCACCCCGGTCCCACCCGCAACCCGCGCGACCCGCGGCATACGCCCGGGGGTTCTTCTAGTGGCTCTGCCGCCACCGTCGCCGACGCGCAAGTGCCGCTGGCGCTGGGCACCCAAACCGCAGGCTCGATTATTCGCCCCGCGAGTTTTTGCGGCGTGCTGGGTTTTAAGCCCAGTTTCGGTCGCTATCCGCTGCGCGGCGTGCTGCCCACCGCGACGAGTCTGGATACTTTGGGCTTTTTTGCCCGCACGCTCGCCGACGTCGTCCTGGTCGACGCCGTGCTCGCCGCCACGCCGACCGCCACTCCGACCGCCGCCCCCCACCCGGGGCCGCTCACGGTGGGACTTTGTCGCAGCCCCGCCTGGTCGCAGGCGAGCGCGGCGATGCGCGCGGCGTGGCAGGATTTTGGGGCCGGGCTGGCGGCGCGCGGCCTACGGGTCGTCGAGCGCGAACTGCCCGCCCTCTTCGCCGACTTGCTCGACGCCCAGCAGGTCTTGCATCGCCACGAAGCCTGGCGGGCGCTGGGCGAGATCCGCCGCCTGCACACGGCAGTCGTCAGCCAGGCTTTTGCCGACTTCATCGACAGCGGCGCACGTGAGACCCCTGCGAGGTATGCGGCCGCGCTGGCACTGCAAGCGCAGTGCCGCGCCGAACTGCGCGCCGTGTTTGCGGGGGTGACGGTACTGCTGACGCCCGCTGCACCCGACGTCGCCCCGGCTGGCTTGGCCGCGACCGGCGACCCGATCTTCAGCCGCCTGTGGACCGCGCTCGGCACTCCCTGCCTGGGTTTCCCGGGCGCGTGGAGCGCGCCGGGACTCCCCTTGGGGCTGCAGCTCATCGGACCCTTACACGGCGACCAAGATTTTCTCGCCGCGGCCCGCCACGTGCTCGCGCTCACCGCACCCACCCCCTTACCTGCGGAGGATAGACCCCATGGAACCCACGCTTAGCGCCCCCTTCAGCGCCGCACAACAACGGGCCTATGCGGCCGCCTGCGCCTGCCTCGATGTCGAGCGCCTGAAACAATTGTTGTTCGCCATCACCGACATCCACAGCCCGACCGGTGCCACGCGGGACGTGTGCGAGTATTTGGTGGGGCACATGCGGACGATCGGGCTGAAACCCACCTACGACGCGATGACCGACATCTCGGGCAACCTCTTGGGCGAGAAGCGCGGTTCGGGTGGCGGCGCCACCCTGTTGCTCTACGCCCCTATCGACACCCATCTGGAGGGCGATGCCAGCGATTTCCCGTGGGCCGGTCCACACCAGTTCGTCGATATGCGCCCGCAGGCCACCCAAGTGGGCGACTGGATTTATGGCCTGGGTTCGTCCAATCCCAAAGCCATGGCGGCGTCACTGCTAGAAGTCGCGCGCGCGTTGATCGAATCCGGCGCGGCGCTGCTGGGGGATTTGAATGTCGGTTTTGCGGACGGTGGCATGCCGGTCACGATCCCCGCCCGCGGCAATGCGGGGATGTCGCACGGCGTGCACCATTTGTTGAATCGCGGCATGGCACCGGATTTCGCCATCATCATGAAACCCTGGAATTGGGTGTATCACGAGGAGCCCGGCATGGGCTGGTTCAAGATTATGGTACAGGGCACTCTGGGCTATGCCGGCGTGCCGCGTGGGCTGCCCGCCTTCCGGAGCGCCGTGGTGCCGGCGGCCACGGTGATTTTGGAATTGGAGCAGTGGTTGCTCGAGTACGCCGTGCGCAACACCTCGGGGGTTATCTGCCCGCACGGCTGGATTGCCGGCGTGCGCTCGGGCTGGCCGGAACGCCCCGCGTTTCCGTCGGCGTTGACCGAGATTTTTTTCGACGTGCGGATCAATCCGCGCACCACCCCGGCGAATGTCAAAGCCCAATTCGCGGGGTTTATGGCCGAACTCGCCGCCCGTCATCCCGACTTCGAGCTGGATTGGGAAATGTACGGTTCGGTACCCGGCGGCACCACCGACCCCAGCAACTGGATAATCCAGTCAGCGCGCCGAGGTTGGGAACACATCGAGGAACGCGCTTACCCCGAGCCCGACCTGCTGGGGGGGCAAACCGATGGGGCCGCGTTGCGGCGGATGGGCGTACCGACCGCGCGCATCGGCTGGCCGTGGCCGGCGGAGGGGTCGCCCGAACCCATCGGCGAGGGCTTGGGCGGGATGGGTGCGACCTATGTGCCCGATTTGATGCCCTGCCTGCACAAAATACTGTATGCCGCCATCGACACCCTGATGCGCCCGCGCGGGGAGTTAGGCTTATAGACTGCGGGCGCGCAGCGGCGGCTGGCCCGGCCGGCCGGCCCCACTGCCCGAGCTTGAGTCACCGTGGCGCTTACTCGGGCGCCGTGGGCTCGCTCATCTGCTTGGTCATGGCCAAGCAGTTTTTGTGGTCGTGACGGCGATAGACCACGCTGTCCATCATCCCGCGCACCAGATAAATCCCCAAACCACCCACCGGGCGCTCCTCCAGCGGGACGGTGAGGTCTGGGGGCTCTTTGGCGAGCGGGTCGAACGCCGAGCCGTCGTCGATGATCGTGAGGGTCACCATCCCCGCGACGTAGTTTAGCGATACCTCAACGGTGATACCCGCCGCGCTTTGGGGCACCGAGTACGACGCGACGTTGAGAAAAATTTCTTCGAGGGCGAGTTCAAACGCATACGCGTGCGCCGCCGGCAGTTCGTGGATGGCCCAAAATTCCTGCATAAAACAGGTCAATGACTCAATTTTGTCCGCTTCGGCGGCCACGATTTTCTGCATCTTTAAAGCTCAAGACTTAAGGATAAATCTCACCCGCGCCGAGCGTGCACGCGGTGCTCAATAGCGGCCCAGCGCAACCCACGCCCGGAACACTAACCCCTCGACGGTAGGCCGGGCTAGTGGGAGCGTGGGCCCGCTGCCAAAGCCGCGTTCCGCCGCCTCGCCGCTGGGCGCGCACGCTCGTAAACTAGCCCCTACCGTAGCGGCGCAACAAAGGAACCCCATGGAACCTAGCTCTTCTCCCTTTAGCAGCATCCCCGAGGTGCAAGCCCTGTTTGCCAGCGACCATTACATCGCCGACCGGCCACTCGCGCTCACCCTGAAACTCGCGGTCGACCTGCAAAAGCCGGTCCTGCTGGAGGGCGAAGCGGGGGTTGGAAAAACCGAAGTCGCCAAAGTGCTGGCCCGCGCGCTAGACACCCCGCTCATTCGCCTGCAGTGCTACGAAGGGCTCGATGCGAGCACCGCGCTCTACGAATGGAACTATGCCCGGCAAATTCTCCACATCCGGATGGCGGAGCAGAATCCCGCGGCTCGTGCCAACTTGGAACAGACTATTTTTGACGACCGATTCTTGCTCAATCGCCCGGTGTTAGCGGCGATTCGGCATCCCGGCCCGCGCCCGGCCGTGCTCCTGATCGACGAAATTGACCGTGCGGATGAAGAATTCGAGGCTTTTCTGCTGGAGGTCCTTTCTGACTATCAGGTGAGCGTGCCGGAAATTGGGACCTTTAAAGCCACGCTCCCGCCCTATGTCATTCTCACCTCCAACCGCACGCGGGAGCTCAACGACGCCCTGAAGCGGCGCTGTTTATATCTTTGGGTGGATTACCCCAGCGTGCAGAAGGAACGGGAGATCATCGCCCAGCGGGTCCCGGCGTTAGACCCGTCGCTGCGCGCGGCGATCGCCCGCACCATGCAGGCGCTGCGGGCAATCGATTTCTACAAACGCCCCGGTATCGCCGAGTCCCTGGACTGGAGTCGTGCGTTGTTGGGCCTGGGGGTGCAGACCCTGAGCGCCGAGGTGCTGCTGGAAACCGCCGGCGTGGTGCTGAAATATCACGACGACATTGAGCGGCTGCGCGCCCTGGACGTGGCGGCGCTCATTACCGGGCCGGGGGCTTAAGGCCTTGCACGATGTCCCCTCCTCACCCGGGGAGCAAATCACCGCACGCACCCTCGAGTTTTGCCGCGAGTTGCGGGCCGGCGGCCTGGCCATCACACCGGCCCGGGTGATCGATGCGCTGCGCGCGCTGCCCCATGTCGATTGCACGCTACCCGAAGACTTCCGCCTAGCGCTGCGGCTCAATCTCGCTAGCAGCCACGCCGACGAAATAATCTTCAACCGCGTTTTTAATCGGTATTTTCTCGGCCAAGACGATGGGCACAGCCCGTCGAGCGGGATCCGGGGCGAGTCCGCGCGGGGCCAGCTCGGCCACCAGCCTAAAGCCTTGGATCAAGCGGTGGCAACCGCGCCGGAACACGCCAGCACCCAAGCGCACGCGCGGGCGGTCGATCTGACAAACCGCTGGGATCCGGCGGCCCCACCGCTGGCGCAAATCATTCGCGAGTTGGCCCGGCGGCTGGCCACGCGCCCCAGCCGACGCTATCAAAGCGGGCGTCACGGCGACCGGGTCGATTTGCGCCGCTCGCTGCGGCGCAGCGCGCGCTACGGTTTGGAACTGCTGGGGCTGGCCTACGCCAAACCCAAACGGCGGCGCACGCGGTTGGTCATGCTGTGCGATGTCTCGGGCTCGATGGATGCCTTCAACCCGTTTTTGCTGCAGCTCTTGTTTGGGCTTGCACAGGCACTTCGCAATTCCCGCACGTTCGTGTTTAGTACCCAGATCTCGGACATCACGGCGGCTTTACGCCGGCGCTCGAGCGCCGACGCCCTGCGCGAAATTGCCAATACCGTGCGTCACTGGTCGGGTGGCACCGACATCGGCGCGGCCTTGGCGCAACTCAACCGGCAGGTGCTGCGCACCGGTTCGGCCAGTGCCACCGTTGCCGTCATCATCAGTGACGGCTACGACAATGGTCCTATCGAACGCATCGACCACGAGATGGCCGCGCTGGGTCGACGCGTGGCGAAAGTGGTGTGGATTAATCCCATGTATGGGGCGAGCACTTTTCAGGTCCGGGCCGCGGGGCTGCGGGCCGCGCTGCCGCACGTGGACCATTTCCTACCGGCCTTCGACGCCCGTGCCCTCAAAGTGCTGGTGCGTGAACTGGCGCGGGTGTAGCGCCCGCCGGTGCCAACGTGCCGGGCGCGCCGACAGCCCAGACCCGCTAAGCTTCGGCGTGGCCCAGCCGGTAGCCTAGAAACGGTGCGCCTTACTGGCCGGGCGCCGGCAAACAGTGCGCAGCTTAAGTTTTAGCGCCCCGGCCGCGGCGTAGACATTGGGTCTGCGGGGGGTCTTCTGGCACTATTACTGCTAATAACAGGCGCGGGAGGCATCGCGATGCGCAGGTTACGCGACGAGCTCGGGTGTTGCGTCAGGGCGACGCAGTGTTTTAGACTTGTGCAGAGCATCATATAGCTCAGGTTATTTATGATACATCTAAGATAAATTATTGTATTTATGAAAAAATATTCCGGATGAATAGTATCGAGGCTAGCGTCCTTTAAACTTCTCTACCACCACCGACCACATAAATCAGCTGGGAGACTCCAAATGATGAAACGTTCGCTAATCGCCGCCGCCGTGCTCCTCGGTAGCCTAGGGACCCACCCCGTGTTGGCCCAGGAGGCCGTGGCCGTCGTGCCCGCGGTCGCGGCCGTCGCCGCACCGGTCGAGGAGACGGGCATGTTTGCCCAAAAAAACTTTTCCAGCTCGATTTATTTGACCACCAACTACATATTCCGGGGCATCTCCAACTCCAACGGCCCGGCCATCCAAGGCAGTCTGGATTACACCTATGACGGTTTTTTTGTCGGGGTTTGGGCTTCTAACACCGAGTTCTCCGATTCCAATCTCGAAATCGATTACTACGGCGGCTATCGCTTTAGCTATATGACTTTCGACTTCACCCTCCAAGGCCTGTACTACAGCTTCCCCGGCGAGAATCCCAATAGCACCGACGGCTTCGACCTCTTCAACGGCGCCGAGTCCAACTACGGCGAGTTCAACCTGGGCATCGCGCATACCTTCGGCGTTGAGTTTGCCCCCTCGGTCGCCTTCAATTACTACTACACGCCGGACAACTTCGGTGAGGATGGCCCGGCCAATACCGTGCAACTCAACCTGGGTGCCACCTTGCCGGAAGGCTTTGGTCTGTACAGCACCGTGGGCTATAGCACCACTGAGGGCGACAAATCCTCAGGCTTTCTGAACGGGTACAGCTATGTGTACTACAGCGGTGGCCTGACCTATGTGATCAAGGGCTTTAAATTGGATGTCGGTTACGTCGGCAACGACCAAAGCGCCTCCCTGCTCGATTTCTATGCGCCTAGCGCGCCGCCCAATTTCAGCAAGTTGGTAGACGGCTCGTTCGTGTTCACGGTCTCCCGCACTTTCTAGCCCCACCGTCTGCTGCCCCACGCACCCCCTGCGTTGGGCCAGCAGACGGCGTCCCCGTGGCGGGCACGCCAAGCCTTGTTGCCAGCGCTGACGCGCTGATTTAGGCTCTTTACACAGTGACGCTGGCACTCGGCCAGCGCCCCACGCCACCGCTGCCGCAACCCTTGGGATAAGTCACCATGACGCTATTCAACGTGCAGAATTTTCAGACTGCGCTCAATCAGGACGGCGAATTTAAAATCGCCGGCCGCTTTCTCGACGGCGCGCTCCGCCTCCAGTTCGACGAACAAGCCCTGCTCCTGAAATTTCGCGACGGGCGCCTAACCGACATAGTGACCCCGGCGCTGTTCGACAGCGCCAACATCAGCATCACTGGCCCGCTCAGCAGCTGGCAGGAATTTTTGCAACCCATCCCGAAACCCTTCTTCCACGATATGTTTGCCGCCATCGTGCGCAAGCAATTTCAGTGGAGCGGCGACTCGGAAACTTTCTTCGCCTACTACGGCGCTTTTCGCCGCCTGTTTCAAATCATGCGCGACCACGCCATTCACTGAGGAGCAGCCCATGGCCAAACACGACGAGACGGTGGGTCGCTATGTGTACCTAACGGTCAACGACATCGAATACCGCGTTTATTACGAATCCTGCGGCACCGGCATTCCGCTCATTTGCCAACACACCGCCGGCGCGCACGGCTTTCAGTGGCGGCACCTGATGGAAGATCCCGCTATCACCAGCCGCTTCCGCGTGATCGCCTGGGATCTGCCTTTCCACGGGAAGTCCCTGCCGCCCATCGGGGATCGGCATTGGGAGAAACCCTACAACCTCACGCGGGATTTTTTTCTGCAGTTCATTCTGGGTTTTACGGCCGCGCTAGAGCTAGACCAGCCGGTCTTCATGGGCTGTTCGATGGGCGGCCAGGTAGCGGTGGACTTAGCTGCCCATCACCCGGAGAGTTTTCGGGCGGTCATCGGGGTTGAAGCATCGCTGTCCAGCCCGGGCTATTTTCTGGACCAGTTCTATCATCCCCGGATCAGCAACGAAGCCAAACCCGCCACCATGTTCGGCCTGTGCGCACCCTCCAGCCCCGAGGCCAACGTACGAGAAACCGTTTTTGGCTACAGCCAGGGCGCGCCCATGGTCTTTAAGGGCGACCTTTATTACTACTCCGTGGAATACAACGCCCAAGCCTACGTGGACGCCATCGACACCCGCAAATGTCCGCTCTACCTGTTGACCGGCGAGTACGACTTCGCCACCGGGCCAGACGACACCCGCGCGCTGGCAGACCGCGTGAAGGGGGCAAAATTCACCGTCATGAAAGATAACGGCCATTTCCCGATGAGCGAGAACCCGCGAAAATTTCGCGAGTACCTGCTGCCCATCCTGCAAGAAATCGCGGGCTGAGGCGTGGCGGACCGGCACGCGCCTGGCGGCGCGCTGTCGGTGAGGCCGCGCTGGGCCAGCCCCACCCGGGCTGCCCCGCCGCCGAGGCAGGGTGCGTGGGTTAGTCGTTCACCAGCACCAGCTTGCCCATCTGCTCGCAGGCTTGGAGCCGCCGCAAGGCCTCGGCCGCGTCCTCTAGCTTAAAGATTTGGTCCACCACGGGCTCAATTCGATGCCGATTGATAAAGGCCAGCATCGCCGCAAACTCCGCCGGCGTACCCATGGTGGAACCTTGCAGCCGGATCTGCCTGAAAAATAGTTTAGCCATCTCCAGACCGTCAGGCGGATTACCCAACGTGGCCCCAAAGAATACATAGCGGCCACCGTTGTTCAGGGCGTTGAGCGTGGTGTTGACCACGGCCCCACCGGCGCTGTCGATCACCACATCAAAGCCGCCGCAGAGTTCCCGCAGTGCTTTGCCCCAAGCAGGATGACTGTAATTCACCCCACCGCGCGCACCGAGCGCCGTGGCCTGGGCTAGTTTCTCCTCACTGCTGCTGGTGACATAAACCTCAGCGCCCCAATATTTAGCCCACAGCAGCGCAAAGGTGGCAACGCCGCCGCCGATGCCGGTCACCAACACTTTGTGCCCGCGCTGGACCTCGCCGTGGGTCACCAGCGCCCGCCAGGCGGTCAGACCTGCCAGCGGAAATGCCGCCGCCTGCACCCACGATAAATGCGCCGGCTTGTCCGCTACATCCCCGGCCGGCACACAAATAAATTCGGCCAGCGTGCCCTGATCGGGCATCCCCAAAACACGAAAATTAGCCCCGCCGCAGCGCGGATCATCGCCCCACTCGCGCGCCGGATAAATCACCACTTCCCGCCCCAGCAAGGCGCTGTCCACACCGGCGCCTACCGCATCGATAACCCCCGCACCATCCGAGCCACTCACCACCGGGAATTTGATCCGCGGGTAGGCTCCCAGCGTGATCCACACATCGCGGCGATTCAGCGCGCAGGCCTTGAGCGCCACCCGCACTTCACCGGCTTGCGGCACAGGTGTCGCGATTTCCTCGAGGACAACTTTCTCTGGGCCACCCAATTCGTGCAGAACCACGGCCTTCATTTCACTTCCCCTCAAAGAGCGGTTTACGTTTTTCCGTGAAAGCCTTGAAGCCTTCGCGCGTATCGTTGGAGTACGCGGCAAGACCGGCAATGGCGCGCGTCTCCATCTCCATCTGGGTTTCCAAAGAATTGGAAAAAGTATCCGCGAGCAGTCGTTTGGCTTCGCCGTAGGCCGCCGTCGGGCCAGCCGCCAGCTGTTGGGCCAGCGCGTTAGCGCGCGCCATCAAGGCGTCGTCCGGGAGAACTTCTGTCACCAGACCGTGGCTCTTGGCTTCTTCCGCGGTGTACACGGGATTGAGCAGGATCATTTCCTTCGCCTTCGCGATGCCGACTAAACGGGGTAGAAAAAATGTGCTGCTACCGTCGGGTGACACCCCGATCTTGGTGTAGGCCATGGTGAATTTGGCCGAGGCTGCGGCCAGAATAATATCGCCGGCGAGCGCCATGCTTAACCCAGCACCGGCCGCCGTGCCGTTAATCGCGGTGATCAACGGTGCATTCATGCGGGCAAGGCGGGAGATGGCGGAGTGCAAAAAGGCCGTCATATTGCGCATGAGTTCGCTCACCCCGGCGCCCGCCGCAGCAAACGACAGCACGTCGCCGCCAGCGCAGAACATTTTGCCCTGCGCGGTGAGGATCACCGCCCGTACATCCGCGCTGTCGCAACGTGAGGCTACCGCCAGCAGATCTTGGGACATCGTCAGGTTGAGCGCGTTGGCGGCGTCGGGACGATTGAGCGTAATGGTGGCGATGTGGTCTTTGAGCTCGAAGCTCATGGTGGAGAGATTCATGTGGTTTTGCCTCGGTTGGGAATTATTTTCGCTCGGCGGTACCTTGCGCTTGACGCGCCGGCAGTTCCCGCATGATGCGTAATCGTTCACTGGGCGAGTAGCGGACCCAGTTGCCGATTTCCTGCAGCGTCCGGCCGCAGCCACGGCACACGGCCAGTGCGGTATCGATTTCACACACCTGCACACACGGTGTTTGGATGCTCATGCACCCACCCGCGCGGTAATCATAGCAGGGGGTTCGCGGGTGAACTGCTGCAAATACGCCAGCCCCTCTAGCGCCCGGGCGCCGTACCAGGAAGTCATCTCACCGTTGATCAGGGCCACCGGCACGCCCGGCAAGGCCGCGCGGATCTCGCCGAGATGGCGCGCGCGAAACGGATAGGGCTCGCTACTCAACAACACCCGGTCCACTTGTCCTGCGAAATCCTCGAGCTTGAGCGACGGATAGCGGGTCGCGCTTTCGCGGGGTAGCGTGTGCCAATCAAACAGCGCCAGGGTGCGCGAGATGTAGGTATCGCGTGCCACGCTCATCCAAGGGTCACGCCAAATAAGATAAAGCACCCGTTGCGTTGGCCCGGAGCGTTGTGCGCAGACCGACCGATAGCGTTCCTCAAACGCCGCGGCCAGCGCGTTGGCCTGTGCGTCACGACCAAAAATGCCGCCCAGCAGCCGCATCAGCGGCGGGTTATCCGTGGGCCCTAGGGGGTGGGTAACCACCACGTGCGGCACGAATTCACGCAGTGCGAGTGCAGTCTCGCGCCGATTCTCATCGATGTTCACCACGACGTGGCTAGGCGCGAGCGCCCGAATGGCCGGCAGGTCGACGTCTTTGGTGCCGCCCACTTTGGGAATTTTGCGTAGCGCCGCACGCGGGTGGACACAAAACCCCGTGCGCCCCACCAGTTGTGAGGTCAGGTCTAGCGCGCACAGCAGTTCGGTGATGCTAGGCACCAGACACACGATGCGCGCGTCAGCGGCGGCCAGCACATGGCGCGTGCCTTCCGCGTCGAGGTAGTGAGTCATCTGCCGCGGCCTACATATTGCGCCGATACTCGCCGCCCACATCGTACAGCGCCCCCGAAATCTGTCCCAAAGAGGCTACTTTCACTGCTTCCATCAGTTCGGCAAACACATTACCGCGCTGCCTTGCGATGTCTTGCAGCCGCGCGAGTTGGGCGGGACGCTCCTGCGCACGAACCTCCTGATAAGCCCGCACCGAGGCAATTTGCGCCAACTTCTCGGCTTGCGTGGAGCGCATGAGCTGGATGGTCGTGATTTGGTCTTCTTGCCCGGCTTTCGGTAAAAAAGTGTTCACGCCGATGAGCGGCAGGCTGCCGTCGTGCTTCATGTGCTCGTAGTACAGGCTTTCGTCTTGAATCTTGCCGCGCTGATACATGGTGTCCATCGCACCCAGCACACCACCACGCTCGGAAATTCGCTCGAATTCCACATACACCGATTCTTCCACTAGGTCAGTGAGTTCATTGATGATGAACGAACCCTGCCAAGGGTTCTCGCAGAAATTTAGCCCTAGCTCGCGGTTGATAATGAGCTGGATGGCCACCGCCCGCCGCACCGATTCTTCGGTGGGGGTGGTGATGGCCTCGTCATACGCGTTGGTGTGCAGGCTGTTGGTGTTGTCAAAAATGGCATACAGCGCTTGCAGCGTCGTGCGGATGTCGTTGAAGCTGATTTCCTGCGCGTGGAGGCTGCGGCCGGAAGTTTGGATGTGGTATTTCATCATCTGGCTGCGCGCGCTCGCACCGTAGCGTTCGCGCATGGCGCGGGCCCAAATCCGCCGCGCCACCCGCCCAATCACCGAGTACTCGGGGTCCATGCCGTTGCTAAAGAAGAAGCTCAGATTGGGCGCGAAGTCGTCGATCTTCATGCCGCGTGCTAAGTAGTACTCCACGATGGTGAAACCGTTGGACAGCGTGAACGCCAGCTGCGAGATGGGGTTCGCCCCGGCTTCCGCAATGTGATAACCACTGATCGAGACGCTGTAGAAATTCCGCACGTTTTGCTCGACAAAATACTCTTGCACGTCGCCCATCATTTTCAGGCCAAATTCGGTGGAGAAAATGCAGGTGTTCTGCGCCTGGTCTTCTTTCAGAATGTCGGCTTGGACGGTGCCGCGCACGGTGGAAAGCGTGGTTTTCTTGATGCGGGCATAGGTCTCAGGGTCCAGAATTTGATCGCCGGTGATCCCTAACAGGCCTAAACCCAGACCGTTGCTGGCTTCCGGCAGTTCGCCTTGATACTGCGGTCGGGGCTGGCCACGGGCCTTAAACCAGGCGTCGATGCGGCTTTCTGCCGCCGCCCACTGGTTGGTCTCACGCAGGTGTTTTTCGACCTGCTGGTCGATGGCCGCGTTCATAAAAAAAGCCAGCAGCAGCGGCGCTGGGCCGTTGATGGTCATCGACACGGACGTCGAGGGGGCGCACAAATCAAAGCCCGAATAGAGCTTTTTGGCATCGTCCAGGGTGGCGATCGACACCCCGGAATTTCCCACCTTGCCGAAGATATCCGGCCGTTCATGTGGGTCCTCGCCGTAGAGCGTCACGGAGTCGAAGGCCGTGGACAGGCGCTGCGCTGGCTGCCCGGCCGAGACATAGTGGAAGCGCCGATTGGTCCGCTCAGGCGTGCCCTCACCGGCAAACATGCGGATGGGATCCTCCCCCGTGCGGCGATACGGATACACGCCGCCGGTGTAGGGATAACCACCCGGCAGGTTTTCTTTCATCAAGAAACGCAGGCGGTCGCCCCAACCGTCAAAGCGCGGGGGGGCAATTTTTGGCACCCGATTGTGGCTGAGGGTTGCTCGATAATTATCGCCCTCCACATTTTTGTCGCGAACTTGGTAGACATATTTCTCGCTCGTGATGCTCGCCAAACGGGCCGGCCAATCGCGCAGCAGTTGCAGCCCCTCACCGCCCAGGGTGGTCAAGGCTGCGTTGTAGCGGCGACGCAAAAGCCCGAAGGTGTCGTCCCCTAACAAGGCCTCCGGCGCGGGATCGCAGGGCGCGGGCAGCGCCGTGTCGCCTAGCGCCTCCAGCGCATGCCAGCAGTGTTGAGCCAGATTCGCCGCGGCCGCCGCGCGCTCCACAAACCGGTTAATACCCCGCCCCTGTTCCGCGATTTCAGCGAGGTAGCGGGTGCGATTACCGGGGATCAAGATGGTGGCGCGCGGCTCTTTCAGGCTGACATCCAGAGCGGGCGTCCATTTAGCCTGGTCCGCCCCCATCTTGGTCGCCAGCGCCTGACACAGCTTGGTGAACATCCAGGTGAGCCCCGGATCGTTGAACTGGCTGGCGATCGTGGGAAAAACCGGGATCTCCTCATCCGGCGTCATAAACGCCACATGGTTACGCTTCCACTGTTTGCGGATATCGCGCAGCGCGTCTTCTGCGCCCCGCTTGTCAAATTTATTGAGCACGGTGATGGCGGCGAAATCGAGCATGTCGATTTTTTCCAACTGGCTGGCCGCACCGTATTCGCTGGTCATCACATAGACCGGCAGGTCGACCAAATCGACGATTTCAGAATCGCTCTGGCCGATGCCTGCGGTTTCGACCATCACCAAGTCGTAGGCCAGCGATTTGAGAAATGCCACGGCGTCGCCCAGCATGGCGCTGGTAGACAAATGTTGGCGGCGCGTCGCCATCGAGCGCATGAACAGGCGCTCGTGACGCAGGCTATTCATGCGGATCCGGTCGCCCAGCAGCGCGCCACCCGTGCGGCGGCGCGTGGGATCCACGGCCAGGACAGCCACCCGCATGGCGGGAAAATATTGCATGAAGCGCGAGAGTATTTCGTCGGTCACCGAACTCTTGCCGGCCCCACCGGTGCCGGTGATACCGATGACCGGGACCTTACCGCCGGCAATTTTCCATGCGCGGCGCAGCTTCTCCAGTTGGGCTTGACTCACAATGCCGTCTTCCAGCGCGGAGAGCATCCGCGCCACCGACAGGTCGTTGTTGGGGTCGACGCCGACGGGTACCGCTGAGCCGCGGCGCTGGCGGGTCACCCGGGCGATGAGGTCGTCGATCATGCCCTGCAGACCCATTTTCATGCCGTCGTTGGGATGATAGATCCGCTCTACGCCGTAGGCCTGTAAGTCGGCGATTTCCTCGGGCGTGATCGTTCCACCGCCGCCACCGAACACGCGCACATGGCCAGCACCTGCCGCCTCGAGCAGGTCGATCATATATTTGAAGTACTCGTTGTGGCCGCCCTGATAGGAGCTGATTGCAATGGCGTCGGCGTCTTCTTGCACCGCGGCCCGCACGACGTCGGAGACGCTGCGGTTGTGGCCTAAATGCACGACCTCGGTACCGGCGCCTTGGATGAGCCGCCGCATGACGTTGATGGCGGCGTCGTGACCATCAAACAGCGAGGCCGCCGTCACGAACCGCAGGGGTCCGGTTTGGGTCGCCGTTTGGGGGGTATTCGAGAGGTCTTCGGCGCGCGTGTTCATCGTGCATCTCCTGCGGTGGACCGGGGTTCTAGCGCCCGGGTCATTTGCTGTTTCAGACCTTCGTGGAGGTCACGGATGTGATCGAGTGCGTCGGGGCGCACCAGCCACTGGTAAACAATGCCAATAATGGCCGCGCAGAATTGCTGAGCGACCGCGGTCACCGGGACCTCGACGCTCACACTCCCTTGCGCGATGCCACTGCGTATCCAGGCTTCAATGTCGCGCTGGCGCCGCTCGTGCACATGGGCGATGGTCTGCTTAAGCGCGGCGTCTGGCCCGATGGAATCAAACCACAAACTGTAGAAGGCACGGATGCGATCCGCGCCGTCGCGCACAAAGTAATAGTGGGCGTCGGTCGCCGCGCAGATGGCGCCCAAACCAACTTGGGTGCGCACCGCCGCGCCCAGCGACGCCAGCCATTCTTCACCCACCGCGCGCACGATAAAGGCAAACAAGGCCGCCTTGTTGCCGAAGCGCGCGCTGGCCAGACCCCGGCTGTAGCCCGCTAGTTCGCCGACTTCTTTGAGGGTCGTACCCATGGCGCCACGCACGACGATGAGTTGCACCGCGGCGTCGAGCATGCGGGCGTCGGAAAGCGCCGTGCGTTGGGCTTGGGTGCGCCGTAGGGGCAAGACTTTGTGCGCGATATTCACGCCCCGATTATGCCGGGCGTAGTTATTTGCTTGCAACAAGCAAACGAATTAGACCGCGCATCCCGCCCTACTCCAGACCGCTCTGAGGCGCGCTTGTGAGCGCGTTTGAGGGCTCCCTTGCGGGCTCATCTGCGAGCTCGATAGGTCGAGCCTCGGCGGGCTGGGTTAAGACCGCGTCAAACCGAGCGGGCGCACGCTCGCTGGCGGGGCTCGCCGCATCCTGCGCGAGGCGCAGCGACAGCGAAGCGCCCAGCACTTTGTCGTTCATTTGGCGCAGCCTGCCGGCCATGAGTCGGCCGATATTGACCAGCACTTTCACCAGCATATTAGGCTGCAGACTCAGACTCTCGCGGTGGAAACGCAGCAAGATGGCGGGGCTATCCGCCACCACCGAAGCCGAGCGCGCGCGCGCATCCAGCAACGCCAGTTCACCAAAGGTGTCGCCCGGTTCGAGGGTGGCGAGGGTCTCTTCCAGGCCGGCTTGGGTTTTTATCACCCGCAGACTTCCCACCACGACGATGTAGGCATCCTCGCCATGCCGGCCTTGGTGAATGATCACCTCGCCCGCCGCCACATTCGTGCGGCGCGCGATCCGAATGAAGTCAGCCACCTCCTGCTCGGTGAAGCCCTCGAACAGCTTGACCAGGTTGAGGGTCTTACGCAGTACTTGATTGCTCGCCAAGGGCATCGCGTTGGAGTCTCATGTCGTCGGGTAACCATCACCTAGCGGCCAGCTTCGCTGACGGGTTAAGGCCGGCCTCAGCAGCAGCGGCACCCAAATGACGCCGACCCTACGCGGGCTCTTCACCGGCGAGGGACACCCCGGTCGCCACGAGAAAGCGTGACACCATATTGTAGGCCGCAATCACCCCAATCAATTCCACCAATTCCCGCTCGCTGCCCACCCACGCCAACGCGTCCTGTAGGACGGCAGGCGGCACCGCCACCTCGCGGGTCATGGCGAGCGTCAGGGCGAGCACGCTGCGTTCGGCCGGTGTGAGGTCCGGTGCGGCCACCGCGTCCGCATCGCACTGGAGAATGGCCAGGGTTTGCGCGCGGCCGCCGGCGGCCAAATATTCCGGCGCGTGCTGGGTTAATTCGTACGCGGCGTCGTTGAGGACGGCGATATAGCAGATGGCCAGTTCGCGCCACTCGCCTTTGAGCGCAAGCCCGGTGCGGACCGCGCGCAGGAAACTGTTCCAACCGGTGGCGAAGGGCGGGCTGTGCAGGAGCATCCGGTCGAGATTCAACAGGCGACCACCGCGCCGCTGGCGGATCGCCGCGACCAGCGTCGCGCTGGCGGGCGGTATTTCGCACAGGTACGGAATATGGGGCATG
>SHZJ01000067.1 GCA_009692365.1 Gammaproteobacteria bacterium
ATCTTTCAGTGAGAACCATCCTCTTATAACCATTACAATGTGTATGAGTAAATGAAGATAACAGTCACCAGAGAAACCTTACTGCCGGCCTTACAGGCGGTCAGTAACGTCGTTGAGAGACGTCAATCAACCCCGATCTTGGCCAACGTTCTACTGACGGTTAGCGATAACTCGTTGAATTTAGTTGCGACCGATATGGAGGTAGAGGTCGCTATTAACTGCACGGTGCAAAGCGCGCGGGAGGGGGCGACGACCTTTCCGGCCAAGAAGCTCTTCGATATTTGTCGCAGCTTACCGGTGGATGCGGTGTTGCAACTTGAAGTTTCGGGCGATAAAGGTCGGGTGCAATCGGGGCGCAGCCGCTTCACGCTGGGAACTTTGCCGGCGGGTGAGTATCCAGCGGTGGGTAATTTCCCCGCGAACAGCGAGTTCAGTGTCCCGGCAGCAGTTCTACTAGAGCTGATTTCTGCCACGCAGTTCGCGATGGCGCAGCAGGACGTTCGCTATTATCTCAATGGGCTGTTGGTCGAAATTAACAGCACCGGGCTGCGCGCGGTGGCCACCGACGGGCATCGGTTGGCCTTGAGTGAACGATCTTTGGAGATAGCCCTAGCCTCCCCCTCCCAACTCATCGTGCCCAGAAAAGGCGTCCAGGAAATCCAACGGATGTTGGGCCATGTTGAGGGTGATGTGGTCGTGGCTGTCAGCGATAATCACGTCAAAATAAGCACGGTAGGACAAGCTATAACAACCAAGTTAATCGACGGGAAATTCCCTGATTATCAAAGAGTTATGCCAAAAAAAGGGGAGCGCTCGGTCACGGCGGACCGAGAAGCGCTGAAGGCGGCTTTTGGGCGCACGTCGATCCTGTCGAATGAGAAATTCAGAGGGGTCCGTTTGTTTCTATCGAACGGTCTGCTGCGCGCGGCGACCAACAATCCGGAACAGGAGGAGGCGGAAGAAGACGTCGCCGTTGACTATTCGGGGGATGAACTGGAGATCGGTTTTAACGTCTCCTATCTGCTGGATGTCATGGGTGTGCTGCGGTCTAAATTCGTAAAAATAGAGCTTTCTGACGCCAACAGCAGCGCAGTGATCTTCGACCCCGAGGATGAGCGGAGCAGGTACGTGATTATGCCGATGAGGCTTTGAAGGTCTCTGCGAACCTGAAACCTGCCCATGGCGACCCTTGAGCGCCTGTGGGTAGAGGCCTTTCGCAATATCGCGCAGTTGGAAAAGGTTTTTTCGGCCGACGTCAACGTGGTGATTGGGCCGAATGGCAGCGGTAAGACGAGTTTTCTTGACGCCATCCACCTGCTGGCGACGGCGCGTTCGTTCACGGGTTCAAGTGCGACGGACTATATTGGAAGAGGTCACGCTAAAACGACCGTGGGTGGTGGGATCAGGAGCGCGGAGGGCACGAGCGCGACGCTTGGGGTGGAGAAGACAGGTACCACCACGATTTGTCGGGTCGACGGGGAGAACGTGCGTTCAGCGTCCTTGCTCTCCAAGTACATCACGGTGCTACCGCTGCACGCGCGGCTGTTTCAACTGTTAGACGACACGCCGGCGCAAAGAAGGGCGCTGTTAGACCGTGTGTTGTTCCACGTGGAACCACAGTATTTAGAGACCTACAAGCGGTTCCACCGGGCCGTGCAGCAACGAAACGAACTGTTAAAGGCGGGCCAGAGACCCGCCGAGTTCGAGTTTTGGGACGACGAGTTTGTGACGGCGGGGGAATTGCTGAACAGTCGCCGTAGTGCGTGCGCCGACGACCTGAACGGGTGGTTGGTCGCGCGGCCGCACCTGCGGGAACTCGGCCCGGTGAGTTTGGCTTATCGGCCTGGGTGGAAATCTGAACAGACGCTGCGAGAGGCGTTACAAGACAGCTATTCGCGGGAACGTCTGCTTAAGAATACGACCGTCGGCCCGCACCGGGCAGAGCTCAAAGTGTTGGCGGGCGGGCGTTTAGCGAGGAATGCGGTTTCGCGCGGGCAGGCCAAACTGCTGACCTGTCTATTAGTGGAAGCGCAGTTAGCCTACTTGGAGAACCATGGCAGGGCGGCGCCGATTTTGTTGATTGATGATATCGCGGCCGAGCTAGACAGCCGCTCTCGGGCGATAGTCCTGCCCATGCTACTCAAAAGTGGCCGCCAGGCGTTCGTGACGGCCATTGACGCCGCGCAGGTGCCCCCGGCACTAGACAGTATTAACTCGACGGTGTTTCACGTGGAACACGGTGTTTTTGAGCGCGGATAAACCAAGGGGAACCCCTAGTAATGAAGACCTACGATTCCACCAGCATAAAAGTTCTGAAAGGTTTAGATGCCGTTCGCACCCGTCCCGGGATGTACATTGGCGACACGGATGATGGATCTGGCCTGCACCACATGGTGTTTGAAGTCGTAGACAACTGTGTCGACGAAGCGCTCGCCGGCCATTGCACTGAGATTACCGTTCGCATCCTGCCCGACCAATCGATCAGCGTTGAAGACAACGGCCGCGGTATTCCCGTGGATATCCACCTAGAAGAAGGTGTGTCTGGGGCCCAGGTCATCATGACCACCCTGCATTCAGGTGGAAAATTCGACGACGACGCGTACAAGATCTCCGGTGGGCTCCACGGCGTTGGGGTTTCCGTGGTGAACGCCCTCTCACAAAAACTTACGCTCACCATCCACCGAGACGGACACATCTGGTTTCAGGAATACCATGAAGGCAATCCCACTAGCCTATTGACCAACATCGGGACTTCGCAGCGCACTGGCACCGCCGTCACTTTCCTTCCCAGCGAGAAAATCTTCAAAAACATCGATTTTCATTTCGAGATTTTAGCCAGCCGGCTGCGTGAATTAGCGTTTCTGAACGGTGGCTTAGTCATCCATCTCTGGGACGACCGCAACGCCAAACACGAAACGTTCCAGTACATGGGGGGCATTCGAGAGTTTATTCAACATCTCCACAGCGCCCGCACGCCGGTGCACGCTACCATTCTGCACGTGAGCATCATGCGGGAAAACGTCCAAATTGAGCTCTCGCTCCAATGGAATGACTCTCACCACGAACAGCAGGTTTTTTGTTATACCAACAATATTCCCCAGAAAGACGGCGGCGCGCACCTCAGTGGTTTTCGCGCGGGCTTAACGCGCTCGTTGAACAACTATCAGAACAAAGAACGCGCGCTCAGCAAGACCAAAAACAAGGACAAGGACAAGGAAAAAGCCAACTTCACTGGGGAAGAAGTGCGCGAGGGGCTCACGGCCGTCGTGTCGGTTAAACACTCTGATCCCAAGTTCTCGTCGCAAACTAAGGACAAGCTGGTGTCAAGCGAAGTCCAAGGCATCGTTGAGTCGGTGACAGTGGACTATCTGGAGACGTTTTTGCTGGAACACCCGGCAGAGGCGAAAAAAATTCTGGACAAAATAACCGAAGCCGCCAAAGCCAACGAAGCAGGGCGCCGCGCCCGCGAGCTGGTTCGCCGTAAAAACAGCTTGGACATTGCCGGGCTGCCCGGGAAGCTCGCGGACTGTCAGGAAAAGGACCCCGCGCGATCCGAGCTATTTATTGTCGAGGGTGACTCTGCCGGTGGTTCCGCTAAACAGGGCCGCGACCGACGCTACCAGGCCATCCTGCCGCTGAAGGGGAAAATTCTGAACGTCGAAAAGACGAACTTTCAGCGGATGATCGACTCGGCCGAAGTCGGCACGCTGATCACCGCCCTAGGTTGCGGGATCGGCCACCAGCTGTCCGCGGATGAAAATTTCAACCCCGACAAGCTGCGCTACCACCGCATCATCATCATGACGGACGCGGACGTCGACGGCTCCCACATCCGCACCCTGCTGCTCACGTTTTTCTACCGCGAAATGAACGAACTGTTAACCCGCGGGCATATTTATATCGCGCAGCCGCCCTTGTACAAGGTGAAACGCGGCAAGCAGGAGCGCTATATCAAAGACCAACAAGATTTTGAGAATTACTTATCCGAAATCGCTCTCCAAGAAGTGAGCATCGAGCGCGGCGGCACCACCTTGAGCCGCCAGCAAACGCTGGAAATAGGCGCTAACTATCTAATTTTATTACGTTTATCACAAAGATTGACGCGCCGTTACGATGCTAATTTATTAGAAGTGGTGCGCCGCGCGGCACCGTTTGCCGTGCCGGACATCCCCGAGTCCGCCTATTTGGAGCAGTGGGTCACGGAGCTAAAACAGGCGCTCGCCGAACTCAAAAACGCCTCTAACCAAACGGTGACGATCCAATACAGTGACTCTGTGCATTGGACCGTGCGGCTGGCCATGAAGGTTCGGGGAATCGAATCTAAAGCCGTATTCGACCGCAGCTTTTTTTACTCGGCGGAATATCGACAGTTGCTCCAGCTCAGCGCCACGCTGGATTCCGAGCACGAACTTTGCACCGTTACCCGCGACCTGAAGACCTTCACCAAACCCTCTTTGCGGCACGCGCTCGATACCCTCACCGAAGAGGCTCGCAAGAGCCTGAGCATTCAACGCTACAAGGGTCTCGGAGAAATGAACCCCGACCAACTCTGGGAAACCACGATGGACATGGCCACCCGCAACCTGGTGCAAGTGAAGGTCGAGGACGCGGTGGGTGCGGACCAAATTTTCGCGACCCTCATGGGTGACCAAGTTGAACCGCGGCGGGAATTTATCGAGCGCCACGCACTGAGCGTCACCAACGTCGATATCTAACCGGCCTCCACGCTCGCGCAGGCCCACGCCACGACCTGCGCGGCGCCGGCGCGCAGCAAGGCGCGGGTGGCGCAGTGAAACGTCGCGCCGGTGGTAAGAACGTCGTCGATGAGCAGGATTCTTTGCCCCGCCACGGCCGGGGATGCCCGAAAAGCGCCGCGTAAGTTCCGGTAACGCGCCCGCCGGCCCAGTTCTCGTTGGGGCCGGGTGTGGGTTCTTCGGAGCACCGGCGCCGGCAGTAGAACAAGGCCCAAGCCGCGGGCCACTGCCTGCGCGAGCAGCCACGCTTGGTTGTAACCGCGCTGAACATGCCGGGCATAAGCGATCGGTAAGGCGCAGACTACAAACCCCGCGAGGTCCGTTTCAGGCGGATTTTCGGCCATTAGCTGGCCGAGGAGCGAGGCAATGCCCACGCCGTCCGAGAACTTCGCCTGCGCGATCAGCTGGCGTATCGGAAAAGCGTAGGAAAACGTCGCGAAGCGAGGCGCGGCCGAGCCAATGGCGCCCCGGTTCTGCGACCCCCGCCACGGCAAATCGCGCTCGCAACCCGCACAGATGAGCCGTGCAGCGATGGGCTCAAGACACAGGAGGCAGCGGCCGAAACCGGCGCCCGGGGAACGAACGCTTTTACGCCAGTTGTCTAGCTTCAGCCCATCCCATAACCTAGACCACCAGCGGCGAAAAATTTCCATGAGCCGAACTCCTTTTCAGCTTTTTATGAACCATCCTAGGTAATTCACATGTTAGATCTCGTTGAACCAGCGCCTGTCCCACCCCCGGTTACCGCGACCGCACCCCGTTGGACGCTCGCCGCGGCCTACGCTTTGTTACAGCAGCCCCTGAACGACCTGCTCTATCAGGCCCACCAGGTGCACCGCCAGAACTTTAACGCCAACGAAGTCCAACTTAGCACGCTGTTAAACATTAAAAGCGGCGGTTGTCCTGAAGATTGCAGCTATTGCCCCCAAAGTGCCCGGTATGAAACGGGTCTGGAAAGCACCGCCCTCATGAACGTGGTCGACGTCATGGCCGCCGCCACCAAAGCCAAGAACGCTGGGGCCACCCGCTTCTGCATGGGCGCCGCTTGGCGTTCGCCCAAAGACCGGGAAGTCGAGCAGGTTGCGCAACTCGTGAGTGCGGTAAAGGGTTTGGGTCTGGAGACCTGCGTCACCCTCGGCATGCTGAAGCCCAAACAGGCGAACCGGCTCAAAACCGCCGGCTTGGATTATTACAACCACAACCTGGACACCTCCCCCGAGCACTACGGCAAGGTCATCACCACCCGGACCTACAACGACCGTCTCGAAACGCTCGAAGCGGTGCGCGAGGCCGGCGTCAAGGTCTGCTGCGGCGGCATCGTGGGGCTCGGCGAAAGCCCCCAGGACCGTGCCAGCTTGCTCTGCCAATTGGCCAACCTACCCGAGCCACCGGAAAGCGTGCCCATCAACCAGTTAGTGCGCGTCGAGGGCACCCCGCTCGCCGACGAGGCCCCGGTCGACTGCTTTGAAGTCATCCGCACGATCGCGGCGGCCCGGATCATGATGCCCAAAGCCTTCGTGCGGCTCTCAGCGGGTCGCCGGGAACTCGGCGACGCCGGTCAGGCGCTAGCGTATTTCGCCGGCGCCAACTCCATTTTCTACGGTGAGCAGTTACTCACTACGCCCAACCCCCCAGAAAATGAAGACCGCCTGCTGTTCGCTAAACTCGGAATCCGGGCTATGGCAGGCACGACTTGAGCCCCGCCACGGCCTCTGGGTGGCCCGCCCAGACGCCGCTACCGCACGCCGAGGTGCCGCTCGCACAGCGCCGGCATTTAGAGCCGCGCGCCGGCCCCCAAGGCGCACGGATAGTCATTCAGGGCGTAGAGCTCCTGAATTTCTGCAGCAACGATTACCTCGGTCTCGCCAATGACCCGCGACTGCTAGAGGCGGCCAGCCGGGCCTTGCGTCGCTACGGTGTGGGGGCGGGCGCGGCGGGCCTGCTGTCGGGTTGGACCGACGCCCACGAGGAACTCAGCCTCGTCTTGGCCGAGTTCCTCGGGCGCGACCGGGCGCTCCTGTTCTCCTCGGGATATCTCGCCAATCTCGGGACCATCGCGACTTTCGCGACCCGTCACAGCGAGGTTTTTCACGACCGACTTAACCACGCGTCTTTAATCGACGGCGTGCGCCTCAGCGGCGCGCAGTCCAGCCGCTACCGGCACGTGGACATGAACGACCTCCGGCGCCAACTCACGGCCTCCCAAGCCACCACGCGCCTGATCCTCACCGATACCGTTTTCAGCATGGACGGCGACTGCGCGCCGGTGGCAGCGCTGGCCCAATTGGCCCACGAACACGCAGCGCTGCTGGTCTGCGACGACGCCCACGGCTTCGGGGTGTTGGGCGGGGGTCGAGGCCTGCTGGCCCAAGCCGGCATCTCCCAGGCCGCAGCCCCTCTGATGGTTGTGACCTTTGGCAAAGCGCTGGGCAGTGTGGGTGCCGCCGTGGTGGGTCGCGCGGACCTCATCGAGACCCTGCTCCAGACTGCGCGGCCTTTTATTTACGACACCGCGATGCCACCCGCGCTCGCGGCCGCCAGCACGGCAGCCCTGCAAATCTTGCGCGAAAACACCGCTCTCGTGGACCAACTCGCCGCCAACACGGCGTATTTCCAGCAGGCACTGACCGCCGCGGGAATACCCGCCCCGGCTTCTGCCACGCCTATCCAACCCATTATTTTGGGGGCCGAAGAAACCGCGCTGCGAGCCGCCGCGAGCCTGCGGGCGCAGGGTTTTTACGTGCGTGCCGTGCGCCCGCCCACGGTCCCGAAGGGCACTTCGCGCCTGCGCATCTGTTTGTCGGCGGCGCACACGCGAGCTGACATCGCGGCCCTGGTCGCAGCGCTACCCCGCGCTCTGGCGGCGTAGTCAGATGGTCGCGCCGTCAATGCCGCTCGAACTCGATAAACAGGCGGTCAGGCGTTCTTTTGACAGCGCGGCCGCGACTTACGACCAACACGCCGTTATCCAACGGGAAGTGGCCAACCGTCTCCTCGAGCGTCTGGACTGGATGCGACTCGCCCCAACGACGGTGCTCGACCTCGGCGCTGGCACCGGTTTTTGCGCCCGCGCGCTCGAGCGCCGCTACGCGCAGGCCCGCATCCTGCTGGTAGATTTGGCGCCCGCGATGCTTCTAGAAGCCCGTCGTCAACGCCGCTGGCGCTCAGCCCAACGCTACGTCTGCGCCGACGCCAGCGCTCTGCCGTTCGGTGACGCCAGCGTGGATGTGGTGGTCTCCAGCCTCACCTTTCAGTGGTGCGAAGACCTCGAAGCGGCTTTTCGCGAGTGTCGGCGGGTATTGCGGCCGGGCGGACTGTTACTGTTTTCTTCGCTAGGCCCTGCCACGCTCCACGAGCTGCGGGCAGCCTATTCAACTATCGACGAGCGCCCGCACGTCAATCGTTTTAAAGATATGCACGAAGTGGGTGACACCCTCATCCGGGCAGGCTTCGCGAGCCCGGTGCTGGAACGCGAAGACCTCGTTGCCACCTATGCCGAGGTCACCGACCTCATGCGCGACCTTAAAGGGATAGGCGCCCGCAACAGTTTGAACGCTCGTCCCCGCACGCTGGGTGGCCGCCGCGCCCTGACGCAATTGCGTGCCGCCTACGAACCCTACCGCCGCGACGGTGTCCTGCCCGCCACCTATGAGTTGGTGTTTGGTCACGGCTGGGCCGTCGCCAACGCGCGCGCGCAGGACGGCTCGACGGTATTCCCGCTCAACCGTCTGACCCGCCGTTAAGCATGGATTGTTTTATCACCGGCACCGATACGGGCGCGGGCAAGACCTTGGTGACCCGGGCGTTGCTGCACGCCCTGGCCGTGCACCACCCGCGGGTGGCGGCGCTCAAGCCCATTGCCGCGGGTTTAGGCCAGTACGACGGGGAGACGCTCAACGAAGACGTGGCGCTGCTGCGCCAAGCCGCGAGCGCCCGCCTTGCGCTAGACCTCATCAACCCCTATGCATTTGCCGCGCCCACGGCCCCGCATTTGGCCGCCGCCGCGGCGGGCGTCCGCATCGAAGTGGACCTCATCGCCCAACGCTACCGGCTGGCGCAGGCCCACACGCAGGTGCTTTTAGTCGAAGGCGTGGGCGGCTGGTGCCTGCCACTGAACGAGCAGCAAATGCTGAGTGATTTGGTTAAAGCGCTCGCCCTCCCCGTCATCTTGGTCGCGGGTATTCGTTTGGGCGCCCTCAACCACACCCTGCTCAGCGTGCGCGCCATCCTGGCCGATGGCTGCGCACTGATCGGTTGGGTCGCCAACATCGTAGATCCGTCATACCTCTATGCTCAGGCCACTGTGGCGGCCCTGCAGGCACGCATCCAAGCCCCCCTGCTGGGCACGGTGCCGTGGGAAGTTGGGGGCGACCCGCGAGTGGTGGCCGCGCATTTGGCGCGTGCTGGCGAACTACTCGCGACCCCGAGATCCCGTGTTCAAAAGGGCGAGGCAGATGGTTGAAACCCATATTGATACAACGGAAAATCAGGTGCTGTGGGTAGTGGCCCCCACCCGCTCGCTGAGCTGGCCCGAAGCGCGCCGCTGGTTGTGCGTCATCTCGCTGATTCCCTTGGCGAGCGGCGGTTTATTTTGGTGGTTTGGCGCGCCTTTCGTGCTGCCCTTTGCCGGCCTGGAAGTCGCGCTCCTGTGGGCGGCGTTTTATTACGTTTTTTGGCAGGGTGCGTGGCGCGAAGTCATCGAACTCAGCCCGACTAAACTCGTGGTGCGCAAAGGCCGCCACACGGTGACCGAACGACGCGAATTTGACCCCTGCTGGGTCCGCGTCGAACTCGCCCCGGGGCTCGGCTGGCGGCCCAACAGCTTGTGCCTACGCTCCCATGGCCAGGCCACGGTGCTGGGCGATTTCCTCACCGACGGCGAGCGCCAACTGCTGGCTAAGGCGCTGATTAACGCCTTGGCGAAAAGCCGCTAGAATGCGCCGCAAGATTCTGGACATAATCGACGTTAAACGTCGGCACCCCGATGAGCCTGCCCGTGCGCAACAGATTTCGTTTTGAGATACAGGAAGCCTAGACATGACGACCGCTAAAATCCAACCGCTCCTGCGCGGACTCACGGCCGCGCTGGCACTCGCGCCGCTGCTGGCGCATGCCGAATGGGGCAATCTAAATCTGCCTCATGGCGTGACCCCCTACAGCGAGACCGTCTACGAACTGCATATGCTGATTCTGTGGGTGTGCGTCATCACCGGCATTGGCGTGTTTGGAGCAATTTTTTACTCCATCGTGAGATTTCGAAAATCCAAGGGTGCCGTGGCGGCCCAGTGGCACGAAAACACCTTCGTCGAATTTCTGTGGACCGCCGTGCCGGCCGTCATTCTGGTGGTGATGGCCGTGCCTGCCACCAAGGCGTTGATCATGATGGAGGATGTGTCCAAGTCCGAGATGACGATCAAAGTTACCGGGCTGCAGTGGCGCTGGCGCTACGATTACATCGATCAAGGCGTGTTTCTCTACAGCGGATTGGCCACTACCAGTAACCTCGCCCGGCAGCTAAATTCCGGCATCGACCCGCACACCGTGGAAAACTACCTGCTGGAAGTGGACCACGAGCTGGTGGTGCCGGTGGGCCGCAAAATTCGCTTCCTGACCACCGCCTCAGACGTTATCCACGCCTGGTGGGTGCCGGCTTTAGGCTGGAAACGCGACGCCATTCCGGGGTACATCACTGAGTCCTGGGCGCTCATCAAAGAGCCGGGCGTCTATCGGGGACAGTGCGCAGAGTTGTGCGGCAAAGACCATGGCTTCATGCCCATTGTGGTGCGCGCGCTGCCCGAAGCGGAGTACCTCGTGTGGCTCGACCAACAAAAGGCGGCCCAAAAGCCTAAAACTGCCGCCATCGACCAAGGCAACCAGCACATTGCCGCGACTCGCTAAGACCCCGCAGGGGGTCGGCACCTACAAATTTAGTTTTGAACAAGTTGAGGATCTAAGCTCATGAGCGAGACAACGGCACATGACGATGCCCACCACGGCTATCGGGCCGGCGGCGTGAAGCGTTGGCTGACCACGACCAATCACAAGGACATCGGCACGCTCTACCTGGTGTTGTCTTTGATTATGTTTTTCATTGGCGGCGCGATGGCGATGATTATCCGCTTGGAACTGTTCCAGCCGGGGCTGCAGTTCATCGAGCCGCAGTTCTACAATTCCATGACCACCATGCACGCGCTGATCATGATTTTCGGCGCGGTCATGCCGGCGTGGACCGGTTTCGCCAACTGGTTGGTGCCCATGATGATCGGCGCGCCCGATATGGCGCTGCCGCGTCTCAACAACTGGAGTTTCTGGATCCTCCCCTTTGCCTTCACGCTGCTCCTGAGCACTTTGTTTATGCCCGGCGGCGGGCCTGCCGGTGGTTGGACCATGTACCCGCCGCTGGTTTTGCAGACGGGCGAAGCGTTCCCTTTCCTCATCTTCGCGGTGCACTTGATGGGCGCCTCCTCGATCGCCGGCGCGATCAACATCATCGCGACCGTCTTTAATCTGCGCGCCCCCGGCATGACGCTGATGAAATTGCCGCTGTTCGTGTGGACGTGGATCATCACGGCGTTCTTGCTAATCGCGGCGATGCCGGTCCTCGCCGGTGCCGTCACCATGCTGCTCACGGACAAGTTTTTCGGCACCTCGTTTTTCAGCGCGGCCGGCGGCGGCGATCCGGTGATGTTCCAGCATATTTTTTGGTTCTTCGGCCATCCCGAGGTCTACATTCTGATCCTGCCGGCGTTTGGCATCGCCTCGGCGATCATCCCAACCTTCGCGCGCAAGCCGTTGTTCGGCTACAGCTCGATGGTGTACGCGGCCGCGTCCATCGCTTTCCTGTCGTTCATCGTGTGGGCGCATCACATGTTTACGGTCGGGATGCCACTCGCGGGCGAACTCTTCTTCATGTACGCCACGGTGCTCATCGCCATCCCAACCGGGGTGAAAGTGTTCAATTGGGTCGCCACGATGTGGCAGGGCTCGATGACCTTCGAGACCCCGATGCTGTTCGCCATCGCCTTCGTGGTGTTGTTCACAATCGGCGGCTTCTCGGGTTTGATGCTCGGCGTGACGCCGGTGGATTTTCAATACCACGATACCTATTTCGTAGTGGCGCACTTCCATTACGTGCTGGTCACCGGCTCCATTTTCGCCATCATCGCCGGCGCCTACTTCTGGTTGCCGAAATGGACCGGGCATATGTACGACGAGCGTCTGGGCAAAGTGCACTTCTGGTTGTCCACTATTTCGGTGAACGTGCTCTTTTTCCCGCAGCACTTTCTCGGTCTGGCCGGCATGCCGCGTCGCATCCCGGACTACGCGGTCCAGTTTGCCGACTGGAACATGGTCTCCAGCGTCGGTGGCTTCGTGTTTGGTGCCTCGCAGCTGCTTTTTGTCGTTGCGATCATCAAGTGCGCTCGCGGGGGGGTGAAAGCTTCCGCGCAGGTCTGGGAAGGTGCGCATGGCCTGGAGTGGACGCTGCCATCGCCGCCGCCGTTCCATTCGTTCTCCGCGCCACCTGATCCGGCCACGATTGAAGGCGGTATGCGTTGAGCGTGGCAGAATTACCCTCGCCGCCGCCCGCGAGGCAGCCCCGCAGGACGGTCGTCTTTACGGCCCTCCTGCTGGGTGCTCTGGCCGTCGGCTTTTATGTCGCCTTCATCGTGAGCCGATTTTAAACCATGGTCGGCGCACCGCTTAAAAAAGCCAACCAGCGTTTAGTGGTCCAATTGTCCGGGATCACGCTGCTCATGTTTGCCTTCGGCTACAGCCTGGTGCCGCTGTACAAGGTCTTTTGTGAGATCACGGGCACCAACGGCAAAACCGGGCGATTAGCGCCGGCGCAGGCGGCGTTATTGGTGCCGGACCAGACCCGAGAAATCACGGTAGAGTTCGTCACGAATGTGCACGCAGGTCTGCCGTGGGATTTCCGTGCGCTCAATAACAGCGTGCGCGTGCATCCTGGGCAAATCACTCAGGTTGAGTTTGAGGTTAGCAATCGGGCGACCCAAGCGCTGGTGGGGCAGGCCGTGCCGAGCGTCGCGCCGAACGCGGCGGCGCGCTACTTCAGCAAGACAGAATGTTTTTGTTTCAGCCAGCAACCGCTGGCCGCCGGCGAGAAAAAAGCCATGCC
>SHZJ01000023.1 GCA_009692365.1 Gammaproteobacteria bacterium
CTGAACTGCTTCCGATTTGTGGGTGTCCCTGAACTGCTAAGGCGTTGCCCTGGGTTATCGCATTTGGCCCCGTTGGGGCCGTGCATGGTCAGATTGATCTATCGCATGTCGCCCAGTTGCGACGATGGCCGTGCGTTTCTCTGGGGCGATGGCCGCGTGTTTCGTTGCGGCGATGAACCCTCCTTGAAAAGGCCCAAAGGGGCGTCATGTGAAAGCCTAGGGCAACGCCCTGGGAAAGGCTGGAAATATGTCGATCCCTGAAAGGGCGAAACCTGCTGATGAGTCTGATGAGTCCGTCAATATCCACTTGCATGAAGTCATCAAAACCCGCCGCTCATTTCTGACCAACTACGCCGTGAGCAAGTTGTTTTATCAGGCGCTGAATCACATCAGTCAGAAATGGACCCTAGCCGATCAGGGCTTGGAAAGCAGCACTGAATCGCTTCACCAGCCAGTTCGAAGATCGGCTGCTGCCGGCTTAACCAACAGTCCGTTTATATAAGATCCGGGACACCGCCGCCGGTTGACACGTGTATCCTGTCTCGGTGTATTTATTCGCGAAACATCGCTGGTCATAGGGGCTATTGTCCCAGAGTCGCCGAAGATGTCAGATTCCGTACTCGATGAAAATCATACGCCCGACATGGGCGTTGCGTATCGACACCTCTGTCAGGTTCATGCGGAGCGTCGGGCGTATCGGATTGGAGCCCGGTATATCACTTGGGCAGAGAGTCGGGTTCGAGTACAGCGTCTTGCGGCCCTGACCCTCGCCTCGTTGGGTGACAGGCCGCCCGACGCGCAACGGCCTGTGGTGGCGCTTCTCCTCGCAAATTCGCCACTTTTAATGGAATGTTTTTTCGCCGCTGCCGTCGGCAGATTCGTCGTCTTGCCGATCAATTATCGGCTGGCGCAGAACGAAATCGTCGACATCCTGCAGGCCAGTGGTGCCCGTGTGCTGGTGACTTCTGCAGAGCATGCCGTAAAGCTCGATGCTTTCGATTGGGGTAGCCTCACCGTCGAACACGTGTTTTGGGCTGACGATGCACAGCACCCGTTGCGGTGCCCAACAAGCTAACTCATCGATGCCCTAGAGCGGGACGGCCCTGCATTCGTGTCACCGGTTCTTAGCGAGGGCGAGGTATTGGAGATCTTTGCGACCTCCGGGACGACAGGCCGCGTCAAGATGGTGCCGCACACTCACGCGGCGGTGCTGACACACGCCAAGGCGACTATCGCCGCCTTGGATCTGAGTTCCTCAATAGAGGAATGTTGGGCTCACATTGGTCCCATGTTCCATGTCGGTGACATCGCGTTTGTCTGGGCTGGGCTTCAGATCGGGGCGCGGCATGTATTTGTTGACAATGCACTGCAGGTGGCGAGTGTCTCCGCGCTGCTTGCCACTGAGAATGTAACGATCACCAAGATCGCGCCGTCGTTGCTGCGAATTCTGGTCGAGTCGGATGCGGTCGAAGGAATGCGTTTCCCGGCGTTGCGCTGGATCCTGACGGGAGGTGCGAAGCCCGATCCCGCGCTCTACCAGCTGACCCGTCAGGTGTTCGGGTGCGACTTCATCCAAGGCTACGGCATGACGGAGGCGACTTGTCATATCGCCTTCAAGAATGAGACGACCGAACTTCAGCACCTTGGCTTGAGGGTTCTGCCCGGGCTCGAGGTTGCCGTGCTGTCGGCCAACGGCCAAGCGGTCAGTGCCGGTGAAATCGGTGAGATAGTGATGCGCGGCCCCACGGTAATGCCGGGCTATTTCGTGGCCAATCAGACCACGCTCGATCGCCGATCCTTCACGCCTGACGGCTATTTTCGAACAGGTGATCTCGGGCGCAAGTGTTCTGCTGGGCGACTGCATGTCGTGGGTCGGCTCAAGGACATGATCAATGTTGGCGGTGAGAACGTCTTTTGCGCTGAGGTTGAGGCTGTCATTCGGTCTTTACCGGAGGTCCGAGATTGTGCAGCGTTTGCGGTGCCCGATCGGGTGCTGGGTGAGGTGGTAGCTGTTGCGCTCGAGTTGGTCGAGGCGGGTTCGCTGATGCCCGACAGGGTGCGCGAACATTGTCGTACGAGACTCGCGGGGTTCAAGGTGCCGCAGTTGGTGCTGATCGAGTCGGCACTGCCGCGTACTGCGAGTGGCAAGATTCAGAAACATCTGCTTGGGAACCGGGTCGTTAGCCGGAACGATGCGCTGCGCGCGGCGGCCAGTGCTGGCCTAGGGCTGGACCTGGAGCAAGTACTGATGGACATGATTCGGCGCCATCTGGCAGTCGACCCCAATCACCCGATCAGCCTTGATAGCAATCTCCTCGATCTGGGGCTGTTTTCACTTCGGGTGATTGAACTTCTCGTCGCGCTCGAAGTGCATTGCGGTTTCGCGATGCCCGCGACGCTGATTTACGATCATCCAACCCTGCGCGATGTGGCGAATTACCTGCGTACCAGTACCGCTGAGATGGCTGCGGGCATGCCGCCGCCACTGTCTCGATCCACTGAGGCCGCGGCTGAGCCCCTCGCGGAGTCGACATCAACGGTGCGGGCGCCAGGCTTTGTGAGCTGGATTTTGCAAGGCCTTGGGCTACTCGTCAGGCCAACGCTCGTGGCGCTGGCGAGCATGCCTGTCATCGCCGTTGCGATCGAGTCGGCGAGTGTGCTGGGCGGTTTCGCCGTGGTCGCCCTCGCCCCGTTGTGGGTTGGATTGTCGCTCAGCATCCTACTGGGCTTGCATGTGGTCGCCATACGACTCCTCGATCCATCGGCGCAGTCTTTCGCGATTTGGAGTCCTGCCTACTGTCGGTGGCTCGTGGCCCAAAATCTTCTACGGAGCCTCGATGATGTCGCGGGACTCATCCGTGGCACGCCGGCGGCGCGCGTCTTTTTTAGGCTGCTGGGCGCGCAGATTGGTCCCGGCGCGCGGGTCGATTCGCTCCTGCTGACGGATCTGCGCTGGGTTCGAATCGGGCGTAATGCGGTGATCGCACGTGACGCGGTAATCCAGCCGGCGCGGTTCACCGATGGTTTGGTCGTGCGTGAACCCATCCAGGTGGGTGAGGGGGCAGGCGTTGGGCCGGGCGCGCAGCTCATCGGTGAGACGCTGGTGAGTGACGGTGCCGAGGTTCGCGTACTGGGGACGTCGTCCCAAGTGCAGGACAGGCGTCTTGGTGAAATGCCAGCGTTCACGCACGGTGTCGGCTCGATCCTGCCATTTGCCGTCGCAAGTTACGTTTACCTCGCGGCGATAGGTGCGGGGCTCGCGCTCATCAGCGTTTGCGCGGGCGATCGGATCTACGACCTGCCGGCGTTGCTTGTCCGTGGTCTCGCGCAGGGACTGCCGCTCGGTGTCATCGTTGCAGTGGCTATGTCGCTGAGCATCGTCATGCCGGCTGCCAGTGTCCTTGCCACGGCCATACTTGCGCGCGTCATCCTGCAACCGCTGGGGCGCTATAGCCGCCATCGAGCGATGAGCCAAGCGGTCTATCGCGCCATGATAGAGGTGCCATTTTTCTCTATGTGGCTACGACTGACCGTGATGTCGCACCTGTCTGCATGGACTTATCGTTTGCTCGGTGTCCGGGTCGGGGTTCGGCCGTTGCTCGCTGCGCCATACGTCGATGATCCTGCGGCTGTGACGATCGGCGATCACGCGATTGTCGCCGGCAACGTGTCCATCCACAGCCGTGATTGGCGCGGCGGTGACGGCGGTCCCGTGACGGTGGGATCCTACGGCATCGTCGCGAACTCCTGCGTGCTTCTCGGTGGTGGGACCGTCCCTGATCAAACCTCGCTGGGGGACCTCAGTGCTATTGGACCGGCTGATAGCGTGCCTGCCGGTTCGATCGTGGTGGGCGCACCACCGCGGGTGGTCGGGCGCAGTCGGCTCGATTTCACGCTTTCAAGTTCTCGGCACTACGTTGTGATGCAGCTGAGCCTGGTGACACTGCAAATGGCCGTGAGTGTCTTGCCGGCGATGCTGGGACTGTATGGCCTGATGACCATCACCGGCGTTTTCTTCGCCATTGGGGGCCTCCCGACGATATTAGTCTCGCTACCGTTGGCGCTACTCGTTCGCCGATTGGCCAAGGTTCTTGGGCTAATCGCCTTCAAGTGGCTTTTCATCGGTCGCGCACGACCTGGGGAGTATCCTCTGATGGGTGCGGTCTACATCCGATGGGTGTTGCTCGAATCCGTCATCATGGATGCGGAGAAAGCGGTGCTTGGCACCTTGCGAGGTACGGGCTACCTCGCCTGGCTGTGGCGTTCCTTGGGCGCCCGCGTGGGGCGCAACGCCTGCATACTGGTGTCATCTCTTGGTTGTGAGTTCGACCTCAAACAGGTCAGTGACCAAGTGTCATTGTCGCCGCAGTCATTAGTGTTCGGTCATTCCGTCGAGCATCACACGCTGCTGTTTCGCGCCAGTACGATAGGCTCGGGGGTGCTGGTCGAAGCCAACGCCATCATCGAGGCCGGCGCTAAAGTAGCTGATCGGATGCGCGTGCGGGCGAATCGCGCGGTGCACGGCGCCCGGCCCTCGGCGGAAGCCATGCCACCCAACTCCGCGCAAGCCATTCCCAATGTCGATATAAACGCACTGGAGCAGCTAGCCCGGAGCAAGCTGTCGCCTGCCATATACGACTACTTTGCGAGTGGTTCCGACACGGGTCGTGCGCTGCGCAGGAATATCGACACGCTGGCGGATATCGCGATTTGTCCCCGTCGCCTAAGGGATGTATCCACGATTTCTTTGGCAACTTCATTGCTTGGTCGGCAACTGTCATCGCCAATCCTTGTGGCGCCATCAGCGATGCACCGTTTGTTGCATTCGGACGGCGAGTCCGCCATGGCGCGGGCGACCGCGCGAAACAACATGGGCATGGTGCTGTCCATGTTGTCGACGACACCGCTCGAAGACGTCGCCAAACCGTTCGCCGAGGGGGCGGGGTTTGCCGCTGCTTCAGTTGTATTGCCTCAAGGACCGAGGAGTCGTCCACGAACTCATGGCGCGGGCCGAAGTCAGCGGTTATCAAGGATTCGCCGTGACGGTCGACTCGCCGGCAACGAGAGACCTCACTATCGTTCCACATGAGTGGATGATGTTCAGTCAGGCAATGCAATTGCCGCATCTTCCCGCGGTCGCTAATTCGGCAATATCGCCCCTGATCCGCTTCGAATTGATGAAAGACCCAGCGCTGACGTTCGCAGATCTGGTGACGCTGCAGAAAAAGACCCGGTTACCGATCTGGCTGAAAGGTATTTTGAGCCCGGGCGATGCCGTGCTAGCCGCCTCATTGGGATTCCGAGGCATCATCTTGTCGAATCATGGTGGGCGTCGGCTTGACTCGGAGATTGCTGCCGTCGAGACGGTCTCGGCGGTTCGCCGCGCGTTGGATCGCGCGGGTTTCGAGGTAACACTGCTAGTGGACGGCGGGATTCGGCACGGTAATGACGCCTTCAAGGTGCTTGCGTTGGGCGCCGATGCGGTAATGGTGGGGCGTGCGCCGTTATGGGGTTTGGCAGTGGGTGGTGAACACGGCGTGGCGCAGGTGCTCAAACGTCTCAACGAGGAGTTGGTCTTGGCGATGAAGCTCACTGGCTGCTCTACCATCGGAGAGTTAACGCCAGAGATGATCTACGTGAGGCCCGGCAGTTTCGCCGTGGACTCAACGACGCTTTGGGATGCGCCAAGATAAAACAGGCGAGGAATCGGTGGTGCAAGTCCACTGCGATGTAACGGTGACCGATAAAGCAGCTTTTGGTCGCCAGATTCACGGGGGCACCGGCGCCCGCTACCGCAAGACGCCCACGCCTATATTGTTGGCGTGGCAGATTGCAGAAGTCCGGATCGCTAAGAGGCTCGGCGTCCGGGCAGGCGGTGTATTTTGCGAAGAGGTCACTCGCTACTTCGTGCAGAACCTGACGTTGAGCCGCATGGCGGGCTACGCGCTGCCTGCTCGGCGGTGGGGCCTTGCAGCTTTAGAAATAGAGCCGGCGCAACTGGGCACGCGCCGGCCGTTTGACACCGGCTAGGCAAAGCCGCCAGTCAGTCTAGGCAAACCATCGAGGCCGTCTTATGCTGCCCGCAGGATACAGTCCCGTCAGGCAGTGCGCAGGATACAGTCCTGCGACGATTCTTTAGGAGTAGCGAGAAGATAAATGAGTAATTTTTCTTTCCCCCGTCCCACCGAAGCCGCCCCCGTACAAACCCGCGAACCCGTCGCCGGGACCTGCGACAACTGCGGGGCCGCGGCGCTCAAACGCTATCCCGTGCTCTCCGAAGGCGGCTGGTTCATGGCGGTAAAATGTCAGGAATGCCTGCATTCCCAGACCCGCGAGAAATGGACCCGCTTGGGCCACGTGACGCTCCTCACCGATTCCATCGGTTAACGCACAAGGATTCAGTACGATGATGGCAGTGGATGTAGGGGGTACTTTCACGGATGTGGTAGCGGTTAAGAACGGCCGGATTTACACCGCCAAAGTCTCGACCGATGCCCAGGCGGTCGAGCACAGCGTGATTGAGGGTGCGGCAGAACTCGGGGTTGGGGACTCGCCCGTTTTCAATCACGCGAGCACGCACGGGCTGAATGCGATCATCACGCGCTCTATCCCCAAAATTGGCTTTCTCACCACCGCGGGGCACCGCGATATTTTGGATATCGGACGCACGTGGCGACCGCTGTCGGCAATGACCAATCCCGGCTGGCGGCGCACTTTCGGCGACGCCGACCGGCCTTTGGTGCCGCGCTATTTGCGGCGCGGTATTCTCGAGCGCCTCAAGGCGGACGGCAGCGTTTTTACCGCCCTCGACGAAGATCAAGCGCGCGCGCAGTTGCAGGTGCTCAAACGCTGTCAGGTCGAAGGCATCGCCATCTGCCTGCTCCACGCTTATACCAATAGCGTGCACGAAGTGCGGCTGCGCGAGCTGGTGCGTGAAGAACTAGGCGACCTGCCGTGTTCGGTGTCGAGCGAAATCTCCCCGCTGGCGAAAGAATACGCGCGCGCCTCGACCACCCTCGTGGATGTGTTCATGAAGATCATCTACGAAGCCTATTCCCACCGGCTGGACCGCGGTCTACGCGAAATCGGTTTTACCGGCCAGCTCAATTTTGCCGATTGCACCGCCAATCTCATCCCCGCGCAAGACGCCATGGAGGCGCCCTTCCGAGTGGTGTTCGCCGGCCCGGCCGCCGGCACCGTCGGCAGCGCGCATTTCGGGGCGATCATCGAGGAGCCCAATCTGCTGTGCGCGGATGTCGGCGGCACCTCGTGCGACATCAGTCTGGTGACCAACGGCGCACCGTTCGTCAACACGACTTTCGAACTGGAACACGACCTCCTGGTCAACGCGCTGTCGAATGACATTTCGAGCATCGGCGCGGGCGGCGGCAGTCTGGTGTCGGTATCCCCGAGCGGTGACATCAAAGTGGGTCCGGAGAGCGCGGGCGCCTCGCCGGGTCCCGCGTGCTATGGCCGTGGCGGTACCCAGCCCACCATGACCGACATCTGTTTGCTCGCGGGGATCCTCGACCCGGACGGCTTTGCCGGCGGCAAGATGAAGCTCGACGTCAAACTCTCGCGCAAGGCTTTCGAGAATCTGGATACCCGTCTGCCGTTCGACAGTCGTGTGCGCTACGCCTACGACATCGGCCTCAACAATATCGCCGAGGGTATTTTTAACATCGCGATCAAGCACGGCATCGACCCCCGCGATTACTCCTTGATGGCGTTCGGTGCCGCCGGACCGTTGGTGCTGCCAGCCCTCGCCGACCTCGTCCACGTCAAGAGCGTTATCGTGCCCCCGCATCCCGGGTTGTTCTCGGCTCTGGGCCTGTTGAGCGCCGACCAAGCCTACGCCATCAGTCAAAGCGCCTATCAGGTGCTAACACCCAGCAGCGTGGGGGTCATCGCGCGGACCTACGCCGCGATGGAGGCGAAGTTGCGGCAACGGCTGGGCGCGCATCAGGAGGTGGAAATCCTGCGCGCGTTCGACGGCCAGTTGGTCGGGCAAACTTGGGAAACCCCCTTCGTACCCGTGCCTTCTGGCGAGATTACCGCCGCCACCATCCAAACGATGATCGCGAACTTTCATGCCGCTTATGCGGCGCGCAACGGTAATCGCTTTGAGGCGATCCCGGTGCAAGGAGTCACCTATCGGCTCCGGGCGATGGTGAAAACCCCCAAGGTGAGCTATCCCGCGCTGGCGGATCGCGGCGCGACGCCGCTGCGTTCGGTGGGCACCAGCGTGCTGCGGTTTGTTTCCGACGCCGAAGAACTAGCCCAGATTTATCGCCGTGATGATTTATGCGCGGGCGACCAAATCCGCGGTCCGGCGATCGTGCGTGAACCCCTCTCTACGACCTACATCACGCAAAACCAAGTGGGTCGCGTGGGGCGGTATGGCGAGATTGTTATCAAGCGAATAACCGAAGGAAAAGCCTAATGAGTACCCAACCCAATGAGGCGGGTGCCCTCATCCCAGCGCAGCCCCGCCGCTTGCGCGACTGCAGCGAAGCGCAGTTTGAGGAAATCTACGATTGCGACCGCTTTACCGCAATGGTGCTGTCGAATCGGCTACGCTACGCCCTCACGCACATGAGCACCGGGCTGATGTACAGCGCGTTTTCGCCGATCATTCGCGATTGGTACGATTTCGCCATCACCATTTCTGGCCCCGCAGACATGGGCTATCCCATGCCTGCGGTGTCGGCCGCCTTGCTGGTATTTTTGGGCACGATGGAAGACGCCGTGCGCAACACGGTAGAAGAATACGGCGTCGAAAACCTCAAACCTGGTGACGTGCTGGTGTGCAACGACCCCTACCGGGTTGGCACGCACGTCAACGACACCTGTTTCATTCGGCCGGTGTTCTACGACGGCCAGCCCATCGCCTTCGTCAATGTGCGCGCCCATCAGCTCGATATGGGCGGCGTAACCCCCGGGGGCTTCAGCGGCACCAAAGCGAACGTCTATGAGAACGGCTTGGTGCTGGGGCCGATGCTGTTATTCGAAAACGATAAGCCAGTGCGCGCCACTTTTAGTTTGGTGTTTGATAACACCCGCTTTGCAGCGCTGCTGCAGCCGGACTTCATGACCATGGCCGAGCAACTCAAGCTCGGTGAAAAATTGCTGCTGGAAAGCATCGAACGCTACGGGTTGGCGGCCTACCGGGGCACGGTGCGCTACTGCTGTGACGCTGCGGCCGAAGCCATGTCAGATGCCATCGCGCGCCTGCCCGACGGCATCTATCACGCGGCAGAACCCATCGATGCCGATGGTGCTGGAGACGACGAGCCCATCATGGTGCGGGCGGCGATCCACAAACATGGCGACCGCGTGGAAGTCGACCTGAGCGGCTCGTCGCGGCAGGCGCGAACCTGTATCAACGCCGGCCCGCTGGATGCCAAGACCGCGGTGGGGGCGGCGTTCAAGCTGCTGCTCGACCGCCACACGCCCTTTAGTTCCGGGGCGTATCGCCCCATCGACATCGTGGTGCCGCCCGGCACCGTGCTGTCGGCGCTGCCACCGAACGGCGCCATCATGTTGTACTGGGAGGTCACTCAGGCCTTGCTCACCGCCATTTTGCGCGTGCTGGGCGAAGTGCTGGGCGACGCCGCCTTTGGGGGCGATTTTGGCACGGTCTGCGTGCACAACGCCCATGGTTTGCGGGCCGACGGCACGCCTTGGCAAAACATCGCGGTGGTCGGCGGCGAGCACGGCCCGTGGGGCGGCGATCAATACCACGACGGCGAATCCTATACCGTGCCCTATATGGTCAACGGGCTCGACCCCTCGACCGAGGCAATGGAACAAGATGCGCCGGTACTGCTCATGCGCAAGGAATATGTCATCGATACCGCCGGCCCGGGTTTTAACCGGGGCGGCGCCGCGGTGCTCAAAGATGCCTTTTGGGAAACCAGCGGCGAGCACTACAGCATCCCCATTCGGCTGAAGCAAGGCACCGGTAACGGGGTGCAGCGGGGCGGTACCGGGCGCGCGGGCGCGTGCTGGTTTTTTGCTCCCGATGATGCCGTAGTGGCCGCCCACGGCCGCTTAATCCCGGTCAACGACACCGTGTACGCCAATACCACGCCCATCGCCGGCGTCCTCAATCCCATTACCAAGGCCATAGACCCCGACGGCACCTATTTCTATTTCGCCCGCGAGCCGGTGTGGCATACGCGGGCCGGGGCGGTGTCGCGCTATATCACCAACGGCGGTGGTGGCTGGGGCGATCCAAAAACGCGCGACCCCCAGCGGGTGTTGCACGATGTCCGCGACAGCTACGTCAGTATTGCTGGCGCGCGCGACCTGTACGGGGTGGTGGTGTGCGGCGATCCGGAGTTCGACCCCGAGGGCTTGACCATCGATCACGCGGCCACGCTCTTGCTGCGTGGCCCCGCGCTCGGTCAAGTGGCGCGCTGAGCGCCTCACCGCCCGTGCGCGGGTGAAGAGGGTGTGCGCGCTGGCCAGCCGGAGACCCCGGCACTGGACGTGGACGACCTGAGGATGGTTCCGGCAGTACCTGGGCACCCGGTGCCGGTGCTGGCGGCGGCCAGGCTTGCGGGGCACCACGCCGCGATGCAGCTCGAAAACCAGCAACTACCTACTTGTCCAAGCACCCCACTGAGCGAGGCCACTAGGCAACGTTTTTGCGCTCATCAGGCGGCTAGATGCAGCGGCGGTGCGTGAAGCTTGCGCGCAGCACGCGGCCTGCGCGGAGGAGCGCCTCGCCGCTGGCTCTGGACGACCTGGTGGCCCGCGCCGCGAGGCTCGACGAGCGGTTGGCGGACGCGGCGGCGCGCCTCACTCAGATGCCCGCTGAGCCGGCGGCGGGGCTGCGCGCTGGCGGCAGGTGCTCGCCGACAGTGCCGTCAACGGCACCAACCAAGTCAAATTGTTTCAGTTCCATCGACATGACCCGCAGGTCGGCACGCTGCTTCCGGGTGCACCGCCGGCCGCGATCAAGACCGATAATGCAAACAGACAATTCGCCCCAGGCGATCCCCTTGAACACCGGTCCCAGCGCTTCCGCCCGCTTGCGAAGGGCATCACGGTCCGCCCTCTCCATCGAGTCGAGCGCCGCGTAGTCGCCGGGCGGCAGTGGCTGGCGGGACAACGCGCCCCGCAGGCGAGCAAGCGCTACCGGATAGCGACGGTAGGCCTTGAGGAGACCCGGCCTTAGGGCGGCTCTGAGGTTGACCGGCCACACGCGATGAATATCTCTCGTTTAACCACCGCGATCGACGCGGCCCGGCCACGTTCAACCCGCCTCGCCACCCAAGCTGTATCAGCGGCGGCAGGTAGATGCCAGACGCCGCCGGTAGCCGGTCTGAGAGCCGCTTGCAGTTTTTGGGCTGCCGCTTTGGACTGCGCACCACCGCAGGTTCTGGACCTATTTTAGGGTGACTGATGGGATCGGGCCCCTCAATACCCGCTACTAGCAAGGCCACTTCGGACTCCACGATTGAGCGCCAAAACGCTGGTTAGATTGCGGTGCGCAGGCCGCGAAACCCAATATTCTGGTCATCGGCGGCGACGCCGTCGGTCAGTTCAACAGCCGCGCCCACAACCCTGGCATGACGGCCTACCGCACACCCGATAGCGACAGCATCGCGACGCAGGGCGCGCTGCTCACCGACTGGTACGCGCAGCGGAGTTGCACCGCCGGCCGCGCGGCCGGCGTCACCGGCCAGTCGCCAATCCGCACGGGTCTCACCAAAGTGGGCGTGCGGGGTTCGCCTGCGGGCAGGCAGAAAGAAGACCCGACCAGCGCCACGCTGCGCGCGGAGCAGGGCGACATCACCGGGCAGTTCGGCAAGCATCACCGCGGCGACGATACCCGGCCCAGCGGCCACGGCTTCGACGAGCGCTTTGGCCACCTCGACCACCTGAACGCCGAGGCAGCGGCTCGGAATCCTGATGACTTTAAGGCCCCCGCACTGAAGAAGCGCGTCGGGCCGCGTGGCGTAATCCACCGTTTTGCCGGCGCGGTTTGGCGCCCAGACGACAACCCGCCGGCGCGTCGGCAGGCCCGCTACCGGCACGCCGCGCGGGTAGTCGCGGCGACCCGCACGGGGGCTCAGGCGGGCAGGAGATCTGGTCTTTTTCTCGATCCGGCCCAAGGCCGCACCCAAAAAGCTCAGCGTCCGGTTCTACCCGCCACGGCGTCACGTGGGTTTTAGTCGGCGGCCGCGTCGCGCGCGGTGGCCAACCGGCCTAGCCGCTGGGTAGCCACGCGGGGGCCCGTGGGTTAGGCTCTCGCGAGTTTTAATCCAGTCTTGGGAGCCCCTCATGAGCTACACCCTTTTTGGCGTGAATGTGTCGCCTTTCGTGCGTAAATGTCGGGCTTTTATGGCCGAAAAAGGTTTGGTTTACAGCCATGAGTCGGTCAATCCGTTTCAGCCGCCCGCCAATTTTCGCCAGCTCAGCCCGTTGGGCCGCATCCCGGCGTTGCTGGACGGCGACCGGGCGGTCTTCGATTCCACCGCAATCTGCCTCTATTTGGAACGCTGCAACCCCGCGCCGCCGCTCTATCCCAGCGACCACTACGATTACGCCCGCGCCCTGTGCCTAGAGGAATACATCGACAGCGGGATGCTGCCCGTGGCCGGGCCGTTGGTGTTTCGACCCCTCGTGATGACGCCTATCGTCACGCGGCAGCCGCTCACGAAGGAAATCAAGGAAGCGGCGCTGGAGGTGGTTGAGAACCAACTGGGGCCGATGTGGGATTACCTCGAGCGGCAGTTGGGTGGCAATGACTATTTCGTCGCGGATACCTTAAGCATCGCCGACATCGCCGTCGCCAGCGGGCACGTCGGTCTGTGGCACGGCGGGGTTGATCCGGATCCCCTGCACTGGCCGAAGCTCTCGGCTTTTCTCACCCGGATGTGGGCGCGGCCCGCGTTCGTCGCCCTGATTGCCGAAGAACAGAAACCCTGGAACCAGCGCGCCGCGGTGGCCGCCGTCTAGCCACGCTGCCTACACGCCGCGCCGAGGGGTTAGCGCACGCTGGGTGTGGCGCTCAGGGCAGGCCGCCGTAGAACAGCATCACGCGATGTTTGGCCTGCGCGAAAAACAGCCAGCGCTCGATGAACAAACCGACCGCCATGGCCAACGCGCCCAGCACGGTGCAGCTCAGGCCTCCCGCCAGGTAAGCCAGCAGCGGCACCACGAACATGCCCAAGGCGGCCAGCACGCGCAGTTTCCAGGCGTGTTTGCGGGCCAGCACAAAGCCCATTTCCCGTTGCAGGTAATTCTCTTCCGTGTGGGGTTGGGTCAGCACGCTGACGGTCCCGAAAGCACCTAAGCCGGTGGCGCTACCTAGCGTGCTGGGCGGCGGCGCCCGGTCGATGCGCCACCAGTACCAGGCCTTGCCCAGCGCCGCGAGTGCGATGCTCGCCGGCACTAAAGCCGCACTCGCGGCAGGGCGAGGGCTGAGCCCCAGCTGTAGGGCGTGCATCAGTTGCGCGCCGCTCATGAGTGCGAGCAGCAGGTAGTTGGTCGGCACGCTGGCGCGATGCCAGGCGGGCACCGCCTTCAAGGAGGCGTAAATCTGGCCGGTCGCGTACACGGTGAGGGCCGCTAGGAGCGCCAGCAGCAGGCTTAATAGGTTGAAGGTCAGGCTGCGCCCAGTGGCGCTCCACACCAGCCACGCCCAGCCCAACGCTACCGGGTAAACCACGACCGCCAGTACGCCTTCGCGTGAGAGCCACGAACTGCGCCACTGCGAAAACGCCCGCCAAGCGCGCTCGGGATGACCCAAATGCAGGGTGGACGACAAGAGCCCGGCGGTGACCAACAACCCGGCCAGGGTCAGGCCACTGAGCAGCAATACTGGGCGCAGGGGGATGGCGACCGCGGTGGCGTTAAGCACGAGGATGAACAGCAAGCCGTAGCCCGCCCCGGCGGCGGTGGTAAAAAAAATGACCGAGTAAGCCGGCTGCATGGGGCTGCTCAGCCCCCTAACAAGCGGTCGACCCAGCGTAGCAAGGCCGAATCAAAGCCCGCGACCCGGGGCGTGAGCGGCGGGGCGCTCGGTGCCGCCCGCGGGCGAGGTGGCAGGTAGCGATTGACCGGCGCGCAAGCCATTTCCGGCATCAGCGCAAAGCCGCCGCGCTGCTTGACCAGTTGCGACACCCCGGAGTTGGGGTCGCCCAAATCCCCGAAGCTACGCGCGCCGGTGGGACAGGCCGCCACGCACGCCGGGACCCGGCTAGCCTCGGGTAGATTGGCGTTGTAGATGCGGTCCACGCACAGGGTGCATTTTTTCATCACCCCCTCGACCTCGTCGAATTCCCGCGCCCCATACGGGCAAGCCCACGAGCACAGCTTGCAGCCGATGCACAGGTCTGGGTCCACCAATACGATGCCATCCTCGGCCCGTTTAAACGACGCCCCGGTAGGACACACCGTCACACACGGGGCGTTGTCGCAGTGCAGGCAGCTGCGGGGAAAATTGACCGTTCGCGAGTGGCCTTGGTCAGACACCTCATAGGTGTGCACGCGGTTAAACCACACGCCGTCGGGGCTGGCCCCATAAGGGTCGTAGTCGGTCAGGGGCGCGCTATGGCCGGTGTCGTTCCACTGTTTGCAGCTGGTGGCGCAGGCATGACAACCCACGCAAGTGTCCAGATCGATGACCAGCCCTAATTTCTTGGCGACCTGTTGGGGCAGCGCGGTCATGGCTGTTCCTTGGCGGGTTTTTGCTGGCTGCCGCCGAGGTATTCGCGGTGCGCAGCGGTGTGGTTGCCGGTGGGTGCGCCGCGCAGCATGGCGGCATCGCGGCGGGCACGCGGGGCTGGCTGGCGGGCGGGCAGGGGCTCGAAACACGGGCTCGCCGCGTGCGTCTCGGTGGCGCTGCATTTTTCCAAGCGCACGCGTAAGTCGAACCACGCGGCCTGCCCGGTGACCGGATCGGCATTGGCGTAGCGGTAGCCGTCGGCGCGCGGCGGCAGCAGTTCGGCAATCAGGTGATTAAGCACAAAGCCCGCGCTGGCCTCCGGTGCGTCTGGGGCGAGGGCCCAAGCGCCGCTGCGTTTACCAATCGCATTCCAAGTCCAAACCGTGTGGTGGTTAAGCCCATGCATGAGTTTTACCGGCGCCTTGACGCGCCCAATGGGACTGATGATCCACACCCAATCCGTGTCCGTCAAACCCAGTTCGGCCCCCAGCGTGCTCGCCACGTACAGCGCATTGCGGGCCGTAATCTGCCGCAACCAGGCGTTCTGTGACCCCCACGAGTGATACATATGCATCGGGCGCTGGGTAATGGCGTGCAGCGGGTAGTCCGGGGCGGGCTCCTGCGCCGCCGTTTGCCAGCGCGGCAGCGGGTCGAAGTTTTCACATACCCGGGCGCGCAGGTGCGTGGGCGGCTGGTGGGTTCCATGCCCCCGCCCCGCGAGCTGAAATTTCTGCAGAATCTCGCTGTAGAGTTCGAGCACGATGGGTTGTGCGCTGCCGATAAAACCCGCCGCCACGGCGTAGTCGAGATAGGCGGGGTTGGCGTAACGGTAGTAGCGCTGCGCGGGGGCGAGCTCGGTGCGCCAGAAGCAGCCATTGTCGATGTAGCGCTGTAGTTGCGTGGGATTGGCCGGGCCGCGGAAAGACTGCTCCCCCTGCGCACCACGCCAGCCGGCGAGCGGGCCCTGTTCATTACCCCGCGTGTGCTCGGTGAGATATTGCGCATAACCACCGGGGAAACGCGCCGTGCCGTCGGCGAGTGTCATGCCCGGCAAACCCAATTGCGCGCCCAGTGCCAGCAGCACATCTTGGAAGGGCCGGACATCGCGGTCGGGGGTCACGACTGGCTGCCGGATGGCGTCGGCCGCGCCATCGGGATCCGAGATGGGACGGTCGAGCAGCGAGATACCGTCCCAGCGTTCAAGATAGGTGGTGTCGGGCAGGATTAAGTCGGCGTAAGGGACGGTTTCAGAATAATACGCATCGGCATAAATAATCCGCGGGATCCGGTATTCGCCATCCGCCCGGCGGTCGGTCAAATAATGCAGCGTCTGCGAAATATTGAGCGACGAATTCCAGCCCATATTCGCCATGTACAGGAACAGGGTGTCGATGGGGTAAGGGTCACCCTGCCAGGCGTTGTGGATGACCGATTGCAACATGCCGTGGAGGGCCAAGGGGTATTCCCAGCTAAACGCCTTGTCGAGGCGCAGCGGGTTGCCGGCCGCATCGTTCAGCAGGTATTCGGGTCCGCGCGGGAAGCCCAGCGGCGGGCGGGTGAGGGGCGCGCCCGCCGCGGCGGGTTCGGCCGGGCTGCCGGCCGGGGGAATCGGGCGGGGATAGGGCGGTTTGTAGCGAAAGCCCCCCGGTACATCCACGCTGCCCAGCAGCATTTGCAGCGCATGGATGAGGCGGCAGGTTTCAAAGCCGTTGGCGTGGGCGGAGATCCCACGCATGGCGTGCATCGAGACCGGCCGTCCGACAAACCCCGCGTGCGGGCGTCCAGCGCTGTCGGTCCACGGCACCTCCACCGTGATCGTTTGTTCGAACGCCACCTCGGCGAGTTCTGCTGCCAAGCGTTCGATCGTGGCCACCGGTACGCCACAGCGTTCGCTGACCGCTGCCGGGGCGCAGGCCGGATCCAGAAAACGCTGGGCAAAGTGATGAAACGCCGGGTACGCCCGACGCTCGTCGGCCAGGCTCACCGCGCCCATCAGCAGGGGCTCAAGACCCGCCGCGCCCGCCGGGGTCAGGGTTTGCGTGAGGCGGTCGAAGCACAACGGCAGACCCGCCGCGTCCCGCGCGATAAGGCCATCGTCGGCCGCGCCTGGGTCATCAATGACCAACCAGGCGGCATTGGTATAGCGGGCGAGGTAGACCCAGTCGATGCGCTCGGCGGCCAATAGGGCGTGGATGAGCGCGGCTACCAGCAGGCCGTCGGTGCCCGGTCGAATGCCTATCCATTCGTCGGCGATGGCCGAGTAGCCGGTCTGCACCGGGTTAATCGACACAAAGCGGGTGCCAGGTCTTGCTTTGAGTTGGCCTAAGCCAATCTTGAGCGGATTGGAGGCATGGTCTTCAGCCACGCCAAACAGCAGGAACAGGCGGGTATGTGGCCAGTCCGGTTCACCGAATTCCCAAAACGAACCACCGATGCTGTAGAGCCCCGCGGCGGCCATGTTCACCGAGCAGAAGCCGCCGTGGGCCGCGTAATTGAGCGTGCCGAACTGTTGCGCCCACCAGCCGGTGAAAGATTGGCTCTGGTCGCGACCGGTAAAAAACGCGAGTTCGCGGGGGTTGCGCCGGCGGATCGCCCCCAGCCAGTCCTGCGCCAGGCCGAGCGCCTCGTCCCACTCAATTTCGCGAAACTCGCCCGATCCTCTCGGTCCTACCCGCAACAAGGGTTTGGACAGGCGGGCGGGGGAGTAGTGTTGCATCAAACCAGAGGCGCCTTTGGCGCACAGCACCCCGCGATTGACCGGGTGTTCAGGATTGCCCTCGATGTAGCAAACTTGGCCCTTTTGCAAATGGACCTTGATGCCGCAGCGGCAGGCGCACATATAGCAGGTCGTGGTTTTGACTTCCGCCGCCGCCGCCGGTGCCAGTTCAACTGTGGGTTGCGCGTTGGCAGTGAAATAAGGCATGGAGCGTTTGTCGCAATGATTACTAAACGAACTAAGCTTAGACCAAATTAGGCTAAGCTACACTGGCAATGAGGTCGCGCAAACCACCGCCCACCGTTAGTCCGCCGGCGCCTTCGGCCCTCGAGGGGTTTTTCAAGCGCGATGTACTGGCCGGGATCAGCGTCGCACTGGTGTTGATACCCCAATCGCTGGCCTACGCGGCGCTGGCCGGGCTGCCGCCGGTGTATGGGCTGTATGCCGCCGTGCTGCCACCCATCGCGGCGGCGTGTTTCGCCTCCTCACGCTATTTACAGACTGGCCCGGTGGCCATTACGAGTCTGCTCACGCTGGCCGCACTCAGCCCCTTGGCCACCCCCGGCAGCGCCACTTATCTCGCGCTCGCACCCCTCTTGGCGTTGGTGGTGGGATGCTGCCGGCTGGCGATGGGGCTGGTGGGGGCGGGTTTGGTGGCCCATTTGCTCTCGCAGCCGGTGCTCATGAGTTTTACCAGCGCCGCCGCCGCGCTGATCATGGCATCCCAGTTCGCCGTGGTCGTGGGTTTGCCGGCCTCACCCGGCCAAGAAATTGCCCAACTGCCCAGCCTGCTCAGCCACCCGTCCGCGTGGTCGCCGCTGGCGCTGGGCCTCACCGCGCTCACGGTGGGGATCATTTCCTTGGGTCGCCGCGTCCACCCGCTGTTCCCCGGGGTGTTGGTGGCCGTGGTGCTAGGCATTTTGGGGCAGCATTGGGGCCATAGCGCGCTGGCCCTGGTGGGGCCGCTGCCCACGGCGCTGCCGCACGTCGGGCTGGCGCTGGATTTCACTTCGCTGCGCGCGCTGCTGCTGCCCGGCTTAGTGATTGCGGTGGTCGGCTTTGCCGAGCCCACGGCCATTGCGCGCACGCTGGCCACCCAAACCCGCCAAGCTTGGAGCGCGGACCGCGAACTTATCAGCCAAGGGATGGCCAATGTGGCCGCGGCCTGCGCCGGGGCATTCCCCGTCGGTGGGTCTTTCTCGCGCACGATGGTCAATCGTCTGGCCGGCGGATTTAGCCGGTGGAGCGGGGCGGTGACGGGGCTAGCCGTGTTGCTGTTCCTGCCTTTTGCCGGGGTGCTCGCCGAACTGCCGCGCTGCGTGCTGGCGGGCATCGTCATCGCGGCCGTGCTAAATCTGTTTCAGCCGCGTGCCTTGTGGCGCATCGCGGTGGTATCTCGGGCGCAGGGGCTGGTGGCGTGGGGTACGTTTTTGCTGACCTTGGGCCTGGCGCCGCGGATTGATCAGGCGGTGGGCTTAGGCGTGGGTCTGGCGGTCGCGGTGCATCTGTGGCGCGAGCGGCGCATCACGCTGGGCGTGAGCTTTGATGCGACCCACGCAGAGCTCCGGCTAACCCCGGTTGGGGTGCTGTATTTTGGTTCGGCGAATGTGATCGAAGACGCGCTAGGGGCGGAGTTGGTCAAGAACCCGCAGGCGCGACGGGTGGTGTTCGATCTGCGGCGGGTGGGCCGGATCGACTATACGGGGGTGCTAGTGCTGCTGCGCCTCGTCGAGGACGCCCAGTTGGCGGGTCTGGAGGTGCGAATCATTGCGGGTGAAGCCCCGCAGGGCGAGCGTCTCTTGCGCCGAGTGTTCGGCGCGCAGGCTAACGTTATCGTGCGCAATTAGGTCGGCGTGCCGCCTCAGCCGCCGGCGATGCCGACCATGAAAAACACGGTCTCGCCCTCGTTGAGGTCGTCCTCCAGATAGACCCGCTGGCCTTTGGAGTTTAAGTACAGCGTGCCACGCGAATTGAGGGACTTGGAGTCCTCGTCCATCAATAGCGCGGTCATCAGCGGGCCATATTTACCGGTAATTTGCGCCGCCAACGCCGCCACCGTGCCCTGCTCGAGGTGGAAAAATTCTTTTTCCACGCCGGTGATTTCACGGAAGCGACTTTGGTATTGGGCGTTGATGGTAATCATGCTTAGCCCGGGGCCAGTGCCCCCTCTGCCGCCAATACTTCGGCCACGTCTTGCAAGCCCAACGAGGCTAAGCGGCTGGCGGTTTGCAGACCGGTTTTACGGTCCCAGCCCCGCCAGTCGTAGTACTCGTCCAGCACTGTTTCGAACATGTCCGAGGCGACCTTGCCGGGGTACATGCCTTCCGGACAAGGCTCGTGCATCCAGCGTTCGCACACGGTGTCGTGTTCGCGGCGCAGCCCGAGCCGTGAATTGAACGCTTTTTCCAGGTTGCAGATCCGTTCGCCGTCGCGCATGAGTTCTTCGGGCGTGCGGTCGATGCCGGTGATTTCGGCGAACGCGCGCCCGTAGTATTCCTCGGGCGTAAAGCCGCCGGGGTCGAGCATCCAATGGAACAGGCACACCCCGTAAGAATTCAGCAGCGCCACCTGATTCTCGACCACCGCGGTGCACGCCCCCTTGAGCAGCGGGGTGGTGAGGTCGGCGGCCTCTGGCCGCCCGAAGTATTTCATCGACAGGTCACGCCGCTGAAATTTCTCGACCAAGCCGATGCCTTTGAGGTGGTCCGCACCCCGCGAGGCCACCGCCATATTGTTCATCCACGTGGGGAAGGGGCGCATTTCTTCGGTGAAACTGGCCCCGCCCTTACCGTAAATGGCGTATTTCATGAAGTTTTCGCCCTTGAACTCGGAGTAGCGCAGAGCACCCCAGTAAGGACCATCGTTGAAGAAATCGCCGAAGCGATTTTCGCGGTGCACGATGTTGTGCATCAGCGCTTCGACGTCCTCCATGTTGCCCCACTCCAGGCTCTGGTCGCGGCCAAACAGTTCGCCCTTGTCGCGGGCGGAGAGCAGGCCACGTTGCTCGAGTTCCATCATGAAGCTGATGGAGCAGCTGAGGTCTTGGTTATCGATGGCGTAGTCGTTGGTCACCTTGCCCCAATGTGCTACCTCGGCCCAGTCGCGCAGGTCCAAGGCCCCCGCCGCGCTGCCGGTGGTGAGATATTCCGGCCGCCGGAAAGTCTCGCCCACATATTTTTTGGCTTTTTCGGATTCGGTGCCGTCGATTTTGTAACGGCCATCGCAGGCGATGTAGCAGTCTGCGGAGCAGACCTCGGAATACTTGTGGTATTTCTTGACCCAGTTGTCGGAGCGCACTTCCTCGCCCCGGAACATATTGCCCTGATTGTTCCGCCAGAAATGGCTGCCGATGTGTTGATACATTTCCACCGCGCCCAAAGTACCGCGGCGCTTGAAGCCATAGATGGCTTCGTTCTGGTCGATTTTCTGGCGGAAATCCCGTGACCAAGCCAGCAGGCCGCGGGGGTTGTCCACCCGGATTCCGCCGCTGCCCTGCACCGCAATGGCTTTGAGGTTTTTGGAGCCCAGCACGCAGCCGCCGCCGCCACGGGCATGGATGCGCGAGGCGTCCGACACCACCGCTGCGATGCCGACCTGGTGCTCGCCCGCTTGGCCGATGGTGAGGGTGTGGGCGGCCGAGGGGTAGTCGCCGAGTTCCTGCCGGAGCGCCCCGTGCGCCTCCGCGGTGTTTTTGCCCCAGAGGTGCGCGGCGTCGCGGATTTCCACTTCGCCGTCACACAGGTAGAGATAGACCGGTCGGGGCGCTTTGCCGGTGATGGCGATGTAGTCGAAGCCGGCAAAACGCACCATGTAGGGGAATTTGCCGCCGGCGGCGGAGTCCCCAAAAATGCCGTAACAGGGGCTTTTAAAAGTAATCCGGCCCTTGATGCCGCTGCCCGAACCGGTGCCGGCGAGCGGCCCCACGCCAAAGACAAAAATGTTGTCCGGCCCGCGCGGGTCGCAGTTGATGTCGTGGGTCAGAAAATGTTCCCACATGATCCAGTTATTGATGCCGGACCCGCCGATCCAGCGTTCGAACATGGCGTGCGGTACGACCTCGACGCTGCATTCGCCGGTGGTGAGGTCCACGCGGAGCAATCGGCTTTCCATGGGGATTCCTTTGTCGGTTAGGGTGCGTTGGTTAAGCGGCGCTGCTGACAGTGCCCGCTTTGAGCATCGCCTGCATCATGCCCACTTCATCGCGCGCCTCGGGTTTACCTTGCAGGACCTCGCGGTAGCCCGCGGTGTCGGTATGAAACAGCACCGGCGCGCGGACGTACTGCTTGCCGGCGTTCGACATTTCTGGACGGGTGGCGCAGGCCTCCACGCAGGCGGGCTCCCCCCCGCACAGGTCGCACTTGAGCAGTTCGCCGTCGGGCGCGACGAAGACGACGTCGAAGGGGCAGCCCGGCACGCATTCCATGCACTGGATGCATTTGTCCTGCGCGATGATGGCGACGTTGGTGGCCGGGTCGTAGTAAAACGCGTCGACCGGGCATACCTCGGCGCACGGTGGGGGGTTACCGCAGTGGTGGCAGATGTCGGCCACGAAGGCAAAGGGGTGGACAATTTTGCGCCCAACCTGCGGGGAGTGGTCGACGTGCAGGCGGGCCAATAAGGGGTTCACCATGCCGTCGGGTGAGTGGACCAGCGAGCAGGCGACCTCGCAGATATTGCAATCCGTGCACTGGTTGGACAGCGCGTAGAGCTTTTGCTCGACGTCGGGGATTTCACTCCCGGCGGCGTACCAAATGGCGCCCGTGACCATTTCTATTTGCGGTGTGTGAGACATCTTGCCGGCGCTCCCCGATAGGTATGTCAGTCGTGTACGATGCGGGCCTTGCTACTGTCAAGCCTGTAACTAAAGGAGCCTGCGCGCAAGCCCTATGAGTGCCGACAACCCCTGGCTGATTTTGGAACATCCAACCCTCGGTGACCTGCCGGCGCGGCAGGTCCTGGCGTGCATTTTTGCGCTGACCGCAGAGGGCAAGATTCTGCATTTTCACCGCGAGCAAACCGTCGGCGGCACCGACCCACAGCGCTATCGCCTGAGCGATACCCCAGCCGACGAGGGCCGCGCACGCTGCTGCATCATTCCCCCGACGGTACTGGCGTTTCGCCCGCCCAAGACCCCATGAGCATCACCGAGTTGACGGCCGCGCAGGCGCACCGGCGCCTCTTGGACGAACCGACGCTCACCTATGTGGATGTGCGCACGGTGGGCGAATTCGCGCAGGGTCGCCCGCTGTGTCAGGCCATCAACGTGCCGGTTGCGTTCAGTGTGCCGGTCACCGGCGCGTTTTTCCCCAATAAAGATTTTGCGACTATCGTGCAAACCATCCTGGGTGAGGTGCCGGCGGTCCTCGTGGGCGCGACCACCGATGGGCGGGCAAGCCAAGCGGCCGCAGCGCTGGTCGCCGCCGGCGTGCCCGGGGTGGCGGTGGTCGCCGGGGGCATGGATAGCTGGCGTACGGCGCTGTTACCCACCACCCGCGATAACCGCGTGGGCGTGAGCTATGTGTCGCTGCTCATGCGTGTGCGGCGCCCGGGCAAGCCCGACGCAGCGGTCAAAGCGGGTCACTGAGCGGCACGTTGGCGGTTTTTGACGCGCGCGAGAGGGGCTTGTTGCACCGGTTAGAACCAGTGCGCGCGCGGCGGCTGCGCGGCGCCCGCCGGCCCGACCCGCGGCGTGCTGGCGCGTTAGCCCCAGCCGCGCGCGGCCACCCGCCATGACGACCCCCGCGGCCATCCTGCGCGAGGTCTTTGGCTATTCAGAATTTCGCGGCACCCAGCGCGCCATCGTCGACCACATCTGTGCCGGCGGCGATGCGCTGGTGCTGATGCCCACGGGCGGGGGCAAAAGCCTGTGCTATCAGTTGCCGGCGATCGTGCGCCAGCGGCGCGGCCAGGGCGTGAGCGTGGTCGTCTCCCCACTCATCGCGCTGATGCACGACCAGGTGAGCGCTCTGGGGGAGTTAGGGGTGGCGGCCGCGTTTCTGAATTCCACGCTGGACGCCGCGGCGGCGCGCGGGATCGAGCGCGAACTGCTGGCGGGCGACCTCACCCTGCTCTACGCCGCCCCGGAACGGATCCTGACGCCCCGCTTTCTCACCCTCCTGGACACCCTCTACGCCCGCGGCCAGTTGGCGCTGTTTGCGATCGACGAAGCCCACTGCGTGAGCCAGTGGGGGCACGATTTCCGCGAAGATTATCTGGGTCTGGGCGTGCTCCACGAGCGCTACGCCGGCGTCCCCCGGGTGGCGTTGACGGCCACCGCCGACCAGCACACCCGCCGCGACATGCTGGCGCGGCTGCAACTGGAAAGCGCGCGCCTGTTCGTCACCAGCTTCGACCGTCCTAACATTCGTTACACCATCGTGGAGAAGCTCGACCCGCGGCGCCAGCTTTTGCGCTTCATTCGTAGCGACCATCCCGGCGAAGCCGGCATCGTGTACTGCCAGAGCCGGCGCAAGGTTGAAGAAACTGCCGCGTGGCTCGCAGAAGAAGGCCTCACCGCGCTGCCCTACCACGCGGGACTGGAGGCAGGCGTGCGGCGGCAGCACCAAGATCGCTTCCTGCGTGAGGAGGGAGTAGTGATGGTCGCAACCATTGCTTTTGGGATGGGTATCGATAAACCCGACGTGCGCTTCGTGGCGCATCTGGACCTGCCGCGCAACATCGAAAGTTACTATCAGGAAACGGGGCGCGCGGGGCGCGATGGTGCGCCGGCGGACGCTTGGATGAGCTATGGCCTGGCGGATGTGGTCAATCAGCGGCGCATGATCGACGAGAGCGAGGCGGGCGAGGAGTTCAAGGGGCTGCAGCGCACGAAGCTCGCCGCGCTCTTGGCGCTGGCCGAAGCCCACGCCTGCCGCCGCGTGCGCCTGTTGGATTATTTTGGGGAAGACAGCACGGCCTGCGGTAACTGCGACAACTGCCTCGTGCCGCCGGCGACTTGGGATGCGACCCAGGCCGCGCGCCAAGCACTGTCGGGGATTTATCGCTTCCAGCAGCAGCGCGGCCAGCGTTTTGGCGCCGGCCATTTGATCGACGTCTTGCGCGGCAAACTGACCGACAAAGTCACCCAGTACGGCCATCAGCAGCTCTCTACTTTTAATGTCGGGGCCGACGTCAGCGAGGCGCAGTGGCGGCTGGTGCTGCGGCAGTTGGTGGCGTTGGGGCATATCCGGGCCGAGGGGGAGTTCAATACGCTGGGTTTGGGCGAGAGCGCCCGCGAGGTGTTGCGCGGTGAAGTCCCGGTGCGCTTGCGGGTGGCCGAAGTACGCACCGGGCGGCGCGGGGCTAGCCGGGCCAAAACCAAAACCTCAGACCCATCAGGCCACCCAGATAAAGCCCTCGACCGAGCCACTAACGCGCGCTTGGCGGCGCTCAAAGAGTGGCGCGCAGCGACCGCCCGCGGGCGTAATGTGCCGGCTTATGTGGTGTTTCACGACGCCACGCTGCTGGAAATGGCGCGCGCTGCGCCCACCACGCGGGCGGCGCTGGGGGCCATTACCGGCGTGGGCGTGAAGAAGCTGGAGGCCTACGGGGAAGAACTCTTGCAGGTCTTGGCGTGACTGGGGCTAGGCCCGTTGGTAATCACCCGCCCGGCGGCCCTGCGGTGTAGGCTGCAGGCTAGCCAGCCTGCCACGCGCGGGCAAGCACGCGGCGTAGCCGGCGTTGGTCACCATCACCACGAGGAAACCTCATGACCACACTGCCGCCCTGTCCCCTGTGCAACTGCCCCCATACCTATACCGACGCCCAGCAATACGTCTGCCCAGAATGCGCCCACGAGTGGACGGCGGCGGTGGGCGAGGTCGCCGACACCGCGACCCTCGTGATCCGCGACGCCTACGGCACGCCGCTCGCCGATGGTGACAGCGTGACGATGATCAAAGACCTGAAGGTCAAGGGCGTGGCGGCCGTCCTTAAAGTGGGGACCCGGGTGAAGGGGATCCGCTTGGTGGCTGGGGACCACAACTTGTCGTGTCGAATCGACGGCGTCGGCACGCTGCAGTTGAAATCCGAATTCGTGCGTAAGGCCTGATCCCGCGTGCGCGCAACAGCCGTCCAAGGAGCAAGCATTAGGTGACGACCATCGAGGGCCTGCGGCGGTTATCCCTGTGCGCCAATTTCAGCCCGGAGGCCCTGCTGGAACTCAGCGAGTTCTGCCAGCTGCGCCGCTTTGCTAGCGGCACTTGGCTGCTGCGGCAGGGGGAGGTCGCGCAGGCAGCCTACGCCATCCTCAGCGGCCGGGTGGCCGTCTTGCGCAGCCTGCCGGGCGGTGGGGAACTCCCGCTCGCGGAAGTGGGGCCGGGCGGGCTGGTGGGGGAACTGGGCCTGCTCGCCGATCTGCACTGGATCTCGAGCACGCGCGCCCTGAGTGAGGTCGGCACCCTGGTCTTCGACCGCACAGTGCTGTTGGCGGGCTACCGGCTGGGTCGCCCCGTCGTGCGAGATTTACTGTGGGCCGTCCTGCAGGGGATCTGTGCCCAGTTGCGCAAGCTGACGGGCGAACTACAGCAGGTGCTCCCGCCGGCGGCCCCTTGGTCACCAGCGCCGCTGATGCCCGAGCCGGCGTTCGATTACGCGCGTTTTCTGCCCTTGCTGCCCAGCGCGCCGGCGTGGGGACCAGCCGGCTTGCAAACGCTGGCGGCACGGGGGGTGGCCCGAACCTACGCCGCGGGCGAGGTGGTGTTCGCGGCCACCAGTAGCGCCGCTGGGGTGGCGCTGGTGGTGCGCGGCGCGGTAGAAACCGTGGCGCTGGCGGGCGCGCCGACGGTGGCCCTGCAGGTGTTTGGCCCGGGCGCGCTGTGCGGGGTGCCCGCGGTGCTGGACCACGGCCAACAGGGGGTGGAGTTTCGCGCCCGCGAAGGCTCATTGTTGCTCGCCCTGGCGCAAAGCGAATTCGATAGCGCGTGGGTGGCTCGCGATGACTTTGCCGCCAGCCTCCACATGGCCGTGGCCGAACAGTTGGCCGACAGCGTGCTGCGGCTGGTGAACCGCTTGGCCCAGCAGGTCGGGCTGCAACGCGCGCAGGCCAATCTGGGACATGCCCACTAGGGCGAGGGGGCGCTTAGAGGCGAATTTCGCCGGTGCTGAGGGTGTGCCCGGTAGTGCTCATCTCCACGCAGAGCAGGCCGTATTCGGGCACCTCGATCCAGGAACTGGAGTCGCGGGTGAGGGGCTCGGAGGCGATGAGGATGGCGTCGGCAGATTCTTCCGCGCCGACCATTTTCCATTCGCCATCGTGCTGCCCAAAGTCACGGCCCACGGTGTACCACAGGCTGAGATAGCGCAGGTTGGCTTCATTGACCCGCGCCGGGTCTTCGGTTCGGTAGCGGCCAAAATCGTAGCAATAGCGGGTGGCGAGGGCGACCCGGCCGTCGGTCATAAACAGATTGACCGACGAGGCGACGTGGATGCCCACCCGTCGGCGGGCCTGCCCGATCATCTCCAGCGCCTCCATCACCGCCGCCCGCAGCGCCACCGCGGTGATAGCCAGCGGGTCGCTCAGCCGCGACACCACCAGCGCGGCGATCCACTCGCTGTCGGTAGTGCCGCAGATTTGATTGCGCCAGCGCGCCGGGAGGCTGCCAACCAGGTGCTCACGAATTTCGGCAAAGCGGTACAGGTCGCCGTTGTGGGCCAGCGCCAGGGTGGTGCCTTCGAACGTAAAGGGGTGGGTGTTCTGCAGGGAGATAGTGACCTCGGTGCTATAGGCGACCCCCCGCACATGCGCCAGGAGCGCCGCCGCCCGCACCTTACTCGCCAGTGCTTTAAGGTTGCGGTCGAACACCGGCAGCGCGGTGGAGCGGTGCTCCCAAGGGCGCTGCGGGGTCTGCGAGTGCGGGTCCCAGGCCAGCATCCCGAAACCCGCCAGATTGAGCAGGTTGAGCATGCGCGGGTTGAAGGCCTGTTTGACCAACGCGCTGTCGGGCTGATACAGCAGATGGTCGAGCAGCACCGGGCGGCCGAGGTACATCAAAACACGGCACATGGGTAGCTCCGTTGGGTTTCCAGCGCGGGCGTGATTGCGTATCGTTCGGTGCTGCGTAACGCCTGACAATCTACCGTGATGGAGCCCCCCATGAAACACCCTACCCCGCCGCCTTGCGTCTATGAGACGTTGCTCATTCGCCACGAAGGGGCCTTGGACTGGGTGACCATGAATCGTCCGGCGACGCTCAACGCGCTGTCGATCGAGATGCAGCTAGAACTCCAACACTACTTCGACGGGCTGTACCGCACGCCGCAAACGCGGGTGGTTATCCTGCGCGGCGCGGGGCGCGCGTTTTGCTCGGGGCTCGACCTCAAGGAAATCGACCTCGCCAAAGACATCGCCAACCCGGTCGACGGTTTGCGCCTGCAGCAGCGCGTGGCGGATATCATCAAACTCATGCGGCGCTGCCCCCAGCCCATCATCTCGCTCATCAACGGCGCGGCGAGCGGCGGTGGCATGGCCTTGGCGCTCGCCAGCGACGTGCGCATCGCCAGCCCGACGGCGCGCCTGAATGCGGCTTTCATTCGGCTGGGCGTGACCGCTTGCGATGTGGGCACCAGTTATTTTTTGCCGCGCTTGGTCGGCGCCGCGGTGGCCTCGGAGATGATGCTCACGGGACGCTTTATCGATGCTGCGCGCGCCGAGCGGGTGGGGCTGGTGTCGGCCGTGGTCCCCGAAGGAGAACTGGAGGCGGCGGGTTTGGCGATGGCGCAGGACATGCTACTGGCCGCACCCTTGGGCCTGCGCTTGACCAAAGACGGCATCAATCAGAATTTGAACGCCCCCAGTCTGGAGGCCGCCATGGCGTTAGAAGACCGTCAGCAAATTCTGTGTGGCCACACCGAGGACGTCAAAGAAGCCTTTCACGCGTTTCTGGAAAAACGTAAGCCCCACTACCAGGACCGCTAAGCCGATGAACAGTCTCTTTTCCATTCAAGGCCGGGTCGCGTTGGTGACCGGTGGCTCACGCGGCATCGGTGCCATGATCGCGCGCGCCTTCGTGGTGGCGGGAGCGCGGGTGTATATCTCCTCGCGCAAAGCCGCCGCCTGCGAGGCGACCGCGCGCGAACTCAGCGCCCTGGGCGAGTGTTACGCGCTGCCGGCCGATTTGGGGCACTTGGCCAGCGCCGACTGGCTGGCCGCGGAGTTGGGCGCGCGCGAAGCGCGGCTTGATATTCTGGTCAATAACGCGGGGGCTACGTGGGGTTCGACGATCGATGCCTTCCCGGAGCAGGGCTGGGACAAAGTCATGGATTTGAACGTGAAGTCGGTATTTTTTCTCACCCAAAAACTGCTGCCGCTGCTGACCCACTCGGCGAGTGCTGCCGAGCCCTCGCGGGTGATCAACATCGGCTCGGTCGACGGGATGCATACCCCGGCGTTCGATAATTTTTCCTACGGCCCCTCAAAAGCCGCGCTGCACCACCTCACCCGGATGCTGGCCAAACATCTGGCGCCGCGCTTTGTGACCGTCAACGCCATCGCCCCCGGCCCTTTCGCCACCGCCATGATGGCGCCGATGATGGCGAGCATCGGCGCGCAAATTCTCGCGGCGGTGCCGTTGGGCCGGCTGGGGGAGGGCGACGACATCGGTGGGGTCGCGGTGTTTTTAGCGGCGCGTGCCGGGGCCTTCATCACCGGCGCCGTGTTGCCGGTGGACGGTGGGCTGTTGGGGGCTAGTTGAGCGCTGCCCGGCCCACCACGGGCCGCCGCGGCCGAACGCCATGCGGGTCGCCGTGGCGGGCGGCGAAGGTAGGTCGACCCTCACGGTAGGCGGCGCGGCGGGCGCGGTCCGCGGTCGCGTTAGTATCTTTCCCATTCACTAAACCCCGAGGAATCTCATGCTAATTCCCACTCTCGACGACTACTCAAAAAAATACGAACACATTAAATTCCAGCGTGAAGACGGCATTTTGCAGCTCACGTTACACAGCGAGGGCCAAGATTTGGTCTGGGGTTTTGCGCCCCATCAGGAACTCGGCTACTGCTTTGCCGACATCGCGGCGGATCCGGACAACAAAGTCATTATTCTCACCGGCGCGGGCGAGACCTTTATCCACAAAGAAGACTTGGGCGGCGGGAGCGGTGTGACCGCCAAGGTGTGGGCGGAACATGTGCTGCCCGACGCCAAGCGCCTGCTGACCAATCTGCTGGAAATTCAGGCGCCGATGATCGCGGCGGTCAACGGGCCGGCCACGGTACATGCGGAACTCGCCTTGCTGTGCGATATCGTGCTGGCAGCGGACCACAGCACTTTTCAGGATGCGCCGCACTACCCCAGCGGCTTGGTTCCCGGCGACGGCGTGCACGTGGTGTGGCCGATGTTATTGGGCTTGAACCGGGCGCGCTATTTTTTGCTGACCGGTCAGATATTGTCGGCGCAGCAGGCACTCGATTTAGGCGTGGTCAACGAAGTCCTGCCGCAGGCAGCCTTGCTCCAACGGGCGTGGGAACTCGCGCGCATCGTCCGGGCCCGCCCCGCGCTCACCACCCGCCTCACGCGCGAAGCCATGCTGATTCAGGTCAAGCGCGCGATGCTCGAAGCGCTGCCCTACGGACTGGCGCTAGAAGGCCTCGCCGCGTGTGATTTCTGGCCTGCCAGCTTTGCGGCAGAAAACATCGCCAAACGCTAGGCCAGCCAAGGTGCGTGCTGCCGCCCTTGCAGGCGGCGGTGCGCGCTGCTCGGCGCGCGGAGCCAGGCTAGCCAAGGCACGCCTGCCGCCGCCCTGGCGCGGCGGCGCGCCCAGGGGTTTAGAGCGCCGCCAGGATTTTTTCTGCCTGGGCAAAAACCGTCTGCCAGTCGCCGGGACGCGGCTGACGGAGGGGCTGCATGCTGGGATACCACGCCTGCACGCGGGCATCCGTGGCATAGACCCAGTAGGGCTTGTATTGCAGCAGATTGAGCACCGGCTTGCCGAGGCTCGCGGCTAAGTGGGCCAACGCGGTGTCGGTCATCACCACCATGTCGAGGTGGGCGACGACCGCTGCCGTATCAGCGAAAGTTTCCAGACTACCGGCCAGATCGCAGACTAGTGGCAGGGCGCTGTGGGTTTGCAAATCTTGCTGGCAGGGTCCTTTCTGCAGGCTATACCACTGCAAAGCGGGGTTTTCTGCGAGCTTAAGAAACCGCTCCAGCCCGGTCGCACGTTTCGCATTGTCTTTAAACGTCAGGCTGCCGCTCCACACGAAGCCAATTTTTTTTCGCCCCGGCGCGTGCTGCGCTAGCCAGGCAAATTTCGTCGCGGCCGCCACCGGAATGTGCAGCGCGGCGGGTGGTGGTACCTGGTGGTCGTCAATTGCCAACAAGCCCAGCAGCGACATTAGCGGGCAGTAGTAGTCGGCGGCGGGTAGCGCGCCGGCGGGATGCACCAGCGTGACCTCGAGTCGACCAAACAGCGCGTGCAATGCGGGCTGACACGCCAGGCTCAGCGCGCAAGTGGGATAGCGGGCTTTGAGCGGCGCCAGCAAGCGGGCCGCGAGCAGGGTGTCACCAAAACCCTGCTCGGCGGTGAGCAGCAGGTGGCGGTGCTGAAGATCTTCGCCGTGCCAGCGCGGGCAGTCGACCGGCGGGACCGGCAGGGCGCCCAAATCCCAACGGGCTTCGTAGTCCTGCCACCCCGGCACAAAATTCCCCAGCTGCAAATTGGTCAGCGCCCGCTCCCACCGCCAAGTGGCCGGGGCGTCTGCGAGTTGCAACAGGTCGTTGAGGATGGCCAGCGCGGCCTGCGGCTGGCCAGCTTCGCGCAGGGTAACTGCGTGGTTGAGGCGCAGCGTGGCGTCGCTGGGTGCCAGCGCCACGGCGCGTTGATGGCAGTCCAAGGCTTCGGCTACCCGGTCACAATCTTTTAGTGCATTGCCCAGATTGCTCAGCACACCCGCCTGCTTGGGCCGCAGGGCGAGCGCGCGGTGGTAGCAGGCAATCGCCGCCGGATAGTGACGCAACGCACGCAACAGCACGCCGAAGTTGGCCCACATATCGGCGTCGTTGGGATGCTGCTCCAAAAACGCCGGGTAGGCGGCGAGCGCCGCCGGGAATTGCTGAGCCTGCTGCAGGCTAAGAATCTTGTCCCGGTCCATCGGCACCGCCGGCCCGCGCGCGGCTTAGGTCGCTTGCAGCCGGAACACCGGCAAATATTGGCCGTTGGGGTGGGCCGCAAACGCCACGCTGACCGCGGCGCCGATAGCGACCTCCGCCGCGGTAGCCTCGATGAGGTTGCTGATCATTTTTAAGCCCGGCTGTTCAACCAGTTCTACTTCGACCACCAGATAGGGCACTTTCGCGACAGCCGCCGGGTGCACCGGGTGGGTGATTTCGGTCCAGGTGGTGAGGTGGCCGCGTCCGCTGAGCAGCGCCCACTCGTGTTTTTGCGACTGGCAGTCCAGACACAGCGGTGCCGGCTCCCAACGCAAACGGCGGCAGTCTAGGCAGCGCTGCACGCGCAATTCACCGGCATTGGCGGCCGCCCAATAAGGCTCGCTGCCAAATTCTGGAACGGGGTAGGGGAAAGTGTCGAGGGTGCTCATCGGTCGTGCCTCAGGATCATGGCCGAGGTGGGTACCGCGTTGCCGGCGGCGATAAACGCATACCGTGCGTCTTTGACCTGACAGCGCGCCACCCCGCGCAACTGGCGCACGGCTTCAATATTGTTCTGCATGCCGTGGAGGTAGCCTTCCGAGAGATTGCCGCCGCTGGTATTCATGGGGAGTTCCCCGTCGGGCCATCGCAGCCGTCCGTTTTGCACAAAATCTTTGCCTTCGCCACGCTGACAAAAGCCGTAATCTTCTAGCGCCATCAGCACTAAAGGGGTGAAGTGGTCGTAGATAAAGGCGACGTCGATGTCGGCTTGCGTAATCCCGGCATCCCGAAAAATATGCTTGGCGATGACGGTGGATTCGCTGTGCACGCTATCCATGTCCTTCACGATAGAGCGATGGTTCCAGGCGCCGGCTCCGAAGCCGATGCCGGAAATATACACCGGCGAATGGGCCAAATCGCGCGCGTGGTCGGCCCGGGTGATCACGACCGCCGCGCCGCCATCGGTCTCCAAACAGCAATCGAGCAAGTGCAGCGGCGAGGCAATCATGCGTGAATTCTGGTGGTCCTCTAGGGTCATGGGGCGACCGTACATCATGGCGTTGGGATTGAGATTCGCATGCTGGCGACAGGCCACGGCGATTTCCCCAAAGTGCTCACTTTTCGTGCCGTAGAGATGCATGTGCCGGCGCGCCGCCAGCGCCACCATTTGGGCCGGGCTAAAGAGTCCGTAGGGCGATTGATAGCTGTGCAAGCCCGCCGCGCCCGGCGCGTTGGAGGCCTGACCAAAACGCGCCGTGCCGCGGCCCGAGCGCTCGTTCATGGCACGAAACGCGACCACGGCGCGCGCCTGCCCGGTGGCCACCGCCATCGCGGCCAGCAGGATGCTGCCCACCGGCCCGCCGCCACCGCCGTAGGCCACTTCGCCCGTAAAGCGCAGTTCGGGGATCCCGAGATTGCGCGCAATGTCCACCGGATCGTTGTTGTCCATGGTGTATTTAGTCAGCCCGTCGATGTCCGAGGGCCGCAGCCCCGCATCGGCGATCGCCGCCCCAATGGCTTCGCAGGCGAGGGTAAGCTCGCTGCGGCCAGAGTCACGTGAGTATTCGGTGTGACCCACACCCACAATGCAGGTTTTGTCGCGTAGCAGTTCCATAGTGTGTCCTAGCGATTGAGATGGGCGCCGACCAGCGCCCCGACGATGTGACACGGTTCTTCCCACGGATTTAGCCAGCGGTGTTGGGTGCCGCTTTGCACCACGACATCGCCGGCGGCGAGGGTCGTTTTAGAGCCCTCGTCGAGCTCCAGAACGCAGCGTCCCGACACCACATAGAGCATGTCGGTCGAGGCGGAGCGGTGCATCCCCGGATCCGCGGGCGTGAAATGACTGAGCAGGCCGGGGAAGCGTTTTTCGGCCTCCACCGCGATGGTCGCGGCATCCATGCTCAGGTCGGGCGGCGTGCTGTCTGGGGCCAGAATAAACTCGATAAAACGCACCCCGTTGAGCGGCGGAAACCAAGTGTGGTGGGCGGGCTCCAGACCGGCGTCGGGATAAGCGAGCGGCGCGTCCGATCCCCACAGCGTGGTTAGCGCAACCCCTGCAAGACCCGGCACTGCGACCCCCGCGACCGGCGCGTCGCTGGCAACGATGGAGCGTCCATTCGCCGCATGACCGGTGACTACGCGTCTGAAAGTGGCCATCAAGTTCTCCCCTGTGTGTTGGTGGGTGGCCGCCGGTCGGTGCCGGCGGCGCAGGTTTTTTTTAGTGCGTCAGGGGGTGGGTGCGTAACCGCAGTTCGCGCAATCCCCGCGTGCCGAGAAAGGGCAGCCATTGCAAGGGCCCAGGGGCGAGCGCCAGTGCGGGCCAACGTTTGACGATGAGTGGAATGGCGATGCCCGCTTCCAGTCGCGCCAGTGGTGCGCCCAAGCAAAAGTGCTGACCAAAACCAAAGCCCACATGCCGCTGGGGGCCGCGGTCTAGGCGCAGGCGTTCGGGTTCGTCAAAGGCCAGCGGGTCTCGGTTGGCGAGCGAGAGGATTAAAAAGACCCGTTGCCCAGCGCGCATGGACTGGCCGGCGAATTCAAAATCCTCCCGCGCCACGCGCACCACGGTTTTACCCGGCCCGTCGTAACGCATGAATTCTTCCAGCGCCTGTTTCATCTCCACGCGGTCTTCGCGCACGGCCGCCAGTTGGTCGGGATGGCGCAGCAGGGCCAGCACGCCGTTGGCAATGAAGTTGGCGGTGGTCTCGTGGCCACCAAACAGCAGCAGCGTGCAGGTGGCCATGAGTTCGGCCTCCGAGAAGGTGTCGTCGGCGGCGCGGGCCCGCAGCAAAGCGCAGATGAGATTGTCTTCTGGCTGCTCGGTATAGCGTTGAAACAGCCCCCGAAAATAATTGACGAGGCCCGCCATGCCGGCGGCCACGCTGCCGTAGCGCGAGGGGTCGTCCAGCCCGGTGGAGACCAGCGGGGAGACTTTGGCAGTCCATTGCTCGAAGTCATGACGGTCTGCCACCGGCACGCCCAGCATCTCCGCAATGATGATGGAGGGCAGCGGTGCGGCGACGGTAGCGATGAGGTCAAATTCGCCGCGAGCCGGCACCGCGGCGATCAGTTCGTGACACAGTTGCTCGGCGCGCGCGCGCAGTTTGGCGATAGATTGGGGGGTAAACGCCTGGTTGCAGAGTCGCCGCAGGCGGGTGTGGTCGGGCTCCTCTTTAAACACCATCCAGCCGCTGAGCACCTCGAAAGCCTGCCGCACCAGCGGATCGGTGTCTGGCCCTGAGAGCTTTTTGCGGATGTAGGGTTCAATGCGGTCGCACGAGAAACGCGGGTCGCGCAGCGCCTCTGCGACATGCCGGTGGCTGGTGATCAACCACGAGCGATAACGCGCGTCCCAGTACACCGGGGTGAGTTCGCGCAGCGCGGCGAAATAGCCGTGCGGGTCGGCGATGGCGGCCGCCGACATGAGGTCTGGGGCGGCGGGGTCCAGCGCAGTAGTCACGCTCATCGGCGGCGGCTCAGGCGGCCGCACTGGTGGCCGCAGCAGCGACGTCGTCGGGGCGCCAGGTTTTTAGGGTGGGCAGCACGGCGCGGCCGATCAAACGCATGCTCGCCTCGACGGCGGGAAACGGCAGGCCGCCGTAACTGACGATCGAGTTCCACTCGTAATGGCCGATGACGGCGCGCCGAGCCTCCAAGCGTTCGAGGATTTGCCGCGGCGTGCCCCACACCTGATGAGAAATATAGTCCTCCACTGCCCCTTCGAGCCCGATGGTGTTGAGAAATTTTGCCGCCTCGCCGTAGGCCTCATAGCCTTTGATGTCTTTGTGGTAGTCCTGCATAAATTCGTAATGCTGCAGGATGGACAGGTAATTCACCGCGAGATGCTTGCGCGCCACGGCCTCTGCGGTGGCGGCATCCTCGTGGCAGTAGCAGAAATCCAGCAACAAGGGCGCGGGCGCCGGGGTGCCGTGCGCACGGGCGTAGGCGCCGCGATAGAGTTCAAAATTAGGCAGATGTTTGTCCATGGAGAACTGCACGAAGCACATCATGCGCGCGCCCAGTGTGCCCACGATTTCGGCCGATTCGGGCGACATCGCCACCGCGTAAAGACGGTCTTTCGCGCTCTGCAAAGGCTTGGGTTTGATCTCGGTGCGCCGCTGCGGAAAATGCGGCCCGGCGCCTTCGATGAAACCGCTCTCCAAGGCTGCGACGATCATTTTGGCGGACTCATCGAAGCGCGCGCGCGTCTCGGCCATTGGGATCCCGAAGGACTCAAACTCGTTGCGCGACAGACCGCGCCCGAAGCCGATGAGATAGCGGCCGTTGCACATGGCGTCCAGGGTGGCAATTTTTTCCACCAGCCGGATCGGCTGGGTCCACCAGGGCAGAATGAGTGCGGCGCTGCCGAGCTTGATGTGTTGGGTCCGGGCCGCCAGCCACGTGAGGATCTGGATATTATCGACGGCCATCGAGTAGGACTCGAAGTGGTGTTCAGCGCACCAGATGGCGTCGTAGCCCACTTCTTCGGCGAGTTCAGCGAGGCGCATTTCCTCGCGGATCATGGCGGCGTCCGAGAGCCCCTCGTGGAGGTTTGCCATCATTAGCATATAGCCAGTGTTCATGCTTGGGACTCCTGGGCGGGTGGTGGGTGAATACCGATAGGAACCACCGCGCCAAGACCGGGTTGGCGGGTGATTTTGTGGGCGCTGCGCAGGCGTCGCAGTAAGCGAGCGCGCTGGGTCTCGTTGGCGAGCGGCAGCAGCAACAAGACCGTACCGCTCGTGACCCGGCGGCGAAAACCGGCGGCGTCGACGTCGTCGTGGATCCAAAAATCGAGCACGCCCATGAATTGCGCCATCAGCGCGTATTCCAGCGTGCTGCGCAGCAGCCCGCCGTTGAATAGATTGGCGGCCTCCGCGCTCGCCAGCGCCGTGCGCCAGTAAGCCAGCGAGCGTTCGATAAATCTGGGCCGATGGATGGGATCTACCACGCCCAGCAAGAACTGGTACAGGGGGCGCATGTAGGTGGGGTCCAGCAGAAAAATATCCGCCGCTTTCAGCGCCGCCTCCAGCGCCCGGTCGAGGGGGTCGCGCGCGCGCAACGCCAAGCCCTGCAGCGTGATGTCGTCCAGGGAGCGCGACAGCAAAGCGTACAGCAGGCCTTCTTTGGACGTGAACAGGTTATAGGGAGTGGCCGGTGCGGTGTCGGCCGCTTCGGCCAGCGCTCGCATGGAAAAATCGGTGCCGCCGGTTTGCCGGATCAGCAGCGCCGCCGCATCTAGGATACGGTGGCGCCGGGCATCGACTTGGCGGGCACGTAGTGACATGGCGTGAACTCTATTTTTAGAGCATGCTCTAAGTCAAGCCTGCAGCAGTTCCGTGGCCAGCAGATCCAGTTCGCTCTGCATTTCGGCGCTGGTGCGCCCGCGTAGCCACAGGGTGACGTGCTCGGCCCCCGCGGCTGCCAGGGCGTCGAGTCTGGCGCGCTCGCGCCATTGATCGACGGCGCCGAAAACGGTGATGCGGATGGTCGCCGGATCGCGGTGGGCTTCGTCACACAGTTGCAGCAATTGCTCGCGCCCATCTACTAGCTGGGAAATTTTTCGAATGACCGGCAGCCAGCCATCGCCCCATTCCACGATGCGCTTGAACACGCGGCGCGCCCATTGGTCGCCAAACATGATGCCACCGAGATAGATCGGTGGGTTCGGTTGCTGGACGGGCTTGGGGAAGCAGCGCACGGGGGGCACTTGATAGTAATGCCCGTGGTGTTCGGAAATGTCCTGCGTCCAGCAGGCTTTCATGACTGCGATCGCTTCTTTGACCTGGCTCCAGCGGTGCTCAAAGTCACCCCCCAGCATTTCGCTTTCTTCTTTATTCCAGCCCGCACCGATCCCGAAATGGAATCGTCCGTTGCTGTAGTCGTCGAGGGAGGCGATTTCCTTGGCCAGATGCAGCGGGTGCCGCTCGGGCACCAGCAGCACCCCGGTGCCCACTTCGATGGTGGTGGTCGCGGTGGCGGCGCGGGTCAGCGCGATGAGGGGGTCGGGCATCTGCCAGAGATAGTCCGGATCCGGTCCCCCGCCGGGATTACCCGGATAGGGCGTGCTATAGGTCACGGGGACGATGATGTGGTCGGGCACCCAGTAGGAGGCGAAACCCAAGTCTTCGGCGTGTTTGGCCACAATCGCGGGATCGGCGAGCGCGTCTGGCCGGATGGAAAAGACCCCAATTTTCATCTGCTCGATACTCCCGGTGTTGATGATTTCTGCTGGTCTTAAGCGCCGGTTTGGGCCCTGCCACGCGCCAGCACCGCGCGTCGGCGCGCCTCAATGTCGGCCGGCGCCACCTGCTGGTTGTGGCTCATGGCGACCTCGGCTTCCAGCGTCATGGCGGGCCCAAAGGGTAGGGCATGGCCATCATCCAGCAGGCGCTTGTATGAGATGAGCATGACCGGGTCGAGGCTTAGCATGTCTTGCGCCAGCGCCTGACAAGTCGCCATCAGGTCTTCCGCGGGCACGACCCGATTGACCAAACCCCAGCGCTCGGCGGTCAACGCATCCACAAAATTACCGGTCAGCGAGAGTTCTTTGGCACGCGCCAAACCAATGAGCCGCGGCAAACGCTGGCTGAGGCCCCACGCCGGATGTACCCCCACGCGGCCATGGGTGTCGGCAAAACGCGCGGCGGGGGAGGCGATCAGGAGGTCGCAGCCCAAGGCCAATTCAAAACCGCCGGTGACCGCGGCACCATTCACCGCACCGATGATCGGCCCCGGGAATTGCGCCATCGCCGAGGTGGGGTCGTAGGCCGGGTCGCGGGGTGTGCCCACGCGGGCCGTGCCACTGCCCAGTTCTTTTAAATCTGCGCCCGCGCAAAAAGCGCGCCCCGCACCGGTGAGTATCACCACGCGGGTTTCACCGTCGGCGGCTAATTCGGCAAAGCTCGCCGCCAGCCGGGCCCGCAGCGCGCGGTTAAGGGCGTTGAGGCTGGCCGGCCGATTGAGCGTCAGCGTGGCGACACCGTTGGCGCGCGCGATGAGTAGAAGGTCCTCGGACATAGGGTGCTCCAGAGTCAGTTGCACAGTCGGTGACACAGCCTGGATGATGCCACGTTCTGCGCCGGATTCGGCGCGGGTCGCCGTTTTGGGCGCGGCTCGCCGCGCTGTGTATGCTGCACGCTGCTGCCGGCGAGCTTGGCTTAGGAATGCGCATCAATCCCGATCCCGACGGCGCGCGCCGGGCGGCCGCGCGCGCGCGCTTAAAACCACCCCCGCGCCGGCGTCGCCTGTGGCGCTGGCTGCTGGGCGCGCTCGTGCTGTGGCTGACGCTCAGCGTGGTGCCCGTGGCGTTAATGACCCACTGGGGTCCACCGGGCAGCACGTTTATGGCGCTGGCATGGCTGCGCGCGCAGGTGTTCGGGCCGCGCGATTTCGTGCTGCGCTGGCAACCCGTGTCGCTGGCTCAGATGTCTTTGGCGGCGCGCGCAGCGGTGGTGGCAGCCGAGGACCAGCGCTTTCTGCGCCATCGCGGTTTTGACTTTGAAGCGATCGATCTGGCGCTGCGCCAGCACCGGGCGGGGCAGGGCTTACGCGGGGCCAGCACGATTAGCCAGCAGGTGGCCAAGAATGTGTTTTTGTGGCCCGGCCACAGTTGGCTGCGCAAAGGCCTGGAGGCCTGGTTCACGCTGCTGCTGGAGGCCCTGTGGTCGAAGGCGCGAATTTTAGAGGTCTATCTCAATGTGGCGCAGTTTGGGGCCGGCGTTTATGGCGTCCAAGCCGCGAGCGAATACTATTTCGGCGGTACCGCCGCCACCCTCACCCCCGACCAAGCAGCCCTGCTGGCCGCCGTCTTGCCCAACCCGCGGCGGCTGCACGTCGCCGCCCCCTCGCGCTATGTGCGGCAGCGCCAAGCTTGGATCCGGCGCCAAATGGCGAGTGTCGGCCCGCCGCCCCGCGCCCGCTAGGCGGCTAACGCCGGCCACGCCGCGTGGCGTCGGCGGGCGCCTGCGGCCGGGGAATACAGGCGGCGGATGCGACCGGGGAATGCAGGCGGGGAGGCCACCGGGCGCTGGCCCCGGTTTCCAGCCTCCTCGGGCCGCGGCGCGCCGCGCCGCACGGGTGTCTTATTGCATTGCGCCTATGGGAGGCTTGCGGGGTGGACCCCCACACACGCAGGCCGGCGCAGTGGCTGAAGCCGGCTTGCGCCGGCCGTTCTGGCGGGGCCCCCGCGCCGGCGGGCACGCGCACGCTCAGCCAGCCTGCTGCCAGCTGACAGCAGCGGGTTCCCCGCGCACGCGGGCACGCGGCTAAATTTGTGAGCCTGTTCAACACCCACGCGGCGGGTTCCCCGCGCACGCGGGCACGCGGATGGGATAATCTCGGGCAGCCATGGGTCTACCCCTGGCGCCCAGCGCACGAGGGCAGGAGGCACCATGCACACGACCGACTCGCGAGAGCCCTTTCACCTCCTCACCGCGCGCAATCGGGCGGTGCTGGAGCGAATGTTCGACCCCCAGCACCGCTACGGGCGTGAATGTGTGCGCGCGATCGCCGATGGTGCGCGCTGCCGCTTGATCGGCACGACCCTATGGTCGGGCAGCTTTGCGAATAAATTCGACTGGGCGAGCAACGTGTTTTTCGCGCTGCCGCGCGAGCTGGACGGGGATTTTTCCATTACGGCCCACCACATTTTGGTGGCCGGTGAGCTCGCCTGCGTGCGCGCGCGTGGGCGCGCCACGCTGCGCAACGGGGTGGCCTACAACAACGAATATTGTTTGGTGTACCGCTTTGCGCACGGCGTCATCGTTGAACTGACCGAATATCTCGACACCGCGCTGATCACGGAGGCTTTCGGGACACGGGGCCAACATCGCGCGCAACCGAGTTTAGCGCCGGGGGTGATGGAGCGTTTCCCGGCCGTGATCCCGGCAAGCTACGCGAGTTCGTCGCGGGCGACGCCCGTCGAGTCAGCGCCCGCGCACCTGCGCCTCGTGCAGGGCTTGTTCGAGGCGCCGGCTGGGACCTGGCTCGATGCTTGCCGCAGTTTGCTCGCGCCCAGTGCGGTGTGTCGGCTGCCCGGCACCACCCGCTTCGGTGGGGTCTATCAGGGGCGGGAGGCGCTGGTCGAGCAGGTACTCAGGCCGCTGGCTGGCGCGCTGGAGGGTGGCCTAACCCTCATTGCCGACTGTGTGTTCGCGCACGACGACTGGGTGGTGGTGCAGGCGCGTGGCTTGGGTCGCACGCGCACGGGGCGGCGCTACGACAACGACTATTGTTTGTGGTTTAGAGTGGCCGACGGCGCGGTGGTCGAGCTTATCGCCTACTACGACACGGCCCTCGTGACCTGGGCCTTCGGCATTTAAGCTCCCCGCGCCAGCCTTTGGACGGGGGCCGGTTTAACGCTGGCGGCCGCGTAGCGCCAGCGCGGGGTAGGCTTAGCGCAGGCTTGCGTTGAGCTTGGCGAGTGCCCCGGCGCCCGGGCACAGTTGGGCTTCACCCAATTGATTGAAGGGCGTGGCGACCGTCTTGAGGTTGGCGTGCAGTTCTTCGGGGTTGGTATCTACATACAGTAAGCCCGTGACTACCTCGCCCCGCGCCTGGTGCTCTTGGATGTAGTTCATCGCGGCAATTTTATTGGTCGCGTCGTAGGCCTCATCCACTTTGTGCAAGCGCAGCCAAGTGCCATCGTGCTGCTGCAGGTCGACGGTGGTGCCCGCGGCATAATCGGTGGTGATTTCGCTGCGGCCCTCGATGACATCCAGGCGGTTGACCGCCTCATTATGGGCGCGCACATAGTCGTAACTCTTCGTGCTGCCAGAATGGTTATTAAACGCCACGCACGGGCTGACCACATCGATGAAGGCCGCGCCGCAGTGACCAATGGCGGCTTTAATCAGCGGCACCAGCTGTCCTTTGTCACCGGAGAAGCTGCGCCCGACAAAGGTCGCGCCCATGAGCAGGGCCAGCGAGGCGGTGTCGACGGGGGAATCGCTGTTGGCCACGCCGCGCTTGGAGGCCGAGCCTTTGTCGGCCGTGGCTGAGAACTGGCCTTTGGTGAGCCCGTAAACACCGTTGTTTTCGAGCACATACACCATGTTGACGCCGCGGCGCATGGCGTGGGCAAATTGGCCAAGCCCGATGGAGGCGGAGTCTCCGTCGCCCGAAACCCCCAGATACAGCAGTTCGCGATTCGCCAAGTTCGCGCCCGTCAGCACCGATGGCATGCGGCCGTGCACGGTGTTGAAGCCGTGGGAGTTGCCTAAGAAATAATCGGGCGTCTTGGACGAGCAGCCGATGCCGGAGAGCTTCGCTACGCGGTGCGGTTCGATGTTCATTTCCCAGCAGGCTTGGATAATCGCCGCCGAGATGGAGTCGTGGCCACAGCCCGCGCAAAGGGTGGAGATCCGGCCCTCGTAGTCACGTCGGGTGAACCCCACCGCATTGGGCTGCAGGGCGGGGTGGTGCATTTTGGGTTTGGCGATGTAGGTCATATCAGGCCACCTTGTCTTGACGCGGCTGCGCCGCCAGCGCATGGGTCAGCGTGGAGATTTCGCGGGTAATGAAGCGGGCGGTAATCGGCGTGCCGTCGTAGTGCAGCACCGGCAGCAGGCGGCCCGGATCAACCCCCAGTTCGGTCACTATGAGCGTACGCAGCTGCGCGTCGCGATTCTGCTCCACCACAAACACCTGCGAGTGCTCGAGGATAAAGTCGGTGACCGCATCGCTGAAGGGGAAGGCCTGCACGCGCAGGATATCCACCGCCACACCCGCTAGCGCCAGCGCTTCGAAGGCTTCGGCCATGGCCGGGCTGGTGGAGCCGTAATAGATCACCCCGTAGGGTGTGGGCACGGCGGCGCGACGCACGATGGGTTGCGGCACCAGCGCTTTGGCGGTTTCAAATTTTCGCAGCAGGCGTTGCACGTTGTAGAGATAGTCCGGGCCCGCCTCGGAATAGTTTGCGTAGGCATTCTTGGTCGTGCCACGGGTGAAATAGCCGCCTTTATCCGGGTGCGTGCCGGGGTAGGTGCGAAACGGGATCCCGTCGTGGTCGACGTCCAGATAACGCCCAAACTCCTTGCCGGCGTCGAGCATTTCGGCGCTCATCACTTTGCCCCGGTCGTAGCGACGGCTGTCGTCCCACGCGAAGGGTTCGGCCAGGCGCTGGTTCATGCCGATGTCGAGATCGGACATCAAGAACACCGGTGTTTGCAGGCGGTCGGCCAGATCGAGCGCCGCTGCCGCGTGCAAGAAGCATTCGTGAGGGTCTTCGGGGAACAGCAAGACATGCTTGGTGTCGCCGTGCGAGGCATACGCGCAGGCCAGCACATCGGCCTGCTGGGTGCGCGTGGGCATGCCCGTAGAGGGCCCGCCGCGCTGCACGTTCAGGATGGTGACGGGGATTTCGGCGAAGTACGCCAAGCCAATAAATTCGCCCATCAAGGACACGCCCGGCCCCGAGGTGGTGGTGAAGGCCCGCGCGCCGTTCCAGCCCGCGCCGATCACAATCCCGATGGAGGCGAGTTCGTCTTCGGCCTGGATAATCGCGTAACGGTTCTCGCCCGTGACGGGGTCTACCCGGTATTGCGAGCAATAGCGCTGGAAGGCTTCGGCGAGCGAGGAAGACGGGGTGATGGGATACCAAGCACACACCGTGGCGCCGCCGTATACGCAGCCCAAGCCGGCGGCCGTGTTGCCGTCCACAAAAATTTTGTTGCCCACGTTGTCGGCCCGCTGTACGCGCAGTCCCAGCGGGTACGGCAGGTTCTCAACGACCCAATCGTGCCCCAGCTTTAGCGCCTTCAGATTGGGCGCCAACAGCTTTTCCTTGCCTTTGTATTGCTCGGCGATGAGTTCGGTGAGGGCCTCGGGATCCATGTCGAGCAGCGCGGACAGCGCGCCCACGTAGATGATGTTTTTAAACAGTTGGCGCTGCCGCGGGTCGCTGTAGCTCGCGTTGCACAGTTCGGTCAGCGGGACCCCGATGATGTTGACGTCAGCACGGAACTTGCTGCTCGGCATGGGTTTCGAGCGGTCGTAAAAGAGATATCCACCGGGTTCGATTTCTTTTAAATCTGCATCCCAGGTCTGCGGGTTCATGGCGACTAAAATATCGACCCCGCCCCGGCGGCCCTGCCAGCCTTGTTCGTTGACGCGGACCTCATACCAAGTGGGCAGCCCTTGGATGTTGGAGGGAAAAATATTGCGCGGGCTAACCGGCACGCCCATGCGCAGGATGGCCTTGGCGAAGAGTTCGTTCGCCGAGGCCGAGCCCGAGCCGTTGATATTGGCGAACTTGATGACAAAGTCGTTGACCCCAGATAAAGGTGTCATGCGGCGCTCCTCACGGGTGCGCGAGTGGCGCAGCCGTCCCGGGCTTGCGGCATCTCCAGCAGAAATTTCTGCATGTCCCAGGCACCTGTCGGGCAGCGCTCGGCGCACAAGCCGCAATGCAGGCACACGTCCTCGTCTTTCGCCATGATGCGGCCAGTTTTAAGCCCGTCAGCCACATAGATGTCTTGGTCTAAACGCGGCGCGGGCGCGGTCAATCGGGTGCGCAAATCGGCTTCTTCGCCGTTTTCCGTGAAGGTGATGCAGTCCATGGGACAGATGTCCACACAGGCATCGCATTCGATGCACAGCGGTGGCGCAAAAACGGTTTGCACATCGCAGTTTAAACAGCGCTGGGCTTCGGCGAAGGCCGCTTTGGCATCAAAACCGAGTTCCACTTCCACGCGGATGCTTTTCAACGCCTGCTCGGCGGCTGCCCACGGCACGATATGGCGCAGGTCGCGCGAAATATCGTTGTCGTAGCTCCATTCGTGGATGCCCATTTTTTGTGAAATGAGGTTCACATGCGCCGGCGGGCGCTCGCTCAACGCCACGCCGCTCAGGAAACGGTCGATGGAAATGGCCGCCTCGTGGCCGTGCGCCACGGCCCAGATGATGTTCTTGGGGCCAAACGCGGAGTCGCCGCCAAAGAACACATTGGGGATGGTGGATTGCAGGGTTTTTTCATCCAGTACCGGCAGGCCCCACTCGTCGAACTCCAGGCCCAGGCCGCGCTCGATCCAGGGGAAGGAGTTTTCCTGGCCGATGGCGATGAGCACATCATCACAGGGGACAAATTCGGGCGCTTCGCCGCTCGACACCAAGCTGCGCCGACCACGCTCGTCGTAAACGGCTTTGACTTTGTCGAAGCGCATGCCGATGAGTTTGCCGTTTTCGTGTTCGAAGGACAGCGGCACGTAGTAATTGAGGAACGGGATCCCTTCGTGCATCGCGTCTTCTTTTTCCCACGGTGAGGCTTTCATTTCCTCAAACCCAGAGCGCACGATGACTTTTACCTCGTCCCCACCCAAGCGCTTGGAGGAACGGCAGCAGTCCATGGCCGTGTTGCCGCCACCCAGCACGATAACGCGCTTGCCGATGGTCTCAATATGGCCGAAGGACACGGAGGACAGCCAATCGATGCCGATGTGGATGTTCGCGGCGGCCTCTTGGCGCCCGGGCACCTGCAGGTCGCGCCCACGCGGCGCGCCGCTGCCCACGAAGATGGCGTCGTAGCCACCCGCCAGCAGTTCGCGCAGTGAATCGATGCGTTCGCCGCCGCGGAATTCCACCCCCAGGTCGAGGATATAGCCGGTTTCTTCATCGATGACCGCTTCGGGCAGGCGGAAGCGCGGCACCTGCGTGCGCATGAAGCCGCCGGCTTTGGGGTCGCCATCAAAGATGACCATCTCGTAGCCCAAGGGCACTAGATCGCGGGCCACCGTGAGTGACGCAGGGCCCGCGCCGATGCAGGCAATGCGCTTGCCGTTGCGGGTGGTGGGGGCGTGGGGCATGCGCGCGCTGACGTCGCCTTTGTGGTCGGCCGCGACCCGCTTTAAGCGACAGATGGCTACCGGTTCCGGCTTTTCGGCGTTGTGGTCTTCCACCCGACTGCGGCGGCAGGCCGGCTCGCAGGGGCGGTCGCAGGTGCGACCCAGAATGCCGGGAAATACGTTGGAGTCCCAGTTGACCATGTAGGCGTCGGCGAAGCGGCCGGCGCTGATCAAACGGATATATTCGGGGACGGGGGTATGGGCCGGGCAGGCCCATTGGCAGTCGACTACTTTGTGAAAATAGTCGGGGCTTTTAATATCGGTCGCGCGCAAGGCGTCTACCTCCAGGAAAATCTACAATTGCATCTCGCGCATTAATCGCGCGCGGGCAGTGTAATGACGTATGTGGGCGTATGGAAGGCATAAAAACACCCTATTTGAGCAATTCCGCGGTCCGGCAATCTGGCTAGCGGCCGGCAGCGGTGAAAATTCACTCGTCGGGGTGTCGTTAGGCGATAGATCAGCGACGCCGGTCGGCCCTAATATGGCTCACCCTCACCGGAGCAATCCCCATGGCCTTGAGCAAAATCCAGACGACCACCGGCACCGCAACCCCCGCCGAACTCGGCCGAACGCTCGTGCATGAGCACGTTCTGGTGGGGTATCCCGGGTGGGAACTCGATGCCCGCGCACCTAAATTTAAACGCGCCGATGCGATGCTGCGCGCGGTCGATCAAATGCATGAACTGCAAAGCCACGGCGTCAGCACCTTTCTCGACCCCTGCCCGATGGACCTTGGGCGCGACCCGGTATTTCTCGCCGAGCTCTCGCAAAAAAGCGGCATGCGGATCATCTGCACCACCGGCATGTATTTCGAGGCGGAGGGCAACACGTTTACTTTTCGGCACCTGCCCGTCGAAGAAGTCACGGCCATCTATGTGCAGGAAATTGAGCAAGGCATTGGCGACACCGGGATCAAGGCGGGGGCCATTAAAATGGCTACCGGCGCCGACACCGTGTCGGACTACGAACGCAAACTCGTCATCGCGGCCGCCCGCGCCGCCAAGATTACCGGCGTACCGCTCATCTCTCACACCCAGAACGCCACCTGCGGGCATGCGCAAATTGATCTCGTGACCGGCGAGGGCGTGCCGGCCTGCCAACTGCTGGTCGGGCATTCCGACGGCACGCCGGATTTTGAGTATCAGAAATCCCTGGCCGAGCGGGATGCCTACGTGGGTTTCGACCGTTTTGGTATTTCGCTCTTCCAGCCCGATGAAGTGCGCGTCGCCAACATCATGAAAATGCGCGCGGCTGGGCATCTGGAACGGGTGCTGGTGTCGCACGATTCCATCATGTGCTGGTTGGGACGCCCGCTGCCCTACGCGCCGTCTTTCGAGGCCATGCTAGAGATGCTGCCAGATTGGCGTTCCACGCACATTTTTCGGAAAATTGTGCCGCAGTTACGCGCCCAAGGCATGACCGAGCAGGAAATTGAAATTATTTTAGTCGATAACCCACGGCGCTGGTTTTCAGCCGGTCTCGCGAGCTAAACGCGCCCTAGTGGGGTCCGGCGCCACCACCCTGAGCGGCGCCGTGGACCCCGGCGAGGCATCGCTTTAACCCTGGCCCAGCCCCAGCGCATGACCCATGGCCGCCCGGCTAGGCCGGTTCACGGCGGCCATGACAGGGCGCCGCCGCGCCTCGCCGCCGCGCGCGCTGGGCAGCCGTTGGTCATCACCAGACCGGCGGCCGAGTTGGGTCGCGCTGAGTGCCGGCGCCTAATCTCTCAGAACCGGGCGCATCTTCCCGCCCACGGCGAGGAGCTTTTGGGCTTAAAGCTGCCCCGTTGCCCGGCCGGTCTCGCGCCGCGGGGGGCGGCTCAAGAACTGCAGGACAACATCGAACAGCCGGCCCGCTGGCGCGCCCACTCGGGGCGTTTAGCGGCATAGGTGGCCCGGCCGGGTTGCTCCTCGTAGGGTCGCCGCAACACCGCCAAGGTTTCCACCACGCGCGAATAATCGCCGGCCTCGGCCAGATCGATAGCTTCCTGCGCGAGATAGTTGCGCAGCACATACAGCGGATTGACCGCCTGCATGCGCGCTCGACGCTCGTCGTCCGGGGTTCGGTCCTGGCCCAGCCGGGCTCGCCACGCGGCTAGCCATGCCAGGATTTCGCTGCGGATTGCGGGCGTGACGCTCGCAGGCTGGTACCACGCCGGGGCCACGGCTTGCAGGAGCGCCTCGGGGCTAATCTCAGCCCCACTCGGCACCTGCGCGAGCGCGCGGTAAAACAGGGTCATGTCGGTTTCGGTGAGGCTTAGCACCCGGTGGAGGCTCGTCACCAGGGCGGAATCGTGCTCGGGGTCAAATTGGACTAGCCCCAGTTTCGCGGCCTGCATCGACTGATTTGCCGCCTCGTAGGCGCGGGGATAGGCCGCTAGTGCGGCTTCCAGTCCCGGCACATCCGGCACCAGGGTGTGGAGCGCATTGGCGAGTTGCACCAAATTCCACCAGGCGATCTGCGGCTGCTGTGCGTAGCGATAGCGTCTGTGTTGGGCGTCGGTCGTATTGGGCGTCCAGTCGGGATCGTAGTTTTCCAACCACCCGTAGGGACCGTAGTCGATGGTAAGCCCGAGCACCGAGAGATTGTCCGTATTCATGACCCCGTGCACAAAACCCACCCGCATCCAGTGGGCGACCAGGTGCGCGGTGCGGGTGGCAACCTCCGCCAGCCAGTCGAGATACACCGTGGGGGAGGGCCGGCCCCAGTGCGGAAAATCTGTGCGCAGGGTGTGGTCGAGCAGCGCCTGCAGCAGGTCTTGCTCGCCGCGCGCGGCGCACAGTTGGAAGCTCCCAAAGCGGGTGAAATGCGGCGCCACCCGACACACCACCGCGCCGGGCTCTGCCCGGGCATGACCATCGTAGAACATGTCCCGCACCACTGGCTCCCCGGTGCCGATGAGACACAGCGCGCGGGTCGTCGGCACGCCCAAATGATGCATGGCTTCGCTGCACAAAAATTCGCGGATCGAGGAGCGCAGCACCGCCAGTCCATCGGCCGAGCGGGAGTAGGGTGTGGGGCCCGCACCTTTTAATTGCAGGGTCCAACGCTCGCCGGCCTGGTTTAAGGTCTCACCCAAATTAATCGCCCGGCCATCACCCAGTTGGCCGGCCCAGTTGCCAAATTGGTGGCCCCCGTAGCACAGCGCAAAGGGATCCATCCCCGGCAGCAGGGTATTGCCCGCGAAGACCTGCAAAAACTCGGGACTGGCGCAGTCCTCTGGGGTCAGGTCAAGCAGGGCCGCCACCTCGGCGGCCACCGCCACTAAGCGCGGTGCCGTGACCGGCGTGGGCGCCACCCGCGAATAGGCCGCGCCGCTGACCTGCCGGCGATAATTCTCCGCGATCGGATCCGCCGGCAGCGCCCGTGTAAAGGCGTTGTCAAACCGCAAGCCCGCTAGTGCGTTGCCGGTGGCCGCCGAACTCACGGTTTGCTCTTGACATAGTCTTCCAGGGTATTGGCCGCGATCACCCCGGATTTGAAGGCCACGAGTTGGCGCTTGGGATTGAACATCATATAGGTCGGCGTGCCGGTAAATTCTTCGCCCGTGGCACTTTCAAACATTTTACCGATGACCTCGGCGTCGGCCACCACGGTGGGGTAAGAAAACGGCTTTTTAGCGACATAGGCGCGCACTTCGTCCATCGCCGCGACCCCATCGAGCGCCACCCCCAACACTTGCGCATCGCGGGCCTCGTGCGCGTTATGGAAGGCGCTCAGCAGTGGGTATTGCTTGCGACAGATGCCGCAGTAAGTTGTCCAGATCATGACCACCGTCCAGTGTCCGGGCTGGATTTGCTCCGCAAAAGTGGAGTCCGCTCCGGCCAGCGTTTTAACGGGAACGCCGGCCGCCTGGGTGATGCCCGTCAACCCCAGCATGAGCAGCGCGCTGGCAGCGGCGAGCCAGTGCCGGCGCGCGTGGCCCCAGGCCCTCACGAGAGCAACGCCCGGAGTTGCCGGGCGGCATCGTCCAGCGCCTGTTTGCCGGCATCGATGCGCGCCCCCATGCGCGCAAACCCGTGGATCATCCCGGCATAACAGTGGTAGTCGACCGCCACGCCGGCCGCCCGCAGCGCCGCGGCGTAGGCCTGGCCTTCATCGCGCAGGGGGTCAAATTCCGCGGTCTGGATGATCGCCGCGGGCAGCCCCGCGTGGCTGGCTGCGCGCAGTGGCGACGCCTTGGGATCGGTGCGCGACGCGCGGTCGGGCAGATACCAGTTGGTGAACATTTCTAACGCCCCGGTGGTCAGCAAATAGTCTTGGCCGTTGGTGCGCAGGGAGTCGGTGTCGGCGGCAAAATCCACCGCCGGGTACAGCAGCAGCTGCGCGCGCAGCCAGTGCTCGCCGGCGTCGCGCAGGGCCAGACACACCACAGTGGCCAGACTGCCCCCGGCTGAATCCCCGCCCACCGCCAGTCGCCTCGGGTCGATACCCCATTCCTCGGCGCGCAGCGCCAGCGCGCGGGTGGCGGCCAAGCAGTCGTCGAGTGCTGCCGGGAAAGGGTGTTCGGGGGCGAGGCGATAGTCCACCGCCACCACGCTAAAACCGCCGGCCAAGGCCAGATGGCGGCACAGATGGTCGTGGGTTTCCAGATCGCCCGCGGCCCATCCCCCCCCGTGGAAATACACCAGCGCGGGGAATCCTCCGGCCGGCGCGCCCACCGCGGCCTGATACAAACGGGCGGGAATGGTGCCGGCCAGCGTTAGATTTTCGACCCGTGCCAGCGGGCCCGGGTCGTAGACGAAATTAGCGGTGCCCGCGGCGTAGGCGAGACGCACGGCGGGGGCTGAGCCGGCGCTAAAGGGCGCGCCGGCCTGGGCCGCGGCGGCGGTGATGGCGGCGCATTGAGGATGCAGCGGCATGGTCTTCTCCGAATTCTTGGGTTGAAGCACGCACGATAGACGCGCGCGGGTGGAAAGTCATTGCGCGAGGATCAGCGGCCCGACACGGCTGCCGGGAAGCGGTCCATGGTGCGCAATTCCGGGAACCAATGGCGCGCGCCGACCACGACCAAGAGCGTCGCCACGCCGCCCAGCAGCACCGCGGGCACGAGGCCAAAACAGCGCGCCGTCACGCCAGATTCAAATTCTCCCAGTTCGTTGGACGAGCCGATGAAGATCGCGTTCACCGCGCTCACCCGCCCCCGGATAGCGTCAGGGGTTTGCAGTTGCACCAGCAGGTGTCGCACGTAAATGCTCACCATATCGCCCCCGCCCAGACAGAACAGGGCGGCCAGCGAGAGCCGGATATCGTGGGAGGCACCAAATACCAGCGTGGCAACGCCAAACACCACGACCCCGCCAAACAGCCAACTGCCGACGTGCCGCTTGAGCGGGTAGATGGCCAATACCGCAGCCACCGTTAGCGCGCCTAAACCCGGTGCTGCGCGCAGGATCCCCAAGCCCAGCGGGCCGATCTGCAGCACATCGGCGGCAAAAATGGGCAGCAGTGCGGTGGTGCCGCCAAACAGCACCGCAAACAGGTCCAGCGAAATTGCCCCCAGCACCACCCGCTGGCGCAACACAAAACGCAGTCCCTCTAAGGTGTCGCTGATGCACCACGCGGCGCGCGGGCTGGCCGCGAGCGGCTTGATCGCCAGCACGAGCACCATGGCCAGCAGCAACAGGCTCGCGGTCGTGGCATAGACCACCGCCGGTCCCAGCAGATACAGCGCGCCACCCACCCCGGGCCCCCCGATCGCGGCGGTCTGGAACAGCGTGCCGTTGATGGCCACGGCATTGGGAAAAGCGGCCGGCGGCACCAGTCGTGGGGTGATGGCCTGACCGGCGGGCATCCAAAACGCACGCCCGGCGCCAAACAACGCCATCGCCACATACATCGCCCAGATGCGCGGCTGGTTAGACCAGGCCAGCCAGCACAGCAAGCCCGCGCTCAACACTTCGCAGGCGTAGGCGCCGGTCAGCACGAAGCGCCGGTCGGCTACATCGGCTACCTGGCCCGCCGGTAGGACCAAGGTCACAAAGGGCAGAAATTGCGCCAGCCCCGCCAATCCCAAGGCCAGGGGGTCGTGGGTTAAGGCATAGATTTGCCAGCCGGCGGCCACGCTCAACATTTGCCAGGCCAGCGTCGCCGCAAAGCGCGCGGCGGTATACAGCGCAAAATCGCGGTAGCGCAGGGCGTAGAGCGCCTGCGGTAGGCGGGGCCTCACGGCTGGGCGAGCATCGCTTCGTGCAGCAGATTGAGGGCGGCTTGGGTGTAGGCCCACATATTGGGCTCGCGTTCGGCCCCCGCATTTTCGATCAGGCGGGAGCGGCGCACCGGGCCATCCACGACTAACCAGCACACCCCCGCCGGGATCCCGTAGCGCGACCCCGTAGGCCCCGTCGTGCCAATCTCGGCCACGGCCCAGGTGGCGCCCAGTTTGGTGCGCAGCGCCACCGCACAGCGGGTGACATAATCTTCGCTCAGTGGGACGACGTGGCGGACGTCCTCATCCGGAATGTCGAGCAGAATGCGGCGGGCCTCGCGGGTGTAGATCACCCCGCCGCCGAGGTAATAGGCGGAAGCCCCGGGGATCGCCAACAGGGCGGCGGAAATCAGCCCCCCGGCGGAGGATTCCGACACGGCCACGGTTTGCGCGCGAGTTTTAAGTTCGGCCGCGACTTCAGCGGCCAGCGTCGATAGCATATTCATGTTCAGCAGGGCTCCTAGGCGGGTCGGTGTTAGGTGAGGGGAGAGTAAGTTGGAAAGTGGTAATCCTCAAATGCGCGCCTGGCGCGTGCCCCGCTTGGGCGACCAGCAGGGCCTGACGCTGGAAACTGTGGCCACGCCGCGCCCGCTGCCGGGCGAGGTGTTGGTCGCCGTGCGCGCTTTTGCGCCGGGCTTCCCAGACCTGCTGATGATTCAGGGTCTCTACCAGCTCAAACCCACGCTGCCCTTTACCCCTTGCTCCGAGTTTTGCGGGGTGGTGAGCGCAGTCGGCGAGGGGGTAGCGCAGTTTAAGCCCGGGGACTCGGTGATGGGGATGGCGCGCTTTGGCGCGGCGGCGCAGTTCATCACCTGGCGCGCCAGCGAACTGCTGCCCCTGCCGCCAGCGTTTGATTTTGCGCGCGGCGCCGCCTATCTCGTCGCCTATAAAACGGCCTACGTGGCGTTGCTGGTGCGCGGGGCGCTACAGGCGGGGGAAACCCTGTTGGTGCACGGCGCGGCGGGCGGCGTGGGCTTGGCGGCGGTGGATCTGGGTCTGCACCTCGGTGCGCGGGTCATTGCGACCGCCAGCGGGGAAGAAAAAATGGCCGTGGTGCGCGCCAAGGGGGCCCACCACGTGCTGGACGCCCGGGTGGCGGGTTTTCGCGCAGCGGTGAAAGCGCTCACCGGGGGGCGTGGCGCTGACGTCATCTACGACCCCGTGGGTGGGGATGTCTTTGATGAAAGCCTCCACTGCATCGCGCCCTTGGGGCGGGTGCTGGTGATCGGTTTCGCCAGCGGGCGCATTCCTACGGCGTCGATGAATTACGCGCTGATCAAACAAATTTCGCTCATTGGTGTGCGCGCGGGCGAATATGGTCGGGTGTATCCAGCCGGTGGCGCTGCGGTTAGCGCTGCGTTGTTGGCTGCCGCACAGCAGGGCAAACTCACGCCGCACGTACACGCCCGGTTTGGTTTTTCGCAACTCCCGCAGGCGTTCGATGAAATCGCCGGCCGGCGCGTGATCGGCCGGGTGGTGGTTGAGATCGACAGTTAAAAGGCATTGCGCATGCGCTTAGGCATTCTGCTGCGAAACATGGGGCCCCAATCGCGCCCCGCCACCTTGCGCGCCTGCGCGCTGGGGGCCGAGGCGGCCGGGCTAGACGACTTATGGGTGGTCGACCACCTCGCCATTGCGCCCGACGAGGCCGAAGGCTCGGGCGGGCGCTACTTAGAGGCGCTCGCCACCCTGGCTTATCTCGCCGGCATTACCACGCGCATTGGCTTGGGGGTCAGCGTGCTCATTGCGCCTTATCGCCCGCCGCTGGTGACCGCCAAATGGGTGGCGAGCGTGCAGGAGTTGGCTCACGGGCGTTTGCAATTGGGGGTGGGGGTGGGCTGGATGGCTGCGGAATTTCGCGCCCTGGGCGTGGATCGCCGGCGCCGCGGCGCTTTGACCGACGAACTCTTGGCGTTACTGCACGAGTGTTTTGCGCAGGATGTCGTGATCCAGCATGGCCAGCCGTTTATTTTTGCGCCGCGACCCGCCCGTCCGCCGCTGCTGCTCGGCGGCACGGCGGCGCACGCGTTCGCGCGCATCGTGCGTTATGGCGATGGCTGGATGCCGATGACCGGCGATCCCGCAGCGCTGCGCGAGCCGGTGCAACACCTGACGCAGCTGATGCTGGCGGCCGGTCGGCCAGCCCCGGTAGTGATCCCGCTCACCACCCTGCCGTTAGACGACCCGCCGCGTGCCCGCGACCTACTGGCCGAGTTGACGGCGCTCGGCGCGACCGGGGTGATGCACACCGGTCGCTATGCCGATGCGGACGAATT
>SHZJ01000024.1 GCA_009692365.1 Gammaproteobacteria bacterium
TTGTGCCCGTCGATGAATAGCGTGAAGGCCTCGCCCTGCACCACGGCACGCCGCAGGAAGAATCGCGACGGCGCCGGGTCGCTGCCAACCTCGCGCGTTATTTGCGCCCGGTCGTAGAGGCGGTTTGCGGTCTCGTTCAAGGCCCCGTAGAGCTGTTCGCGCTCATCTTTATGCAACAAATTGAAGCAGGTCGCCTGCTGGATAAATTGGCGCATCTGGGCCAACTCCTCGAGCGTTTCAGCCTCGTTGGTGGTCGCTAACAAAGCCGTTACCACCGTACTGCTGGCGATTTTTGGTAGTCCTAGACGGTCAGTGAAGTCGGCAATTTCGCGGACTAATTGAGCGGCGATGTGGCGCAATTCTGGCAGCGGGTTTAGCGCCTCACAGCGGGCGCGCTGGATCTGCGCGAGCAATTGACGCCGCTGCTCTATTTGCCCATGCATGGCCGTCCGGTTCCCGTACTGTAAGTCGACTGCGCGCTGCCGCTCGAGCAGTTCTGCCGCGCGGCTGGGCAAATCGCTGTGCTGTGCGTCGACCAGCGCGGCATTGAGTTTGCGAACCGGCACCAGCCATTGGCGCAAGGTATCGTTGAGGTTTTTCTGGACCCCTTGCTCGATGCGCGTGTGCAAGGTTTCCTGCAGTTCGTTCGCCGCCTTGCTGGCCTGCGAGAGTTCCGTTGCACGCAATTTGGACTCTTGGCGGGCCCGCAGTAGTTCGTGGCCAAGGCGCGCTATTTCATGGTCATTTTCGGCAATTTTATCCTGGAGTTTTTTCTTCTCCCGGGCAAATTGTTTGCTGAGACGAGCGGTTTCGGCGGCGCTTAAATGAGGCTGTTGGGTTGATGTTTCCGGCACCATTAGGCGGGTGTTCTTGCGCACCTCAGGTGCCGCGGGTGGGCATTCGCCCAGCACTTGGTTGAGGCCTTCCAAGAAGGCTGTCAAAGCGCTGTGCCCGGCGGTGGCTTCGGCTGCCGGGTGGTCTGCCGCCTGCGCCTCCCAGGCGGCCAGAAATGCGCGGGTCAATGCGGCCACGGCAGGCCGCGTGCCGTTCAACGCGGCGGCGCGGAAGCCGGCCCTGTCTGGTGCCTCGTCCGGGGTTTCTGGTTCCCATGTGCCGATGAACTGATGCGCCAAAGCGCGCACCGCGGTACGTTTATCGAGCAGCGCCGCAGCCAGAAAATTAGCGCTGCCAAAATACCCTGCCAACGCCGCGAACCCGGCTGCCAGCGCAGTGGCGTCTAGCAGCGCCACCACTTCGGTCGCGAGCGCGGTTTCCCGCAGTAGGGTGGTGGTGACGGCATTGAGGTCGGTTTCCAGCGCGGACTTAATCCGCGTGCGAAACCGCGGAACATTGGCCGGCAGGGGGCGAAGGCCCGGGAACAAGCCTGGTTTTTTCGCGGCGATGTCCACCAGGCGTGTGGCGTCTAGCTCCTCCACCAACCGGCGGAAAGCGGCGAGGATAGCCGGGGGCATGGCGCGTTGATCAATTTTCATCGCGGGTCATGTGGTGCGAGATACTTTGCCCGGTTGGTCGGGGTTGGCGGGGGCTGCGGTGTTGGAATTTTAGGGTTGGTCGGTGGCAGGACGAACCACCGCGGTTAGACTTTGATTAGACCAGAGATGAGTTCCCTGCGGCCACTTGTCTGACGTCTGCCGTGGCGCCGGCACGATGCGATGGCCTGGGTGCGGGTAGCGTTGGGTTTAGGCCCGCGGTGGGACCCCTACCGAGCCCCACACGGCGCCCAGGGAAACTTGTAGGCCTTGAAAGCAGTCGTGCAAATAGCGTCGCGAGCTTATGCTGCGCATACTTTGAGTACGGGCGCGCCGGGCTGTCGGTGGGCGTGGATAATCCGCTCTGCAGTCCATCCGCGGGTGGGACTAAGGTGACGCGCGCCGCCACTGGGTTTAACGGCGGGGCGCGCTTCGGGCGTTCCGCGCCGCTGCTGGGCTTAGTGAGATTTTCGATCTACCCCTAAGGAGAAACACTCATCAATACCGACCTCCGCCCCTTCAGGTTTGCCGTTCCGCAAACCGATCTCGATGACCTAGCACGCCGCCTCGCCCAAACCCGCTGGCCGGAACGCGAAACGCCGACCGATTGGAGCCAAGGTATTCCGTTGGCTTATACGCGTGAAATCTGTGAGTACTGGCATACGCAGTACGACTGGCGTCGCTGCGAGGCGGCCCTCAACGCGTACCCGCAATTCATCACAGAAATCGACGGTCTGGACATTCAGTTCATGCACGTCAGATCACCACATGCCGCGGCACGGCCGTTGCTCATGACGCATGGCTGGCCGGGCTCGGTGATCGAATTCATGAAAGTCATCGGGCCGTTGACCGATCCCGTGGCGCATGGTGGTGAGGCCGCCGATGCGTTCCATCTGGTCTTGCCCTCGCTGCCCGGGTTTGGTTTTTCCGGTAAGCCCACGGCGCCCGGCTGGACGCTGGACCGGATCGCGCAGGCGTGGGGCACGCTGATGGCCCGGCTAGGTTATGACCAGTATTTCGCGCAAGGGGGCGATTGGGGTGCCACCGTCACGATGAATATCGGCATGACGCAGACCACCCACTGCGCTGGCATCCACACCAATATGGCGTTGGTGGATATCACGCCTGCAATGATGGAAGACCTCACCGACTTCGAGCGCAGCGCGCTGGCCGGCTTCCAGCATTACTGGGATGCCGAGTCCGGATATTCGAAGGAGCAAAGTACCCGCCCACAAACCATCGGCTACGGACTCACCGACTCGCCGGTGGGGCAGGCGGCGTGGATCCTCGAGAAGTTCTGGTCTTGGACCGATTGTGACGGCCATCCGGAGAACGCCCTCACGCGCGACGAACTACTGGACAACGTGATGATGTATTGGCTGCCGGCCGCCGCTGCTTCCTCGGCCCGGATGTACTGGGAGAATTTCTCGGTACTGCTCAAACCCAAGGCGCTCATTGAGATGCCTGCCGGGATAAGCGTTTATCCGCACGAAATCTTTCGCCTGTCCAAGCGCTGGGCGGCGACGCGTTTTACCCAGTTGGTCCATTACAACACGCTAGCGCGGGGCGGGCATTTCGCCGCGTTTGAACAGCCGGCATCTTTTGTGAGCGAAGTGCGCACGGCGCTGCGGGCGATGCGCTAGGCGCAGTCCCTGACGGCCACCCCACGCGTGGCCCGCCGGCTGCGGGTGGGGTCTTTACCCGCATGCCTCAAGCGCGGCGCCCAGGCGGTAAATCGCCCGATGCAGCACCCACATCACTGGTCGGGTGGTTGCGATGGTCACCTCAAAGTCTGCGTAGTCATGATTTTTCCGCACGCTCAGCCCGACCACCCGCCCGTGCACGGTGTAGGGCTCGTTGAGCTGTACCACGCCGAAGTGTTGAATTTCGCTCGCCACGTGGATCCACGGCCCCACCGCCACGTTGCTATCTATCACCATATTCGCCTGCCGCAGCAACCACGCGGGGTGGACCACCGATTGGTAGAGCGCCAGATCCTCACCCATCCCGCGCAACAGCACCGCACTTTGCGCCGCCGTGAAAATTTCATGCAAAGTGCCCAACTGTGGATTTGACCCCAAAGCCTCCGGGGTGGCAGGCCGGCGCACGGCCGGCAGCGGCACGCTGTTGGTGCGCGTTGGCAGTTCCCGGAGAGGGCCCGGAAAATCCGCGCGACCCACCACGCAAGCCTCGCCGGCGGCATTTTTTAGCGCGAGTTCAAAGGTGTAGGTGGCGTTGTCACAGGCGCTTACCCGGACGTAGGTGGTGAGGGTTTCGCCGGCATAAACCGGCCGCCGAAAACGCGCTTCAAAACTGCCCTGATGGAGAAACGCCACGCCAAACAGGGCGATCAAAGGATGCGTGAGATAGCCATACAGCGTGACCCCAGGCACTAGCCCGCCGGCAAATCCCAATTGTCTGGCAGTGGCGTCGTCGTGCATGGGGTTGGCGCTGTCGGTGGCATCGTTGGCCGCAATGACTTGCCAGGAGGGCAACACTTGCGCGGGTTGCAGCACCCAGCGCGCGGGGTTTGCGGGCATGGATGAAGGCATCGAAATGTTTCCTTTGACTGGGGGGTGTGACCGGGGCACGTCGCGACACGCCGGCGTAGTTTAAGCGTGCCTGCGCGGCCAGCGCCATGTGGGCGTTGCCCGCGCAGTGGTGGCGAAAGATCAGGCGACAGATGCAGCCGGGCAGGCCAGCCTCTGCGGGCCACGGTAGCGGCCGGCAAACCCGCCAAGGCCGGGTGAGTTAAGCCGCCGTGCGGCGGTGCGGGGGCCGCCCCCCTGCTGGCAGAACGCCGTCACGCCGGCGGCCCGCGGCGGCAATGGCGACTGCGCTGACGCAGCCCCGCGAGTGGCCAATCCTGCGCTGTGCGGATCCTCTTTTGACCCCCCACTCGAGGTCGATTACCGCTCCTACCCGGTGCTGGCCGCGCGCGCCGTTGGCACGGGGTGCAACCGGCCAGTTGGGTCTGTTGTAGGATCCATACGCCGGCATTTTCGTTGCCCGAACATGCCCACCACCACCGTGTTCATGCGCTTGGGAGAAATATTATGTTGATTGTTGCCGTGGTATTCGAATTCGTTCCCGGCGGATTTGAGCGAATCCAGGCCGTTGTTGCGCTTGCCGTGGCGGGGTCTCGGCAAGAACCCGGCGCCAAAATCTACGACTGGGCGATCGACATCACCGCACCGAACCGCGCCACTATCTTCGAAGTGTGGGACGACCAAGCAGCACTGGATAAGCACTTTACCTACCCCTACATGGATGCGCTGGTGGCGGCGTTGAGCGCGGCGAGTATTCGGGGCGATATCACCCACTATTCTGCCGAGATTTATGATGTCAGTGGTAAGCGAGATATGGGTTTTGTGCTGCCGACGCACTAGCGCTGGCGCAACCACGACGGCGCCGCAAGACTGATGCCGCGTCTGGCGGCGGGTTTGGGTAGCGCCGCCGGCCGTGGCCAGCGCAGCTACCCCGCCAAGCGGCAAGGCGTAGCCCTTCTACGCTACCCGCCGCGCTTTACATGGCACTGCGCGCCGGCGTTGCGGGGTGCGCGCCAGCCACTGGTGCGCGCCAGCCACTGCAGCGCCGCCATGCGTGGTGGCTGCCCGCTGGGCATATTTCCCCTCACGACTTTCCTACCCCAAGCGCCCCACCCCTGAGGGGTGACAACCAACCGCTGCCACCCGGCAGCTGGCTGATGCCCGCGCCGGGTGCCCCAGCTCAAGCAATTTGGCTGTCCCAGCCGGGGCTTGGGACGGGTCGCTGCGCCCGGCGCGACAGGCTGAATGTTGCGACGTCGCATTTGCCTCACCCGCTCAACGCTGGACGTTACCAAGGGTCGCCATAGATACTTCGCCAGCACCGCCGCGCATCCTGCGTAGGCCGGGACAGGGAAAAATAATAAAGCCCTCACAGCGTGTTCAAACGACGTTGTACAAACACGGAGAATCTCATGGCTTTCGACTTGAATGGCATTGATATCCATAGCCCCAGCCGCTATGCCCATAGTTTCCCGTGGGCAGAGTGGGATCTCCTCAGGCGCGAGGCGCCGGTTTTTTGGTACGAGCGTGACGACATCGAACCCTTCTGGGCGGTAACCCGCCACGCCGAGGTCATGGTCATCTCCGAACGTCCCAAAATCTTCATCAATGGCGGCCCACGTCTGCGCTTGGCGCTCAAGGGCGAAACCGAACTCCTGCGCGGCGGTCTCGACTCTTTTGGCCAGTCGCGTGGCTGGAATCCGCAAGAACCGCCCGATATAACTTTCATGGACGACCCGCAGCATCGTGCCGTGCGCAAGCACGCGAGTTGGGCCTTTACGCAAGGCTGCATGCGTTCTTTCGCCAGCCATTTTGACCAAATGGCGGTGGGCTTTACGGCGGAGTTTATGGCGGAGCTGGCGCGCGGCGGCGAAGTGGATTTCGTCCGTCACTTGGCGTCCAAGCTGCCGTTGGCGGCTATCAGCGAAATTATTGGTTTGTCGGCCGGCGACTGGAAAAAAATTCTGATCTGGTCGAACGCGATTATTGGCGAGGTTTCCCCCGAGCACGTGCTGCCCGGCGAAACCCTGACGCAAGCCGCGGAGCGCAACATGAATGAATTCCGGCTGTACCTGGAGGAACTGGTGCAGGCGCATCGCAAGCCCGGCGGCGGGCCTTCTGACTTTGTTAACCGTCTGGTGACCGCGACGGTAGATGGCAAGCTGCAAAATGATCAGCAGCTCATCGGCTATTTATTCGTGCTCATCGGGGCCGGCAACGACACCACGCGCAATGCCACTGCGGGCGGTCTGGTCGCGTTGCTGGAGCACCCCGAGCAACGTGATCTGCTGTGCGCCAACCCCGGTCTGATCAGCGGCGCGGTAGACGAAATACTCCGCTGGACCTCGCCGGTCATCAGCTTTCTGCGCACCGCGACGGAAGATTTTCAGCTGTTGGACAAAACGATTCGCGCCGGCGAAACGGTCTGTATGTTCTACCCCTCTGCCAATCGCGACGAGCGCGTGTTTGCCGATCCCTACCGCTTCGATATTCAGCGCAATCCCAATCCGCATCTCACCTTCGGTTTCGGCGCGCATTTTTGCCTCGGCACTAACCTCGCCAAAGCTGAACTGCGCTCGGCGATCGCCGCACTCTTGCCGGTGCTGCCGCGCTTGAAGTTGGGCGGCATGGGGCATCGTATTCCCAACACGCATGTGTCGGGTTTTGCAGAATTGCCGGTCGCGCTGGCGTAAGACGGCGCGCGGCCACCATTGGCCTGCGTGAGAGTCGGTCCGGTCAGCACGGGCCGACTAGAAATTTCCGCCTGAGCTGGTTTCCAACGAGGGATAACTCGACACCCCGAGCGGCCTTGTGGCTGCGGGTTAAAAGGATCAGGAAATGCATCACGTATCGATCCCAGATTTTGCGCGCGAGCGGGGCGCGTTAATGCGCCCGGTGTTGTCCGTCAATGCCGCCAAGACCGCGGTTATTGCGATCGATTTTCAGCGTTTTTTTATCGACGCCGGGCAGCCGATGGGGAATCAGCACGCCCGCGACATACTAGACCACGCCAATCGTCTGCACGCGGCCGTGCGGCAGGCGGGCGGGCTGGTGGTCTTTACCCAGCACAGCGTGGGGCCATTGCCCGGGACGACGGGTGCGGCCAGCGTGCCCGCCGCCCAGCCGTCATCCCAGCACGAGCTGCTACCCGGCAGTGAGGCCTACGAGCTCCATCCGGATATCGTGCGCGCCGCCGCCGATCTGTGCGTCGTTAAGTATCAATCTAGTCCGCTGCATCCGGGTGCTGCGACGGGCCTGCACGAGCATTTGCGTGCCCGTGGCATCGACACCGTGATCATCACCGGGCTCGTGACCAACGGTTGCTGTGACTGTACGGCACGCGATGCTTTTCAATATGGCTATACCGCGGTGGTCGCGACCGATGCTACCGCCGCCATGACCGACGAAGAACATAACGCCGCGCTGCTGAATCTCGCGATTTATTACGCCCACACCTTGGACAGTGCCGCGATCGCCGCGGCCTTATAGCTGCGCGCCGCGGCCAAACTGCCGGCGCGCGGGCAACGTGATGAACTGTAGCGGGCTGCTACAGTTCATCGGAAACTGCCGGCGCGCGCGGGCCACGCTTAAGGCGCGGGCGTGGCGGGCGGCAGGCCAAACACCCACAGCACGCCGCCTTGGGGCACTTGGGTTTTGGTCCCATAGGCTTTATCGAGAAATTCTTGCTTGCGCTGGGCGTCGACGCCCCAGCCAGACTGCACGGCGATGTACTGCTGGCCGTCGATGGCGTAGCTGGTGGGCACGCCCACAACGCCCGAGTTGGTGCGCTGCTGCCACAAGACATCGCCGGTGTGGGCATCGAAGGCCCGGAAGTAGCGGTCGTTGGTGCCGCCGCTAAACACGAGGCCACCGGCGGTGGCGAGTACCGGCCCCCAGTTGTGCGATTTAAACGTCTTGGTCCACACTTTTTTGCCTGCCGCGAGATCCCAAGCCTGCAGTTCGCCAATGTGGTCTTTGCCCTCGGGGGTCGGGAAAACTTCTATGTTGGCCACGGGCAGGCCAATGTAGGGTTCGCCGGCCCGGTATTTCGCGGGCTCGCCCGCGAGGGCGCTGCACAGGTTTTCGTTCGCCGGGATGTATAAATAACCGGTCTGCGGACTGTAGGCGGAGGGGGGCCAATCCTTGCCGCCCCAAATGCTGGGGCAGAACTCCGTGCGCTGGCCGATGCGTGGCTTGTGCTGGGGGTCGTACTCGGGACGCCCGGTGAGGGGATCTAGGCGCGTAAAGACATTTTGCTTCACGTAGGCTTGGGCTTCCACGAACCCAATGCCCTTGCTGGTGCGCTCTAGCATCCACAGATAACCATTGCGACCTTCGTGGATGAGGCTTTTGAGCGTCCGGCCGTTGCGCTGGATGTCGATCAACAACGGCGCTGCCACTTCGTCCCAGTCCCAAGAATCGTTCCAGTGATATTGGTGATGGCTGCGAATGGCGCCGGTATTGACGTCGACGGCGATGACCGAGGTGGCGTAGAGGTTATCGCCGGTGCGTGCATCGCCCATCCAAGGGCCCGCGTTACCGGTGCCCCAGTAGCTTAATTGGGTGGCCGGGTCGTAGCTGCCGGTCACCCACACGGGCACGCCACCATGTTTCCCAGTGTCGCCGGGCCAAGTCTCACTGCCGGGCTCGCCGGGTGCGGGTACGGTGTAGGTTTTCCACAGGGCGTCGCCCGTTTTGGCATCGAAGGCTTGGATAAACCCACGCACGCCGAGTTCACCGCCGGAAGTGCCCACCATCACCCGGCCGTTGACCACCAGCGGGGCGAGCGTCATGTAATAGCCGTCGAGATAATTCTCAACCGGCTTTTCCCACAACACCTCGCCGGTGCGGGCGTCCAGCGCGACCAGAAAGGCGTCCACCGTGGCGAGATACACCCGGTCTTCGTAGAGCGCGACCCCCCGGTTGGTGGGATGCAGCTGAAATAAATCGTCGGGTAGTTGGCGTTGATAACGCCATTGCAGGTCGCCGGTGCGGGCGTCCAGCGCCAATATCTGATTGCGGGGCGTGGTGATAAACATCATGCCGTCGTTAACCAGCGGCGGCGCTTGGTGGGCTTCTTCCACCCCGGTCGAGAAACTCCATAACGGCACGAGCTGGCGCACATTGCGGGTGTTGATGGTCGCGAGCGGACTATAGCCCTGCGAGTCATAGGTGCGGCGATACATCAGCCAGTTGTCGGGTTCTGGGGCTTCCAGCCGCGCTTGGGTGACCGACCGGTAAGGCAAGGTGGGGTTGGCGCACAGCCCGAGCGTTGGGATTAGGGCCAGGCAAAAAAAACTCGTGAGTAGGCGTTGCATCAGTCAGTCCTCAAGCGCTTTTAGCGCCAATTTTGCCCCTAAAGACGCCTGCCACCAGTAGGCGTCCGTGCTGAATTTTAAGGGGTAGGGCGGGTAACGGCCGGGCCGCCGGACCCGCGATCCACGCACCGGCACGGGCGGGATCAAAACGTGACGCATGACACGGGCACAAAAACTGCCGGGCAGTTGCATCCCACTCTGAAACGCTGCAGCCCGCATGCGTGCAGGTGCCTGCATAGGCCACGATGCCATCGGCGGCGCAGCGGCGGGTGGCGGCGTCTAGTTGGTCCACGCTGAGCCGCAGGATGAGGATTTGATTCAAACGCGAGCGCTCGCGCACCGTCTTGCCCGTGAGGTCGCTAGGATAAACCACCAGCGGCGGCGCATTGAGAACGAGGTCTTCGGGGGTGACCACGCGGGGCCGTTCGTCCCAAGAGGGGAGGGCGAGGGCGTCGTCCGGCGCGGGCTGGCCGGGACCCGCCGCCCGCGCTGCGGGCGGGCGCAGTGCACACAAGGTTAGCGCGCTAGCCAGACCCACTAGCGCAGCGCGGCGGTCAGAGTCCGGCGGCTTTACCACTCAGGCTGCGCGTAGTTTGATCATGCGCGAGGGCGTGAAAAGCAGGACCAATTCGCCACGCTGGTTGCGTACTTCATTGCGCGTCGTCACCACGCCGCGGTCGCCGCGCGCGGTCAAGCGGGCCGCGGTGACTTCCACCCACACCTCCAGCGTGTCGCCCACGAATACCGGGGCTTTGACCTCGATGTTGCCGCCGAGGAACGCCATGCCCGTGCCACTGAGCGCGCCGCTAGCGAGCACCAGGCCCTCGGCCAGCGACAGCGTGAGCGCACCGGGAATAACGCGGCCGGCAAAGCCGAGTTCGCGCGCCACTTCTGCGTCCATGAACAGGCTTTCGTTGAATCCGCAGGTGGTCACGAAGCTCATGAGCTCGAATTCGGTGACGCTACGACGCTGGGTGCGCCACCGCAGACCCACCGGTTGCTGGGCGAAGTCCTGTGCTTGGTCGAGCAACGCGGGTCTTGAATCGGACATTGTAGGATCTCGCAATGAGGTGGTGGGTAATGCTAACCGACCGTTTCCGGCTGGGGTGTTTAGTGCGGCGCGATGCCTAGTTGAGGCGGGCAACCAGCCAACGCCCGATGTCGGCAATCTGGGCCGGACACACGGCGTGTTCCATGGGGTAGGTTTGGTAGTTCACGGGATAACCGCGCGCGCGCAAATTCTCGGCGCTGCGTTGGCCAAAGCTTTCTTTGACCATTGGGTCGTGGCTGCCGTGATGGATTTCGATGGGTAAATCGGCGTTCGCCGGATGCCCGATGAGGCTGTTGGCCGTCGCGAAATAAGTGGACAGCGCCAGTAACCCGGCCAGCCGTTGCGGATAGGTCAGCGCGGCCTCAAAGCCCACCGCCCCACCCTGCGAGAAGCCTGCGATGACGATGCGCTGGGCCGCGATGCCGCTGGCAATTTCTCGATCGATGAGTGCCTGCACGCGGCTGGCCGACTGGCGCAGCTGAACTTCATCTGCTTTGCGTTCGAGATCCATGGCCTTGATGTCGTACCAAGCAGGCATCACATAGCCTTGGTTGATCGTGACCGGAATGGCGGGTGCATGGGGAAACACGAACCGGACGCCGTGGCCGCGCGGCAGCCCCAACTCGGGCACGATAGGCTCGAAATCGTGGCCATTCGCGCCCAACCCGTGCAGCCAAATGACCGCCGCATCCGGGGTCCGGGTGGGATTGATCTCAACGCTGGGAAGTAGGCTCATAAAATAAAATCCGGCGCTTGCGGTAACGGGGCGCCAAGCTAAGGCCCCGGCTCGTGCCACCGGGGCGTCAGCTTACGCGGGTTGCTTAAAGGTAGGGAATGACCTCATAGCCAAAGCGGCGGATGTCATCCAGCGCTTCGGGCTGGTCGGGTTTGCCGAGTTGGCGCATGCGGACCATGAGGTAGTCGGGTTGGATGACGTCCTGCCATTTTTTGAGCTGCTCCAGGCACTGCTTGGGCGAGCCCGCGATGAGGCGGTCTTCGGCGACCATCTCGAAGCTGAGTTGGTCCGAGGATTTGACGTGCTCGAGGTATTTATCCGGGTAGTAGGCGCCAAAGCTGTGGTACCAGCGATGGGTGTCCATGGTGGCGCCGTTTTTGTCGAGACAGGCCTGCCAGTCTTTGCCGATCACGCAGTCGCGCATCAGGCACACAAACGACTTGCGGCCGGCAGCGTGGGCGGCGGCCCGGTATTGGTCGGTGAACTGCTTGATGACCGGCAGCGACTGGATGGGATCGGCAATCCAGCCATCGGCCAGGCGACCGGCGCGCGCGATGCCTTCGGGGACCCAACCGGCGAGCCAGATGGGGGGGCCGCCATGCTGATAAGTGCGCGGGGTAACGCGCACGTTTTCAATTTTGTGATATTTGCTGGGGTGGCTGAACGGTTCGCCCGACCACGCCTTGCGCAGCACTTCGACGACTTCTTCGGTGCGCCCCACGCGCTGTTTGCTGTTCACGCCGAACTGCGCAAAGTCGTTGGGCTGATAGGCGATGCCGGCGGCGGTGATAAAGCGGCCTTTGGTCGCTTGGTCGACCACCGCGATGTCTTCGGCTAGGCGCACGGGATGGTAGAGCGGCGCCAGCAGCACGCAGGTGCCCACTTTAATGCGCTTGGTACGAACCCCCACCATGCCGGCCATCAGCACCGGTGAGGGCAGGTAGGCGTCGTCTTGCTGGTGGTGTTCGGTAAAGAAAAAACCATCAAAGCCGACGTCTTCACAGACTTGCGCCTGCTCCATGACTTCGTCGATCAGGCGCGCAACGTGCTCGCCCTTCGGGGGGTCTTGGGTACAGGGAAAATAGCCAACTGGTAGCATCGCCTCTCTCCTTTGAGCTTATATTTTTCGGGCGCGGACGGTGCGCAGTGTAGCGCCTAGGCGCGTGGGCTTCGACCCTTGGCAGGGCGCGCCGGTCGGCGTTTAGGGAACGCGATTAAAATGGGCTGCGGCCGGGGCGCTCAGCCGACCACTTGCTGCTGCAGGAACGGGATGAGCCACTCCGCCACGGCCGTCGGATTGTCCGCGTAGGGGAAGTGTCCACTGTCGTCCAGCATCACCACCCGGGCGCGCGCAAAGGTTTCGCATTGGCGTTGCGCCAGCGTTGCGGGGAGATAGATATCGGCCCGTCCCCAGATCACCAGGGCCGGCAGATTGAGCGGCCGCAGCGCGGCACTCACTTGCTGGGAATAAGCCTCGATGTCGCTGGTGGCGCGGTAGAGCTTGAGCACCGCGCGGCGGGTGCCGGCGTCGAAATCCCGATACATGCGCGCCACAAATTCCCGCGGCAGGCCGCGCGGGTTGCCCAGCCCCAGCAATAGCCGAAAGCCAAGGCGGGTAGTGGTGGCCATCATCAGTTCGCCCACCAGCGGCGTGCGCCACAAGCGCGCCATGAAATGCCAGCGATAGCCCGGCAAAACACCGGTATTGATGAGGGTAACCGAGGCGACCCGCGTGGGATTGAGCGCCGCCCACCACAAACCCCACGGGCCACCAAAATCGTGGAGTACCAAATGCACCCGGGTGATTTGCAGTGCGTCCAGCAGCGCGTGGAGATGTTGCGCGTAGCCGCCCAGCGTGTAGTCAAACGTGGGGGGCTTATCAGCCCCGCCAAAGCCCGGCAGGTCGGGCGCGATGGCACGCATCAAACCGCCCACTTCGCCCACCAGCGCGCGCCAGTCCTCACCAGCGCCGGGATTGCCATGGACGAAGACCGCCGCGGTGGCGCCATCGCCGGCCTCAAGGTAGGGTGTTGCCACCCCCGCGATGCGCAGCTGCTGTTGCTTAACGAGGGCTAGCACTGGCGTTCAGCGCGATTGCGCGGCCAACACGCTATGACGCATCGCATAGCCAAAATAGAAACCAATGCCGATGACCAGCCAGATCAGGAAGCGCAACCAAGTATCCAAGGGCAGGAAAGCCATCAGTGCTCCGCACGACAGCGTCCCCAAGAGCGGAATGAGCGGGCTCCACGGCATTTTGAACGGACGCGGCAGCGTAGGTTGCGTCCGGCGCAACATGATGACGCCCAAACACACCATCACAAAGGCGAACAGCGTGCCGATGTTGACCAACTCGGCCAGTTTCTCCAGCGGGATAAAACCCGCAAATAGCGCACAGAACACGCCAACGAAGACGATCGTGAAGACCGGGGTTTGGGTGCGTTCATTCAGCCGGCCAAAAGCGGCCGGTAGCATGCCGTCGCGCGCCATCGCAAACATGATGCGCGTCAGCCCGTAGTAGAGCACCAGCATCACCGTGATGAGGCCCGCAATGACGCCCGCCGCCACCATGCCCGACGCCCAGCGATGGCCGAGCAGTTCCAGCGCGTGCGCGACCGGTGAGGAGACGTTGAGTTCCTTGTAGCTCACCACGCCCGTGAGCACGGCGGCGACCAAAATGTAGACCACCGTGCAGAACACCAGCGAACTGAGGATGCCGATGGGTAAATCGCGTTGCGGGTTTTTGGCTTCTTCGGCGGCGGTCGTCACCGCATCAAAGCCAATATAAGCAAAGAAGACCAGCGAGGCCCCGGCGAGCACGCCGTGGGTTTCGCCATCTGCGGCACGCGTAAACCAGCCAAAGGGCATGAAGGGTGACCAATTAGCCACGTCCACATTGCCCGTTGCGGCGATGAGAAACACCCCGATGGTGATGAGTTTGATGGTGACCATGATCGCATTGAGCCGCGCAGATTCTTTTACCCCCACGATCAGCAGGCCCATCAAGAGCAAGATCACCAGCATCGCCGGTAGGTTCATCAGCCCGCCGTTGCTCGGCTGGGTGGTCAGCGCCAGGGGTAAATCCAGCCCCAAGGCGTGCAGCGCATTGCCGAAATAGCCGGACCAGCCGTTGGCCACCGCGGCCACCGACATGCCGTATTCCAGCAGCAGGTTCCAACCGATGAGAAAGGCGGCGAATTCGCCAAACGCCGCGTAGCTGTAGCCGTAGGCGCTGCCGCAGCCGCCCAGACTGGCCGCCAGTTCCGCGTAGGACAGCGCGGCGAAGGCACAGGCCACGCCCGCGATCACGAAAGACAAAATGACGGCGGGGCCGGCTTGGGTGGCGGCGGCCACCCCGGTGAGGACAAAAATACCGGTGCCGATGATGGCGCCGATGCCTAACAAGGCGAGGTCAAACGCGGAGAGGCAGCGGTTCAAGCCACTCTGCGCGTATTCTTCGTGGCGATGGGTGCGGGTTTGCAACAGCTGGTTCACGGCCGATCCTCAAAACGATTGGGCTCAGTGTAGGGAAGTCTCCGGGCAGGTGAAATAAGGAAGCCCGCAAAGCCTGAGGGGCGGCCCGGCGCGATCCGCGAACTGGCCGGCTGCTCGCTCGTCCGCGGCCCGGCCGTGCAACCTGTACACTCGGCAGCAATTTTTCAGCGGCTTGGGTGCTCATGAACCACAGGCATCTCACGCAAGCACCCACTCGCGGTGCCCTGCTCAAGGGCAACCGCGCGGCACTGCATTGCGGCGGGCGCGCCCTCAGCTGGACGCAATTTGCGCAGCGCATTGCGAGCCTGGCCGGGGTCTTGCAGGATTTCGGCGTGGTGGCCGGCACCCCGGTCGCCATGCTGGCCGAGGCCGGCATTGAGTACTTCGACTACCACTACGCCGTGCCCTGGGCACGGTGGGGTGATGGTGCCGCTCAACACCCGGCTATCGGACGCCGAACTGCGCTACATTTTGGACCACGCAGCGGTCGAGATTTTAATCTGCAGCAGCGAATACGCTGAGCGCCTGGCCGCGCTGCGGGCCGGTGCACCGGGGTTGCGGGTGGTGAGCGGCATCGGCATCGCCACGCTGGAACACGACTACGACCGCCTGCTCGCGGCCCGCGCGCCGGTGCCCGATGCGCGGCGGGGGGCGAGGATTTGCTGGCCATCATCTACACCGGCGGCACCACGGGCCAACCCAAAGGCGTGGCCACCAGCCACGCCAACATCGTGGCCAATACCTTGGCCGCGATCCCCAATATGGAATTCGGTGAGGACATGGTGTACCTCCATTCCACACCGGTTTTCCAGACCGCCGGGATTGCGCGTATTTACGGCACGGTGACCGCCATGGGGCACGGCATCATTCTGCCGCGCTTCGATGCGGGTGCGGTGCTGGATGCCGTCGCGCGGCATCGCGTGACGCACTTGCTGTTGGTGCCAACGATGATCAACCGGCTCTTGAATCACCCCGCGTTTCAGGCGACCGATTTTTCCAGCGTGACCAATATCGCCTACGGTGCCTCGATCACGCCCGACGCGCTGCTGCGCCGGGCGCTCGCTTGCTTGCCCAAGGTGCGCTTTACGCAATCCTATGGCATGACCGAGCTGTCGCCCTCGGCGGCCTACTTATTGCCGAAGTACCACGTGCTGGAGGGCCCTAACGCGGGCCGGATCAAATCGCTCGGCCAAGCCATCCATACGGCGGAAATTCGCATTGCCGATGAGAGCGACGCCGAAGTGCCGCGCGGTGCGGTGGGTGCAATACAGGTGCGCGGGCCGATGGTCATGCAGGGTTACTGGAAAAACCCGGAGCTGACCGCGCACACCCTGCGCGGGGGCTGGATGCACACCGGGGACGCGGCCTATATGGACGCTGAGGGCTTTATTTTTTTGGTCGACCGCCTGAAAGACAGGATGATCTCGGGGGGCGAGAACGTGTATTCGGGGGAGGTCGAGAACGCGCTGCATGAGCATGTTGGCGTGCGGGAATGTGCTGTCATCGGCCTGCCGCACGAAGATTTAGGGGAGGAGGTGCACGCGATCGTGGTCGCGCACGAGGGCGTCACGCTGCGCGTAGAGGAATTGCTGGCCCACTGTCGAGGCCTCATCGCGGGCTATAAATGTCCCCGCACCATTGAACTGCGGCACGCGGCCCTGCCGCTGTCCGGCACCAATAAAATGCTCAAGCGGCAGCTGCGCGACAAGGCGTTGGGGCAGCGCTAAATGCCACGGCTTGGGGTTTGCGGTTCGTGTGTTGCGGTGCGTCGGGCGACTGAACCGGCACCCCGCCCGGCGGCGTAACCCAGGGGAACAGATTCACCTTTGGCGCGAGCTGCGCTCACGACATAGGGTATCCTTGCGCGGTCCCGAGCAGGCTTCGGCCCGCGCCGGTCGACATTCGGTCTACGACACACTAGGAGTTTTCGATGGATAACAGCAGACGTTCTTTTTTCAAGCGTGGCTTGGGCACGGTAGCGGCCGTGTCGATAGCCCAACTGGTGACCCAGCGCACCGCGTTCGCAGCGGACCTGCCGCACCTCGACGAAGCCAACGCACAGGCGGTAAGCCTCGGCTACAAAGCCGATGGCGCGACGGTCGATAAAGCGAAATTCCCCCGCCACGAAGACGCCATGACCTGCACCAACTGCGTGCTTTTTGTAGGTGCCGCGGGCGCTGAGTGGGGCGGCTGTGGGCTGTTCGCCGGGCAAGCAGTTGCGGCCAAAGGCTGGTGCAACGCCTACGCCAAGAAAGCCTAAACCGCCAGGCGGCCCGGCCGGAGGGTGGGTGCAGGGCAGCGTACCCCGCACGCACCCGACCGGTCGTGAGCCCAGTCGTCAAACCCATCGCGTTGCTGGTCCTCAGCAACCGGTTTATGACGCTCGCGTGGTACGGGCATCTGAAGAATCTTGCCCATCGCACTTGGCTCGTCGCGGCCGTGGTCAGTTGGGGTATTGCGCTGTTTGAATACCTGCTGCAGGTGCCCGCCAATCGCATCGGCGACAGCGTGCTGTCGGTGGGGCAACTTAAAATCATTCAGGAAGTGATTACGCTCACGGTCTTCCTGCCGTTTGCGGTGTTTTATCTCAAAGAAAAGCCCACCTGGGATTACCTTTGGGCCGGCTTTTGCTTGCTGGGGGCGGTATATTTCATGTTCCGCGCTAGACTCGCTTAAGCTTTTCCCACCACCCGCAAAGGAGAACCCCATGCACCAACGCCCTGCTGCCGTCGCGACCGTGCAAATCGACAACGAGGCGGTGCGCGTGACCGAATGGCGCTTCGCCCCCGGCGCGCAGACCGGCTGGCACCGACATGAGATGCAGTATGTGGTGGTGCCGGTCACCAACGGGGTGCTGCACTTAGAAACCCCGACCGGTACGGTGGAAGCCGTGCTCACCTTGGGGGTTGCCTACGCGCGACCCGTGGGCGTTGAGCACAATGTGATTAACGGCGGCGCCGAGGAACTGGCGTTTATTGAAGTGGAGCTGAAGGGCTGATGCCGCCGCCCACCCCGCCCGCTCAGCGGGGCGGGGGCGCGTTCGCGCCGGACCCTGCAACGGTGCGCGAACACGTTGGGGGCTCTTTCCCCCCCTCGAACTGGGCGGCCATGAAAAATTACCGCTTGCTGGGCAGCCTCGGGGTGGCGGCCTGGTTGCTCGCCGGCCCGCTCCACGCGCTCGAACGCAAAGCAGAACTGCAGCGCCTAAACGCCAGCATGCCCTTGGGTTTTGCGGGCTGCGCGACCTATTATTTTTTGGCGGCCCGCGGCCATTCGGCGAAAGAATACGACGCGCTCTACAGGGCGGGCGAGTTCGGCCTGAACCAGGCCAGCGTGCTCGAGGGCGCTGAGATGGCCAACCGGGGCGTCGAAACCCACGCGGCCGCGCTGATGCAAGAGATGGCGAGCGACTGGCGGAAAATCGCTGTTCTGGATCGCCAATATGCCGAACCCTGTGCTGCGCTGATGCTGGCTGCGGGTTTCAAGAAACCCTGAACGGCCCGGCTGCGGGCCAGCAGCGCGCGCCTCCACCCGGGCTTGAACGGCGGGCGCGCGCGACAAATTCGTGCGCCTGTACCCCGCCTGCGCGGCCGGGGTAAGCGCCGCCGGCCTATTTAGCCGCCATCTGGCGCAGCATGTATTGCAACACACCGCCGTGCGCGTAATACGACCACTCCGCCGGGGTGTTCACGCGCACCCGGGCCTGAAAGGTCTGGGTCGCGCCAGTGGTTTTGCGCGCCGTGACGCGCAGTTCGGTGGCGCCTTCGTGCAGCCCCTCGAAGTCAAACACTTCGGTGCCGTCTAGCCCCAGACTGGCCGCGCTCTCGCCGTTGACGAAGTTCAGCGGTAAGACGCCCATGCCCACCAGATTGGCGCGGTGGATGCGCTCGAAACTCTCGGAAATAACCGCTTTCACGCCCAAGAGGAAGGTGCCTTTCGCGGCCCAGTCGCGCGAAGAACCGGTGCCGTATTCCTTGCCGGCGATGACCACCAGCGGGGTGTTGTGCGCGGCGTATTTCATCGCCACATCGTAGATGGGTTCCACCGGGCCGGCGTCGCCGTTGAGGTAACGGCTGACCCCACCTTCGACCCCGGGGGTCATGCGGTTCTTGATCCGGGTGTTGGCGAACGTGCCGCGCATCATGATTTCATGGTTGCCACGCCGCGAGCCAAAGCTGTTGAAGTCCGCGCGTGCAACACCGTGTGCCATGAGGTATTGACCGGCAGGACCGTCTTTCTTGATGTCGCCCGCCGGGCTGATGTGGTCGGTGGTGATGGAGTCGCCCAGCACCGCCAAACACCGCGCGCCCTGGATCGGCGTGATGCCGGGCGGGATCATGGTCATGGCCTGAAAGTACGGCGGGTTTTGGATGTAGGTCGAGCCGTCCGCCCACGGGTAGGTCTGGCTTTCAGTGACTTGGATGCCCTGCCAGCGGGCGTCACCCTTGAGCACGTCGGCGTAGCTGTTTTTGAATAGCTCGGCGGTTACGGTCGCCGCCACGCAGGTTTGAATTTCCTGATTCGACGGCCAGATGTCTTTTAAGAAAACGTCTTTGCCGTGTTGATCTTGCCCCAGGGGTTCGCTGCTGAGGTTGATGTCGGTGGAACCTGCCAGCGCGTAGGCGACCACCAGCGGCGGGCTGGCGAGGTAGTTCATCCGCACGTCTTGATGGACGCGTCCTTCAAAATTGCGGTTGCCCGAGAGCACTGCCGACACCGACAGCGTGTGGTCGTTGATGGCTTTGGCGATGGGTTCGTTGAGCGGGCCGGAGTTGCCGATGCAGGTGGTGCAACCGTAGGCCACGACATGAAAGCCCAAATATTCGAGGTCTTCGATGAGGCCGGCTTTGGCGAGGTAATCGGTGACCACTTTGGAACCCGGGGCCAGCGAGGTCTTGACCCAGGGCTGGCTTTTGAGCCCCAGCGCGCGGGCTTTGCGCGCCAGCAAACCCGCGCCGATCAGCACATTGGGGTTAGAGGTGTTGGTGCAGGAGGTAATCGCCGCGATCACCACCGCGCCGTCTTTGAGTTGGTAGGTTTGGCCCTGGTCGGTCACTGTGGCCGGGCCCTTGCTGGGACGGGCCGGCTGCTCCGCGGCGAAGGCCGCGCGGAAATTCGCTTGCATATCGGTGAGCAACACACGGTCTTGGGGGCGCTTGGGGCCGGCCAGCGAGGGCAGGATCGTACCGAGATCCAGCGGCAGCACATCGCTGTAATCGGCCTCTATCGCCTGCGCCGTCCACCACATGCCCTGGGCTTGCGCGTAGGCCTTCACCACCGCAATGGCTGCTTCGCTGCGACCGGTCAGCCGCAGGTAGTTCAGGGTTTCTTCGTCGATCGGAAAAATGCCGCAGGTGGCACCGTATTCCGGGCCCATGTTGGCAATGGTATTGCGGTCGGACGCGGCGAGATTGGCGAGCCCGGGGCCGAAGAATTCCACGAATTTTTCCACCACCCCGCGACGGCGCAGCATTTCGGTGACGGTGAGTACCAGATCGGTGGCGGTGGCGCCTTCGGCCAGTTTGCCGGTGACCCGCACCCCGATGACCTCGGGCATCAGCATAGAGGACGGCTGACCCAGCATGGCGGCTTCCGCCTCGATGCCACCCACGCCCCAGCCCAACACGCCGATCCCGTTCACCATGGTGGTGTGGGAGTCGGTCCCAAAACAGCTGTCCGGGTAGAGCAGGCCGTCTTTTTCAAAAACCACCCGCGCGAGGTACTCGATGTTGACCTGATGGACGATGCCCGTATCGGGCGGCACGGCCTTGAAGTTCTGCAGCGCGGCCTGGCCCCAGCGCAGAAAAGTGTAGCGCTCGGCGTTGCGTTGAAATTCCACTTTGGCGTTGAGGTCCAGCGCCTCTTTGGAGCCGTAGTGGTCGACCATCACCGAGTGGTCGATGACCAGTTCCACTGGGCACAGGGGGTTGACCTTGGCGGCGTCACCGCCCAGCGTCTTGATGGCGTCGCGCATGGCGGCCAGATCCACCACGCAGGGGACGCCGGTGAAATCCTGCAGGATGACGCGGGCGGGCGTGAAATTGAGGTCCTTGACCGGCAGATTTTTGAGGTCTGCGCCGGCGAGCGCTGCGATGTCGGCGCGCGTGGTGCTGCTGCCGTCCTCGTGCCGCAAGAGGTTTTCGAGCAAAACTTTGTAGGAGTATGGCAGGCGCGCCACGTTGAATTGGTCAGCCAAGGCCGCGAGGCGGTAGTACTGGTATTCCTTGCCACCGACACTGAGGGTGGCACGCGCGTTAAAGCTGTTGGTCATGGCGGTCTCCGGACGGGCTGGCAGCCGCGATTGGCCGCCTAGCGGGGGGGGTTGAAGTTGGGAGCGGCATTATCGGCAATTACGGGCGCCGGTTGTAGCGCTAGCGTGTTGGCCGGCTAAAAGCTGGCGTCGATGACCCCGCCGCCCAAGCAAACTTCGCCCTGATAGAACACCACCGACTGGCCCGGCGTGACCGCCCGTTGGGGGCGCTCGAATAGCACGCTGGCGCGGCCGTCTTGCAGGGTTTCGATCACGCAGGTCTGGTCGGGCTGCCGGTAGCGGGTCTTGGCCGCACAGCGCAAGGGCAGCGTGGGCGGGGTGCCGGCGATCCAGGTCACGCCATCGGCCAGCAGTCGCTGGCTCAGCAGCGCGGGGTGGTCGTGGCCTTGCGCGACGTACAACACGTTATTGGCCACGTCTTTGGCTACCACGAACCACGGCCCCTCGGCGGCCCCGCGCACCCCACCGATGCGCAAGCCCTCGCGTTGCCCCAGGGTGTAGTAGATCACCCCGGGATGCTCGCCCACCGCGCGTTCGTCGAGGGTTTTAATGACGCCGGCCTGGGCGGGCAGGAAGCGCCCCAGAAAAGCCCTAAACGGCTGCTCCCCGATAAAACAGATGCCGGTGCTGTCTTTTTTGTCGTGGGTGGGCAGGCCCGCCGCCAACGCTTTGGCGCGGACCTCGGGCTTGGGCATCGCGCCCACCGGAAACCACGCGGCGCTGAGCTGTGCCGGACTGAGCGCGTGCAGAAAATAGCTTTGGTCTTTGTTGTTGTCGGCGCCTTTGAGGAGTTCCGCACCCGCCGCACCGTGACGAATCCTGGCGTAGTGACCGGTGGCGATGACGCTGCCACCCACCCCACGGGCCGCCGCCAGAAAGGCCTTGAATTTCACTTCGCGATTGCACAGGACATCCGGATTAGGCGTGCGTCCGCGGGCGTACTCGGCCAAAAACTCGGCGAACACGCCGTCCCAGTAAGCCTGCGAGAGGTCCACCGTATTGAGTGGGATGGCGAGCCGCTCGCAGACTTCCAAAGCGTCCGCGACATCGTCTTCCCACGCGCAGTGGCCGTCCGCGCTAGGCTCGTTCCAGTTCTTCATGAACAAGGCGGACACCTGATAGCCGGCCCGCACCAACTCTAGGGCCGCCACGGAGGAATCCACGCCACCCGACAGCGCAACCACCACATGGGTCTCAGCGGGCACGGCCTGCAGCACCGGTGAGGCTCAGCCCGGCGCGGGAAAGCGCAGGTCGCGCAGCAGCGCCAAGGGGGTGTCTTGCCCACTCATGGCGTCGTCCACGCAGCGCATCACCAGCGGGCTGCGGTGCCGGTCGCGCAGCGCAAATAGCTCGGCGCGAGTCAGCCACACCGCGCGGATGATTTCGGGGTCGAGCGGGCGTTCCGGCGCCTGGCGTAGCGCGGTCGCCCGAAAGCAAAAGCGCAGGTAGGTCACCTCGCTGTCCGGGGGTTGGCTGAGATAAATGCCGACCAGGCCGGTGGGTTCGATGTGCCAGCCAGATTCTTCTAAAGTCTCGCGCCGGACGGCCTCGAGCAGGCTTTCGCCCGGATCAAGATGACCAGCGGGCTGATTAAAGACCGCCCGGCCGCCGTCGTCCTCCTCCACGCAAAGATACCGGCCCTCGCGCTCGACGATCGCCGCGACCACGGTGTTGGGTTTCCATAATGCGCGATGGGGCAGCGAGGCAGTCGTCATTGGGGTTCACAGTCTCTCAATCTTCGGATCATGCCATGGGCCGGTGATGGCGTAACGGCGGCTCAGCAATTGGTTGAGCTGCTCCGGGATTTGCTTAAAGGTTTTTTCCCCTAGATAGATCGCCGCCGCCACGCCGATCCCGGCGGGGCCGAAGAAGGCGCCGGCCCACGGCAGACTGGCGGCGAGCAAGGGGGTGACCACCGCGCGCTGGTCGTAATCCTGTGCGGCAAGTCCGGTCCGCCCGGAGACTTCCACCTGCGCCGAGGGGCCGGCCATGCTCAGGCTATTGGTGTAGGCATTGCCGTGCTCGATGTCGAAACTGCCCTCGATGTGGTCGAAGGCGAAGCCCTTCTTAAAAAAATCGGCGAAGTCCAGCGTGAGCCGGCGCGGCAACATTTGCACGGAGAGCAAGCCAAAGAGCCGGCCAGTGCCGGGTTCGATGTCGAGCATGCGGCCTTCTTTTACGTGCAAGTTCAGCCGGCCACTCAGGCCCTCGAGGGTGAACTGCGTCGGCATGCCCGGCCACTGCGCCGTCAGGTCGATCACCGCTGGCGCGCCGGCGATGCCCGCCGTCGCGTAGCCAAAGCTGGTGAGCATCTGACCCAGTTGCGGGCTTTTGGCGGCGAGGTTGAGCTGCGAGTGATGCGCCGTTCCCACCAGCGACCAAGCGCCGTTCGCGGTCAGTTTGTAGGCGGGGTTGGTGATCGTTAACGCCTCCAAGTTGAGACCCTCCGCAGCGCGCGTCGTCGTCAGCGAGGTGTGCCCAAAATCGATATCGTCGTAGCGGAAAGACTCGCAGGTCAGCCTCACGGCGGGCAGGTTGCGAGGGTCGATGAGCGCCTGCGGGTGGGTGCTGGTGCGCGGCGTCAACCACAGCCGCGACAGCTTAAGGACCAGCGGTGCCTGCAGCGGGTCGACCGGCAGCGCGATGTCGCCCGCGACACGCGCGCTCTCGACGTGGGCCAGCCAGCCCGTGGCGTTTTTCTCCCCCCGCAGGGTGACCGCCTCAAAGTGCTGGCCTAGCGTGTCGAGGTCGGCTACGACGAGGTCGTAGCGCACGGGCAGCGTGGGCATGGTGCTGCCGCTGGCGTGCAGCACGCGGGCCCATGCCTCCAGTGGCAGCACGGCGGCCCGCCCGTGGAGATAAATACCGGGTTGCTCGCCCACCGGTTCGGCCTCGCCAAAAGCGAGGTCGAGGCTGGTCAAGTCGGTGCCGCCAGCGGCCAGTGGCTGGCGTTTCACCGTGGCCTGCAGCACGGTGCCGAAGCGCATTTTGGTGGTGTGCAGTCCCGCCTCGCCGAACGTCGTGACGAGTTCGAAGGCCTGTGCTTGGGCGGCGGTCTTGCCCAAGGGCGCGGGCAGGCGCAGCGCCAGCCCGGTGAGTGAGGATTCGATGTGCAGCCGCTTCACCGGCGTTTCGTATTCATTGGCGACGGGGGCGGTGGCCAACACGGCCCGCCAGGCGGTGGCTCCCGACAACGCCCCTAGGGGTTCGCCGTGGGCGCCTAACCAAGCGACCATCGAGGGGGCATATTTTTTCACGTAGGCCCCAATCTGCGGGCCGTTAGCGTGTCCCTCTAGCGCGATCCAGGATTGGCTGTGCCCCTGTGCGTCCAATTCGCCGTGGGCACTCAGGGTCACCGGCATGGTGTCGAGCGTGGCGCTGAGGTGCTCGCCGAACCAACGGTGCTCGGCGAAACCAAGCCGTCCGGTCAGGCGCTCCAGCGCCAACCTGTTGTCGGGGGAGCGCAGCCGATTATGCGCGAAGTCGAGGTCCCCCGTGGCGAGGTGGCGGGCGCCGTGACGCAGGCCGATGTGGAGGTCTAGCGTGAGGTCAAAAGGCCCCTCTAGCACCATCGCCGCCGCGGGTGCGGCGAGGAGGTGCTGGAGAGGGCTTTGCTCCAACATCCGCTGGACGTCGGCGAAATTGGTGTGGAGGGTGCCCTGGGCGCGCAACACGGGGTTCTTATCAAAGACATCCTCGATCTGCAGGCTGATGTCGCCGGCCTGTGAGTCATCGAAGGTGGCTGCACTGAGGGTGGCCTGCAACCGGCGCCCGGTCACGCCACCATGGGTGGCCGCCCCGGTGAGCGGCAGCCAGTCGTGCGAGAACTTCAGCGTGGTGTCGGAGAAGGCAAACTCGGCACTAAACAGGCCCTCGCCGTGGTCGAACGGAAAGTCTGCGAGGTTGCCGCGCAGGGCCACCGAGAGCTGCTCCAGTCGTCCGCCGGTAAATGCCTCGCGCAGCCAGGCTGCGCCCCGCTCAGGCAGCACCCCTTGCGGCACCAGTGTGCGCAGCGCGTTGAGCGGGCCGGGCCCTAGGCTCAGGGCGATGTCCAGGGTGGGTCGGGCGCCGGGTTGCAACTGGGCCGTGCCTTTGATCGCGAGCGGCAGACCCTGCACGACGGCCTGCATCCCCGGGGTTTCAAGCTGCCATCCGGCGGCCTGTGAATGCCAACTCACAACCCCGGTGGCGGCGCCAACCGGGAGGGCCGAGGTGAAATAGTTGGCGTGCTGGATCTGCAGGTCGGGTGCGTCCAGCGCCACCGCGCCGCCCTGCATATTCAGGGCAAGAGCGCCCTCGAGCCCGGTAAAACCAGGCGTGCCGCCCTGCGCCGCGATACCGGTGGCGTGGAGCTTCCCCGCCAAATAAACCCGCAGCGGCGCGGCAGGTGCCACCGCGAGCCCCAACAGAACCCCCCGTAGTTCGCCCTGCGGCGCGCGCGCGCGCCAGTCATCGCCGGGCGCGCCGGGCAGGGCGGCGAGCAAATTGACGGGCAGCGCCGCGCCGAGCAGCGCCAAATGTACCGCCTCGGGGCCGAGCGTCAGCGCGCCCCGCACGCCTCCGGTTGCGGCGGCAGCTTGCCCGTCGGGCGCGGCCACCAAATCGCTGAACTGGAGGTCCCAGTGGTCGCCTTGCAGGGCGGCCACGCCACGCAGCGTCAACTCGCTGGCGGGCGTTGTGGGGTGGGCGAGGGCCAGTTCGAGATCAAGCGCGGCGCGTTGCAGCCCCTGGGGTGTGAAGCGCAGCCACACGCGGCCCGTCAGGCTCCCGCCCGCCAGCGCCGGCTGCGGGTGGCCGAGGAAGCGCGCCAGCGGGGCGAGCGGGGCGGCGCGCAGCGCCAAGCGCAGTTCGGCCAGACCCAGGGGGTTGCCGCGCGGAAATTGCAATTGGAAATCCGTGGGGTTATCGGGGGCCTCGCTGGTCGCGGCGAGGCCGCGGATGCGCGTGGTTCCCCGCACTTGACGCAGCACCAGCGTGGGGCTGGTGAAGGTCACGGGCGGCGTCTCGGCGCGCTGGTCGGTGAAGCGCAACGTGGCGTCGCGCACGGCGATGCGGGGTTGGCGCAGCAGCCAGGCGAACACCGAGGAGTGCGTTGGCGGCAGGCCGGCGACGACAAAATGGCCGTCGCGCTCGCGCCTGACCTCCAGACTCACGCCCTGGAGCTCTACATCGTGCAGCACCAGTTGGCCTTGCCGCAGCGATTCGAGCGGTGCGAGGCTGATTTGTACCTGCGCAAAGTGCAGGGCCGCACCACCGGCCGCCTGGGGTATTACCCGCAGATCACGCAGCGTGAGACGCGGCCGGGCGCGGAGCCAGCTGGCGTCTAGCCCGCCCAGAGCGATGGGAAAATGGCTGAGTTGGGCTACCCAGTGGGTGGCGATGGCGGGTTGCTGGTCGAGGTAGCGGAGCGCGTACCGCAGGGCCAGACTGGTGAGGGCAGCGACCACCAAGAGCCCCGCAGAAAGTTGCCAGAGGAGCCGCAGTAAGCGCTGAGAGAAGAAACGCATCTGGTGTTTCTAGAGCAGAACGACGTCGAATTGTTCCTGCCCGTAGTTCACCTCTACCTGGAACCGGATCGGGATGCCGATGAACGCCTCGAGTTCCGCGATGCTGGTCGACTCTTCATCGAGGAGTAACTCCACCACCACCCGCGAGGCGACTACCAGCATTTTCTGCGCGTTGAACTGCCGCTGCTCCCGCAGAATTTCCCGCAGAATTTCATAACAGACGGTTTCGGGGGTTTTCTGTGAGCCCCGCCCACCGCAGGTTTTGCACGGCTCGCACAAAACATGCTCGAGGCTTTCCCGGGTCCGTTGGCGGGTAATTTGCACTAAGCCTAGGGAGGACATCTCGCTGATCGCTATTCTTGAACGGTCCCGCGTAACGCATTTCTCCAACAGACGCAGCAGTTGCCGGCGGTGCTCCTCCTCCTGCATGTCGATGAAGTCAACGATGATGATGCCACCTAGATTGCGCAGACGCAGTTGCCTAGCGATGGCTTGTGCGGCCTCGAGGTTGGTCTTGAAGATGGTTTCTTCGAGGTTGCGATGGCCCACAAAGCCGCCCGTGTTGACGTCGATGGTGGTCATGGCCTCGGTTTGGTCGAGCACTAAATGGCCCCCGGATTTGAGGTCTACCTTGCGCTGGAGCGCGCGCTGGATCTCGTCCTCGGTCGAGTAGAGGTCCATGATCGGCCGCTCGCCGGGGTAGTGCTCGATGCGCGGCGCCAGTGCGGGCACGAGTTGTTCGGCAAACGCCATGACCCGCCCGAAGGTCTCGCGGGAATCGATGCGGATTTTCTCGACGTTGGCCGCCGACAGGTCGCGCATCACGCGTAACACCAGCGGCAGGTCTTCATAAATGATCGTCGGGGCCAGCGCCTCCTTGAGGCGGTTGGCCAGAGCGGTCCAGAGCCGCCGCAAAAACAGGGTGTCGGCTTGCAGTTCGAGCGCGCTGGCGCCTTCGGCTGCGGTGCGCACGATGAACCCCCCCTGCTGAGCCACCGGGCTATGGGCGGTGGCGGTGCCGTCGTCGCCGGTCAGGACGAGCGGCGCCAATTCGGGCTGGAGGGCTAAGACGATTTCGCGCAGGCGCTGCCGTTCGGCCTCGCTCTCGATGCGCTGAGAGACCCCCAACGCAGTGCTGTAGGGCATGAAAACCAAGTACCGAGAGGGAATACTCAGGTGGGTGGTGAGCCGGGCGCCCTTGGAGCCCAGTGGGTCTTTGGTGACCTGCACGAGGACCTTCTGGCCCTCCTGCACCGCCTGTTCGATCGGTATTTCGTGGCCCGTCAGCGCTTTTTTTAAGTCGGCGCTGACGATGTCGGAGACGTGTAAAAACGCCGCCCGGTTCAAGCCGATATCGACAAACGCGGCACCCATACCGGGCAGCACCCGGTTGACGCGCCCCAGATAGATGTTGCCGACGATGCCCAGTCGACGACTGCGTTCAATCAGTACTTCCTGGAGGACGCCGTTCTCGACGAAGGCGACCCGGGTTTCTCGTGGCGTGATATTGACTAAAATTTCTTCAGGCATGACCAAAACGTTGGGCGCTGGCAGCGCGACGGGGCCTCCACGATAACGAATTCGGCCGGGAGCGACTACCGCCACGGGTAGACGGGGCTAACCCGCGGGCTACCGGGCGTGTCCCGACCCGTATAAGATGCGTCCCGTCACTATGATGCCGCATAACTTAAACGAGACTTTGGTAATCGTTCTCGCCATCGGAGATGGCAAGGCGCTAATGCCGCTGACCGCCCGCCGCACCGCCGCGGCGCTGTCATATGCGGGAAATTACCGGGTCGTCGATTTTGCGCTAACCAACTGCATGCATTCGGGTCTACGCCGCATCACGGTATTTACCCAGTTCAATTCGCTCTCATTGCAAAACCATCTGCGTGATGGCTGGTCAATTTTTAATACCGACCTCGGGGAGTTCGTCACCGCGGTGTCGCCCCCCATCAACGAAAACCTCTCCATTTACAGCGGGCAGGCCAGTGCGCTGTACCAGAACCTTTATTTTCTGGACGGCTCGCCCGAAGAAACCATCATCGTGGTGTCCGGCGAGCAAATCTATCGGATGGATTACTCCGCCGTGCTGCAGTTCCACGCCGAACGCGGTGCCGATGTGACCATCGCCACGATCGACCACGAGACCGCCGGCCCCGAGGGTTTCTCCTCGCACCTCACGCTCGAGGGCGATGAGGTGGCCGACATCCAACCCCTCGTCACACCCCAAGTGCTGGCGGCCGACGGCACCGCCTGCGGGCCGATGGAAGTTTATGTTTTTGGCCGTAAATACCTCATGGCCGTCCTGAGCGCCGCAGGTGCCGAGGGCACCCGCAGCCTGCACATCATCGATTTCATCCGCGAGCGGATGTTGGGTCGCGCCAAACTGGCGGCCTATCGGTTTGGCGGGAAGTATGGCCGGGTGACGCAGGACCGCTACTGGCGAACGCTGCGCAGCCTGGATGACTACTACGACGCCAATATGGACCTGCTCAAACTCGAACCGCCCCTCGATATCTATCAGGCCGACTGGCCTATTCGCACCTATCAAATGCAGAGACCGCCGGCGCGCACCGTGCCAGGTCGCTCGTGCAATGAAGGCATCTGCGTTAATTCCATCGTGGCGGGCGGGACGGTCATCGCGGGCGGTGGCGTGAACCGCAGCGTATTGGGCAATCGGGTGTATATCTCCGATGGCGCAACGGTAGAGGATTCCATCTTTTTTTTGGGCGCTACCGTGGGCGAAGGCGCGCGCGTGCGGCGCGCCATCTGCGACCGGGGGGTCGCCATCCCGGCGTGGGAAGAAATTGGGGTGGACCTCAAACGCGACGCCGAGCGTTTCCATGTCACCCCGGCTGGCGTGGTGGTCATCCCCTCCAGCTTCCGCTTCGATTCCTAGCGGTGCCCTCGATGGGCTTTGAAGCAGCGCTCGCCGCCGTCCTCCCCAGCGGGGCTTTGCTGACCGAGGCCGAAGCCAAACGACCTTACGAATGTGATGCGCTGTCTGCGTACTGCGCCATGCCGCGGGTGGTGTGTCTGCCGCAAACCGCCGCGCAGGTCGCCGCGGTGCTGGCGCTGTGCCGCGAGCACCAGGTGCCGATCGTGCCGCGCGGCGCGGGTACGGGCCTGTCGGGCGGCGCTTTGCCGCTGGCCGAGGGCTGCGTGTTATCGCTAGCGCGGTTGAACCGCATTCTGGAAATCGACCCCCATAACCGGACTGCGGTAGTGGAGCCGGGCGTGCGCAACCTCGCCATTTCCGAGGCCGCCGCGGCCCATGGTTTGTATTACGCGCCCGACCCCTCCTCCCAGATCGCCTGTTCCATCGGCGGGAATGTCGCCGAAAATTCTGGTGGCGTGCATTGCCTCAAGTACGGGTTAACGGTCCACAACGTGCTGGGGCTCAAGGTCTTGCTGGCCACCGGCGAAACGCTGGTTTTGGGCGGCAAGCTACTGGAAACGCCAGGTTTAGACCTCCTCGCGGTGCTCAATGGGTCGGAGGGTCTGCTGGGACTGGTGATGGAAGTCACCGTTAAACTGCTGCCCCGCCCGCCGCTGGCGCAGGTGCTGTTGGTCGGCTTTGCCACGGTCGAGGCGGCGGCCGGGGCGGTGGCGGCGGTGATTGAAGCGGGCATCACCCCGGCGGGGCTGGAAATGATGGACCGCTTGGCGACGCGCTGCGCGGAGGAATTCGCCCATGCGGGTTACCCGCTGGACTGCGACGCCGTGTTGTTGTGCGAACTCGACGGCAGCGCGGCCGAAGTGCTCGAGCAGTCCGCGCTGGTAGAGGCCTTGTTCTGGCAACAAGGGGCGGTGAGTGTGCGCGCCTCGCAGGACGAAGCCGAACGCCTGCGAATTTGGAAAGGCCGTAAATCGGCGTTTCCGGCGATGGGTCGCATCGCCCCAGATTACTATTGCATCGATGGCACGATCCCGCGCCGCGAGTTGGCCCGGGTGCTGCTCCGCATTCGCGAGCTTGCCAGCGAATACGGGCTGCCCATCGCGAATGTCTTCCACGCGGGTGACGGCAATCTGCATCCCCTCATCGCCTACGACGCCAACGACGACGCGCAACTGCGCACCGCCGAAGAGGTGGGCAACAAAATTCTGGCACTGTGTGTCGCCGTGGGTGGCACCGTCACCGGCGAGCACGGGGTCGGCGTGGAGAAACTCGATGCCATGTGCGGACAGTTTGCCAGCGCTGAACTAGCGGCTTTCCATCGTCTGAAGGCGGCTTTTGACCCGCAGGGGCTGCTCAACCCCGGGCGGGCGGTGCCGTCGCTCGCGCGCTGCGCAGAATTTGGCGCGATGCACGTCCACGGTGGTCGCCTGCCGCATCCGACGTTGGAGCGCTTCTAGCCGCGCTGGGGTAGGCGCCCGCCGCCGCGCGCGGCTTGCCCGCCCTCAGCCGGTCGCCGTGCCCCCGACCGTCAGCCCGTCGATGCGGATGGTCGGTTGGCCCACTCCCACTGGCACCGACTGACCCTGCTTGCCGCAGGTTCCAACGCCGTTATCCAAGGCTAAATCGTTGCCGATCATGCTGACCCGCGTTAGCACGTCCGGGCCGTTGCCGACCAAGGTGGCCCCTTTGACCGGCGTGGTGATGCGGCCGTTCTCGATGAGGTAGGCCTCGCTTGCGCTGAACACAAACTTGCCGTTGGTGATGTCCACCTGCCCGCCGCCGAAGTTCACCGCGTACAGGCCGCGACCCACCGACCCAATGATGTCTGCGGGCGCGTGCGGGCCGCCCAAGAGATAGGTGTTGGTCATCCGCGGCATGGGGCGGTGGGCGTAGGACTGGCGGCGGCCGTTGCCGGTGGGCGCCATGCCCATGAGTTTCGCGTTTTGTTTGTCCTGCAGGTAGTTCTTGAGGATGCCGTCCTCGATTAACACCGTCCGACCCCCCGGCGTCCCTTCGTCGTCGACCGCCAAGGAGCCCCGCCGGTCGGGCGGGGTTGCATCGTCCACGACCGTGCAGCCCGCCGCGGCCACCCGTTCGCCGAGCCGTCCGGCGAAGGCCGAGGTGCCCTTGCGGTTGAAGTCGCCCTCCAAACCATGGCCGATTGCCTCGTGCAGGAGGATGCCCGGCCAGCCGGGCCCTAGCACCACCACCATCTCGCCGGCGGGCGCGGGGCCTGCCTCTAAATTAACCAGCGCTTGGCGCAGTGCTTCCTCGGCGATGTGCTCGGCGCGGTTAGCGGTGAGGAAATAGTCGTAGCCGTAGCGGCCGCCACCCCCGTAGGAGGCAGTTTCGCGGCGCCCCTCGTGTTCCACGATAACGCTGACATTCAGCCGCACCAAGGGTCGGATGTCGCCGCACAGCGTGCCGTCTGAACTGGCGACGAGCACCAGCGTATGCCGTCCCACCAGGCTGGCCATGACCTGTTTGACGCGCGGGTCTGCGCGGCGCACCCGGGCGTCCAGCGCGCGCAGCAGGTCCAGTTTGGCGGGCGTGGAGAGCGAATCGAGCGGGTCGTTGGCGGTGTAGCGGGGGGCCACCGCGCCGCTGGCCGCCAACTTCACCGTGCGGGACTGGCCTTGCCGGGTAATGGCACGCGCGGCGGCGGCCGCCGTGAGCAGCGATTCCAGCGCAAAATCGTCGGCGTAAGCGAAGCCAGTTTTCTCGCCGCTCACCGCCCGCAGACCCACGCCTTGGTCGATGCCGAACGCGCCTTCCCTCACGATGCCATCCTCGAGGCTCCAGCTCTCCCCACGGGAACGCTCGAAGTACAGGTCGGCCAGGTCGACCTGCGGCCCGCGCAACGCGTGCAGCACTTGCTCTAGCGCGCTCGGCTCTAGCCCCGCCGCAGCGAGCAGCGCGAGTCCGGCGTCGAGCGCGAAGGAATTTGCGGTCATCTGGTGGTTTCCCGTGGCCTGTTCGGTTTGACAGTCGCACGTCGCACCGGTAGCGTTCGCCCCGCGTCGTCGTGTCCCTGCAAGTGTGTGAAGTGTAACTATCTTGGCTAAAGAATTCCCCCGCATTCAGCGCCTGCCACCCTATGTTTTCAACGTGGTCGGCGAACTCAAAATGGCGGCCCGACGTCGCGGTGAGGACATCATCGATCTCAGCATGGGCAATCCAGACCAGCGGACGCCCCAGCACATCGTGGATAAACTGGTGGAGGCCGCACAGCGCGGCGACACCCATCGCTATTCGGTGTCCAAGGGCATTCCCCGGCTGCGGAGCGCGATTTGCCAGTGGTATAAGCGCCGTTACGCCGTGGATCTGGATCCCGAAACCGAGGCCATCGTGACTATCGGTTCCAAAGAAGGCCTCGCGCATCTGGCCCTGGCCACCGTCGACCGCGGCGACGCGGTGCTGGTGCCCAATCCCTCCTACCCGATCCATCCTTACGGGTTCGTGATCGCGGGCGCGGACATCCGGCATGTGCCGATGGGCCCGGATATCAATTTTTTTACTGAGCTGACCAGCGCCATCCGCAATTCTTGGCCCCGACCCAAGATGTTGTTGCTAAATTTCCCCAGCAATCCCACCACCCAATGTGTGGAGCCTGATTTTTTCCGACAGGTGATAGAAATCGCGCGCGAGCACGACGTCTACGTCGTTCACGATCTGGCTTACGCCGATTTGGTTTTTGATGGCTATGTCGCGCCGTCGATCATGCAGGTGCCGGGCGCGAAGGACATCGCGGTCGAGTTTTTCACGCTCTCCAAAAGCTACAACATGCCCGGATGGCGCGTCGGTTTTATGGTGGGCAACCCGGACTTGGTCTACGCCTTGGGCCGGATGAAATCCTATCTCGATTACGGCATGTTCACGCCGGTACAAATCGCGGCCATTGCGGCCCTCGAAGGCCCGCAAGATTGCGTGGCCGAAATTCGCGAAACCTACCAACTGCGCCGCGATGTGCTGTGCGATGCCCTGTGCGCTGCCGGTTGGCCGGTAGAGCGGCCCCGTGGCACGATGTTCGTGTGGGCAAGAATTCCCGCTGCGATGCGCGCTATGGGTTCGCTGGAATTCGCTAAAAAGCTTTTGCTCGAGGCCCGTGTCGCAGTGTCACCCGGCATTGGTTTTGGCGATTACGGCGATGACCACGTGCGTTTCGCCCTCATCGAAAACCCGCATCGCATCCGGCAAGCCGTGCGTGGAATCAAAGAAATGCTCAAAAACGCCGACGCCAAAGCAGCCGCCGCGGGCTAAGGCTCGCCCCCGCTGGGTCACTCCTGATGTCACCATTGCCTCCCGTTAGAATTGGTCTGCTCGGTCTGGGTACCGTGGGTGGCGGTACCTTGACGGTACTGCGCCGCAACGCCGCCTTGATCGCCGCGCGCGCCGGCCGCCGCATCGAGGTGGTGTGCGCCAGCGCCCGCGACCTCGGTAAGTCCCGGGCGCTGGATTTGACCGGCATCGAACTGCACGCCGATCCGCACGCGGTGGTCGATGACCCGCGCATCGATATTTTAGTCGAGCTCATTGGTGGCCTGGAGCCGGCTCGCGAACTGGTGCTGCGGGCCTTGGCCAACGGCAAACATGTGGTCACCGCCAACAAAGCCTTGATTGCGCTCCACGGGAACGAGATTTTTGCCGCCGCTCGCAGCCGCGGCCTGATGGTAGCCTTCGAGGCGGCGGTGGCCGGTGGCATTCCGGTGATCAAAGTGATGCGCGAGGCCCTCGCGGGCAACGACATCCAGTGGCTGGCGGGCATTATCAACGGCACCTGCAATTTCATCCTCTCGGCCATGTGCGACGCGGGACGGGACTTTAGCGAGGTGCTCGCCGAAGCCCAGCGGCTGGGTTACGCCGAAGCCGACCCGTCGTTCGACGTCGACGGCATCGACGCCGGCCACAAGCTCACCATTTTGGCGTCACTTGCCTTTGGCATCCCGCTGCAGTTCGAACGGGTATCCGTGGAGGGCATCCGCAACATCAGCGCCGAGGATGTGACTTACGCCAAGCGCCTGGGCTATCGCATCAAGCATCTGGGGATTGCCCGCCAACAAGCGCACGGCATCGAACTGCGCGTGCACCCCGCGCTGGTCCCGACGCGCGCGCCGCTCGCCAACGTCAACGGCGTCATGAATGCGGTGATGGTCAGCGGCGACGCCGCCGGCCCGGTGGTGCTCTTCGGTGCGGGGGCTGGCGCACTCCCGACGGCCTCCTCGGTGGTGGCAGATTTGGTAGACGTTACCCGCGCCCTGACGACGGATAGCGAAAACCGCGTGCCCCATCTGGCGTTCCAACCCGACACCATGGAAAACCTGCCCACGCTGGACATCGGCGACATCGAAACCGCCTACTATCTGCGGCTCATGGCCGCCGATGAACCCGGCGTGCTGGCGGACGTTACCCGCATCCTGGCGGCACTGGGGATCAGCATCGAAGCCATCATGCAGCTCGACCGAGCCCCCGATACGGCCGAGGTGCCGGTGGTTATTTTGACCCAACGCGTGCGTGAGGCGGCGATGAATCAGGCCATCACAAGTCTCGAGGCCTTGCCGACGATTCGCACACCGCTGCATCGCATTCGCGTAGAGACACTGACTTGAATCTTCGGCCCAAACATTATGTGGGTTTGTTAGACCGCTACCGAGACCGCCTGCCGGTCACGCCAGACATGCGCATCATCTCGCTGGTGGAGGGCAACACGCCCCTCATCCCCTTGGAGAAGCTGTCCCGGGAGGCCGGGCACGAGGTGCAAATCTTCGCTAAATTTGAAGGCCTTAATCCCACCGGGTCGTTCAAAGACCGGGGGATGACGATGGCCGTGACCCAGGCCGTGCACGAGGGCACGCGGGCGATCATTTGCGCCTCCACGGGCAACACCTCGGCGGCCGCAGCGGCCTATGCCGCGCGCGCCGGCGTGCGGGCGTTTGTGTTGATCCCGGAAGGCAAAATTGCCTTGGGTAAACTCGCGCAGGCGATGATTCAAGGCGCGGTGGTGGTGCAGATCGAAGGCAATTTCGACGACGGCATGCGGATCGTGAAAGAAATGGCCGATGCCGCCCCTATCGCCATCGTCAACTCCATCAACCCCTACCGCTTGCAGGGCCAAAAGACCGCGGCTTTCGAGATCGTCGACGAACTAGGCCGGGCCCCGGACTATCACTGTATTCCCGTGGGTAACGCCGGCAACATCAGCGCCTATTGGGTGGGTTTCTCGGAATATGCCGGCATCAAGCCCCGCACTGCGGCCTGTGGCTTTTGCGCTGAGGTGTGCCGTTTCCCGCAGCCGGCGGTCACCGACTCGCGCCCCATCATGCTCGGCTATCAAGCGGCGGGCTCCGCGCCGTTTGTGCGGGGTGGCCCGGTCGAGCACCCCGAAACCGTCGCGACTGCCATTCGCATCGGCAATCCGCAGTCCTGGGACTTGGCGTGGGCGGCGGTGCGCGAGTCGGGCGGCTGGGTGGACGAATGCACCGATGAGGAAATTCTCCAAGTGCAAAAATTGCTGGCCGAGCGTGAAGGCGTTTTTTGTGAGCCAGCCTCGGCCATTGCGGTCGGCGGGCTGCTGCGCGATATCGCGCGCGGCAAAATTAAACCCGGCAGCCTCATTACCTGCACCTTAACGGGCCATGGCCTGAAAGACCCAGACACCGCGATCAAACAGAGCCACAGCGGCGTGCTGCGGATTCCGGCCCAAACCGACGCCGTCAAACGCGCGATCCTCGAGCGCATGTGAACCCGCGAGCCGCTGCATGAGGCGGCTATGCGTGTTTCTGCCCGGGCTGGTTGCGGCGTCGCCGCCGGCCTCTCTAGGCGCCAGCTTCATCCGTTTGCTGGCGCGCGCCCGCTGGCAACCACGGGCCAGCTCGCTGGCGCAAACGCTGCTCGTGCGCAGCGGTTTTAGCAGCGCTTTACCGCTGCCGATCGCCGCCGTGGGGGCGGGCCACGACCTCCAAACGACGGCGCTAGAACCCGCCTGGCGACGCTGCGATCCGGTGCATCTGATCGCCGATCCGCAGCGCGTGCTCCTGGTCGCGCCGCAACCCGGTGAGCTGAGCGCGGCCGACTCCAGCGCCCTGTTGACGACCCTGCAGGCCCAGCTCCCGGAATTTCAGTGGCGCGCCGGCGCAAGCCCGGAGCGCTGGTATGTGCGTGGCCCGGAGCTCGGGGACTTGAGTCCCTACGGCCCAGCCTGGTTGAATGGCCGCTCGCTCACCCCTTTTCTACCCCGCGATCCGGCCACCCGCGCGTGGCGCTGCCTGTTCAACGATGCGCAGATGGTGCTGCACGCCGCTGCCTGCAACGCCGCGCGCGCAGCGAGTGGGCAAACCACCCTCAACGGCGTCTGGCTATGGGGCGGGGCGCCCGCCCCGACCTGCGCGCCGCTGGCGTTGACGGCGGTGGGTAACGATTTGTTGCTCGCCGGGGTGGTCCGCGCGCAGGCCGGGCGCTGGTGGGCGGACGCGGACTGCGCGGCCACGCTTGCGCTGGCGCGCGACGCCGAGGTGTTGCTGGTGGTCGGGGCGACGTGGGGGGTGGCCACGCCCGCGCTGCCGGTGCTCGACCTTGCCACTTTCGCGCACGAGTGGGCACCAGCGCTGTGGCGGGCGTTGCGCGAGGGCGGGCTGGGCTGCCTTGAGCTAGTGGGCGAGGGCGCGACCGGCGTCGTGACCGCCGCCGCGCGCTGGCGCTTTTGGCAGCGCGCGGCGGCCTATGGGCCGGGCGATCCGCACGCGCTGGCGGTTGCGGCGTGCTAGCGCCGCGCCTCGTGCGGCGACCGATGCCGCCGGCCATCGATTTCTTGACAGATTTTGACCCCGTGGTGCGCCGGGTGCTGGCCGCGCGCGGGATACAAACGGCGGCCGCGTTGGATACCTCACTGGCCGGGCTTGCGCGACCCGAACAGTTGTGCGGCATGGCCGCCGCCGTCGACCTGCTGGCCGCGGCCTGCGTGGCACAGCGCCGCATTTGCATCGTGGGGGACTACGACGCCGATGGCGCCACGAGCTGCGCGCTGGCGCTGCGGGCGCTGCGGGCGCTGGGCTCTGGGCCCGTCGATTTTGTGGTGCCTAACCGCTTCGAATATGGTTACGGCCTCACCCCGCCCATCGTTGAGCTGGTGTGTGCGCAGGGCGCGCAGGTGTTGGTCACGGTGGATAACGGCATCTCGAGTCTGGAGGGCGTCGCGGCCGCGAAAGCGGCCGGGCTGTGCGTGATCGTGACCGACCATCATCTGCCCGGCGCCACGCTGCCGGCGGCCGACGCCATCGTCAACCCCAACTCGCACGGCGACGCTTTCCCCAGTAAAGCGCTGGCCGGGGTGGGCGTCATTTTCTATGTGATGTTGGCGCTACGCACCCGGCTGCGCCGGGACGGCTGGTTTGCGGCGCGGGCTATTCCCGAGCCCAATTTGGCCGAACTGCTGGACTTGGTCGCGCTCGGGACGGTGGCCGACGTCGTGCCCTTGGATGCCAACAACCGCTGTTTGGTGGCCCAGGGGCTGGCGCGTTTGCGCGCGGGTCGCTGCGTGCCGGGCCTCACCGCGCTCATCCGAGTCGCAGGCAAAGACCCGCGTCGTCTGGTGGCGGCAGATTTGGGCTTTGCGCTCGGCCCGCGCCTCAACGCCGCTGGTCGACTGGCCGATATGGCCACCGGGGTCGCCCTGCTGACCAGCGATGACCCGGCCACCTGCGAACGCATTGCGCGCGAGCTCGACGGCATGAATCGCGCCCGCCGGGAGATCGAGCAGGACATGAAAATCCAGGCGCTCGCGATCGTTGATAATTTGCTGGAAGCTCCCGGCACGTCGGTTCCCGCCGGGATCTGCCTGTATGACGAGCGCTGGCATCAGGGCGTCATTGGGGTGGTGGCGGCCCGCATCAAAGAGCACTACCACCGGCCCGTGATCGTTTTTGCGCGCGGCGAGGACGGGCAACTCAAAGGCTCGGCACGCTCCATTCCCGGGGTGCATATTCGCGATGTGCTAGACGCCTTGGCCACCCACAACCCTGGTTTGCTGGGCCGCTTCGGGGGCCACGCGATGGCCGCCGGACTGGCGTTGCAGGTCCACGATTTGGCCCGCTTTAGCGCGGCCTTTGCGGCCGAAGTCACGCGGGTGGTGGATCCGGCTCTGCTCGAGCGGGTGCTGTTGACCGACGGAGAGCTGGCGCCCGGCGATTTCAGTCTGACGCTGGCGCGCCAACTCAGCGAGCTGGTGCCTTGGGGACAGGGTTTCCCGGAGCCAATTTTTGAGGGCGTATTCGGGGTGCGCGAGCGGCGCGTGGTGGGCGAGCATCATCTCAAACTGAAACTCGAACTGCCCGGCGGTGCCCTCATCGACGCCATCGCGTTCAACGCGGTCGAGGCGCCGTGGGCGGCGTCCGTGACCTCCATCCACGCGGCCTATCGGCTGAGCGTGAATGAATGGAACGGCAAGGAATCCTTGCAGTTGATGATCGAACACGCCACCGCGGGCGTCTGAGGACGCGCCGGGGCGTGTGGGAGTGCGCTGTAAGGCACCCGCTGGCTGCGCTCGGACAGCTTTAGCGCGCCGTGCCGACTGCGAGAACGGCGTTGCTGAGCTGAAGAACCAGTGGCGGATGAGTGGACTTACCCGGCACGACATTAACCGCTGCAGACCACGAGTAGGTTTCGCGGTGGCGGCGCTGCGGCTACACTCGCGGTCTTCCCAAGCTGGTCAGAGACCTCATGGAACTCACCGCCGTTTATCAGCGCATTAAAGATCTCACGGGCCGCTTTGAATCGCTACGGGGGTATCTTTGACTTCGACCAACGCGCGGAGCGTTTAATCGAAGTCCAGCGCGAGCTGGAAGTGCCGGACGTCTGGAACCAACCCGAACGCGCGCAGGCGCTGGGTAAGGAGCGGGTCCAACTGGAACGTACCGTGGGCCATTTGCGCCGCATCGGCGCGCAATTAACGGATGCCCCCGAACTGTTAGAACTCGCCAACGAGGAGGACGACGACGACGCTGGAGTGGCGGTGTTGGCAGACCTCGACGCCGCCGAGCTGGCACTGGTCGATCTGGAATTCCAACGCATGTTCAGCGGCGAGATGGACGCGTGCAGCGCATTTCTGGACATTCAGTCGGGATCGGGCGGCACCGAGGCCCAAGACTGGGCAGAAATGCTGCTGCGGATGTACCTGCGCTGGGGTGAGGCGCGGGGTTTCCAGACGGAGCTCATCGAATGCTCGGCGGGCGAAGTGGCCGGGATCAAAAGCGCCACGGTGCAGTTCAGCGGGGAATACGCTTTTGGCTGGTTGCGCACCGAAACCGGGGTCCATCGCTTAGTGCGCAAATCGCCGTTTGATTCTGGTAATCGGCGGCACACCTCGTTCGCCGCGGTGTTCGTGTCGCCGGAAATCGACGACGATATCGCCATCGACATCCATCCTGCCGACCTGCGCGTCGATACCTACCGCGCCAGCGGTGCGGGCGGCCAGCACGTTAACAAAACCGATTCCGCGATTCGGATCACCCATATCCCGACCAACACCGTGGTGCAGTGTCAGAACGAGCGCTCGCAGCACAAAAATCGCGACCGCGCGATGAAACTTCTGCGCGCGAAAATGTACGAACAGGAAATGATGAAACGCTCCGCTGAGCGTCAAGCGCAGGAAGATGCCAAGACGGATATCGCTTGGGGCCATCAAATACGCTCTTATGTGCTCGACCAGTCGCGCATCAAAGACCTCCGAACCGGCGTTGAAACCGGCAACACGCAAGCTGTCCTCGACGGATCGCTCGACCAATTCATTGAGGCGAGCCTCAAGCAGGGCCTGTGACAACATGAGCGACGAAGTCCCTATCAGCAGCGAGGCGCAACTCATAGCCCAGCGCCGCGCCAAGCTCACCGCCCTGCGTGCGACGGGCAACGCTTTTCCCAACGATTTCCGGCGCGACGCGCTGGCGGCCGAACTCCAGGCCCGCTATGCGACCCTGAGCGGCGAGGAGTTGGACGCCAGTCGGCCGGCCGTGGTGTTGGCCGGGCGCATGATGACGCGCCGGATCATGGGCCGGGCGTCGTTCCTCCATCTCAAAGATAGTTCGGGCGCCCTGCAGGTGTATGCCAAACGCGACGACCTGGGCGAAACCCTCTACGAGGCTTTCAAGCACTGGGATTTGGGCGATATTCTGGGGGTAGAGGGTTATATTTTTCGCACCCGTACCGGGGAGTTGTCGGTGCACGCCACCGGCCTGCGTTTGCTCACCAAGGCCTTGCGTCCACTGCCCGAGAAATGGCACGGCCTGACCGATCTGGAGGCGCGCTACCGGCAGCGCTACGTGGATTTAATCGTCAACGACGAGGCGCGCAGCGTGTTTCGCACCCGCAGCCGTGCCATCGATTTTATCCGCGGTTTTCTGCGCGATCGCGCCTACCTCGAGGTCGAGACCCCCATGATGCAGCCGCTGCCGGGCGGGGCCACCGCGCGGCCGTTCACCACCCATCACAACGCGCTGGACCTGCCGCTTTATTTGCGCGTTGCCCCCGAGCTTTACCTCAAGCGGCTGGTGGTGGGCGGCTTTGAACGGGTGTTCGAAATCAACCGTAACTTTCGGAACGAGGGGCTTTCGCCGCGTCACAATCCCGAGTTCACGATGCTCGAGTTCTACGCGGCCTATGCCGATTATCACGATCTCATGGCGCTGACTGAGCAACTGCTACGGGAACTTGCAGCAGACGTGTTAGGCACGCCACGCGTGAGCTATCAGGGACACGAGATGGATTTCTCCCGGCCTTTCCGCCGGCTGACGGTGCGCGCTTCAATTTTGGAATTTAATCCGGGCGCGCGCACCGCGGATTTGGCCGATTTGCCGGCCGCGCGCGCGCTGGCGGCGCGGCTGGGCGTGGCGCTAGACCCCAGCGCCGGACTGGGCCGCGTGCTCACCGAAATTTTCGAAAAAACCGTCGAGGGGAAACTTCTCGACCCCACGTTTATTACCGAATACCCGGCCGAAGTCTCGCCGCTGGCGCGTCGCTGCGACCACGACCCGTTCGTGACGGATCGCTTCGAACTGATGATCGCTGGCCGGGAAATTGCCAACGGCTTCTCGGAGCTCAACGATCCGGAAGACCAGGCCGAGCGCTTCCGTGCGCAGGCCGCCGCCAAGCAGGCGGGCGACCACGAGGCCATGCATTACGACGAGGACTACATCACCGCGCTGGAGTATGGCCTGCCACCCACCGCCGGTGAGGGGATCGGTATCGACCGTCTGGTCATGCTGCTGACCGATTCCCCGTCGATTCGCGATGTGTTGTTGTTTCCGCTGCTGCGGCCCCGCGCGGAGTGAGCCAAGCTGCGCGTGAAAACGTAGTCAAGAGCATAGTGCAGGGGCGCTGCAAGGTCGCTGCGGGGCCCACCAACTGAGGTCAAAACGATGACTAAAAAGCAGGCTACCAGGCCGCTGGGGATCTCTCTCGGGCTGGGTTTCGCGGTGTGCCTCGCGGCGTCGCCGCTGGCTAACGCGCAGGAAAACCCCTTCGGGGTGGTGGCCGTCGAGGCCGGGCCGCTGGCGGCAGCCGAAGGCAGTTGCGGCGGCCACGGCGCGGAAGGGGGCTGTGGGTCAAAGAGTAACGAGGATGCGGGTGACGAGGATGCGGGTGACGAGGATGCGGGCGACGAGGATGCGGGCGACGACTAGTGCTAGCGTGCCCGCCGTGCTGCACGGGACGGCGGGGTTAGCGGCGCTACGAGCGTGACCGACTTAGCCCAATGCCAGCGCGATTTTGCCGCCTATTTGCGCGACCCGCGCCAGCCGGCGCCGCCGGGCGTAGATGCGCGGCGCTTAAAACTCTATCGCGACCTCGTTCTCAACAATCTCGAAAACCTGCTCGCAAAAGCTTTTCCGGTGCTCCAGACCGTGCTGCCGCCGGCGGGCTGGCGCGCGCTGGTAGGCGATTTCTGCCGGGAACACCGCGCGCACACGCCGTCTTTTTTGCGCCTGCCCGGCGAATTCGTCGACTACCTCCAAGCAGGCCGCGCAGCAGCCGACGACTTACCCTTCCTGAGCGAACTGGCCGACTATGAATGGCGGCACCTGGAGGTAACCCTGGCGCTTGATGTCGTTGTGGACCGTGCGGGCTTACACGCCGATTTGCTCGCCGGGCAGATAGTGTTGAACCCGGTATTACGCCTGTGCACGTATCAATTCCCGGTGCACACCCTCAGTCCCGGTCACGCGGCGACCTGCGCGCCCGCGCGCAGCTTTTTAGCGGTCTATCGCGGTGTGGATGAGTCCCCAAAATGCGCGCAACTCACGCCCGTGACGGCGCGTTTGGTGGCGTTGATGGCCGACCCGCAGGTCGGCCGCGGGTGCGAGTTGCTGGCCCATTTGGCGCGCGAGTTAGCCCATCCCGATCCGGCGTCGCTGGTCGCCGCCGGGAGGGAGATTCTGGAGGAGTTACGGCGGCGCGAGATTGTGCTCGGGGCGCGGCACCTGAACTGAACCGCAGGGTAGTCAGCCGCGCTTGGCGGCCACCCGCAGGCGCAGGGCGTTGAGCCGAATAAACCCGCCGGCATCCGCTTGGTTGTAGCTGCCGGCATCGTCTTCGAAGGTCGCCAGCGCGGTGCTAAACAGGCTGTCGTTGGCGGATTGACGCCCCACCACTGTCACGTTGCCCTTGTATAGCTTGAGCCTTACCACGCCGTTCACCCGTGCTTGGGAGTCGTCGATGAGTTGCTGTAGCAGCACGCGTTCCGGGCTCCACCAATAGCCGTTGTAAATCAGGGCCGCGTAGCGCGGCATGAGTTCGTCTTTGAGATGGGCGACTTCGCGGTCGAGCGTGATGGACTCAATTGCCCGATGGGCGCGCAGCAAAATAGTCCCGCCGGGGGTTTCATAACAGCCCCGTGATTTCATCCCGACGTAGCGGTTCTCCACCAGATCGAGCCGCCCGATGCCCAACGCACCGCCGATGATATTCAACTTCGCCAGCAATTCGGCCGGACTAAGCCGCTCGCCGTCTAGCGCCACCGGATCACCGTGCGAAAATTCAATATCGAGCATTTGCGCGTGGTCCGGTGCGGCTTCCGGCGACACACTCCAGCGCCACATGCTTTCTTCGGCCGGGGTCCAAGTGTCTTCCAGCACGCCCCCTTCGTAAGAAATATGCAGCAGATTAGCGTCCATGGAATAGGGCGAACGTTTGCTCTGCTGATATTCGATGGGGATTTGATGCTGGGCCGCGTAGGCCAATAGGGTCTCGCGCGAGGTCAGGTTCCACTCGCGCCACGGCGCGATGATGTGGATATCGGGCTGCAGGGCATAGGCACCCAGTTCGAAGCGCACTTGGTCGTTGCCCTTGCCGGTCGCGCCGTGGGAGATCGCGTCGGCACCGGTCAGGCGGGCAATTTCGACCAGCCGTTTGGCGATCAGCGGGCGTGCGATCGAGGTGCCCAGCAGGTATTCACCTTCGTAGAGGGTGTTGGCCCGAAACATGGGGAACACGAAGTCGCGCACAAATTCTGCGCGCAGGTCATCGATGAAGATTTCTTTAACGCCCATCAAGTTCGCTTTGTGGCGCGCCGGTGCCAGTTCCTCCCCTTGGCCGAGGTCGGCGGTGAAGGTGACGATTTCGCACTCGTAGGTGGTCTGCAGCCACTTGAGGATGACCGAGGTATCCAGACCGCCCGAGTAGGCGAGCACCACTTTTTTGATTGAAGCTTTTGACATAAGAGCACCGCACGCCGTTAACGAAGAGCGCGCATTTTGCCGAAGGGGGACAGGCCAGTCCACCGCAAGCACGGCCTTCACACGAATAGGCAGTCCGTCAGCACGCGCGTGAATTCGCGGGGCGCTTGCGTGTGCGGCCAGTGCCCGGCCGCCGCCACGGTGTGCACGCTACTGTGCGGAAAGTGCGCGCGGATGAGCCCCGCATGGGCGGGCAGCACGCGCGTGGAGTGTTCGCCGCGGATAAAGCAGCTGGCGCCGGCAAAGCGGGCAGTGACGGCGACCGGCAGTCCACCGCTCAGTGCTGCCATCCCATTTTTTAGCGCCGGCAGATTCAAGCGCCAGCGCGCCCCGGTCGCCTCCAGCACCAAGTTCTGGAGCACGAACAGCCGCACCGCGGCGTCGGGGATGGCCGCCTGCAATAAAGTGTCGGCCTCTTGGCGCCGCCGGATCGCGCCCAAGGGTAGCGCCAGTAGGGCATCGATGATGGGCGTATGTTGGTCGGCGTACGCCACCGGGGCGATGTCGACCACGACCAGCCGTGCGACCCGGGCGGGCTCAGTGAGGGCGAGCGCCATCGCGGTTTTGCCGCCCATGCTGTGGCCGAGCAGCGTGACCTCGGTGAGCGCCAGTGTCGCCAAGAGGGTCGCTACGTCGGCGGCCAGGGCCGCGTAATCCATGCGCGCGGCGTGCGGTGAGTGCCCATGATTGCGCAGGTCCACCCGCACCACCCGATAGCGCCCGGCCAGTTCGCGAGCAACGCCCTGCCAGTTACGCGCCGACCCCAAAAGTCCGTGCAGAATAACCAGCGGTGGCCCGCTACCCTGCACCTCGTGGGCCAAGGCAAGGCCTGCGCTCATGCGCGCGGCGGCACCACGGCGAGTCCCCCGAGGTGGGTCGGAATTTTATCCAGGTGCAGGCACTCCAAGGGCCACAGGTTGAGCAGACGGATGTTTTCATCCACGCCACGCATGACGTCCAAACCCCGATAATCGTGCATCGTCAGCCAACGATAAGCGGTATGTTCGTCGTTCAGCGTGACCTGCCCGCGCACCCAGCGGTAGTGGAAGAGATGCACCTCGTAGATGCCCCCAAAGAGGCTGTCGCGGCGCGGCCCTAGGCGTGCGAGCTCTGTGAGTTGGTGATCGGGACCAATTTCCTCGCCTAGCTCCCGGCGCGCGCAGTCTTCAGGGCTCTCGCCGGGCTCGATATGCCCGGCGGGAAACCCCCATTTGTCCGGACCTAGCTCACGGTCTGGGGCCCTTTTTAGAAACAGCAATTGGCTCTCATCGTCTTCCACCAGACAAATTGAGAAGCGCGCGCGCGGCGGCGTCAAGGCAGTCATCCCTTAGAGCAGGAGGTGGCGAATGTCGCCCAATAGCTGCCCCAGATAGCGGGTGAATTCCGCGCCCACCACCCCGTCGATCACCCGATGGTCATAGGACAACGACAGCGGTAACAGCAGTCGCGGTTCGAATGTGCCGTTGCGCCACACCGGTTTAATGGCGGCCGGCGAGACCCCCAAAATGGCGACCTCAGGCACGTTGATGATCGGCGTGAAAGCGGTGCCGCCTATCCCGCCCAAGCTCGAAATAGTGAAGCATCCCCCCTGCATTTCCGCCGGCGTGAGTTTGCCGTCGCGGGCTTTTTGGCCGAGTGCGCGCACTTCGCGTGCGATGTCGAGCAGCCCTTTGCGGTTGGCATCGCGCAACACCGGCACCAGCAGGCCGCGCGGAGTATTGGCCGCGATGCCGATATGACAATATTTTTTGACGATGAGCGTCGCGCCGTCGGGCGCGAGGGATGCGTTGAAATCCGGGTAGCGCGCCAGCGCCGTCGTCACCACTTTCACGAGGAACGCCAAGAGCGTGAGTTTGGTGCCGGCAGCTTCCGCGCGCGCGCTCTGCGCCTGCCGAAACGCCTCCAACTCGGTGATGTCGGCCTCGTCGAACTGCGTGACCTGGGGTGCGGTAAGCCAGGCCCGGTGGAGGTTTTGTCCGGTGACGCGCCGAATTTTAGACAGCGGCTGGGTGTCGACCTCGCCAAAGCGGGAGAAATCAACGGTGGGCGCGACGGGTGGCCCGCCCAGCCCGGGCGCGGGGGGGCTGGTCAGGATTTTTTTGACGTGCGCGACGACGTCCTCGCGCACGATACGCTCGCGGCGTCCGCTGCCGTGGACACTTGCCAGGTCGACCCCCAGTTCGCGCGCCAAGCGGCGCATGGCAGGGCCGGCATGGATGCGCGGGTGGCCCACGCCGCCTTCGGCGGGGCCTGCCTCGGGCGGGTTTGCGGCCAGCGCAACGGTGGCGCTCGCTGCGGCGGCGGCGATGGCCAGGAGGGGGGCAACGGGGGCGAGGGGGACGCTAGCAGCCACCTCGACGATGGGGGTGCCGGCCGTTACCTTGTCGCCAATTTTGAGCAGCACACGGACCACGCGGCCGGCGAAAGGGGCCGGAATTTCCATCGTCGCTTTGTCGCTTTCCAGCGTCACCAATGGGCTTTCGAGGCTAATTTCGTCGCCGACCTGAACCAGTATTTCGATGACGTCCACTTCGGCAAAGTCGCCAAGTTCCGGGACCCGGACCGCCACCACGCTGGCGGCGGCGACCGCCAGGGCCGCGGGTGCGGGGCTAGCCGCCACTGCCGGCCCTGAGGTGGCCGGCGGGGGGGCCGCGGGGGTGGCCGGCGGGGCGGCCGGCGGGGGGGCCGCGGGGGTGGCCGGCGGGGTGGCCGGCGGGGCGGGCGGCGGGGTGGCCGGGCTTACCAACGCCGGCGCGGCGTCGTCGATCTGCAGCAGCAAAATGCGCCCGCCCTCGGCGATTTTGTCGCCGACTTTTACGCTGATGGCGCCCACTCGCCCCGCCCTTGGGGCGGGAATTTCCATCGTGGCTTTGTCGCTTTCCAAGACGATCAACGGGTCTTCGGCGTTGACGAGGGTGCCGGGTGCGACCAGCACTTCGATCACATCCACCGCTTCGAAATCGCCAATGTCCGGTACTAAAACTTCAATTTCCATGGGGGCGTCCCGCGCTTAGACCGTAGTGGGATTGGGTTTGTCGGCGTCGATCGCGTACTTCGCGATCGCAGCGCTGACGGCGGTGGCCGGTACCACGCCGTCGTCGGCGAGCGCCTTGAGTGCCGCGACCACCACGAAATAGCGGTTTACCTCAAAAAATTCGCGCAGCTTGCGGCGAGAATCGGAACGCCCGAAGCCGTCCGTCCCCAACACGCGGTAGCGCTTGGGCACGAACTGCCGAATTTGGTCGGCATAGGCTTTGAGATAATCCGACGCGGCGACCACCGGCCCCGCCTCGGCCGCCAGTTGCGCGGTGACGTAGGGCACGCGCGGCGGCGCCTCGGGGTGGAGCATATTCCAGCGGTCGCAGGCCAAACCCTCGCGCCGCAGTTCGTTGAAACTGGTCGCGCTCCACACGTTGGCCCCGATGTTGAAGTCGGCTTCCAACAGGGCTGCGGCCGCCATCACCTCGCGCAGAATGGCACCCGAGCCCAGCAGTTGGAGCTGCGGTGCGGCGTGGACGCTCAGGCGGTACAGGCCGCGCACGATGCCGTCTTCCGCGCCCTCCGGCAGCGCCGGCTGCGGGTAGTTTTCATTCATCACGGTGATGTAATAAAAAACGTTTTCCTGCTGCTCAAACATCCGCCGCATGCCGCTGTGGATGAGCACCGCCAGCTCATAGGCAAAAGTGGGGTCGTAGGAGATGCAGTTCGGGATGGTGGCGGCCTGCAAATGGCTGTGGCCGTCCTGGTGTTGTAGCCCCTCACCGGCCAGCGTCGTGCGGCCGGACGTGCCACCCAACAAAAAGCCGCGGGCCTGCATATCGCCCGCCGCCCACGCCAAGTCGCCTACGCGCTGAAAGCCGAACATCGAATAGAAAATGAAGAAGGGGATCATTTGCAGCTGATGGTTGGCGTAGGCCGTGGCCGCGGCGATCCAGGAGCACATCGCGCCCGCTTCGTTGATGCCTTCCTCGAGGATTTGCCCGCGAATGTCCTCGCGGTAATACATCACCTCATCGTGGTCTACCGGCTCGTAGAGCTGGCCCACGGAGGAGTAGATCCCCAACTGTCGGAACATGCCTTCCATGCCGAAAGTGCGGGCCTCGTCCGGCACGATCGGTACCACGCGTGGCCCGATGGTTTTATCGCGGGTGAGGGCCGAGAGCAGCCGCACAAAGGCCATGGTGGTCGACATATCGCGCTCGCCCGAGCCCTTCAGCAGCGCGTCAAATATCGCGATGGGCGGGATCACCAAGGGCTCGGCGGTGCGGCGCCGTTGGGGTAGAAAACCGCCCATCGCGGCCGTACGCTCGCGCAAATAGCGCATTTCGGGGCTGTCTTCGGGGGGGCGATAGTAGGGGGCCTGCGCGACGTCGGCGTCGGCGATCGGCAGGTTGAAACGGTCGCGGAATTTCCGCAGCGCGGTTTCCCCCATTTTTTTCTGCGAGTGAGTGACCATTTTGCCTTCGCCGGCCTCGCCCATGCCGTAGCCTTTGACGGTCTTGCACAGGATGACCGTGGGCTGGCCCGTATGCGCCATCGCCGCGGCGTAAGCGGCATACACTTTATGCGGGTCGTGGCCGCCCCGATTCAGCCGCCAAATGTCCTCATCGCTCATGCTGTGCACGAGGGCTTTGAGCTCCGGGTATTTGCCAAAAAAATGCTCGCGAACATAGGCCCCGTTGAAGGCTTTAAGGGCCTGATATTCGCCGTCGACCACTTCTTCCATGCGCTGTAAGAGCAGGCCTTTGGTATCGCGGGCGAGTAGCGGATCCCATGCCGCGCCCCAGATTACTTTGATGACGTTCCAGCCGGCCCCGCGAAAATCGGATTCTAGTTCTTGAATAATTTTGCCGTTGCCGCGCACCGGACCGTCTAGGCGTTGCAGATTGCAGTTGATGACGAAAACCAGATTATCGAGTTTCTCGCGGGCCGCCAGCGCCGCCGCGCCAAAGGATTCCGGCTCGTCCATTTCGCCGTCGCCCATGAAGGCCCACACCTTGCGGCCCGCGGTCGGGCTCAGGTCGCGGTGCTGGAGATAGCGCATGAACCGCGCCTGATAAATCGCCATGATCGGCCCTAAGCCCATGGACACCGTGGGGAACTGCCAGAAATCCGGCATCAGCCACGGATGCGGGTAGGAGGTCAGGCCTTTGCCATCGACGTCCTGGCGAAAGTTATCGAGGTCTTCCTCGCTCAACAGCCCCAGCAAATAGGCGCGCGCGTACACCCCGGGCGCTGAATGGCCCTGGAAGTACACCAGATCTCCGCCGTGGGTGGCGGTGGGTGCGTGCCAGAAATGGTTATAGCCGACTTCATAGAGCGTGGCGGCCGAGGCGTAGCTCGCGATGTGGCCACCCAGTTCCGGGTTGCGCCTATTGGCCTTCACCACCATCGCCATGGCGTTCCAGCGATTGATCGACCGAATGCGCCATTCCAGCGCCGGATCGCCCGGCGTGTATTGTTCGCGATGCGGGGGGATGGTGTTGAGGTACGCGGTATTGGCGGAGTAGGGCAGGTCGGCACCGGAGCGCCGGGCTTTATCGATCAGGCGCTCGAGCAGGTAATGCGCCCGCTCGATGCCGTCGGTTTCGACGACCGCCTCGAGTGCGTCGATCCACTCGCCCGTCTCGAGGGGGTCGAGGTCCTGATTGAGTAGACTGCTCATGCGTGTGCCGGTCTCCCGTTGCTGTTATCCGAATACTCCGAGCGCCGTTTAGCGCGCTCGCCTGAAGTGTAGCGCAAGCGGATAGCACCTCGTGCGTGCCGGCAATGGAAGGCTTATTTTTGTGCGCTGTTTGGTTGGCGTCCGCCTCTCCAACGGCCGCGCCAGAGAGCGTGGGCGCAGGTTCCCGATTCCAAAGGGGCGAGGTGCGCCGGGTGGTGGGTGCTGCAGTGGGCCACGGGTGGCCCGCGGACCCCACGCTTGCGCTTGCGCAGGTTCCCGATTCCAAAGGGGCGAGGTGCGCACGGGTGGTGGGTGGTGCAGTGGCCCGTGGGTGGCCCGCGGACCCCACCCCCGCGCCGCTTACGCAGTGCGCTGGGCGGCCAGGCGCGATGTGACGATGCCGGTGGTGCGAATTTTAAACGCGTTGGCGGTGCGCTAGCCCGGCGTCGGCGTAGGCGAGGCCGCGCGGGGGACTTGGGGATCGGCACTGCGGCAGATTAACCCGGGCCACTCGCCGCCCACCCCGCGGATGTTGGGCTACTTGGACGGCACGGCGGCGGCGGGGCAGGGCTCTACACGCTCGCATTTCGAACCGTTCTGGTAGATGAACCGGATGAACTCGCTGCCGGCCATAAAGCGTTCGGTGAGCACGGGCAAGTTCGCGCCACGGTCGATTTCGCGCAGATAACACACCGTCCCCTCGCTGCCAGCGACGCAGCGAAAATCCAGCGGCTGCACCTGGGCTGAGTGCGTGTTCAGCAAATAGCCATCGGCGGTGCGCTGCCACGCGCGTGCGAAACGGGTCTCGGCGCAATCGCAGGTCAGGTAGCGGTCGGCGAATTCAACCAGCTTACCCACCGTCATTCCCGGCACGGCGTCATCGGCCGCGCGGGAGTTGACCAGTCGGGCAGTGAGCAGTTCGCGGGGCGTCAGCGAGGGGTCGACGGTGGGTTCGGCGGCGAGGGCCACCACGGGTTCAGGCGCGGCTTTGCGCATAAAACTTGGCCGGAGGTTGGGCATGGCGCAGCCCGCCAAGAGCAGCGTTGTGAGCAATAAGACGGTCATCTGGCGGCCGTGGCGCCCGCAAACGGACAGGGTCATAGGTTTCTTCTGGGTGGTTGAGACGGCGCTCATAGGGCGCCCATTTCGGCTTTAAAAAGGTGTTTTTCCCGCTCGAACGCCACCCGCGCAATGATGACATCGAGGATCGTGCGCACGCGTTTTTCGAGTTTGCGGCCGCTGCGGTAATCGGCGAGTGCAAAGTAGTCGATGCGCTCGGCGGCCACCAACGCGCGGCATACCTCGAGCGAGGCTGGGTTGGCAGGATTATGCACCGCGATGGCGAAGCCACCGTAATTCTTGGTGACGGTCATACAGGGCACATCGGTCAGGCCATCCCCGAGGTACACCATGTGGCCAAAGGGAATTGGCCGCTGCGCTTCGGGCATGTATTCGTTGATCGACTCACCCGGGGTTTCCCGGCCTTTATTGATGCGGAACAAATATTGGGTTTTGCTGGTGTCATTGATCACGATGGTGGGGAAACAGGCCACTTCGTGGTGATTAAAATGGTATTGCGAGGCGTACACCCGTTCGAAGTGATGCTTGATGCTAATGCCTTCCAGAATTTCACTCAGCCCGGCCGAAACAATGTAGTGCCGGGCTTGCACCAGCCCCCCCGAGCGGGTGGCCACATAGCGGTTGATGCGCTCAAACCAAGTCTCGACGCCCGGGAAATAGCGAATGCCGCTGGCTAGCCGCCGCAGCGCAGCCCGGCTGAGGTGCGCCTTGTTCGCCTCAATTTTTTCGACCAGCAGGCGCATGTAGGTCAGGATGCTGTCGCCGCCGGTGAGTCGAGTTTCGGCGTTGACCTCGGCCCAGAAATCTTCCGGCGCGATGCCTAGCTGTGGAAATACCGTGTATTCCTGCATGGGTTGCGGGGTCAGCGTGCCGTCAAAGTCGTAGATCAGCGCCAGCGTATTGCGGGTGAAGGGGACCTCGGCGGGGGCTGCCGCGCGCCGCGTTGGGGGGCGCTGGCTCATACAGGTGGGTGGTCGCTGGCCGGGGCGGCCACGCCGTTGCGCAGCAGCTCGCGCACGCGGGCGGTGGCGGCCAGCATCTCGGGGAAGACCTCATTGGCCAGCGCCGCGGTGGCGGCGCTGGGTTGCTTGAGGTCGGGGATCATCAGGGTCCACATGCCGGCCCCTACCGCCGCGTGGACGCCGACCTCGGAATCTTCCAAGGCGATACAGGCGCTGGGTGCGATCGCCAGCGTGGCCGCCGCGCGCAGAAAAATGTCGGGCGCGGGCTTGCCATGCGCCACTTGGTCGCCGGTGATACACACGGGGAAATACTCAAGCAGACCGGCCACCGTCAGCGCTAACTGGGCGTTACCACTGCGTGTTTGGGTGGCCACGGCGATGGGCACGCCGCTGGCAACGAGTTCGGCCAGCAGGGCGGGGATCCCGGGCTTGGTGCGCAGGCCGTGGGCGTCAATCTGCGCCCGATAGTGGCGCTGAAAACTCACCCGGTATTCGTCTAAACGAAAATTCGGCCCAAACGCGCTGAGTAGGGCCGCTTCCACTCGCGGGCCCGGCAGGCCGATGAGCTCCGCATACAGGGCGTCGGTTAGGGTTTTACCAAAATCCTCCCCGGCGAGTCCCGCGGCGCGACGAATAACCGGTTCGGAGTCTATGAGCACACCGTCCATATCAAATACCACGGCCGAGAAGATTCTCATGGCTGGCCGCGCGCCGGCGTGCCCAGGCTAAACGCCGCGTCGAGCAGGGCCAAGAGGTCGCTAACTTCCTCCGCCACCAGCAGCCGGTCGATTTCCAGGGGGTCGATAAAACCCTCGTTGACAGCCTGCGTCAGCAGCGCGCGCCACGGGCCGAAATAGCGGGCGGTGTTGAGCAGGGCGACCGGTTTGTCGATGCAGCCCAGTTGGCGCCATGTCATGACTTCCAGTAACTCGTCGAACGTGCCAAGGCCGCCCGGCAAGGCCACGAAAGCGTCGGCGAGTTCCATCATCAGCGCCTTACGGGCGAACAGGTCAGGCACCGTGTGACAGGTCTCTAAGCCGGGTTGCAGCACCTCGGCGGTGCCGAGAAAACTGGGAATCACCCCCGTCACCTGCCCGCCGGCGTCCAGTGCACCCTGCGCCAGCACGCCCATGAGCCCCTGTCGTCCACCGCCGAAGATCAAGGGCCAAGCGCGCTCTGCTAGGGCCGCGCCCAGCGCTCGTGCGGCGTGGCGATAGCGCGGGTCAGTGCCGAGACGGGCGCCACAAAAAACCGCAATCACCGGCATGTCAGGGTCCTGCTATCCAGATGAGTTCGCCACTTTGGAGGCGCCAAGTTTTGCCCACGCGGCTGGCTCGGATCAGACGGCCGGAGCCGCAGGTCGCGCCGCAGTTGAACTCCACATACACCAGCGCGTGCTGCGCGGTGGCGTCGAAGGCCACCCGCGAGAGCCGCAACAACCCCGGTGCGCCGGGGAAACGCGTGTTGAAGCGGCGCCAATTGCTGGCCGGATCGGCATCTGCGAAAAGCGTGGCGCGCTCGGTGTCTCCCAGCAGTTCATAGCTGACCTTGAGCTCGAAATGCCGCTCCACCGGGCTGGCGCGTTCGTTTACCGCCAGCCATTGATTGAGCAGGTCAGGGGTAGTTTCCAGCCGCTTGGCGAGGTCGTCAATTTTGCTGCCGGAGGGCACGACGGTGGTGGTTTCTTTCGAGGTGCGATCCGCAATGACGATGGTCTTAGCCTCCGCCCCCAGCCCCTGCGCCACGAGTGTCGACCACAGCGCATATTCCGCCGCCTCCGGCTGCGGCGCCACGGGTGCCGTTGCTTTGGCGACAGTCGGGGCCGGGGTCGGGGTCGGGGCCGGGGTCGGGGTCGGGGTCGGGGTCGGG
>SHZJ01000025.1 GCA_009692365.1 Gammaproteobacteria bacterium
GCCACCTTGGTCGCGCATCTTTCCCAGCCCGCGTTTTGTTATTTTCACCGGTGGCGGCAGGGGGATTTGGTAATCTGGGATAACCGCACGGTGCTGCACAAAGCCGAGCATTACGATATGGCCCGCTACCGACGGGTCTTTCGGCGCACCACTCTAGCGGGCGCCGGGCCGGTGGTCGGCCCCTTTAGCGCGCCCACTTAAACGCCAGAGGGGAGCGCCCATGACCCTGCGTATTTTTCCCATCACGCCCGAATTCGCCGCCGAAGTGGGCGACGTCGACTTGTCGCAGCCCCTGTCAGGCACCGTTGAACAGGCGATAAAAGCCGCTTTTTGGCAATATGGCGTCCTCATTTTTCCAGACCAGCAGCTGAGCGCCGAGGAGCATCTGAGGTTTGCGCGGGTCTTTGGACCACTGGAGACGAGCATTGCCGTCCACCAGCCGCAGGCCAAGCTGCGCCTCGCCGCAGAGTTCGCCGATGTGTCCAACCTAACCGTGCGCGACCAGCTTTGGGGTGAAGACAGCCGGGCGCGCCTCTTTGCGTTGGGCAACCGCCTGTGGCACACGGACAGTTCTTTCCGGCAGATCCCCGCGTACGCGTCGTTGCTCTATGCCCGCAGCATCGCGCCCATTGGGGGACACACGGAGTTCGCGGACCTGCGCGCTGCTTTCGACGCGCTGCCGCCTGACCAACGCGCAGCACTGCGCGGGCGGGTGCTCGAACATTCCATTTTTACCTCGCGCGCCAAACTCGGTTTTCACGACTTCGCGCAAGCCGAACGTGATGCGCTGCCGCCGGTGCAGCAGGTGCTCGTGCGGACCCTGCCGCAAACGGGACGCGAGTCACTTTATCTGGCCTCGCACGCCGGCCGCGTCATTGGCCTGCCTGACGCGGAAGGTCTTGCGCTCATCGATGCCCTGACCACCCACGCGACCCAGCGCCAATTCGTGTACACGCATCGCTGGCGGGTGGGCGACCTCGTGCTGTGGGATAATCGCTGCACCGCCCACCGCGGGACCGAGTTCGACGACCTGCGCTGGCGCCGAGATTATCAGCGCGTGAGCGTTGCGGACGTGGCCAATTCTTGCGCGCAGGCCCAGTTGACGCTCGGACCCTGACCGGCCCATCCTGTGAGGGCGCCCCGGCCAATCTCGACCTGCGGGCGCGCCGAGGGCTAGCCCATGATGGACGACCGCCAACGCGAATTCCGGCACCAATATCAGGCCCAAATCAGCCCTTGGTACAACGGCTATGTCCACGTCAGTGTGATGTACGCCGTTGGGCTGGCCGTCATCGGCTGGTGTCTGCTGCACCTGCAAAGCGCCACTTGGGAGTGGCTGCTGGTGGTCCCGGTCTTTGCGGTATCCAACGGGTTTGAATGGTGGATTCACAAGTTTGTGATGCACCGGCTGGTCGATAGCTACGCGTTGCGCGCGATCTACGACCGTCATACCCGCCAACACCATCAGTACTTCACCCACCAAGAAATGACCGTGAACTCCGCGCGCGAGTTCCGCATCGTCTTTTTTCCTTGGCGTGCGCTCGTGACTTTCATGGCGCTGGGCGTGCCCTTCGCGCTGCTGTTGGGTTGGTTAATCAAGCCTGCCGCCGCCTACATCCTGATGGTGACGATCGTTGGACAATATTTAATCTACGAGACTTTTCATTACAGCTGTCACGTCCCCGAAAACCGCTGGCTGCGCCACCTGCCGTGCGTCAATACGATCCGTCGACACCATGCCGCCCATCACCACCACGGGCTGATGATGGAGCGCAACATGAACCTCACCTTTCCGATCGCAGACTGGTTCATGGGCACGAGCGACCTGAACCGCAGCCTGCTGGGCCATCTGTTCAATGGCTATAGCGAGCGCTGGATCAAACCCGAGTGTCGTTCGGCGCGGGAACGCGCGTCGGGAGAGGTGGAGCGAGCTACCGCCAGAGACTGATTTTTCGCCAACCAGAATGCTGAAAAAAAAAACTTTTAGGGAGAATCTTTGTCATGTCAGAGACGCCAGCTGAATTCGATCTCGTCATCCGGGGTGGCCGGGTGGTCGATGGAACGCGCATGCCCGCCTACAACGGCGATATCGCGATTAAAGACGGTCGCATCGCCGAACTCGGTCAGGTACGCGGCCGGGGCCGCCGGGAAATCGACGCGACCGGGCTTATCGTGGCCCCCGGTTTCATCGATGTTCACACCCACTACGACGCCCAATTGAACTGGGACCCCTACGCCTCCCAGTCCTGCTGGCATGGCATCACCAGCATCGTGATCGCGGCGTGTGGTTTTGGCTTCTCACCCTGCCGCCCAGAAGACCGCGAACGCGCCATGCAGCGCATGACCCGGGTTGAGGCGATCCCCTATGCCGCGATGAAAGAAGGCATGCGTTGGGATTGGGTCAGTCAGCGGGAGTATCTGGAGTCATTGGAACGCGCGGGTTTAGGCGTGAACGTCGCGAGCTACATCCCGCAATCGCCGATCCGCGGCTGGGTACTGGGTGAAGAAGACTCGCGCCGCACGGACGTCACACCGGCCGAACTGGAACAAATGAAAGAACTGGTGCGCGATGGCTATCGCGCCGGGGCGCTGGGTTTGTCCACCGACCTCAACCTCATCGACCGCGACTTCGACGGTTCCATGCTGCCCAGTCTGATTGCCAGCGCGGCCGAAACCGAGGCGCTAATTGGCGTGGCACGAGAATTTAATGTGGGTTCGATCGAGGTCACCCCGCAATCACTGCATCTGGGTCCAGACGAAGCCGCAATGCTGGAGCGCTGGGCGGAAATCAGCGGGCGGCCGGTGTACTACAACGCAATTCTGCAGGTCCATCACCTGCCCGGACAGTGGAAAGAAGCGCTGAATCGGCTGGAAGACATGAATAAACGTCATCGAATTTTTGCGCTGGGCAACGCGCATCGCATCGAATCCCTGTTCAACCTGGTTGAATACAACTTGTTCGATGACATGCCGGAATGGAACAAAGCGCTGGCCTGTGACATGGCACAGCGGGTCGCCAACCTGCGAGATCCGGCGGTGCGCGCGCGTTTGCAGCACGACCTCGATTTCCACACCAACCGGCTGTGGGCCGGGAACTGGGAACGTATGAAGGTCTTTGAATCGGCGCAGGCGCAGTATCAAGGCCGATATGTGGGCGAAATCGCCCGTTCGATGGGAATTAAATCGCTGGATGCGTTCTGCGAAATTGCGCTGGGCGAAGAACTCAAAACGCTCTTCCTCATCGAAGACCTGAACAATTCGGAAGACGCAGCGGTGGCGGAAATCATGCTGCATCCGCTCGTGATCCCGGGGCTGTCGGACGGCGGGGCCCACACCCAGTTCCTGTGCTTGGGTAAATATCCCACCGTGATGCTCAGCAAATGGGTGCGCGACGAAGGTGTGTTAAGCCTGGAGGAAGCCCATTGGCGCCTGTCGCATATGTGCGCTGCGGCCATCGGCTTGGAAGGCATCGGCACGCTGCAGGTCGGCATGCCCGCGGATATCGTCATCTATGACCTCGAGAAGCTCGCCGTGACGCCCGAGGAGCCGGTGTACGAGAGCATCATCGGCGGGGGCAAACGGCTGATCCAGAAGGCGGTGGGCTATCGTGCGGTCATCGTCAACGGGGTGCAGACCTTCGCGGACGGCGAGTGCACGGGCGAGTTGCCCGGACGGGTGTTGCGCACCTCGGCCTACGTGCCCACGCCAGCCGTTGCCGCGACACGGGCCCCGTACACGCCGATTGCGGCGGCCTAGGCGCTCCCCGCACGCCGCCTGCGCTGGGCGCCAGACCAACAAGCCCCGCGTACCGAGGCGGGGTGCGGTCTGCCTGCGATTAACCCCACGCGGCCTGCGCGACCACCTCCGTACGGGGGCAGGCGCGCGGGGCCGTCAGCTCCGCCAACCCCGCGCCCCGTGCGGTAGACCGGGCAGCGGCGGCGAGGACTAGAACCCACCGCCCCACCGCAAAGTTTCGCGCTTTTTTTTAGCGCTCGCAGGCCGGTCGGTGAGCTGCTTTCGCTATCATTGGCGCGCCAGCCCAACTTGGAGTCACCGCCCGTATGGAACCCCGCCCAGCTCTCGACGCCGCCCCGGGCAGAGCCATCCCCAACGCCGCCACGGACCAAGACCGGCGCTATCTGGAGCGCGCGCTGGCGCTGGCAGAGGCGGCGGCCCGGATGGGTGAGGTGCCGGTGGGGGCTTTGGTGGTGCTGCAGGGCACCGTGATCGGCGAGGGCTGGAACCGCCCCATCAGCACCGTGGATCCCACGGCGCACGCAGAAATGGTGGCCTTGCGGGCCGCCGCCGCGCGGCTGGGCAACTATCGGGTGACGGGTGCCACCCTTTACGTCACGCTAGAGCCGTGTGCCATGTGCAGCGGCGCCATCCTGCATGCCAGAATCGCGCGGGTGGTGTACGCGACCCCCGACCCTCGCACCGGCGCCGCCGGCTCGGTGTTCGATGTACTCAACACCACCCGACTCAACCACCGGGTGGCCATCACCGCTGGCGTGCAGGCCGCTGTTGCGGCCACCCAGCTCCAACAGTTCTTCAAGGCACGTCGATGACCCTGCCCCCCCACCCGACCCACCCCAGCGCCGCGGCGCTCGCCACCTTGCTCGGCGAGCACCTGAGCGCACAGCAGGGGCTGCTGGCGACCGCAGAATCGTGCACCGGGGGCGGCATCGCCACCGCGGTCACCGACATTGCGGGCAGCTCGGGATGGTTTGAGCGTGGGTTTGTCACCTACTCCAACCTTGCCAAAACCGAAATGCTAGGCGTGCCGCCCAGCACCCTCGCCCAGTTTGGTGCCGTGAGCGAAGCCGTGGCGCGGGCGATGGCCATTGGCGCACTGGCGCATTCCACCGCCACGCTGAGCGTGGCGGTCACCGGGGTTGCCGGGCCGGGCGGGGGCAGCGCCGAGAAGCCCGTCGGCACGGTGTGCTTTGGCTACGCCCTGCGCACCGGTGTAACCATCACTCGGCGCTGCTGCTTTGCCGGTGACCGGGCCGCCGTGCGAGCGCAAAGCGTGCAGACCGCGCTGGCCGGGCTCATCGCGCTGGCCACCGGGCAGGCGCTGGCCTAGCCAAGCCGCGCCGCGCACCGCTTAGGGGCACCCTGCGGCTCCGCACCAAATGAAACGCCTCGAACACCTGTGCAATAATCCACCCGGTGACGCAGACGGCAAAGTTCAACAACCGACAGGGGAATTACATGGATGACCATCGACAGAAAGCGCTAGGAGCGGCGCTGGCGCAGATTGAAAAGCAGTTCGGTACGGGGTCCATCATGCGGATGGGGGCCAATACCGTGCGCGATATCGACGTGGTTTCTACCGGCTCGCTAAGCCTCGACCTGGCGCTGGGCGTGGGCGGGCTGCCACGCGGGCGAGTGGTGGAAATCTTTGGGCCCGAATCCTCCGGCAAAACCACCATGGCACTGCATGTGGTCGCGGAAATGCAGAAAAAAGGCGGCACGGCGGCGTTTATCGACGCCGAACACGCCCTAGACCCCCAATACGCCGAAAAGCTCGGGGTGAAGATCAGCGACTTGCTGGTTTCGCAGCCCGATACCGGCGAGCAGGCGCTGGAAATCACCGACATGCTCGTGCGTTCGGGCGCTGTGGACGTCATTGTGGTGGATTCGGTGGCGGCCCTGACCCCCAAAGCCGAAATCGAGGGCGAAATGGGTGACAGCCACATGGGGCTACAGGCGCGCCTGATGTCGCAGGCCTTGCGCAAACTCACCGCCCACATCAATCGCGCCAATACGCTCGTGATTTTCATCAACCAAATTCGCATGAAAATCGGCGTGATGTTCGGGAGCCCAGAAACCACTACCGGCGGCAACGCCCTGAAATTCTATGCCTCGGTGCGCTTGGACATCCGCCGCATCGGCTCCCTCAAGCGGGGAGACGAAATCATCGGCAACGAAACCCGCGTTAAAGTGGTGAAAAACAAAGTGGCGCCGCCCTTCAAGCAGGCCACTTTCGACATCATTTACAACGAAGGGGTGTCGCGCGAAAGCGAGATCATGGAACTCGGCGTCGCGCAGGGGTTCTTAGATAAAACCGGTGCGTGGTACGCCTACAAGGGCGAGCGCCTGGGCCAAGGCAAGGAGAACGTGCGCACCTACCTGAAGGAGCACCCGGCTATTGCCGCGGAACTCGAGGCCTCCATCCGGGCGGTCGCGATGCCGCAAGCCACGGCCACCGTGAACGAAGACGAGGCGGAGACCGAACTCTGAGCGAGGACCCGGCGGCAGGCGCGCGACGGCAAGCGCTGGCCGCCTTGGCCCGCCGCGAGCACACGCGCGGCGAACTCCAACGTAAGCTCGCGCTGCGCGGTCATGCCGAAAAAACTATCGGCGTGGTGCTCGATGAACTCGCGCAACAGAGCCTCTTGGACGAGCACCGGTTTGTGGAGGTTTTTGTGCGCTCGCGGGCGGGTCGCGGCCAAGGGCCGGTGCGAATTGCGCAGGAAATGCGCGCCCGCGGCGTGCCAGACGAATTGGTGCGCACCGGCTTACCGGTGCAGGACAGCCTCTGGGCGCAACACGCCCGTAAGGTACTGGCGAAAAAATTCCCCACGGCGATAGGTGACTTAAAAGACCGCGCGAAGCGCATCCGCTTCCTCGAATACCGCGGCTTCAGTCACGCGCAGATTGCCGCCGCGTTGGTGGGCAGTGCCAACGCCGACCATCACGACTGACCCAACGTCCACAGCAGGCGCCTGTATGAAGAGTTCTGATATTCGCCAGGGATTCCTGGATTACTTCGCCGAAAAAAATCACGAGATAGTGACCAGCAGTTCTTTGGTGCCCGGCAACGACCCGTCGCTGTTGTTCACCAACGCCGGCATGGTGCAGTTCAAGGATGTGTTTCTTGGCCTTGAAGAGCGTCCGCGCCGGCGGGCTACCAGCTCACAGCGCTGCGTGCGGGCCGGCGGCAAGCACAACGACTTGGACAACGTGGGTTATACCGCGCGCCACCACACTTTCTTTGAGATGCTCGGAAATTTTAGTTTCGGCGATTACTTCAAGCGCGAAGCCATCGAATTCGCTTGGGAGCTGCTGACCCAACGCTTCGCTCTGCCGGTCGATCGCCTGTGGGTGACGGTTTTCGAAACCGACGATGAGGCCGCCGATATCTGGCTCAATCACATTGGCGTCGACCCCCGGCGCCTCACGCGCTGCGGCGAAAAAGACAACTTTTGGACGATGGGCGACACCGGCCCGTGCGGGCCGTGTAGCGAAATTTTCTTTGACCACGGGCCCTCCATCGCGGGCGGGCCGCCGGGCACGCCGCAGGCCGATGGCGACCGTTATATCGAAATCTGGAATTTGGTCTTTATGCAGTTTGAGCGCGCTGCGGGTGGAGAGCTCAAGCGCATTCCGCGCCCTTCGGTGGATACCGGGATGGGGCTGGAGCGCATCGCGGCAGTGCTGCAGGGGGTCCACGACAACTACGACATCGATCTGTTGCGCAATCTCATCTTGGCCATCCGCAACCTCGCGCCCAGCGCACTCCTAGACTCAAGCTCGCTGCGGGTCATTGCCGACCACATTCGCGCCTGCGCGTTTTTGGTGATGGACGGCGTGGTGCCGAGCAACGAAGGTCGCGGTTACGTGCTGCGAAGAATTCTGCGCCGGGCGCTGCGGCACGGGAACAAGCTCGGTTTTCGCGAGCCGTTTTTCCATCGCTTGGTCGCCCCGCTAGCGGGCGAAATGGGCACGGCTTTTCCGCAACTTCAGGAGCGTTCAGTGCGCATCGCCGAGGTCTTAAAGCAGGAAGAAGAACGCTTCGCCGAAACCCTCGACCATGGGCTGCGCATTTTCGAGCAAACAATCGCCAATCTGAGCGGCAAAATCATTCCCGGTGACGTGGCGTTCAAGCTCAATGATACCTTTGGGTTTCCCGTGGACCTCACCGCTGACATCGCGCGCGAACGTGGCCTGGCCATCGACATGGCGGGCTACGAGGCCGCCATGAACGCCCAACGCGAACGGGCCCGCGCCGCCAGTCACTTTGCCCACGCCGATACGGCGCACGCCATTGCCGCCGGCAGCTTGGCGCCGCTGGGTGACACGCAGGTCTTTAGCGGCTACGAGCAGGCGGTTACGCACGCCCGGGTGACCGGCATTTTTGTCGAGGGGGGCGCAGTGGCGGCGATCGAAGCCGGAACGTTCGCCGTGGTGGTCCTAGACCGCACCCCGTTTTATGCGGAATCGGGCGGGCAAATTGGCGACCGCGGGCAGCTGCTGGGCACGCAGGGCGTGTTTGAGGTGACCGACACCCGCAAGCAGGGCGGGCTGCACTTGCACCTAGGGCAGCTCAGTCAGGGACAGCTCGCCGTGGGCGGCGACCTCAGCGCGCAGATCAACGACGCCCGGCGCAGCGCAACCCGAGCTAATCATTCGGCCACCCACCTCCTGCATGCCGCGCTGCGCCAGCTCCTTGGTCCGCACGTAGAGCAAAAAGGCTCGCTGGTGGACGCAGAACGTTTGCGTTTCGATTTCGCGCACACCGCGGCGCTGAGCACCGCGGAACTTAGCGCCATCGAGCGCCTCGTCAACCAACAAATACGGGCTAATCACGCAGTGGACACCCGCCTGATGAGCTACCCCGTGGCGCTCGCAGCCGGGGCGGTGGCGCTGTTCGGCGAGAAATATGGCGATGAGGTGCGGGTGCTCGCCATGGGCGATTTTTCCACCGAGCTGTGCGGCGGCACCCATGTTGCGCACACCGGTGAGATTGGCGTGTTCCGCCTGGTGTCCGAAAGCGGGGTGGCCGCCGGCGTGCGACGCATCGAGGCGATGGCGGGCGCCCCCGCCCTCGAGCATACGCTCCACAACGAACACGCCTTGCGCGCAATTGCGCTGAGTGTAAAAGCGGGTGGCCGCGACGATATCAGCGTCAAAATTACCCAGCTCAACGAGCGCGTACGCGCGCAAGAGAAAGAGCTCCAAACCCTCAAAGCCAAGCTCGCCGGCCACTCTGGCCGCGACCTTGCCCGCAGCGCCGTGAGCATCGGCGCTGCGAAGCTGCTGGTGGAAACACTGCCCGGGGCCGACGCCACGACGCTGCGCGACACCCTCGACCAGCTCAAAGACCAACTGCACAGTGCCGTCATCGTTTTAGCCACCATCGAAGAAGATAAAGTGAAACTGGTGACCGGCGTGACCGGCGACCTCACCGCGCAAATCAATGCCGGCCAACTGGCTAACTTCGTGGCGGCGCAACTCGGTGGCAAAGGCGGCGGCCGGCCCGATCTGGCGCAAGCGGGAGGCCCCGATCTGGCGGCGCTGCCGGCGGCGCTGGCGTCGGTTGCAGGCTGGGTAAGCGCCCGTCTGAGCTGATTCGTCCGCGAACCAAGAGATATTCATGAGCCTCATAGTCCAAAAATACGGCGGCACCTCGGTGGGGACCGTCGAACGCCTGCAGACGGTAGCGCAGCGCGTGGCGCGCGAGCATCGCGCTGGGCACCAACTGGTGGTGGTGTTGTCGGCCATGTCGGGCGAGACCGACCGCCTCTTGGGGCTGGCGCGAGCCATCCAGAACCCACCCTCGGCGCGCGAACTCGACGTTGTGCTGGCGACCGGTGAGCAGGTCACCATCGGTCTGCTGGCCATGGCCCTTGAAGCCGAGGGGGTACCCGCGGTCTCCTACACGGGCGCGCAGGTCAGCATTTTGAGCGACTCGGCCTTTAACAAGGCGCGCATTTTGGCGATTGACGCGGACAAGGTTCGCGCTGATTTAGCCCGCGGCCGGGTGGTGGTGGTGGCGGGCTTTCAAGGCATCGACGCGCACGGCAATATCACCACCTTGGGTCGAGGTGGCTCTGATATCACCGGCGTGGCGATGGCGGCAGCGCTGCAGGCCGACGAATGTCAGATTTATACGGACGTTGATGGCGTCTACACCACCGACCCCCGCATCGTGCCCGAGGCCCGGCGCTTGGAGCGCATCACCTACGAAGAAATGCTGGAGATGGCGAGTCTAGGGGCTAAGGTGCTACAGAGCCGTTCGGTGGAATTTGCGAGCAAATACAAGGTAACGCTGCGGGTCTTGTCATCCTTCAAGGAAGGACCAGGGACGCTGATCACGACTGAGGAAAACATGATGGAAGCCGCCCTAATTTCCGGCGTTACGCTCAACCGCGACGAGGCCAAGCTCACCGTCCTGGGCGTGCCCGACCGCCCCGGCATCGCCAGCAGCATTTTGGGCCCGATTGCGGACGCCAACATTGAAGTAGACATGATCGTGCAAAACGTCAGCGCGGACGGCTCCGCAGACTTCACCTTTACCGTCCATCGCAACGACTACGACAAAGCCTTGGCGATCGTTCAGACCTGCGCGGCGACGCTCGCTGCACGCGCCGTGTTGGGCGACCGCAAGATCGTCAAAGTCTCCGTCGTCGGGGTTGGCATGCGCTCGCACGCAGGCATTGCCAGTCGGGCCTTTCGGGCGCTCGCCAGCGAGGGGATCAATATCCAAATGATTTCAACATCCGAAATCAAGATCTCGGTCGTATTGGAAGACAAGTACGCAGAACTGGCAGTGCGGGTGCTCCATTCGGAGTTTAAGCTGGCGGAGGATCCTTAACCGCTACACCGCACTGACCGCGCTGCGGCGAGGCGCGCCATAAAGTTGGAATGGCGGACTTGTGTTCGACGCGGGGGCAACCGGCAAAAGAGGGCTGCCGCCGCGCTTTCTAGGCAAGACTCTCAAAAAAGATGTGGCGGGTTATTAGGTACACTGCGGCTAACCCGGCCAGCGGCCCTAATACGCCACCGGCGACCTTTGGCAAACAAGCATTTAGGCCCCGAGGCAGGTTGGAGAACGGACATGCTCATCCTAACGAGAAAAGTTGGCGAGTCGCTCATGATTGGCGACGAAGTCAATGTCACAGTACTAGGAATCAAAGGAAACCAAGTCAGAATCGGCGTGAACGCCCCCAAGCATGTGTCAGTGCATCGAGAAGAGATTTATCAGCGCATTCAGCAAGGATCCGGCGATGTCCTAGCGGACGCGCAGGAATCGTGAGAAGTCGGAGAGACTTCGCTTTACGACAGCAAGCGCAGGCGGTTATCCTGCCCACCCCGGAGAGATGGCCGAGTGGCTGAAGGCGCTCCCCTGCTAAGGGAGTATAGGGTCAAAAACTCTATCGAGGGTTCGAATCCCTCTCTCTCCGCCAGAACATCTGGCAACACCAGTCGCTGACTGGGCGATAGCCCCGCCGAGCCACTCGCTCTGTGGGGTTTTTCGTTTCTACCTCCTGACCTCGCCACCCCGCATTCTCCGGATTCCGCGTCCTACGGGCCGTTTTTCTCGAAACCCGTTGACCTCCGGGGTGTCAGTACGGATTTTCAATCGCCCTATTGGTGCGGGTTGCCGGGTAATCAGGGGCGATTTCGTATTGGCGTGTGTTCTGGTTCATACGGAATGCGCGCCGGCCGCAGGCGGTGCGTCTGGTGCCTGGCCATGCCCTGCGCGAGGCCGAGCGTGCGCGCGTGCTTGCCGTGGCTAATGAGCCGCGCTTTGCCGCTGTGCCACCGGCGCGCAGCGTGCCAATGCTGGCCAACGAACGGATCTACCTCGCTAGCGAATCCACCTTCAGCCGCCTACTGAAGGCGCACGGGCAAACCGCTCACCGCGGACGCGCCCAGGCACCCAAGGCGGGCCGGCCGCCCACCACGCATAGCGCCACCGCCCCACGGCAGGGGTGGTGCTGGGACAGGACATATCTGCCCGCACCGGTAATGGGGCGCGGGTTCTGCCTGGATCTGATCCTCGACCTGTACCGGCGCAAGATCGGGGGCTGGGAAGTCCCTGACGTCGGTCACGCCGATCATGCCGCTCAGCTGGTTTGCCGCACCGCCTTGGCCCAGGGCATTGCCGCGATGGGTCCCAAGCCCGTGCGGCATGGCGACCACGGCTCGACGCTCAAAGCCACGACGGTATTGGCAATGCGCAACCGGCTTGGCGTCAAACCTTCGTAGTCCCGGCCGCGCGCCAGCCACGCCAACGCTTTTGCCGCGTCGCTGTTTCGTACCGCCAAATACCGGCCCGAGTTTCCCGCCCCGGGCTTTGCTGACCTTGGTCAAGGCTCGAGCCTGGGCCGCGGACTTCGTCCATTGGTACAACTTCGATCATCGTCACAGCGGCATTCGCGACGTCAGTCCGGCGCAGCGCCACACCAGCGATGACCACGAGATTCTGGCTGCTCGACAGGCCTTGTATCGCAGCGCGCGAGCACTCAGCCCGGCGCGCGGGTCCGGCAACACTCGGCGCTGGGCTCCCATCGGAGCCGTGACGCGCAAGCCAGCACGAGACTGCGTCATAAAGGCGCATTTGGCGGCTCGCGCTAGTCAGGCGTTGGCGGCATGACTCAGGCGACAACTATCTTGACGCGCGCCGCAATGCCCCATCCAGCACGGTGATTTCCTCGTCATAAGTGAGAGATTTTGACGGGCTTGGCAAACCGGGGGCAAAAAAGGGCGGCACTAAGTTCACCGCCCACCGCACCCATAGCGGGCGGCTGAGCTGTGCTCCATGAACAAGGGCAAGGCACAGCAGTAGCGCGATTGTGGATATTTGTAAGTCAGTCATTGGTTAATCACCCCATGGCTTGAGGTTGGTTTCGATAAACCGAGGATGGCGTGCCCACAGCCTCGAACGCTGGCAAGGGATTTACACCGCTAAACTCGCGCCTCAGCACCTCCAAAAACACCTTCCAGTTGCAGCGCCTTGAGCACCCGGTCTTGAATGGGTTGTTTCGCGGCATTCATTTCGTCCCCACCCCAAGTGATGCCCACCACGGTGCGGCTTGGACGTTTGCCAGCGGGCATCTCAGCAAGCGCCAAGTAGGTGTCCACCACAAGTCGTGGCTTAGGTGCCGCCTCACGCTGCAGCAACGCGGTAAAGTGAGCCCCCAGCGCCGCTGGCACCCCCGCCAAGTCGCCCTAACTGGCCAGAACATCGCCGCGCTCAGGCGCTTGGCCGGATGCCAGTAGGCCGGTGCCAAATGGACCAGGCTCGACAATGGCCACATCAATTGCCGAATGGCGACACCTCATAGCGCAAGCCCTGTGTGTAGCCCGCCAGCGCCTGCTTGGTGGCGCTGTAGGTCGAGAAAAATGGTGGCGAAATTTGACCGACCAGCGGTGAGGTATTGATGATGAGCCCTGACTCGGGAGCGCGCATCGCGGGCAACACCGCTTGCAGGGTGCGGATCGCTCCATGGTAATTGGTCTGCATCTGCTCTTTGGCAGTGAGCGCTGCTGCAGGCCTCAGTGATACCCAGGTACATGATGCCCGCGTTGTTGAGCAGGACATCAACGGGGGCCGTCGCTCAGAATTTTGGCAAAGCCCGCCGCTACAGAAGCGTCATCGGTCACGTCCATGTCGATCACCGAAACGCTGTTTGAATCCGCCTCCAACGCCGCTGTTTGGGCCGCGCTGCGCCCTTGGGCATCACGCAGGGTGCCCCAGACGCGATAGCCCTTGTTGACGACGGCCTTGAGGGCGCCTCGCCGCAGCCGCTGCTGCAGCCTGTGATGACGACCACTTTGCTTAATTTGTTCAGGTCTAATAACGCCCAGTTAAAAGTACAGAAACTCAAGAATTTGAATGACCTACCCTGGCGCAACATAAACCATGAAAAACCTGTAGCCAGCCCGTCGACGTGGGCGCCCGATAACCCGGAACCGAGCGCCTGTTCTTGAGACGGCCATGGATGCCTACTGGCAAGACGCCATGGCCGCGACCTCGGTCAACGCCGTTTGTGCGCTGGCGGGGGTGTCCAAGCCCTCGCTGTCGCGCGATTTGGGCCGCGAGGATGGGTTGACCGCAGCCGTGCTGGGGCGCTGTGCCCAGACGGTTTTGGGGCCAGTGGAAGCGCTGCTCTCAAGCCCCGCTAGCGGTGTCGCCGAGCTGGATGATCTGATCCGCTTGGCCAGCGAAGACCAGCGCATGGAGGTGGGTTGCCTGTTCGTGAAGACGCGCGCCATGCGCTCGCGCTTTGGTGCGCAGACACCGCTGAACATTGCAGCCATTGAGGCACACATCCTTGCACGCGACCCCCAGTTTTTTAACGACGGCGCAGCCAGCGGCAAATGGCGTGGTGGCGTTGCGGCGGGACTCGCAGCGGGCGATGTGCTCGAACAGCTCGCACTGGCCGTCAGCCAGCGCGCAGCGGGCAAGAGCCCAGAATCGGTCCGGGAGTTGCTGGCATTGGCGCTGTCGGTGCGGCGCTGAAAGCTGAGCGCGCATCGCGTGGTCGGCCCTTGGCCAAGTAAAGACAGCAGCGCGGCTTAGCGCACGATTTTTCCAGCGGGCCCTCGTGTTGAGGAGTCGGGAGTTTGAATCCCTGACCTCACCAAAAACCAAGTCCTGCCCAAGTTGAGCAAGTTATTGGAACCCAGTGTTCTGGCCCGCCGCTGACAACCGCAGCCCAGTTCTCTCGCATCAGGGGGCCGGGCTTTGTCGTTTACCGCGATGGGTTGAGGAGTTCAAACCCGCCCTCATGAAAATGCGGGTGCAGCGACCACAGTGGCCCGCCGGACCGTCAACCGAACGCTGAATCTTCTGTCGGCGCCCCTAGCGGAAGCTGGGCCTGATACCGCCGAGGCGCCGTACCCAGTTCATCGCCACCTGTCAGGGCGTCGCGGGCTTGGCCGGATGAGCGGGCGGCAGCTTCGCCGCACCTCGGCCGCAGTGCGTGGGGGTTAGCGCCGTGCGCAGCTTGCGGGGGCGAACACGTCGTGGAACCTCGTCAGGTGCATCCGTGGCGGCGGCAACCGTGCCGCCAGTCGCGTCATCAGATCCAGCGGTGCCGGCATGATGTCCTCAGTGCTGTCACGGTATGGCGTCTTAGCTGACCGCGGTCGCGTTCAAACAGCCAAGATCACCAACCAACAACCCGGAGCAAGGCCATTTGCTAAGTCACCAGTGGACCGAGGAATGCCCGCGGGTGACCAACGCTACAGACTTGGCGACCCAGTACCTGGAAATCGACCGGCTACGAGCAACCGTCTCCTGCGAGCCGGGTGCTCAATCTCGGCGGGCGCCGGGGAACGTGGCCCAACGTATCTTAAACTGCGCCGTACAGCGCAAATTTCTCGACCGATCGGTAACCCAGCTGCAGATAGCCGGGATAGCCGTCGGCCGTTGCGTGCAGCGCGGTTCGCGTGATGCCTGTGTCCCGGGTGGCCTGCTCTAGCGCCCGGCGCATGACCAGATCGGCCAGACCACGGCGGCGATAGGCGGCCGCCGTGGCCACCCAACCAACATAGAGAACGCCGTTTTGCGGCAGGACGATGGCGGTTGAAACAGGCTGGTCGTCGACCTACGCGTTGTACCCGTACAGCGAGTCTTTCCAGAGGGACTCGCTCATCGCGAGGTCTCGCACCCAATCGAGCGAGACGTCGTAGGCGGCAGCGTTCAGATCGGACAGGCCTCGCCGGCCGGCCTCATCGTCGACCAGGCGGATTTCAACCTCGGGCAGCGGTCGAGCCGGTGGGGTCACCTGCTCGGTGACCATCCCGACCCTGCTGCCGGTCTTGGCAAGACCAAGAGCTGCCGGCGTTTCCTGAGCGCCATCCCCCAACCAGGTCTCGCCCGCAGCGAGGAACCACGGCTGGTTTTCGCGGCGGAAATACGCCACTGCGCCCTCAACGCATGCGGCAAGTTCGCCTTGGGAGGACACGGGCGCTGTGAGCACTGCGGCATTCAACAGGGCCCACGGGTGGCGCGAATTGGCGATGCACAGACCGCCCAGATCGATGACCTCGCCGGAGGGACTGCAGCGCGCATAACGCGCACACGCGGCGCTGTATTGCCCGTGCGACTCATCGCATTCGAATCTGCCCGAGTTGGTCGCGCGATCTGTGCTTGGCCGCCAAATTTAAGCAGTCCGCCCCCGTGAACGTGAGCCCTCACGACGGGCCATTCAGCAATATCTCAATCGACCGCTGGCACACGCCACGCAGAGCGTGGGGTGTCTCTCGAAACTAGACCCCACGCACCGCCACGGCGGTAACGCGCCCGGCGCCGCTCGCAGCCGCGCGCACGCGCTCGTGACTCGCGGCCACGCGGCGCCCGGCCACCCCGGGGCGCCGGTACCGATGGTGTCACCCAGGGTTAGGGCTGATGCCAGCGCCGTCTAGAACCACCGTCCGCGCTGGGCGTGGTGGCCTGTGCCGGGTGGACACACCGCCAGTCCCCCCGGCCCGGCCGAACACCTTCCGGCCGCTGCAGTGCGCACTAAGGCGGCGCAAAAACCGCGCGACTTACTGGGCAGTCAAGACCCCCGCTGAACGCCGCCGCGTTGCGGCCCCAACAGGCCGCCCTCACCGTTGGAGGGCTTAGGGCGGGCGTCGCGCGCGCACTGGCGGGTAACCGACAGGCCGCAAAAAACGCGCTATTCCCACTCGATCGTCGCCGGCGGCTTCCCCGAAATGTCGTACACCACCCGCGATACGCCGGGCACCTCGTTGATGATGCGCGTGGAGACGTGGTCGAGAAATTCGTAAGGCAGATGAGCCCAATGAGCGGTCATGAAATCGATGGTTTCTACCGCACGCAGCGCGATGACGTGGTCGTAGCGCCGTCCGTCGCCCTGTACGCCCACCGATTTCACCGGCAGAAAAACCGCGAAGGCTTGGCTCACGCGGTCGTAGAGATCGTGGCGGCGGAGTTCTTCGATAAAGATGGCATCGGCCAAACGCAAACAGTCCGCAAACGGCTTGTGGATTGCGCCGAGGATCCGCACGCCGAGGCCGGGCCCGGGGAAGGGATGCCGAAACACCACGGCGCGCGGCAGGCCCAGTGCTAAGCCGAGCTTTCGCACTTCGTCCTTAAAGAGTTCGCGCAACGGCTCAACCAGCTTGAGATTCATGTCTGCCGGCAATCCACCCACGTTGTGATGGGACTTGATGACGTGCGCCTTGCCGGTCCCCGCGGCGGCGGATTCGATGACATCGGGGTAGATAGTCCCCTGCGCCAGCCATTTGACGCCCGGCAGTTTGCGCGCTTCGGCCTCAAAGACTTCGATGAATACACGCCCGATGATTTTGCGCTTGGCTTCGGGGTCGGCTTCACCTTGCAGGGCGTCGAGAAAGCGCGCCTCGGCGTCGATGCGCAAAACCTTAACGCCCAAATGAGCGGCGAACATGGCCATGACTTCGTTCGACTCATTGGCGCGCAGCAGGCCGTTATCGACAAAGATGCAGGTCAGCTGGGCGCCAATGGCACGCTGGAGGAGGGCGGCTACCACCGAGGAATCCACGCCGCCCGACAGCCCCAACAAGACCGCGTCGCTGCCCACTTGGGCGCGGACTCGTGCGCTGGCCTCCGCGAGGATATTGGCGCTGTTCCACAGCCGCCGACAGCCGCAAATCGTGTGGACAAAACGCCCGAGGATGGCCTCGCCCTGATGGGTGTGGGTCACTTCGGGATGAAACTGCAGCGCATAGAAATGGCGGGTTTCGTCGGCCATGCCGGCGATCGGCGAGGTACTGGTAGAGGCGATGCATTTGAACCCCGGCGGCAACTCGGTGACGTGGTCGCCGTGGCTCATCCAGACATCCAATAACCCATGACCGGCGTCGTTGGTGTGGTCGGCGAGGTCGCGTAATAGCGCCGAGTGACCGCGCGCGCGCACCTGCGCATAACCAAACTCACGCTTGGCCGAGGTTGCCACCGCGCCGCCCAATTGCTGCGCCATGGTCTGCATGCCATAGCAGATCCCGAGCACGGGGACGCCTGCACTAAACACGGTGGCCGGTGCACTGGGGCCACCGTGTGCCGTCACCGATTCTGGGCCGCCGGACAGAATGACGCCCCTAGCACCAAATTCGTGGATAAACGCCGGGGCCACGTCCCAGGGTTTAATTTCGCAGTAGACCTGCGCCTCGCGGACCCGCCGCGCGATCAGTTGGGTGTACTGGGAGCCGAAATCCAGGATGAGGATACGGTCGGCATGGATCGGCGCTGAACTGCCGCTCATGCTTGCTCAATCCACCCGATAGTTGGGCGCTTCCTTGGTGATTTGCACATCGTGCACGTGGCTTTCGCGCATGCCGGCCAGCGTTACGCGTAAAAAGCGGGGTTTAGTGCGCAGTTCTGCGATGTTCTGGCAGCCGGTATAACCCATCGCCGCGCGCAATCCGCCGAGGAGTTGGAGCACGATATTTCGCAGCGGTCCCTTGTACGGAACCCGGCCCTCGATGCCTTCGGGCACGAGTTTTTCGAGTTCGCTGTCTTCCTGAAAATACCGGTCGGACGACCCATGGCGCTGCGCCATCGCGCCCAAAGAGCCCATGCCGCGATAGGATTTGTACGAGCGGCCCTGAAAAAGCTCGACCTCGCCCGGCGCCTCCTCGGTGCCGGCAAACAGGCTGCCCAACATCACCGCGTGCGCCCCCGCCACCATCACTTTGGCGACATCGCCCGAATACCGAATGCCGCCATCTGAAATGAGCGGCACCTCGGTCCCCGCCAGCGCCGCGGCCACATCGGCCACGGCCGTGATTTGCGGCACGCCAACGCCGGTCACGATGCGGGTGGTACAAATGGAGCCCGGGCCGATGCCAACTTTAACCGCATCGACACCGGCTTCTACCAGCGCGAGCGCGGCGGCGGCGGTGGCAATATTTCCGCCGATGACCTGGACATCCGGGAAGTGCTTTTTGACATAGCGCACGGTGTCCAGCACGCCGCGCGAATGACCATGCGCGGTGTCAACCACGATGACGTCTACGCCGGCATCGATCAGCGCCTCGATGCGCTCGTAGGTGCCTGGCCCCGTGCCGACCGCCGCCCCCACGCGCAACCGCTCGTAGGCGTCCTTACAAGCGTTGGGGAATTCGTCGGCTTTTTGAATGTCTTTGACGGTGATCAGACCACGCAGCGCGAATTGCTCGTTCACCACCAGCACTTTCTCGATCCGATGCTTATGCAGCAGCCCGATGACCAGCGCCTTGTCGGCGTTCTCGGGTACCGTAATGAGCCGCGCCTGAGGGGTCATGATTTCGCGAACCGGCGCCTCGAAGCGGGATTCAAACCGCAGGTCGCGGCTCGTGACGATGCCCACGAGTCGCCCGTTATCGACCACCGGCACCCCCGAAATGCGCTTGGCGCGGGTCAGCGCCATCACGTCGCCAATGCTGGCGTCGGGCGACACCGTGATGGGATCACGGATCACGCCGCTTTCGAACTTTTTGACCTGCCGCACCTGCGCGGCTTGGTCCTCGGCCGACATATTTTTATGCACGATGCCGATGCCACCCTCCTGGGCCAGCGCGATGGCGAGACGGGCTTCGGTAACGGTATCCATGGCCGCCGCCAACAGCGGCACCTGAAGGTTGATGGTGCGCGTCAGCCGCGTACACAGGTCCACTTCCCGCGGCAGCACCTCGGAGTAGTCGGGCAGGAGCAGTACGTCGTCGAAAGTCAGTCCGTCACCCGAAATGCGCATGGTGCACACCGTTCCAGTTCATGAGGGGGACGGCAATTATAGGCGTTGCAGCCGCCTTGCAAAACCAGCGCGGATCGGCGGCGAGTTTTGCGGTCTAATGGGCGCATGAGCCGCGACGTCTACACCGTGTCCCGCCTGAATCGCGAAGTGCGGGCCTCGATCGAGGGGAATTTTGGCGCGCAGTGGGTCGCGGGCGAGATTTCCAATCTGGCGAGGCCGGCCTCTGGCCATCTTTATTTCTCCCTCAAAGACCCCTCAGCCCAAGCGCGTTGCGCAATGTTTCGCCTGCGGGCTGGGCAACTAAGCTTTCGACCGACCGATGGCATGCAGGTGCTGGCCTACGCGCGCATCAGCTTTTATGAGCCGCGCGGCGAGTTTCAGTTGGTGGTCGAGCACCTGGAACCCGCCGGTGAAGGGCTGCTGCGCCTACGCTTTGAGGCCTTGAAACAGAAGCTGGCGGCCGAAGGCCTGTTCGAGACGGCCCGCAAGCGCCCGCTGCCCGCGTGGCCCAGAGCCATCGGCGTCGTGACCTCGCCTACCGGCGCGGCGGTCCGGGACATCCTGCAGGTGCTCGCGCGGCGCAATCCCTCGATCCGGGTGTTTGTCTATCCCTGTGCGGTGCAGGGCGTGGCCGCCGCGGGCGAGATCATCGCGGCGATCGCCGCGGCGAACCGGCGGGCCGAATGCGAGGTGCTCATCGTGGCGCGTGGCGGCGGCTCGCTCGAAGACCTGTGGTCGTTCAACGAAGAGGCCGTCGTACGGGCGATCGGCGCATCAAGACTGCCGACCATCTGCGGCATTGGGCATGAAATTGATTTTTCGCTGGCAGATTTCGCGGCCGATGTGCGGGCGCCAACGCCCTCCGCGGCCGCCGAAATCAGCGCCCCTGAGCGGCGGGCCGTGTTGCAACAGTTCAACGGGCTGCAGCGCCGGCTCCGCACGACCCTCGCTCACTGCTTAACGCTGAGCCGCCAGCGCCTCGTGGGTGCGCAGGGGCGTCTGGTGCATCCCGGCCGGCGTATCGAGCAGCACCAGCAGCGTTTAGATGCGCTAGTGGGCCGCCTCACGACCACCCTTGGCTACCGCATGGTGCTGCTGCGCCAGCGCTTAGCGGGTGCGCAGGGGCGCCTGGTGCATCCCGGCCGGCGCATCGAACAGCACCATCAGCGTTTAGACGAGCTGCTGCGCCGCATCCTGCCCGCGCAGCAACGAACTTGGCAGTTGAAGCACGCGCGCCTAGCGGCGGCGAGTGCCGCACTGGCGGGCGCGAGTCCCGCGCACCGTCTGGCGCTGGCGCGTGCGCAAGAGCACGGTCTGTGGCGGCGGTTAGGAAACGTCTTGCCGCCGCTGCTGCAGCGTCTACAAGCGCGGGTGACGGCGGCCCAGCGCACCCTCCACGCCGTGAGTCCCGCGGCAACCCTCGAACGCGGCTACGCCATCGTGACGCAGGCCAACGGCCACATCGCCCGCGACGCCAGCCAAGTGGCCGTCGGCGCGGCGGTGCACGCGCGTTTAGCCCGGGGGGCTTTGGTCCTGCGGGTAGAGCGCGCCGACCCCGCCATCGACCCCGCCACCGACCCCGCACGCTAGCGCCGCCTAATCGGCGGCCCGCGCCACCGCCCGCGCTGGTAACTCAGTAGCGTAGCCGGTACCACAACCGCCCAAAGTATTCGTAGAGTGCAGTGCACGAGACCACGAGCGCCGCGGCGTCGGGAATGAAATCGAATACCAAGGAGCCTGCGGCGTTGGGTCGGTCAGCAAAGCCCACCGGCGCGGGCACCACCTCGAAGCCCACCCCGCGCAAGCTTTCGGCAGCACGCGGCATATCCATGGCCTGCGTCACCAGCATAATGGTGTGGACGGGGATCAGCGCGCGCGCAAAACGGGCGTTCTCCGCGGTGTTGCGGCTGCGCTCCTCGCACCACCTGACCGGTACCTGAAACTCCTTTTCGAGCACCTGGCGCATCATTTGCGCCTCGGGAACGGGGTGCTGGATGGCGGGGCCACCCACCACCCCAATGGGCCAACCGGTCAGGCGATGGACCCGCGCGGCGTAGCGCAAGCGCTCTAGCGTGCGCACCGACACCGTGTCGCGACCATATTCCGGCGCGTCTGCGTAGCGGCCCGTGCCCAGCACCACAATAGCCTGAACGTGCGCCACTTCAGGGCGGGCCAAATCGAACGGGGGGGCGGTTTCCAGGCCGCTGGCGAGCAACGTGGACACCTGCGGTACGCTGAGCGCAAACAGCGACAGCAGGCTGGCCAGCGCCAACACACGGGCCGCACGCGGCCAACGGCGACGGTTGCAGTAGGCCAGCACTAACAGCCACCCGTTGCTGGCGGGCGGCAAGATAAGTGCCTTCAAGAGGCTCGTTAAAAAAATGGCCATGGGCGGCGCGAGGCTCCTGGCGCAGCTAGCGCCCTGCGAGGCGCTAGCTGATGTGTTCGCCGGCGGCTTGGCGGTCGGCGTGATACGACGAGCGCACCAACGGTCCGCTGGCGACGTTCTCGAAACCCAGCGCGCGCGCATACACGGCCAGCGCGGCGAATTCGTCCGGGTGCACAAAACGCTCCACCGGCAAATGCGCGCGACTGGGTTGCAGATACTGTCCCAGCGTGACCCGGTCGCAGTCGTGGGCGCGCAAGTCGCGCAACACCGCGTGCACTTCCGCGATTTCCTCGCCTAGGCCCAGCATCACACCCGACTTGGTGGGCACGCCGGGTAACGCTGCCTTCACCCGCCGGATAAGCTCGAGTGACCAGTGATAGTCAGCCCCCGGCCGCACTTTGGCATACAGGCGCGGCACGGTTTCTAAATTGTGATTGAAGACATCCGGTGCCGTGGCGGCGAGGGCCGCCAGCGCAGGCGCCATGCGGCCCCTGAAATCCGGGGTCAAAATTTCGATTTGGGTGCTGGGCGAGGCCTGGCGAATTGCCGTGATACAGGCGGCGAAATGCGCCGCGCCGCCATCGCGCAGGTCGTCTCGGTCAACCGAGGTCACCACCACATAGCGCAAACCCATTAAACGCACGGCCGCACCCAGTTGCGCGGGCTCGTTCGGATCCAGCGCTTGAGGCCGACCGTGGGCCACATCGCAAAAGGGGCAGCGGCGCGTACATAACGCACCCATGACCATGAAGGTCGCCGTGCCGTGGCTAAAGCACTCCCCCAAATTAGGACACGACGCCTCTTCACATACCGTATGCAGGTTTTTTTCTCGCAGCAACTGCTTGAGCGCCAGCACTTTGGGATCGGTGGGCGCCTTGGCGCGGATCCACGCCGGCTTGCGCGGCAGCGCGCCCACGGTAGGCTCTACTTTCACCGGAATTCTGGCGACCTTGTCGGCGCCGCGTTGGGCGCGAGTGATGGAGCTATCGGTCATATTGGGATCATCCAGCTGGCGGGATTGGGGTGGGATTCATTATGCGACGCGCAGCGTCGCCATAAAACCCGTCCTGCAGCGCCGCCACGAGCACCGGGCCGACCTCGGCTGGCGTGCGCGCCTGGCCCAGGGCGGCGAGGCTGGTCACCGCGAGGCCCTCGTAGCCACACGGGTTGATACCGGCAAAGGCGCCGAGGTCGGGGTTCACGTTGAGCGCAAGGCCATGGTAGCTGCTGCCACCCCGGATCCGCAGACCCAACGCCGCAATTTTCGCCTCCCCCACATACACCCCTGGCGCCCGCGCGCGGCGGGCGCCGGCCACGCCAAAATGGCGCAAGGTCTGAATAATCGCCTCTTCCAGCGTTCGCACCAGCTCGCGTGGACCTAGCCCCAGTCGCCGCAGGTCGAGCATGACATAGGCCAGCAGTTGCCCCGGCCCGTGCCAGGTCACCTGACCACCCCGGTCGGTTTTGACCACCGGGGTCCCGGCTGGATTAAGCAGGTGACGCGGGTCTCCGGCGAGCCCCAGGGTGTAGACGGCATCGTGCTCCAACAGCCAGATTTCGTCCTGCGAGTCCGCCGTGCGCTGCGTGGTGAAGTCCCGCATCCGCTCCCAAGTAGGCGTGTACGGCACGCGTCCGAGGTGCACGACCCGGGCGGGCGCGAGGGTAGTTATCACAACACCATGACCACCCGGTCGTGGCCGCTCAGTTCGCGATACAGGTCGTCCAACTGTGCTTGGCTGTGTGCGCGCACCGTCACCGTCAGCGAGACATAGTTGCCGCCGCGGCTCGCCCGCACGCTCAGGGCAGTGGGCGCGACCTCCCCCGTGTGGCGTTCAACGATGGTGAGCATCAGCGCGACAAAATCGGCCCCGGCGCGCCCCATAATTTTGAGGGGAAACGCGCAGGGGAACTGCAACGCGGAGGATGAGGTTTCAGGCATGCTAGGATTTTTTCCTCGCAGCGCGAGGCTGCACAAGTACCAGCTTAACGCCAGCGGTGGTCCCGAGCGCTAAGCTGGATCGACGAGCAGCGTCGGGCGCATGTGGTCCAGCAGCGCGGCCCTGCCAGCCACCGCGAGCGACCCGCCCCCAGCGGCCAGCCCCAAGACATACACCGCCGCAGTGGGCATGAGCTCGCACGCCAGTTCCGCGCTGGCCTCGCCTAAGCCCTGCCGCAACAACTCCTCCATGCCGGGATTATGGCCCAGCACCAAGACCTTCCCCGTGGCGTGGGCAGCCACCGCGCGCAGCAGGCTCGAGAGTTCGGCGAGATAAATGCTGGGGTCCCAAATCACCGTCGGCGCAGCGTCAGGCCACGCCGCCAACACGCCGGCCAGCGTCTCGCGGGTGCGCTGCGCCGGGGAGACGAGCACGCGGTCAATGTCGGGATAGCGCGCGTACAACCAGCGTCCCATACGCGCGGCGTCGACTCGTCCGCGCGGTGCCAACGGCCGGGTAAAATCGCCGCCAGACGCGCCGGCAGCCAACGCTTTGGCGTGGCGCATAATGATGAGGGTGAGGTGGGGCATCGGACTACTTTACCCGCGGAGAGTGCTGGAGTTCTAGCCTCGTACCCCGGGGGTTGAGCAATGCTATTTCGGTGTCGTGGGCCCCCCTGTAGTATCCTCCCACCTGTAATAATTTTGTCAGGGGCGCGACTTTAGTGATGCTGCGACCGAGCGTTGAACTACTGCGGAGGATTCCCATCCTCAACGGTTTGAACAACGATGAGCTACAGAGAGTTATCGACATGCCGGGCAATGTCGTGATGCCCTATGCGCCGCATGAAGTCGTATTCGCAGAAAACGAATTGGCCGAGTGCATGTACATTTTGCTCGAGGGCGCAGTCGATGTGCGCATCGGTTCCCCGAACGGTCGCGAAATCACCATCGCAACGCTTAAAACCGGCGAATTTTTTGGTGAGCAAGCCCTGCTGCCGGGCGCCACCGGGCGCCGCAACGCGACCGTGCGGGCGTTAACCACCTGCAAGATTTACCGCGTGTCGGCGCACACCATCGCCGACGGCATCGCCAAATCGGACAACATCACGGCCGCCGGCCATCCTGAACAAGCCAACGATACCGACCGAATACGCATCCTCCTGCGCAGCGTGCGTCTATTCCGCTCGCTTTCTCCGCGCGACATGGAACGAGTGGGGGAGTGGACAAAAATTCTGCAATTCACTGAAGGCGACATCATTCTGCGGGAACAAGAGATCGGTGATTCGATGTATGTGGTGCTGGAGGGCACGGTAGAGGTGTTCGTGATGGATGACGATGGCAAGCTGATGGTGCTCGGGCGCCTCACCAGAGGCCACTATTTTGGGGAACAAGCGCTGCTCCCGAGCAGTTCGGGTCGGCGCAATGCCAGTGTGCGGGCCATCGCGCCCACAACCCTCGTCCAAGTCGCCAAGCGTTACATGCAGGCCATCCTGGGTCGCGACGACAAACTCTCCCTGGCGCTCAACGCGGTGGGCGAGGCCCAGCGGCAGAAAACCATCGACGCGATAGGCCGCGAGGGCCGGTGGTAGCGTGCCGGCCGCGGCGGGTACTCGTGCGGTGCGCCGGGAGGACGCATGAAAGCCCTTGAGTTAACGGGCCTCAAAAAGGTCTACGCCGACGGTCAAATCGCCTTGGATGGCATCGATTTAACGGTAGAGGACGGCGATTTCTTCGCCCTGCTCGGCCCTAACGGTGCGGGCAAGTCCACCACCATCGGGATCATCTCCTCCCTCGTGCGTAAAACGGCCGGCCGCGTCGTGGTCTACGGCATCGACACCGAGGTGGATTTTCAGGGTGCGAAGACTCATTTAGGCATCGTGCCGCAGGAATTCAATTTCTCGCTGTTCGAAACCGTCTGGGACATCGTGGTGAATCAAGCGGGCTATTACGGGATATCGCGTGCCCGTGCGACAGCCCGCGCGGAAACCTGTCTGCGCCATCTCGCACTCTGGGACAAACGGATGGACAGCTCGCGGACCTTATCGGGGGGCATGAAACGCCGCCTGATGATTGCCCGTGCGCTGGTTCATGAGCCCCGCCTGCTTATTCTCGACGAGCCCACGGCCGGCGTTGATATCGAAGTCAGACGTTTGATGTGGGATTTTTTAGTCGACCTCAACCAGCGGGGCACGACCGTCATCCTCACCACCCACTACCTCGAGGAGGCCGAGCGACTGTGCCGTAATATCGCCATTATTGACCATGGGCGGCTCATCGAAAACACCACCGTCAAGGCCCTACTGACCACCCTGCACGCAGAAACCTTCGTGCTGGACCTTGCCAAGCCGCTGGCGAGTCTGCCCCCGTCGGCTGACTTTGTACTGTCGTTGACCGACTCGACGACGCTCGAAGTGGTCGTAGAAAAAGGCAGTTACCTGAACGACCTGTTTGCCTTGCTGTCGGCCCACGGCATTGTGGTCAACAGCATGCGCAATAAGGCCAATCGCCTCGAAGAGCTCTTTATCAATTTGACTGGTAACGGCGGGGGGCTGGTCGATGGGTGAGCAAACCCCGGCAGACCAGCCCGGCGTCAACCATCGCTACTTGATTTCCGTGTGGACTATCGTGCGCAAGGAGGTCGCCCGCTTTACGCGTATTTGGCTGCAAACCATCCTGCCGCCGGCGATTACCATGGCGCTGTATTTTGTCATTTTCGGCAATCTCATCGGACCGCGGATCGGCAAGATGCATGGCGTCGACTACATGCAGTACATCGCCCCGGGTCTCATCATGATGTCGGTCATCACCAACGCCTACGCCAACGTCGTCTCCTCGCTGTTTGGGGCTAAATTTCAGCGCCACATCGAAGAAATTCTGGTCGCGCCCATTCCCAGCCTGCTGCTGCTGGTGGGCTATATGTTGGGCGGGATCGTGCGCGGGGTGTTGGTGGGTATCGTGGTGACCGCCACCGCGCTGTGCTTCACGCATTTACACGTGGAATCGTGGCTGGTGACGGTCACGGTGATCGTGCTAACAGCTGCGCTGTTTTCCCTCGCCGGACTCTTGAACGCGCTGTTCGCTAAAAAATTCGATGACATCTCCATCGTGCCGACGTTCATCCTGACCCCGCTGACCTATCTTGGCGGGGTGTTTTATTCCATCGATATGCTGCCCAGTTTTTGGCAGAAGGTTTCGCTAGGAAATCCGATTCTGTACATGGTGAACGCCTTTCGCTACGGCATGTTGGGCGTCAGCGATATTAGTATTGCCACCGCATTTGGCGTCATCGTGCTGTTTTGTGTCGCACTCTTCGGCGCCAGTCTGTGGCTGTTGGAGCGGGGGGTGGGGTTGCGCATCTAAGCCGCAACCACGCACCCCAAACCCACTCGCGCGCGCCCTGAGGTCTTTATTGCACCAACAGGCGCGCCCAGTCGATAAATTGTCCCGCGTAGGAGCCTTCCGCCACCGCCTGCAGCGCGACCAGCGGAATACTCGCCACCGGCTTGCCGTCGAGTTCAATACGCGCCTCCCCGAGCGCCGCGCCCGCCTGCACGGGGGCTTTGATTTCTTTGGAGAGCTCGAGGGTTATTTTGAGTTTGTCGAATTGGCCGCGCGGGAAAGTGACCATCGTGTCCTGCTTCACGCCCACTGGCAGCTCGGCGCTTTCACCCATCCACACGCGCGCCGTTACCACTGCTGCGTCCGCGGCGTACAGCCGGCGGGTCTCAAAAAAGCGATAACCGTAATTGAGCAGCGCCTGTGTGGCCCGCGTGCGGGCGCTGTTCGACTGCGCCCCCATCACCACGGAAATCAGTCGCATGCCGTCGCGCTTGGCCGAGCCCACCAAACAAAAACCGGCCGACTCCGTGTGCCCCGTCTTGACCCCATCGGCTGACGGGTCGCGGCCCAGCAAGCCGTTACGATTCGGCTGGCGAATCCCGTTGTAAGTGAATTCGGGGAGAGAAAAAAGCGCATAAATAGCGGGGAAATCCCTGATCAGAGCGCGCGCCAGCGTGCTTAAATCGCGCGCCGTGGTGTAGGTTTCGGGGTTTGGCAGCCCGGTGCTATTGGCAAAGTGGGTTGCTTTTAGCCCCATCGCCTGCGCGTGCTCGTTCATGACTTTGGCGAAATTTTCTTCGGTGCCTGACACGTGCTCGGCCAGCGCAACGCTGGCGTCGTTACCAGATTGAATAATATCGCCGTGCAGCAGTTGGTCTACTGTCACGGGCTTATTCACATCGAGAAACATGCGCGAGCCTTCTTGGTGCCAAGCGTACTCGCTGACGATGGTCGCGTCCTCCAGCTTGATGTGCCCGCTCCGCAGCGCGTCTGCCACCGTGTAGACGGTCATGATTTTAGTCAGGCTGGCGGGCTCGTTGCGCATATCGGCGTTGTTTTCGGCCAGCACCTCGCCGCTATCGGCATCGATGAGCAGATAGGCGCGAACGCCTAGTTCCGGGGGCGCCGGAATGCGCGCAAGAGCCGCGCCCGCGGCGTTTTGAACAACGACTGCCAGCAACCAAAAAATGACGGGAAATCGCATACTAAATACCCACTCGGTGCGACGCGCAAAATTGCGCGGGTGCTATTGATTAACGAAATGATGCGCCACGATACCCGCCGCATCGAGCAGGGATACCACGCGGTCGGCTTGCTCCACATCGCCGATCGGCCCGACCTGCACTTTGTAGAGCACCCGGCCGCCGGTGCGATCTTCAAACACTCTGACCGGCTGCTGGAGCACCGCGGCGAGCGCGGTTTTTTGCCGTTCCGCGTTGTCGCGCTCACCGAAGGCCCCTACTTGTAGAAACATGCGAGCAGTCGGCGTGGACTCCTCGGTGGAACCCGTGTCAACGCCATCGGGTCGCGCCAGCCCCCGCACTTCCACAAACGCCGTGCCTTTCGCGACCACCTCTAATTTAAGCGCCGCAGCATAGGAAAGGTCGATCACGCGATTATCTTTAAATGGACCGCGGTCGTTCACTTTCAGCACTACCTTGCGACCGTTTTCAAGATTGGTGACCTCGACCCAGGTCGGGAGCGGCAGCAGCTTGTGGGCGGCGGTCATCTGATACATGTCGTAGACCTCGCGGTTGGAGGTCAGCTTGCCGTTGAAATTGGGGCCGTACCATGAGGCAATGCCGCGCTCCACATATCCCTCACCGGACTTCAACACCTTGTAGCGCTGTCCGTAGACCTCGTAGAACTCCGGATTGCCATAAACGCTATAGCCTTGTGCGGGGGTGACCGCCGGCGGCGGGCGCGGTTGGCCGGGAGCGCTCTGGCCAGGCGTGGTGATCACGGGCGGCTTGCGCGTGCCGAAATAGCCGCAGCCAGCGTTCAGCCCCGCGAGCACGAACACCACGACCGCCAGCAACCGGCGCCTGGGCGTCACGGGGATAGGCTGCTCTTGGGGGCGGGCGCCGCCCGAGCTTTTTCAATCGCCTCCGCCAGTTGGACGACCGCTAGAGCGTACTTGGGACTGCGGTTGTAGCGCGTGATGACATAGAAATTCTGGAAGCCCAGCCAATACTCTTGGCCATTTTTATTCTCATAGCCGAGCAGCACCGCCGACAACTCGGCGGGCGCGGCATCGAGCGTGCGCACGCCCGCCGCGCGGTATTGCGCAACGGTGCGTCGCAATTCTACTTTTTCGCTAACCTGTGCTGCGTTAGCCGCCGCGTTGGGCACCGGCAGGGCGATGGGCTGGTGGCGTTGCCAGCCGTGGCGGGCCAGATAATTGGCGGCGCTGCCAATTGCGTCGTTGGGATTGTGCCAGATGTCGCGTTTACCATTGCCGTCGAAATCTACGGCCCAAGCCCGAAAACTGCTGGGCATGAATTGCGGCAAGCCCATCGCCCCCGCATACGAGCCGGTAGGTAGCCCGGGGTCTAGGTGCTCATCGCGGGCCAGGAGCAAAAAATTCTCTAGCTCCGAGCGAAAAAAATCCGCTCTGGGTGGGTAATAGAAGGCGAGGGTCGTGAGCGCATCCAGCACACGGTAACTGCCGGTGTTGCGGCCGTAGGATGTTTCCACCCCGATGATGGCCACGACGATCGACGCCGGCACGCCGAATTCCTGCTCAGCTTTGGCCAGCGCAGCGGCGTGTGCGTTCCAGAAGCTCACGCCCCCGACGATGCGCTCGCGAGTAAGAAAAATAGGGCGATAGACAAACCAAGGTTTGTATTCCGCCGGTCGCGCAATGGCGCCCAGCACGCTCTCCAAACGCTTAGCCGCACCCAACGTGACCTGCACGCTGGCCGCGTCAAAACCATGTTTCCGGTGCATCTGTTCACTGAAAGCTGCAAAGCGCTGGGGGTCCAAAGGCGCCTGCGCGGCCACACTGGCGCTCAGCGTTAACCACCATAAGCCGCAGCAACGGCGGATCGCTTGAGTATTCACGGCGTGTTTTTCCCTAGGCTGGTGGGCAATCAGAAGTCGGCAAGGAAGCGACGGTGGGTCTGGATGGACATCAAAATGCCGAGGCTCGTGAGCAACGTCACCAGCGAGGTGCCCCCGTAGCTTATCAACGGCAGTGGCACGCCCACCACGGGCAGTTGACCGAGCACCATGCCCATATTCACGAAAACATAGGTGAACAGGGTGAAGGTCAGGCTGGCGGCCATCAAGCGGCCAAATGGGTCTTGAGCGCCGAGGGCGATCTTCACCCCGCGCACGAGCACCAGGAGGTAGGCGCTCAACAACACCAGCACGCCTAACAACCCAAATTCCTCGCAATAGACCGCAAAAATAAAATCGGTGGCGTGCTCAGGCAGGAATTCCAAATGCGACTGCGTGCCGTTTAACCAGCCCTTGCCCGACCAGCCCCCGGAGCCCACCGCGATCGAGGCCTGAATAATGTGATAGCCGGCGCCCAGTGGGTCGGCCGCCGGGTCGAGCATGGTGAGGATGCGCTGCCGCTGATAGCCGTGCAGCGAGTACCAGGCTATGGGCGCTGACAAAACTCCCACAACGACCGCAAGGCCAATGATTCGCCAAGAGATACCGGCGAAGAACAACACAAACAAACCCGCCGCAGCGACCAGAACGGCGGTGCCTAAATCCGGTTGCTCGGCGATCAATGCTGCCGGTAGCGCCACCAGCAGCAGGACGGTACCGATCACGGGCAGTCGGGGTGGCAATAACTTATCGCGCAGAAACCACGCTACCGTCAGCGGGGTCGCGAGTTTCATGATTTCCGACGGCTGGAAGCGCAAAAAGCCGAATTCCAGCCAGCGATGCGCCCCCCGGCCGGTGCCGATAAGCGCCGTGACCACGAGCAACCCGGTGCCGATGAGATACAGGCCCGGCGCCCAGCGCGCCAAACGTGCCGGGCTTACTTGCGCCACCGCAAACATCAGCCCCAAGCCCAGCCCCATCCGCGCGCCCTGCTTGAGCACGATATCCGTCGATTGGTCGGCGGCGCTGAACAACACCACCAAGCCGATAGCGCAGAGCATGAGCACCCCACCGACCAGCGAGGGGTCTATGTGCAGCCGGCCCCACAGCTGGCGGCTGTTAACCCGGAGCATCGCTAGGCCTGCGAGTCGCGAAGTACACATCGAATAGTGTGCGCGCAATGGGCGCTGCCGTGTGACTGCCTGACTCACCGTTTTCCACAATGATGCCCAGCGCCAGTTCGGGCCGCTCGAGCGGTGCGAAAGAAATGAAAAGCGCGTGGTCGCGCAAACGCTGGGTGATGTCCTGCACTTTGATGCGCTTGTCTTGCGCGATGGTGAACAACTGGGCCGTGCCGGTCTTGCCCGCATATTGATAGGTTGCGCCGAGGGCAGTGGCGCGCGCCGTGCCACGGGCGCCCTGCACGACTTCGTGCATCCCCTCCACCACGGCAACCCAGGCCTCGGGCTTCGTGATGGACACTGCCGGGCGCTCCACTGGCGTGAAGGCCGAACGCCGGCCGTTTTGCGGGTTCTCGAATTCCCGCACGAGATGCGGCTCCAGCACGCGACCTCGATTGGCGAGGATGGCAGCCACCTGCGCGAGTTGCAGGGGCGTCGTGAGCATGAAGCCCTGGCCGATGCCGTTGATCAGCGTCTCCCCCGGGAACCATGGCAACTTACGCGCCCGTCGCTTCCACTCGCGCGAGGGCACTAGCCCCGCTAGTTCGCCCGGCAAATCGATGCCGGTGGTTCGCCCCATCCCAAATTCGCTCAGCAAGTTATGCATGCGATCGATGCCCATATCGCGGGCGAGCGAGTAGTAGTAAACGTCACAGGATTCCGCGATCGAGCGCAGCAAATCTACCGTGCCGTGGCCAGATTTTTGCCAGCAGCGATATTTGTGCGTGACTCCGGGTAACTGGAGCCAGCCGGGGCACCAAGTTGGGGTGCCACGCTCGCGTAGGCCGTATTCCAGCGCACCTGCGGCCATGACGGGTTTGATGGTAGAACCCGGCGGGTACAAGCCCAGCAGCGCGCGATTGAACATGGGCCGCTCGGGCGCATCACGCAGGGTCTTGTACAGCGCCGCACTAATGCCGTTGACGAAATCATTGGGGTCAAAAGCGGGATTGCTGACGAAGGCCAGTACGCTGCCGGTGGCGGGTTCAATCGCGACGATCGCGCCCGTTAGTCCATTGAGGGTCTTAAGGGCGGCGTCTTGCAGCCGCGTATCGATGGACAAATAAAGATTGCGGCCGGGCACCGGCGCCTGACTTTCGACCACGCGTAAAATACGCCCCTGCGCATTCACCTCGACCTGCTGATAACCCACCTCGCCGTGGAGCTGCGCTTCATAGAAACGCTCGACGCCTTCTTTACCAATGTGCATGGTACCGCTGTAGTTGCTGATATCGATGCGTTTGAGTTCTTCCTCACTGATGCGGCCAACATAGCCCACCGCAGAGACCGTCTGCGCGCCCAAGGGGTAGTAGCGGGCCAGCCGTCCCGCGATCCCAAAGCCGGGAAAAGAATGCCGATTCGCCGAGAAAACGGCGACTTCTTGCGCGGTGAGATTATCCTTCACCGCGATGCTATCGAAGCGACGGCGCTGCCGGAGTTCGCTCTTGAGCCGCGCCAGAAGCTCCGGCCCCACGCTTACGTAGGCTTGTAATTGAGCGAGCGCGGCGCTCAAGTCGCCGGCTTTTTCCGGCACAACCTCCAGCGAAAAGGACGCACGATTATCTGCCAGTAGCACCCCATCGCTGCTGTAGATGAGCCCGCGGGTAGGCGCAATGGGCAGCACTTTGAGACGGTTTTCCTGTGCCAACGTGGTGAAATGGTCGTGATGTACCAGCTGCAAATAAACCAGCCGGCTCAGCAGTAGGGCGATTAACACCACCATGCCGAGCGCGGCGATGACAATACGCCTGGCAAAAAGCTGCGCTTCGCGCGACGGCTCGCGCAGGCGGCGTCCGAAACTCATACCCGGGATTGCGCCGTGGTGCGGCGCCGAACATCGCGCAAAATGACAAACGCCCAAGGCCACAGCAGGGCACTGGTGAGCGCACCGAGTAAATAATCGAGGTCGTAACGGCGGGAACCGAGCAGGTTGTAGATCAGCGCCATACTGCCCAAATAGACGAACACCATCGAACCTACCACCAGCGACTGCTGAATCAAGGGAAAAACACGGATGCGCTGGTGGTACAACACCGCCAAGTAGGCGACGGTGGCCAAGCCCAGCGCGTGCTGCCCAAGGATGGCGCCGTGCAGCACATCGAGCATCAGACCGATGCCCCACGCGAGAAAAACGCCGATGCGCTCGGGCATCGCCAAGCACCAATAGATGATCACCATCGCCACCCACGCCGGGCGCCAAGCCGCGGCCCACGGGGGCAGCGGCACGGCCGTCAACAGCAGGGCGGCGAGTAGACTCAGTGCGATCGCGCCTAACCAATGGGAGCGGAAAATCACGGCGTACCCGTAGGCGCTGCCGGACGCAGCAGTTGCGGCCAGATCAACAGCACTTCGTGAGAGCTCCCGATTTGGGCGCTGGGTTTGACCGCGATACGGGCGAAAGGATCCCCGGGCGACAGGCTGACACTGGTCACTAAACCCACCGGGTAGCCGGCCGGAAAGCGATTATCGAGCCCAGAACTGACGATCAGATCGCCCACCTGCACATCCGCGTTGGTGGGCACGAAGCTCAGAAAAAGCTCCGTGACGCTGCCCGCACCCACCGCAATCGCGCGCAGTCCGGTTCGATTCACCTGCACGGCCATCGCATGACGCGCGTCGGAAATCAGCAGGGCGGTACTACTGAACGGCGCCACCTGCACGACTTGCCCCAAAATCCCGTGCGCATCGGCGATCGGCTGGCCGATGTAGATGTGGTGACGACTTCCTTTGTCGATCACAATTTGATGCGCTGCTGGATTGGCGTCGACCGCCAGCAAATCGGCCACCACCGACCGGTTGCCACGCTCCGCGCTGGAATCTAGCAGTTGGCGCAAGCGGCCATTCTCGCTTTCAAGCGCTTCAAAACGCAGGCTCCTAGCCTTCAGTCGAAAATTTTCAGACTTGAGCTGCTCGTTGTCCAACAAGAGAGAACCGCGCGTGGCGAAGTTGCGGGCCACTGAGTCCATTAGCACGACGGGGAGGCTTGCAAGATATTGCAGAGGATAAACGGCCAGGGCCATGGCCGAACGCAACGCGGCCAACTGCCGGTGTTCGTGGTCTACCGAGATAAACAGGAACGACACAATGGCGCACGCGAGGTAGCGCGCGGTAGGCGACGGCGCATCTGTGAACAGCGGCTTGATAGCGGTCTACCCCCGATTTCAGCGCACCCGGCGGGCTATTCTAGGGCCAGTACTTCGGGTCCGTGGTCTTCAATCATTTCTAGTACTCGGCCACCGCCGCGCGCCACACAGGTCAAGGGATCGTCCGCGATCAGCACCGGCAAGCCAGTTTCCTCCATCAGCAACCGGTCGAGATCGCGCAGCAGAGCGCCGCCGCCCGTTAGCACCATGCCACGCTCGGCCACGTCGGAACCCAGCTCTGGCGGCGTTTTTTCCAGCGCGGTTTTAACCGCCTGCACGATGCCCTGCAGTGGCTCTTGGAGTGCCTCAAGTATCTCGTTGCTGTTGAGCGTAAAGCTGCGGGGGAGGCCTTCGGCTAAGTTGCGGCCCTTGATTTCAATCTCGCGCACTTCGTTGCTGGGATAGGCGCAACCAATTTCGTGCTTGATACGCTCGGCCGTAGCCTCGCCGATCAGACTGCCGTAATTGCGTCGGACGTAGTTGATGATTGCGTCGTCGAAACGATCGCCGCCGATGCGCACGGAATCGGAATAAACGATCCCGTTGAGGGAGATGATGGCGACTTCGGTTGTACCCCCACCGATATCGAGCACCATCGACCCGCTGGCATCGCTCACCGGCAGGCCCGCGCCGATCGCCGCGGACATGGGCTCTTCGATGAGAAAAACCTCGCGCGCGCCCGCGCCCTCCGCCGATTCACGAATGGCCCGTCGCTCGACTTGCGTTGAGCCACACGGCACGCAAACCAAAACGCGGGGGCTGGGCTTGAAAATAGAATTGCCGTGCACTTTACGAATGAAGTGCTGCAGCATTTTTTCGGTCACGGTGAAGTCGGCAATGACGCCGTCTTTGAGCGGCCGGATGGCTTCGATATGACCCGGGGTGCGCCCCAGCATGCGCTTGGCTTCGATGCCTACGGCAGCGATTTGTTTGGACCCCGAATCCTTACCGCGCCGAATCGCCACCACCGAGGGTTCGTTGAGCACGATGCCTTTGCCGCGCACGTAGATCAGCGTGTTCGCCGTGCCCAAATCTATGGACAGGTCGTTAGAAAATATGCCCCGCAGCATCTTGAACATTCTTTTCGCCCTCAGGTCGATGACAGAGCATAAGTGACGCGACGCGCTAGGCGTACAGGCGGGATGGGGAGGCCGACAGACTCTGGGGGGTCATGATAGACTCCGCCCGCGCGTTAAGGCTTACCGCAGCGCTCCCCGGCATGGCATCGTGATTGGGCCGCGCGACGCGTCAATAAATTCGACCTGCAATCTAACAGCGGCGGGGTCGTTCGGCAAGCCGCCGCAGCATCACATTTGCCTTGAGTTTCAAGAGATAACGAGCCCCACGCATGAGCCTGATCGCCGCTGATATTCAACGTGTCGCGCGGCTGGCGCGGCTCCACATCGAGCCAGACGAAGCGCTGCACTACGCCGCCCAACTCTCCGGCATCCTCGACCACTTCGCGACCATGACCGTCATCGACACCACCGCCGTCACGCCGCTGGCGCACGCCATCGAAGTCGTGAGCGGCAGCACCCGTCCAGATGTTGTCACCGAGGACGACCACCGCACGGAACTCCAAACCGGCGCACCCCAGGTGGAAGCCGGCTACTACCTCGTGCCCCGGGTACTCGAATAGTGGACGCAGGCTTCCCCGAGACGCTCTGGGCGCAGGCACAGGGCCTGCGCAGCGGTGCCTACAGCAGCGTTGAATTGACCGCGCACTATCTGGCACGCATCGCCCGACTGGACCCGCAGTTCAATGCCTACATCACGGTGTGTCCCGACCGCGCACGCGCCCAGGCGGTGGCGGCCGACGCTACTCGAGCGCGCGGCGAGAGTGGGATTTTAACCGGCATTCCCTACGCGAACAAAGATATTTTCTGCACCCGCGGGGTGCTCACCACCTGCGGGTCGCGCATGTTGGCGAATTGGGCGGCCCCCTACGACGCCACCGTGGTCGCGCGCTTGGGTGACGCTGGGATGGTGATGCTGGGTAAGACCAATATGGATGAGTTCGCGATGGGCTCCTCCAACGAAACCAGCTACTTCGGAGCGGTGCGGAACCCTTGGGACACCAGCCGGGTGCCGGGTGGCTCATCGGGCGGCTCGGCGGCGGCAGTGGCTGCCCGCTTGGCGCCGGTTGCCACGGGTAGCGACACGGGTGGGTCGATCCGCCAACCCGCCGCCCTGTGCGGGATCAGCGGGCTTAAGCCGACCTACGGGCGCGTCTCGCGCTGGGGCATGATCGCCTTCGCCTCCAGCCTCGACCAAGGCGGCCCGATGGCGCTGACGGCGCAGGATCTGGCGCTGATGTTCAACGCCATGGCCGGCGCGGACCCGCGCGACGCAACTTCCATCGCGCGCCCACCCGAGGACTTTTCCGCCGCACTCGAACGCCCGCTCGCGGGCTTAAGGCTGGGTATGCCCGCCGAGTACTGGGATGCAGCCGCAGATCCCGCGCTGCAGGCTGGCCTGCTGGCGGCGCTGGAGAATTTCCGCGCGCTGGGGGCGAGCGTGCGCGAGGTGAGCCTGCCGCACGCGGCGGTGTCCATTCCCGCCTACTACGTCGTTGCCTGTGCGGAGGCATCCTCTAACCTATCGCGCTACGACGGCGTGCGCTTCGGCCATCGCTGTGCGGCCCCCCAAGACCTCGCCGATCTGTATTCCCGCAGCCGTGCCGAGGGGTTTGGGGACGAGGTTAAACGGCGCATTCTGATGGGCACTTATGCTTTGTCAGCGGGCTACTACGATGCTTGGTATCGGAAGGCGCAGCAGTTGCGGCGGCTGATTCAGCAGGACTTTACGGCGGCCTTTGCCGGGGTCGACCTCCTGATTGGACCTACCACCCCCACCACCGCGTTTGCGCTGGGGAGCAAATTCGAGGACCCGCTCACCATGTATCTAGCCGATGTGTATACCACCGGCGTGAACTTGGCCGGTCTGCCGGCGCTGTCCGTACCCGGCGGGTTTATCAATTCGCTGCCGTTCGGGGTGCAACTCATCGGGAATTATTTTAGCGAGGCGACGCTGCTGCAGGCGGCGCATCAATATCAAAGCACAACGAACTGGCACCTCCAGCGTCCGGCGATGGCTGCCTGACCGTGGGCTGGGAAACCGTCATCGGGCTGGAAATTCACGTGCAACTCGCCACCGTGAGCAAGATTTTTTCCGGCGCGGCCACCCGCTATGGTGCGCAACCCAATACGCAGGCCTGCGCGGTGGATTTAGGCCTGCCGGGCGTGTTGCCGGTGCTCAACGCCCGGGTAGTAGAGATGGCCATTACGCTGGGGCTCGCTTTGGAGGCGCGCATTGCACCGGTTTCATTTTTCGCTCGCAAGAACTACTTCTACCCCGACTTGCCCAAGGGTTACCAGATCAGTCAATACGAAGACCCCATCGTGGAGCACGGCCGCCTGACCATCCGGCTAGGCGATGGCAGGGACAAGGAGATCCGCATTCGGCGGGCCCATTTAGAAGAAGATGCCGGCAAGTCGGTCCACGATGCGTTCCCGGGCGCGACCGGCATCGATTTAAACCGCACCGGCACCCCCCTGTTGGAGGTCGTCTCGGAGCCGGATCTCAGTTCGTCCCAGGAAGCGGCGCTCTTTATGCGAAAAATGCACGCACTGGTCCGCTACCTGGGTATTTGCGACGGCAATATGCAGGAAGGATCGTTTCGCTGCGACGCCAATGTCTCCGTGCGGCGGGCGGGCGCTGCGGCCTTGGGCACGCGGGCGGAAATCAAAAACATCAACTCTTTTCGCTACGTTGAGAAGGCCATCGATTACGAAGTAGAGCGCCAAATCGACCTGCTGGAAAATGGCGGCAAGGTGGTCCAGGAAACACGCCTATACGATTCGGACAAAGACGAGACGCGCAGCATGCGGGGCAAGGAAGATGCGCACGACTATCGCTATTTCCCCGATCCCGACCTGCTCCCCATTATCGTCACGCCCGCCCAAATTGAGGCGCTAAAACGCCTGCTGCCGGAGTTGCCCGGGGCGCGGGCGATCCGGTACTGCCAAGAATTCGGCCTCGCGCCCGCTGACGCCGAACCGCTGAGTCAAGACCGCAGTCTGGCGGACTACTTCGAGGCCCTCGCGGGGAGCTGCGGCGACCCTCGTCAGGCGGCCAACTGGTTGAACGGGGAGGTGGCGGCCACGCTGAATCGGCAGGGCACCACCATCGACCTGTGCCCGGTGCCGGCGGCCTCGCTCGGTGCGCTGTTGCGGCGAATTAGCGACGGCACGCTGTCGGCCTCGCTGGCAAAACAGGTCTTCGAGGTGATGTGGACGCAGCGCAGCGAGCCGGATGCCGTCATCGAAGCCCGCAACCTACGACAGGTGAATGATGGCGATGCGCTGCTGGCGCTGGTCGAGACCGTGCTGGCTGAAAGCCCAGAGCAGGTGGCGCAGTACCGCGCGGGGAAAGAGAAAGTGTTTGGCTACTTTGTTGGCCAGATCATGAAACGCTCGCAGGGCCGGGCCAACCCTCAGCAGCTGGCGGACCTTTTGCGCACCCGCTTGGCCCCCCCTTAGCCAGCCCCGCGTCCGCCGCGCGCCAGTGCGCCGGCGGCCCGTCCAAGTCGGCTAGTCGGCGTCAACCGGCGTGATTTCTAGCGGGCGGTCCAACAGTTCGATGTAGGCCATCGGGGCGCAATCGCCGGGGCGGAAACCGCACTTCAGAATCCTGGTGTAACCACCCGGGCGGGTCTTAAAACGCGGCCCCAACTGCGTAAACAGTTTGGTCACCGCATCGCGGTCCCGCAGCCGATTAAACGCAAGACGCCGATTAGCCAACGAATCTGCCTTCGCCAAGGTAATCAGTGGCTCTGCTTCGCGGCGCAGTTCTTTCGCTTTCGGCAGCGTGGTACGGATCACCTCGTGGTGGATCAGCGACACCGCCATGTTCTTAAACATGGCCTTGCGATGGGAGCTAGTGCGGCCTAGGTGCCGCCCAGCGTTTTGATGCCTCATGGTCTAATTCCTCAGTTCTGACCTATCAGTTAGACAGGCGGTCGTGCTCGTAGAGGCCTTTGGGCGGCCAGTTTTCCAGCCTCATCCCAAGTGATAGACCACGGGCAGCCAGTACGTCCTTAATTTCAGTGAGCGATTTCTTGCCCAAATTCGGCGTCTTGAGCAACTCGACCTCGGTGCGCTGGATCAGATCGCCGATGTAATAAATGCTCTCGGCCTTCAGGCAGTTAGCGGAGCGCACCGTCAACTCCAGATCGTCGATGGAACGCACCAGGATCGGGTCGATTGCCGTCTCCGCGCGTCCCCCGACCACAGCCTCCAACTCGCCCGACAAATCGACAAACACCGACAGCTGGTTGCGCAGAATAGTGGCCGCTTCGCGCACCGCGAACTCGGGGTCGATCGTCCCATTGGTCTCAATGGTGATGATGAGTTTATCCAGATCGGTCTGTTGCTCAACGCGCGCGCTCTGCACCTCGTAGGCTACCCGCCGGACCGGGCTGAAGGATGCGTCTAACTTCAGGCGCCCGATCGTGGTGTCCGAGTTCTCATCGGGCGTATCGCGCCCTAAAGCGGGCTGATAACCCCGGCTGCGCGCGATTTTCAGGGTCATGTTGAGCTCGCCATTGCCGCCCAGACTGGCAATGTGATAGCTGGGGTCAACAATCTCCACGTCGTGATCCAGCAGGATGTCGCTCGCCACCACGCTGCACGGGCCCTTTTTGTTCAGGCTCAGGGTCACTTCGTCGCGCGAGTGAAGTTTTATCGCCAAACCTTTCAGGTTCAGCAGGATATCCGTGACATCCTCCTTCACGCCCTCGATCGTCGTGTACTCGTGCAGCACGTTCTCAATCTCGACTTCCACTACCGCCGCACCACTCATGGACGACAGCAGCACGCGGCGCAGCGCGTTACCCAGCGTGTGACCAAAGCCCCGGTTAAGGGGTTCGATCGTGATTTTCGCCGAGTTGATGCCCAATGAAGTGACATCAACAATTTTTGGCTTAAGTAATTCGCTAACCGCTTCGACCATACAAATCTCCTTGCGCAACCCTTACTTCGAGTACAACTCGACGACTAGGGACTCGTTGATGTCGGCCGGTAAGTCGCTACGTTCCGGGACAGATTTGAAAATGCCCTGCATTTTCTTGACGTCCACGTCTAGCCACTCCGGGAACCCGAGTTGTTCGGCGACCGTCAAAGCATCCACGATGCGCGTTTGCTTGCGGGCGCGTTCGCGGATCGCCACGACGTCACTCGGGCCAACCTGATAAGACGGAATATTGACCGTTGAACCGTTGACCGTAATGGCCTTGTGGCTCACCAGCTGCCGACATTCCGCACGCGTCGTGCCAAAGCCCATGCGGTACACGACGTTGTCTAGCCGGCACTCCAGCAGCTGCAGCAGGTTCTCACCCGTCGCACCCCTGCGGCGCGCCGCCTCGGTGTAATAATTGCGGAACTGGCGTTCCAGCAGCCCATAGATGTAACGCAGCTTCTGCTTTTCCAGCAGCTGAGTTGCGTAGTCAGACTGCCGGCGATTCTTTTTATCGCCATGCTGCCCAGGTGGCTTGTCCAACTGACACTTGGTCTCGATTGAACGCGCCCGGCCTTTGAGAGACAGATCGGTCCCCAATCGGCGACTGAGCTTGCATTTCGGTCCTATATACCTCGCCATGCCATTTATCCTCGATGCTTAAACGCGGCGCTTCTTCGGCGGCCGGCAGCCATTATGCGGAATGGGCGTCACGTCCGTGATGTTCGTGATCTTAAAACCCGCAGCGTTCAGTGAGCGCACGGCCGATTCGCGCCCGGGACCTGGACCCTTGACGAAGACGTCTAGCGTCACGGTGCCGAATTCGTCGATGACCCGAGCGAGTTTCTCGGCCGCCACCTGCGCGGCGAACGGCGTACTCTTGCGCGAACCACGGAAGCCACTACCACCGGCGGTGGCCCAGGCCAGCGTGTTGCCCTGCCGGTCGGTAATCGTGATGATCGTGTTGTTAAAGGAAGCATGGATGTGGGCGACGCCCTCAGCCACATTCTTTTTCACGCGCTTGCGAGCCTTATTGGCCGCCGCGCCTTGCTGTGTCGCCATTAGGCTTTAACCTGACGGATCATTTTCTGACTACCCCACGCCGCGGACCCTTACGAGTGCGGGCATTCGTTCTGGTGCGTTGGCCCCTCACGGGCAACCCACGGCGATGACGCAAGCCCCGATAGCTACCAAGGTCCATCAGACGCTTGATGCTCATCGATACTTCCCGCCGCAGGTCGCCTTCGACCGTAAAGCGGCCGACTTCGGCGCGCAGGGATTCAATCTGCTCCTCGGTCAGGTCTTTGATTTTTCGGTCCGTCGGTACCTTCGCGGCGGCGCAAATTTTGCGCGCGCGCGTCAGGCCGATGCCATAAATGTGGGTGAGTGAAATCACCGCATGTTTACGATCGGGGATATTTACCCCCGCTACGCGTGCCATAGCTATTTGACCTCGCTTACCGTTTTCTCAACCCTGGCGCTGCTTGTGCCGGGGGTCCTTGCAGATGACCCGTACCGTGCCTTTGCGCCGGACGACCCGGCAGTTTCGGCATAGCGGTTTGATCGATGCTCGTACTTTCATTGCTCATTTCCTCGTTGAGTCGCTCAGCGACGCCCGTAACCCTTGAGATTGGCCTTGCGTAACAAGCCCTCGTACTGATGCGACATCAGATGGGCCTGTACCTGTTGGATGAAATCCATGATCACGACCACAATGATCAGCAGCGAAGTGCCACCGAAATAGAAGGGCACGTTGAACTCAAGGATCAAGAACTCTGGTAGTAGACAAACCAACGCGATGTAGATGGCGCCGGCCGCGGTCAGTCGGGTCATCACGCCATCGATGTAGCGCGCGGTCTGGTCACCGGGGCGGAAGCCCGGCACTAAGGCGCCCGATTTTTTCAAGTTATCGGCGGTTTCCTTCGGGTTGAACACGATCGCCGTGTAGAAAAACGCGAAGAACACGATGGCGGCGGCGTAAAGCATCACGTAAATGGGCTGTCCGGGTGACAGCGCGTTGGCGATCTCGCGTAACCACGACAGGCCTTCCGCATTTCCGAACCAGCCAGCGATGGTGCCGGGGAACAATATGATGCTGGAGGCGAAAATCGGCGGGATAACGCCCGACATATTGAGCTTCAGCGGAATATAGCTCGACTGCGCGGCGAACGACTGCTGGCCCCGCTGCTGTTTGGCGTAATTCACTGTGACCCTACGCTGCCCACGCTCCACGAATACCACCAAGCCCGTCACGACGATGATCAGCGCGAACAAGGCAAAGATTAAGAACAGATGGAGTTCGCCCGTTCGCGCCAGTTCCAGGGTGCCCCCGACGGCTTGCGGCAAACCAGCCGCGATGCCGGCGAAAATTAGCATCGAAATACCATTGCCGATGCCGCGCTCGGTGACTTGCTCCCCCAGCCACATCAAAAACATGGTCCCGGCCACTAGGGTCGTGACGCAGGTAATTTTAAACGCGAGGCCGGGCGCGATAACGAGCGCTAAGCCAGCGGCGGTTTGTTGTTCCATCATCACCGCGATACCGAACGCTTGGAATGTCGCCAGCCCCACGGTGGCGTATCGGGTGTATTGGTTGATCTTGCGCCGACCCGTCTCGCCCTCTTTTTTTAGCTGCTCAAGGTGCGGATGCACAAACGTTAAGAGCTGGAAAATGATCGAGGCGGAAATGTACGGCATTACCCCCAGCGCGATTACCGAAAAACGCTCTAAGGCACCGCCCGAGAACATATTGAACATGTCGACGATCGTGCCGCGCTGCTGATCAAACATCGCCGCCAAGGCAGTGGGGTTGATCCCCGGCACGGGAATATGCGAGCAGATGCGGAACACGACGAGCGCGCCCAGCAAGAACAGCAGCCGCTCGCGCAGCTCCGTCAGCTTGCTGCCGCTCGCGGCTCCCGCCGACATTTTTTTCTTCACGCTGGCCATGGGTGCTACGCTTCGACGCGCCCCCCGGCGGCAAGAATCTGCGCCAGCGCACCCTTGGTCACTTTGAGACCCTTGATCACGACCGCGCGAGTTACTTTGCCACTGGCAATAATCTTGACCTCTTTCACGCCGCTCGTGATGAGCCCGGCCGTGCGCAACGCCAAAAGGTCGATGACCTCGCCGGTGACTTTATCCAGCTCGTGCAGCCGAATTTCGTCATGGTCGTCTGCCGTTCGCGAGCGAAACCCAAACTTCGGCAGGCGGCGCTGCAGCGGCATCTGGCCGCCTTCAAACCCAACCTTGTGGTAGCCGCCGGCGCGTGCGTGCTGGCCTTTATGACCACGGCCGCCGGTCTTGCCCAACCCCGAGCCTATACCCCGTCCCAGACGCTTGCGTGGCTGCTTGGCGCCCGGCGCTGGCTTGATATCGTTTAAGCGCATTTCAGGCCTCTTTCACTTCGAGCAGGTAATGGACTTTGTTCATCATGCCGCGATTCTCCGGGGTATCGTCCACCTGCACCGAGTGGTTCATCCGGCGCAGGCCGAGCCCACGCACGCAGGCCTGATGTTGCTTGAGCCGGCCGGCGAGGCTTTTGATCAATTTGACTTGCACTTTACGCGTGGCATTCATAGCAATTAGCCTCGAATTTCCTCGACCGATTTGCCGCGTTTGGACGCGACATAGTCGGGCGAGGACATGTCTCGCAGGCCCCGGAGAGTGGCCCGCACGACGTTGATCGGATTCGTCGACCCGATGCACTTGGCCAGCACATTGTGCACGCCCAGCACCTCGAAGACGGCCCGCATGGGACCACCGGCGATAATGCCGGTACCCGCCGAGGCCGGCTGCATATAGACCTTGGCCGCGCCGTGTTCACCCGTTACCGGGTACTGGAGCGTGTCGCCGCGCAGCGCGATGGTGGTCATATTGCGGCGGGCATTTTCCAGGGCCTTTTGGATCGCCGCGGGAACTTCCCGTGCCTTGCCCCGCCCCATGCCTACCCGGCCTGCGCCGTCGCCAACCACGGTGAGCGCGGCAAATCCGAAAATTCGCCCCCCTTTCACCACCTTGGCTACGCGGTTGACCGTAACCAGTTTCTCTTGGAAGCCTTCTGGGCTTTCACCAATGCCGTCGTTAATGCTCATAAATTCACCAAACTGCGGAGTTAGAACTTGAGCCCGTGTTCACGCGCTGCATCGGCCAGCGCCTTCACCCGTCCGTGATATCTGAAGCCCGCGCGGTCAAACGCGACCTTCTCAACCCCGGCGGCTACCGCCCGTTCTGCAACGAGTTTCCCCACCGCAGCTGCAGCCAACACGTTACCGCCCGTGGGCAAGCTTTCGCGCAGCTCTTTTTCCACCGTCGAGGCCGAGGCCAAAACGGTCCCGCCATCGGCGGTCAGTACTTGGGCGTAAATATGCCGGGGTGTGCGATGTACGCACAAACGCGTAGCGCCCAATTCCCGTATGTGGCGGCGAGTTTCTTTGGCTCGCCGCTGGCGTGATTCCTTTTTGTTCATGGCTTCCCGCTCAGGTCTTCTTCGCCTCTTTACGCAGGATCTGCTCACCTGCGTACTTCACTCCCTTGCCCTTATAGGGTTCGGGGCGGCGGTAGGCGCGGATCTTTGCCGCGACCTGCCCGACTTGCTGTTTGTCGATACCGCGGACCCAGATCTCCGTCTGGGTGGGGGTTTCGACCGTAATGCCTGCTGGAACCGCGTACTCGATCGGGTGCGAATACCCGAGCGTGAGACTTAGGACAGTTCCCTTGACCTGGGCCCGATAGCCCACGCCGACGATTTCGAGTTTCTGGTTGTAGCCTTGGTCGACGCCCACCACCATATTGTTGAGCAGCGCGCGCGCCGTGCCGGACTGCGCCCAAGCGCCGCTGTGCTCGCCGCGCGGCGCTACGCTGAGCACCCCGCTCTCCACGGCCGCCGTGACGTCCACGTGCAATACGTGGGACAACGTGCCCTTAGGACCCTTGATATTCACCGCCTGACCAACGACCTCGCAGGTCACGCCCGCGGGCAGGTTGATCGGCTTTTTTGCAACACGAGACATGATTTGTACTCTAGTAAACCGAACAAATGACTTCGCCACCGATGCCCTGCGCGCGGGCCTCTCGGTCTGTCATCAAACCGCGTGACGTTGAAACGATAGCGATGCCCAAGCCGCCCGTGATGCGGGGCAGTTTGTCTTTGATTTTATAGACCCGCAGACCCGGGCGGCTGACCCGCTGCAAGCGCTCGATGACGGGGCGGCCGCCATAGTATTTCAATTCCACGACCAACTTAGCGTGCGGGCCTTCGCCTTCAAGACGAAAGTCCGTGATGTAGCCTTCGCTTTTCAATACTTCGGCGATCGCTTTTTTCTGTTTGGACGCCGGCATACTCGTTTCGCGCTTGGCGCGGGCCTGCGCGTTACGGATGCGGACAAACATGTCGGCGATGGGGTCTTGCATGCTCATGGTCTAATAACCTTTGCTAATCATCGGTGTTGCGTCTACCAGCTCGCCATCACGAGGCCGGGCACGTGGCCCTCCATCGCCATGCGGCGCAATTCAGTACGGGCAAGGCCAAACTTTCGATAGTAACCATGCGCGCGGCCCGTAATTCGGCACCGATTGCGCACCCGCGAGGGGCTCGAGTCGCGCGGCAGCTTAGAGAGCTTTACGCGGGCGTCGTCACGGTCTTCCATCGAGCGCTTGGCGTCGATGATGACGGCCTTGAGCGCCGCGCGCTTCGCCGCAAATTTTTTCACCAGCGCGATGCGCTTGTACTCGCGGTGAATCATGGAGGTCTTAGCCATGCGCTCTATCCTCTCAACGGGAAGTGGAAAGCCAGCAACAGCGCCCGGCCTTCGTCGTCGGTTTTAGCGGTCGTCGAAATGCAGATATCCATGCCGCGGATCGCGTCGACCTTGTCGTACTCGATTTCCGGAAAAATAATCTGCTCTTTAACGCCTAGGGTGTAGTTCCCCCGCCCATCGAACGCCCGCCCGGTGCAGCCGCGAAAATCGCGGATGCGCGGCATCGCCACGTTGATGAGGCGGTCAAGAAACTCGTACATGCGGTCCCGACGGAGGGTCACCTTGGCCCCAATGGCCCAACCCTCGCGCAGCTTAAAGGCCGCGATGGACTTGCGTGCTTTCGTGACTACCGGACGCTGGCCGGAGATTTCGGTTAATTCCTTGACCGCGCTCTCCATCACTTTTTTGTCGCCCAGCGCCTTCCCCAGCCCCATATTGATCGTGACTTTGGTAATTCTCGGGACTTCCATCACCGATCCGTACTTGAACTGATCCATCAACTGGTTGACGACCTGCTCACGATAAAAATTCTTCAATCTAGCCATGGTTCGTTAGCCCAGTTGATCAGAGGTCAACAACTTCGTCGTTCGACTTGAAGAAACGCACCTTGCGGCCGTCCTCCAGCGTTTTGAATCCCACGCGGTCCGGTTTGGAGGTCATCGGATTAAACAGCGCCACGTTGGAGCGATGAATCGCGGCTTCTTTCTGGATGATCCCGCCGGCCGTGTTCGCGTTCGGATTTGGCTTCGTGTGCCGCTTCACCATGTTGATGCCTTCCACGAGCACCTTCTCGGTCGGCAACACCCGCAGCACCGTGCCGCGCTTGCCTTTATCTTTGCCAATGAGGATGTAAACCTCATCGCCTTTTTTAATCTTCTGCATGACGTACTTCCCGCGCTCAGAGAACTTCTGGGGCCAAAGACACGATCCGCATGAAGCGATCGTTGCGCAGTTCGCGCGTCACGGGCCCGAAAATACGGGTACCGATGGGCTGGAGTTGCTTGTCTAGCAATACCGCGGCGTTGCCGTCGAAACGGATGACCGAGCCATCGGGACGGCGCACACCTTTGCGGGTACGCACCACCACCGCGTTGAAAACCTCGCCCTTCTTCACTTTGCCGCGAGGAATGGCGTCCTTGATGCTGACCTTAATGACATCCCCTACGTGGGCGTAGCGCCGGTGCGAGCCACCGAGCACCTTGATGCACATCATTCGCTTCGCGCCACTGTTGTCGGCCGCCTCGAGCATGCTTTGCATTTGAATCATGGGTGTTTCTCCGGTCTGCGCGCGAGGTCTAGATTTCAGCCGCCCGCGTAATCACGCGCTGCAACCGCCAGGCCTTCCGCTTCGACAACGGCCGGCATTCTTCAATAGCGACTAAATCGCCTTCCTTGCACTCACCGGTCTCGTCGTGAGCCAGCAGTTTGGTCGACTTGCGCAAGTACTTCTTATAAATAGGGTGCACTACCCGCCGTTCGATGAGCACGGCGATGGTTTTGTCCATCTTGGTGCTAACGACTTGACCGGTTAGCGTTCGCTTGGTTTTTTCAATCTGCTCCATCACGCGCTCCGGGTCTTCTCAGCCATCACTGTTTTGATTCGGGCTATATCGCGCCGCGCCTCGCGCAGGACGCTGGGACGAGGTTCTTGCCCCGAGCCCACCTGCATCCGCGCGTTAAATTGATCGCGCCGCCGTTCGAGCACTAGAGCTTTCAGCTCTTCGCCGGTTTTCTCTCGCAATTCTTTCGCCTTCATCACATTACCTTCCGCGTCGCGAACGTGGTGCGAATGGGCAGCTTGGCGCCGGCTAGGCGAAACGCTTCGCGTGCCACGCTTTCGTCCACGCCTTCCATTTCATAGAGCACCATGCCGGGCTTGATTCGGCACACCCAGAACTCCACCCCACCCTTGCCGCTACCCATCCGAACTTCGAGCGGCTTTTTGGTGATCGGTTTGTCGGGGAACACCCGGATCCATACCCGCGCCCCGCGTTTCACGGTTCGCGTGATGCAGCGCCGAGCGGCCTCGATTTGGCGCGCCGTCAAGTTGCCGCGCGTGGTCGCCTTCAGGCCGAAATCGCCAAACGCCACGGAGCCGCCCCGGTGCGCCAGGCCCTCGTTACGGCCCTTGTGTTGTTTTCGGTATTTCGTATTCTTTGGTTGCAGCACAACACTAACTCCTTAAGCCGACGGGGCATGCTCGGCGGCGGCTTCAATCGACGCCTGATCGGCGCGACTCAAGACTTCACCCTTGAAGATCCAAACCTTCACGCCGATGACGCCGTAGGTGGTGTGTGCCTCCGCAAAGCCGTAATCGATATCTGCACGCAGGGTATGCAAGGGCACGCGCCCCTCCCGATACCACTCTGAACGCGCGATTTCAGCGCCGTTGAGTCGCCCCGCCACGTTGACCTTAATGCCCTGCGCCCCGATGCGCATGGCATTGGTCACCGCGCGCCGCATGGCGCGCCGAAACATGATGCGACGCTCCAACTGCTGGGCGACCGACTCGGCGACTAGATAGGCGTCTAGTTCAGGCTTGCGAATTTCCTCAACGCTGATGTGCGCGGGGATTTTCATCATCGCCGTTAGCTGTTTGCGCAGCGCCTCGATGTCCTCGCCCTTCTTGCCAATGACGATGCCCGGTCGAGCGGTATGAATGATGATGCGAGCATTGTTGGCAGGACGCTGAATCTGGATCCGGCTAACCGAGGCATGCGCCAATTTATTACGCAGGAACTTACGCACGGCGATGTCCGCGTTTAAGTAGTCCGCATAGCGGCGACGATCGGCAAACCAGGTGGAAGTCCAGTCCTTGATAACCCCAAGGCGGAAGCCGTATGGATGTACTTTCTGACCCATAATTTTAACGCCCCGAGGCTTCGACGGTCACAGTGACGTGACTCGAACGTTTGAAGATCTGGTTGGCCCGGCCCCGCGCGCGCGGCATGAAACGCTTCATAATCGGACCTTCGTCTACCAGAATGGTTTTGACTTTGAGCTCGTCGACATCGGCGCCGTCGTTGTGCTCGGCATTCGCGATCGCCGATTCCAGCACCTTTTTAATCAGCGCCGCCGCCTTCTTGTTGCTGAAGGTCAGCAGGTTGATCGCCTTCTCAACGGGGAGCCCCCGAATTTGGTCGGCGACCAGACGCGCCTTTTGGGGCGTGATCTTTGCTTGGCGTAATATTGCGGTGGTAGCCATTTGCGGCCGGTCCTTGTGCTTACTTCGTCTTCTTGTCGGCCACATGGCCACGGAACGTGCGGGTTGGCGAGAACTCGCCCAACTTATGGCCAATCATGTTCTCGGAGACGAACACCGGCATATGCTGCCGACCGTTATAGACGGAGATCGTCAGACCGATCATGTCGGGCACCACCATGGAGCGACGCGACCAGGTTTTGATGGGCCGCTTGTCGCTATTGGCACGCGCGGTTTCCACTTTTTTGATCAAGTGGTGATCCACGAAAGGACCTTTTTTAATTGAGCGAGGCATGGGCTTCTCCGCTAGTTACCGCTTATCGCGCCGACGCAGAATCATGCCGTCGGTACGCTTGTTGGTTCGGGTCTTGTAACCCTTCGTCGGTTGGCCCCACGGGCTAACCGGGTGACGCCCGCCAGAGGTGCGGCCTTCGCCGCCGCCGTGCGGATGGTCAACGGGGTTCATCGCCACACCGCGCACGGTGGGCCGAATGCCACGCCAGCGTTGCGCGCCCGCTTTACCTAACTGCTTGAGCGAATGTTCGTGGTTCCCCACTTCGCCCAGCACTGCGCGGCAATCGATGGCAACGCGGCGCATCTCGCCCGAGCGCAGCCGCAGGGTGGCGTAGGCGCCTTCGCGAGCGACAAATTGCACCCCGGCACCGGCGCTGCGGGCCATCTGGGCCCCTTTGCCCGGCTTCATTTCGATGCAGTGGATCACGGCGCCAACCGGAATGTTCCGCAACGGCAAGCAATTGCCCGTCTGGATGGGCGCATCGGTGCCAGAGCGCACCGTCTGCCCGACCGTCAAGCCTTTGGGCGCGATGATGTAGCGCCGTTCACCGTCTGCGTATAACAACAAGGCGATGTGCGCGGAACGATTGGGATCGTACTCAATGCGCTCGACCTTCGCCGGAATGCCGTCCTTAAGCCGATTAAAGTCGATGACCCGGTAGTGGTGCTTATGGCCACCGCCGCGGTGCCGAACCGTGATCCGACCCATATTGTTACGGCCAGCGTTTTGGGCCAGCTTCTCAACCAGCGGCGCGTGGGGACGTCCCTTGTACAGTCCCGGCGTAACGACTTTGACTACGCCGCGTCGACCAGGAGAGGTCGGTTTTGCCTTAATAATGGCCATTGCTCGCGTCCCTTGTTACGCCGCGCCGAGTACGCTAATGCTGAAGCCAGGCTTCAACGTGACATACGCTTTTTTCCACGCCGATATGGAGCCAGCGCGGTTGCGAAAGTTTCTTTTAACCGCGTGCACATTGAGGACGCGAACGTTTTTGACTTCTACGGTAAAGAGCTTTTCCACCGCCGTCTTAATCTCTGGCTTCGTCGCGTCGGTCAGCACCTTAAAGACGTACTGCCGGTCGGCCGACTGGCGCAGCGCCTTTTCCGACATTTGTGGCGCCAGCAAAATCTGCAGCATGCGCTCCTCATTCATGACAGTCGCTCCTGCAGCCGGTTAATCGCGCCCTGCGTGATTAACACTTTGTCGAAAGAAATCAGTAGCGCCGGGTCGATCGCGTCGACTTCGGCCAGTCCCACCCAGAACAGGTTGCGGGCGGAGAGGAACAGCGCCTCGGACATTTCTTCGGCGATGAGCAACACGTTGCTGCTGCGGTACTCGGCGAGCTTGAGTGCTAGGCTCTTGGTGTTAATGCCCGCCACGTCGATTTGGTCGACCACCGTCATGCGGCCTTCGCGCAGCAGCTCCGAGAGGATCGACCGGATGGCCAGGCGGTACATCTTGCGATTAACCTTCTGCTCGTAGTTGCGCGGCCGGGCAGCAAAAGCGCGCCCACCGGTGCGCCAGAGGGGTCCACGTGTGGTGCCCGCGCGCGCCTGACCCGAACCTTTTTGCTTCCACGGCTTGCGGCCGCCGCCCCGAACTTCTGCCCGAGTTTTCTGCTGCTTCGTGCCGGCGCGGGCCGCCGCGAAATAGGCTGTGACGACCTGATGGATTAAGGCTTCGCGATAGGGTTCGGCGAACACGCTATCGGCTACCGCGAAACTACCGCTCGCGTCGCCACTGCTAAAAGAATGAAGTTGGAGATCCATTGCGCTGGCCTCTATTTCTTCGCTTTGACGCTAGGCTTTATCAGCACATCGCCACCGCGTGCGCCAGGTACGGCGCCTTTAATCAAGAGCAGGTTGCGTTCGACGTCGACCCGCACGACCTGCAAACGCTGAATCGTTCGCTGCTTGGCACCCATGTGACCGGACATCTTTTTGCCCTTGATCACGCGGCCCGGCGTCTGACGCTGGCCGATCGAACCCGGCGAGCGATGCGACAGTGAGTTACCGTGCGTCGCGTCTCCCATCGAGAAATGATGGCGCTTGATCGTGCCCGCGAAGCCTTTGCCGATGGTCACACCCGTGACGTCGACCCAGGCCCCGACTTCGAAGAGTTCTACCCGCAGCGCGGCCCCCGTTTTGAGGTCCTCGGTGACCTCCTCTGGGTTCAGACGGAACTCCCACAGCCCACGACCCACCTCCGTCGAGCACTTGATGAACTCGCCGCCTTCGGGTTTGGCGATCCGGTTACGGTGCTTGCTGCCCGTCGTGATCTGCACCGCGAGATAGCCGTCCGTCTCCGGGGTTTTCATGCGCATCACACGGTTGGGTTGAACTTCCACGACGGTGACGGGCACTGCTGCGCCCTCCGCCGTGTAAATCCGCGTCATGCCGCGTTTGCTTCCTACAAGTCCGAGTGACATGGTGTGCGCTCTCAGTTCAGCTTGATTTGGACATCTACGCCGGCGGCGAGGTCCAGTTTCATCAGGGCGTCCACCGTTTTGTCCGTCGGGTTCACGATGTCCAACAGCCGCTTGTGCGTCCTGATTTGGTACTGGTCGCGAGCATCCTTGTTGGCATGCGGCGACACCAGAATGGTGAAGCGTTCGGTCTTAGACGGCAGCGGTATCGGGCCGCGGATTTGCGCGCCGGTGCGCTTCGCCGTCTCCACGATCTCGCGAGTCGACTGGTCGATCAGTCGATGGTCGAAAGCCTTGAGTCGGATCCTGATGACCTGCTGGTTCATAATTTTTTCCTGCTACGAGCCGCCGCTGCGGCGAACTCAGGCACTTTTTTACTATTCTTTTAAGCCCCGCAGCGCGTGCTGCTAGGCGATGATCTTCGCCACTACGCCGGCGCCGACCGTACGGCCACCTTCGCGGATGGCGAAGCGCAGGCCTTCTTCCATCGCGATCGGGCTGTGCAACTGCACCGTCACCTTCACGTTGTCGCCGGGCATCACCATTTCGATGCCCTCGGG
>SHZJ01000026.1 GCA_009692365.1 Gammaproteobacteria bacterium
AGCCGGTAGGCGGGCAGAATCTTAACCAGACCGCCCGTGACAGGCACTTGGATGACGGGTAGGCCGGTTTGCAGTGACACGGCAAAAGTTCGAACTGTTTGCACCCCGGAGAGCGTTGCGGAGATGTCGTTGGTATGCGCCCAGTGCGCGAGGCCTGCCATATGGTAGGAGCCGCGCAAGGTGGGGGCTTCGGGGCACAGACCTAAAGCATCGCCAAGGCCGTTAGCCCCACTGAGCGGTTTGGCGGTACAAAATTCATCGATAAGGCTGCCGTTGCGACCAATGAAATAGTTATTGCCTGTAATGCCCTCGCCATCGCCCACCGTTTTCGTGAGTGCTGCAGCGGTGCTGCTGGTCAAGGGTGAGGGGTTGGTCTGGTCTTCGTCGTAAGAAGACACGCTGGCATTAAACACAATGGTGCTCAGAGATGCGCAGGCATTGGTGGTCGTGAGCGGTGCTGCCCAGTTGGTATCGCGCGTTAAGCCAGCGATATACGTGCTGTCGTCGGCATCAAAAGCGGTGGTGGCCGCACGCGTGGTTGAAGCAAAATAACGAATGGCCTCGAGATAGATTTCCGACATCGGATTGCCCCAACTCGCGCATTTTCCCTCTCCCGGCCCGCCACCCGTGGAGCGAATGTCGGTAAGTTGAAAGTTGCAATCGTCGCCGCCATCGCCGAGCAGATATGTGCCGTTGGTGTACCCATAACCCCAAATGCGCATCGCGTTGAGGGTTTTAATGATGCCCGGCGTGGAGGTTGAGAGGGTTTTGAAGGTCCCGTCAGTGGTGTTGATCTCGTCGTCCAGCGCGGCAATGCGCTTGCGTAGGACGCCGCCGGAGAGGTTTTTGCGATAGCTGCCGGTCAGCAGGCCAAACTGCATCAGCCCGCCAAGTCCGTAGGTTTGCAACAGGCCTTCGGGTTTGCGGTTCGGGCCGTACTCGGTACAGTTCTCTAGGTCGCGATTTTCGTCAAAGTAAGTTGCTGCGCAAACTTCTACGCGCACCACGTGGTCACGGCTGCCGCTCGGCGTTTTTAAGGCGAAGGTATCGGCGGGGTCGCCGGCACTGGCATAAATACCGGACTCAACGGACACATTGCTATCGCTATTGTTGCCAAACTCATCCTGCCAAGTGCATTGGCGCCGCTCGTTAGCATTCCATAAAGCGTAATTAGCCTTTGCCACCCGCAGCAAGGGCAGTGCCGTGGATGTCTGCGAATTTCCGCTTGTCGCGTGAGAGATATTGCAGAAGCTAATGCCTTCGTCGCTATCGTCCGTGCCGTTATTGTTGCCACCGTTTAGGGTGTCCGTTCTTAGCGTGTCAAATGGCGTGAGCTTTGCGATATCCGGGCCGTTGTAATACTTGGCAAAGGCATGGGCGTCCCCGGGGAGGAAGGTGCGTTCGAGAGTGGTCTGGGTGGGGGTATCGGTAGAGCGCTGGCCGCCGTACAGAATTTTGCGCACGATGTCCATGCGGGTCATCGTGACCCAATTGAGGAAATTGCCGCTCCACGCCGCACTGAGTGCGCCTTCGCAATAGTGCTGGTTAGTGCCCGTGGCAACCCCCACGGCGGTGAACATCTTAGTGTTTTCGCTATAGATGTAACAGCGCTCGGCGTGAAAATAGCCGTAGTACTCAAAGATATTCAGATAGCTGCGTTCGACCACGCCATCGCCGTTGAGGTCGGAATAGTCGTTGTAGGCCTTCTGCCAGTACTGGTGGTCTAGCGACATGGCAATCAGCACCAGCGGTGCGGCGACCTGCGCCGTGAGAATTGGGGTGGATGTAAATTGCGCCATCAACCGCCCCGACAAATTACTTCCCACAGCCTGCGCCCCGGTGCTCCACAGCGCGGGCAGCAAGGCCATGCTCAGCGCTAGGCCGTGTAAAAATCCCGTGCAGGTTTTGCTAATTTTCATGCGCTTGCTACTCCAATAACGAGCGTTCTACGTGGGCGGTTCAACGGATCAGCGCGCGGTAATCGGCCCCGGTGCGCGATTGCGCGTTGCCGACGGCGCGACCGTCGGACCGTAAATCAAACAAAATGTATTTGCTGGCGCCACCCCCACCCGCACCCTGATCCGCGGCGTTGGAACCCAGGTTGCCGCCGGCTGCCGGCAAGGTGCCGACCCGGGTCACCCACAACTCGGCGTTCACGTCATCAGGGTCCATCGTGCCATTGCCATTCACATCGTCTTTGAACGTGAGGTCAGAGCTGGGGGTGCCGCTGAAGCGCGTGAACGTCCCATTTTGTGCCAGATCCAAGCGCTTTGAGGTGTCCCTCACCGTGATTCCCTGAGGAATGGTGAAGCTCGCACTGGCGGCCACCGTGCCACCGGTGAGAGAGGTGGGCCAGCCATGGTAGAAGACGTGTGATGCAAGCACCGGTGTGATGACGTCCCGGGCGCCATCAGAGCCCTGGAAGGCGCGTCGGGTCTGCGTATTGTTGGTGGTCATCTTGAGGTCCAGGGTGGTGGAGCGCATCGCGACGACGGCCACCATGGTCATCACCAGCAGCAACACCAGCGCCATGATGAGGGCGACACCGGCCTGCTGAGGAGGCTTGGAAGGATGGTCTGAGTTCATGCCGGCTTAGCCGCCGCGCGTCATGTTGCGGACTTGCACCGCGGCGTTATAGGCCTTGCGCCGGAATTGCTGGGCGTTGGTGGGCACGGTGTAGCTCACCGACGCCCCGCCCGCCCCGCCAAAGAGTTGGTAGGTGGTGGTATCGGTGTAACCCGTGTCCCGTTCCGAATTGCGAATCAACAGGCTTAGTTTGACGTCCACGACCTTGCCCCATTCGTTGTTTGTGGTGACGTCGGTAGCGTGCCGATAGATGTCGGGGGCGCGGTCAGCGTTGAGGTCCACGCCGTAGCTCAGTTGCATTTGCTCGACGCCTGCGATGATGTCTTCCTCCACCATGCTCGTGCCGCGCAGGGTTAACCGCGCCAGCGTGGGGAGGCTGTCATCGGCGCCGTCGCACACCCCGGCACTGCCGCGGTCCTGCGAGGCGCACGGTCGCAGAAAATAAATCATGGCGTGAAAGGGGTAGTTGGCGGCTTCTGGTGACTCGGCGTAGACATCGGTTTGGCCCAACGTGGCGGAGAGTAAGTCCGAGGGCAAATTGGCTTTGCTGTTGCCCTGAAAAATCATTCCGCGACGGCCGATGGCGGCGCGCAGGTAAAAATCACTTGCCACCAGCCCGCCCGAAGCCTTGCGGAGCGGATCGACATAGCGCACCACCAGCAGGTCGGAGTTCGGTACGTAGTCAGACGCGGGAATACAGGCGAGTGGCGAAGTCGCGGTGCCATCGTAGCCATACAGGCCGGTGGCGACGATGGCGGCAGCCGTCCCGGCGCAGTTGCCTGTGACGCTATCGAGGCCGCTGAGGAGCGTGACCTCGCTGGCTTCCAAGCCACCCCAGTGATCCCCCATGCGCAGGTCGTACTGGATTTGTGCCAGCGCATAACGGGCGTTTTCGTTCAGCACGTTGGTGCCTTCCTGTAGCCGATAGGCCTGCTTATTGCTTACAAAGAGCTGCACGATGCCCGCCAGCAAAATGAGCCCCACCACCATCGCGACCAACATTTCAACCAGCGTAACGCCGCGTTCGCCCCGCCCCGTCCGGCAGGCCACCAGGCGACTGCCAGCAAACCGACTCTGCTTCAAGGAATAGCCCTCAGCACCAGCAACTGCTGGCGCGTATCTGTGACATCGGCGACGCCGTCGCCGTTGGCGTCGCTCAAGTCATTTTGCGCTGCTGTGCGCTCGGTCCAGACCACTTTTATCGCATACACCACGCCCAAATTGTCGCACCGCCAGTTCGTGGCGCTGCCGTCATTGGGGGTAGAGTCGATACACACGGTGCCGGTCCCGCTGGGCAACATATCGGCATTGGATTCTTTGGGTTTACCGTTGGCGACATGGCTATTCCAGGCGACCAGATGGAAAGTCGCCAGTTCGCTCGACGTGCAACTGCTGGTGTCGCAATCTTTGCTGTAGCTGGTCGGCATGTTGCTGGTTTGGTTATAGGCGCCCGCGAGCACGCCTGCTCGATTGGCGCGCAGGTGGTCTGCCATATTTTCGGCCTGCATGGTGGCTACCGAGCGCAGTTGAGACCCATGGCTGAAGCGCATGCCGGCGACCTGCAGCCCCGCAATGCCCAGCAGACCGATGGCAAACACCACGACGGCAATCAGCACTTCAATGAGCGTGAAGCCTGCAGCCTGTCGCCGGCTCTGGGTTGCTGCGCTCATGGGCAGGTGAGCGCGCTGCCGCTAGGTTGTTTATCAATCACGGCGGTGCGGCCGGTGGCAGACACGGCCAGCCCACGGGCAGAGGCGGCGCCGCGGGTGTCACACAGGGTGAAGTAGGTGACTGAAGACGAGCAGCTTTCCGGCACCCGATCACTATTTGAGTCGCAGAACGCCGCCCCAGTACCATCGTAGCCAATGAGCCCGAGCACCCCGCTAGCCCCGCTCAGCGTGCCGCTGCCCGAGAGCTGCCCCTGCGCAATGAGCTGGCAGTCCAGCGTGGTAACGCCTTCGTTGCAACCGGTCGCGGAGGACGTATGGAGAAGGTCGCTATTGCGGTCCACGTAAGCAATCCAGCCCACTTGCCAGCCAGTCGGGGCGGTGGCACAGGTGAGGCGGTCGCTGGACGGGCACACCACCACCCGGGTGTTTTGCTTGATGGCTTCGCTGCGCGCCATCGCGAGGGTTGCGCCGAACGTATTGAGCTGCGTGCTTTGGCGATTGTTCTGCACTAGCTGCTGCACGCCGGGCACGGCAAAGCCCAGCACCACACCGAGTACGGCGATGGTGGTCATGAGTTCGATGAGGGTGAAGCCCGGCGCGTGTTTCATGGCCAGCAGTATTAACGCTCGAGCCGCCGCCACGCTCGGGAGAAGCCGCCGGACGGTAGCGGCAGTCCGACGAACGGCACCTGCTTGCGACAGGCTAGGGTTGAATTGTGAACCAGTCGACATTCCTCGCGCGCGGCAACCCGTCGCGGCACGGGCAATCTGGACAGCCTTTTGAGGCTGCGTATACTGGCGAGCGATGAGCAATCCAGACGCCACAACGCCGGCCCACGCAGCGCGGCGAGCACTCACGCAAAGACTGCACAGGCACGGCATTCTGCCGACCCCGCAGCGCTTAGAAATTGCCGCGATGTTGCTGGCCGAGGCCCAGCATTTGTCGGCCGACCAAGTCATGGAAAAAATGCTCCGCTGCGGCGCGGTGGTCTCTAAGGCCACGGTGTACAACACGCTGGGACTGTTGGTCGAACGCGGTCTGCTCCGACAGGTCAGCGTGGATTCCTCCAAGTCGTTCTACGACTCCAACACTCGCCCGCATCACCATTTTTATAACGTGGACGATGGCACCCTAACCGACGTCGAGGCGCCCCACCTGTGCTTGGCCGACCTGCCGCCCCCGCCCCCCGGCACCTACGCCTGCGGCATGGACGTCGTCCTCCGGATCCGCCATCGCAAGCTTTAGCGACCTGAATTGGGCCATTCGGAAAAGCTTTCGGTTATCATCCCGCCCCTGTCTTCCCAACCCGCCGGCGTAGCTCAGTTGGTAGAGCAACTGATTCGTAATCAGTAGGTCAGGTGTTCGATTCACCTCGCCGGCACCATTCCCGCCCCGCCGCAGGGCCTTACTGGCCGCCGCGATCGGCGCACCGCAGCACCGGCAACAGGCCTATGTCCAGCCTAAGCTCAGGCCTGCTCCGGTCGCGGGCGGCCTCGAATCCGCGCCCCAGCGCGCAAAAAAGTTCCCCCCCATAGCTGCCCGCTGGTAGTGCGGGGGGGCGATCGGTGCGACCATCTTGGGCGTTGTAGAAACGTAATGGCGGGTAAACATCCGGCGCGTGCGCGCTGTCAGACAACCACAGTGAGGTATTCGTGATGGATTTCGGGATCATTTGTTTTCCGACCGACACCAGTATTGAGCCCCAAGACCTTGGCCCGGCGCTCGAAGCCCGCGGCTTCGAATCGCTGTTCTACGCCGAACATACGCATATCCCAACCAGTCGCCGCTCGCCTTTCATTACTGGGGGCGAGTTGCCCTCGATGTATTCTCATAGCCACGACCAGTTCGTGGCGCTGTCGATGGCCGCCGCGGTGACTAAAACGCTGAAGCTCGGCACCGGGGTAACCCTGCTGACTGAACACGATCCGATCCACATCGCAAAAGCCGCAGCGTCGCTGGACCGGCTCTCCGGTGGGCGCCTGATATTTGGCATCGGGGCGGGTTGGAACGCCGAAGAAATGGCAGACCATGGCGTTCAGTTTGCCGACCGCTGGAAAGTGACGCGCGAACGGATGCTCGCCATCAAACGCATTTGGTGCGATGAGGAGCCGGAATATCACGGTCAATTTGTCGACTTCCCGCCCATGTGGTGCTGGCCCAAGCCGCAACAAGCCGGCGGGCCGCCGGTGCTGATGGGTGCGTACTCGAAATACGTGCCGGCCCGGATCGCCGAGTACTGCGACGGCTGGATGCCCATCGAGGGTTTGTTTGCAGATTTTCCAGGCGCGTTGGCGGATATTCATGCCGCTATGCGCGCCCGGGGGCGCGACCCCGCGGGGCTGGATATCACGGTGTTGGCAGAGGTAAGCGACCGGCGCGGCATCGATCCCGCGCGGCTAGACCGCATGGTAAGCCTAGGCGCCAACCGCGTGCTTTTGCCGTTCGCGGATTTTCCGCGCGATGAAGGTCTCCGCGTCTTAGATGAATACGCCACCACGATTGCGCAGCTGGGCTAATGATTGCTCAGGGCTTGGGCAGGCGCAGCGGTCGCGCCTAACCGGGGAACCTAGTTGCCGCCGCGGGCGGGGTGGCGGCGTGCGGCTCGAGGAGCGTTCAGCGGGGTGCTGCCGGCGGGCAGTGAGCTCCCGCCTAGAGGAGCTTGCTGCAACACTGCAGCGGACGGTTGGCCGGAGCGCAGCCCCGCAAAGTCGGAAACCCACGGCACCAGGCCCTGCCCGCCTGCCGTGGGGTCGCTTGGACGGCGCGACGCTTGACGTATTGCTACTTCTTCGGGGCTTCGAGGTACAGGAACCCTAGGCCGGCTGAGGCCCCGAAGCTGCCGGTGCTGCCGGAGAGGGCCAGCGGCTGGAGGCTGATGTTATTTTTGCCGCCGCCGACCAAGACCTTAACACCTACGCCCACGCCCAACGCAGCGTCAGCGGTACCACCGACGAACTTGCCAGCCAGCGAATGCTGACCCGGCGTGACGTCACCGTTGCCCGCCAGCACCGTGAAAGCCATGTCCTCGTTTTCTTTGAAGCTCAAGTCCAGACCCAGCGCGATGCCGGTTTCGCCGCTGTATTTCTCGGTCGCACCTTTATATTCCCAGGTGCACTCCACATCCGCAGTCGATCGGATCAACAAGTAGACCCGCGTGCCGGACAGCACATGGCACTTCATGACCCCAAGCTGCAGCGTGGTAGCGCCGGTGTTCACGCCAACGGCCTGCGCGGAGGCGGTGCCAATGGCGCCCAAGGACAGGGCGGAAACGAGCGCGAGTGATTTTAAAACGGGTTTGAGTAGCATGCAGTCTCTCCATTGGTCAGGTTAAGAATTTACCGAACGAACTCTAACCCACTTATTGATTGGTGGGGTAGTCGCTGAGGCCTCGCCGCGCAGGAGTTCCCGACGATCGGCAGCGCGGGTCATCGGTGGCACGTGGGGGCAGCCCGCCAGCCTCATGCCCTTGCCCCTCAAAAACCGGTCGCGGCCAGCGCCGCGAGTGGCCTCGCCAGTAGGAATCGAACCTACATCTGAGCCTTAGGAGGGCCCCGTTCTATCCGTTGAACTATGGCGAGGGAGTTGCTGGCAGGGGGAGTCTAGCCTTAGACCCCGACTTAATCTCGCCGACCTTGCACTTTCGCCCAAGTGTCGCGCAGGGTCACTGTGCGATTAAATACCGGGCGGGCGGGCGTGTGGTCGTGCCGGTCTGCACAGAAGTACCCGAGGCGTTCAAATTGGAATGGCGCGCCGGGTGCGGCAGTCCCCAGTGCCGCCTCCAACTGGGCCGCGGGTACCCGCCGTTCGGAAGCCGGGTTTAGCTGTTGACGAAAGTCCTCGCCGCTGGGTTCGGCGCGCGTGAAGAGGCGGTCATACAGCCGTACTTCGGCGCTGATGGCGGTGGCCGCCGACACCCAGTGTAGCGTGCCCTTCACGGCGCGGTTGTCGGGTGCGTTACCGCCGCGCGTGGCGGGGTCATACCGAGCGCGAATTTCGATAATCTCGCCTTGTGGATCTTTGATGACGTCCGTGCAGGTCACCAAGTAGGCCCAGCGCAGACGCACCTCACGCCCAGGTGAAAGGCGGAAAAAGCCTTTCGAGGGAATCTCCATGAAGTCGTCGCGTTCGAGATAGATTTCGCGTGAAAAGTCCACTAGGCGCTCGCCAAAAGCGGGGTCTTTGGGGTGATTGGCGGCCGGGAGTTGTTCGATGAGGTCGACCGGGTAGTTCTCGAGCACCAGTTTTACCGGGTCGAGCACGGCCATGACCCGGGGTGCGCTGCGGTCCAGCTCTTCGCGCACACAGGTTTCCAGCACCCCCATGTCGATAACCGTCTGCTTCTTGGTTATCCCCACGCGCTCGCAAAATTCGCGGATCGCGGCGGCCGGGTAGCCGCGCCGCCGCATGCCTTGGAGGGTGGGCAGGCGCGGGTCGTCCCAGCCCGCCACCAAGCCCTCGCTCACCAGCGCGTGCAGCTTGCGCTTGCTGGTGATGGTGTAGTTGATTTCTAGCCGCGCAAATTCGATTTGGCGCGGTCGGCAGGGCACGGACAGGTGCGCCAAGACCCAGTCGTAAAGGGGACGGTGGTCCTCGAATTCCAGTGTGCACAGCGAGTGGGTGATGCCTTCCAGAGCGTCCGAAATGCAGTGGCTGTAGTCGTAAAGCGGGTAGATATGCCACTGCCCGCCGGTGCGGTGATGCTCGATTTGGCGGATCCGATACAGGGTGGGGTCGCGCAGATTGATATTGGGCGACGCCATATCAATTTTCGCGCGCAACACGTGTGCGCCGTCCGAGAATTCGCCACGGCGCATGCGCGCGAACAGGTCTAGGTTGGCGGCCGCAGTGCGGTTGCGATAGGGGCTATTGCTGCCAGGCTCGGTGAGCGTGCCCCGAGTTAAGCGGATTTCCCCAGCCGACTGGCTATCGACATAGGCTTGGTCGTGCTCGATCAGCTGCACGGCATAAGCGTAGAGCTGCTCGAAGTAATCGGAAGCATGGAAGTACCGATCCTCCCAAGTAAAGCCTAGCCATTGGACGTCCTCGGCGATGGCCTGCTCAAACTCCGCGCTTTCCTTGCCTGGGTTGGTGTCGTCGAAGCGCAGATTGCAGCGGCCAGCGTGATCGCGGGCTACGCCAAAATTCAGACAGATAGATTTGGCATGGCCGATATGCAGGTAGCCGTTAGGTTCGGGCGGGAAGCGGGTCACGATCTGCTGATGACGCTGCTCACGCAGGTCGTCTTCGATGATGTCGCGGATGAAATTACTGCGGGTCGGCGGCGTGTCCATGGGCATCGGCTTTGGGTCTGACGGGCGTTTATCGTGCGCAGCATTGTGGCATAGCCAAGGCTCGGGCGGGTCTGCTGGCCTGCATTCTGGGTGTCGGCTGGAGGCTAGACAGGGTGTGTTTTACCCGCGGACGGTCAGTTGGTCGCAGTGCGAACGATGGTAGACTCGGGCCTGCGATTCCCTCTACAAAAAGGATCACCGCACCGCCCTCCCTAGCGCTGGGCATCGGCGCAGCGAGCAACGGCGTCATGCAGCAGCAGGGAAAAAAAACAGCTTTCCGAGGCCACGCCGAATTAAAGTGGATTACACGCACAGCAACAAAGCCGCGGAGCGCCGCCGCTACGCCCGGTTGCCCATCCAACTGCCGGCTTCGGTCGCGATTGGCGGCCGCCCGCCGGTTGCCTGCGTGGCCAAAGATTTTTGTGTCGCCGGCATGTTCATTCAACTAGCCGCCGGGGATTTGGCGCTGGCGCAGCCCAAGGACGCGGCGGTGCTGAGCTTCTCGTTGGAAGCGGGCGGCGAGGAATACCGACTCGATGCCGTGATCTGTAGGGTCATTCCCGCCGGGTTGGGGGTGGCCTTCGTCGCGCCGTCGCCCGTCAGCATTCAACGGTTGGAGCATTACGCCTTCGCGCATGCGGGCGTTGGATACGACGATCTTTCTGACACCCAACGGCGTCTGGCGCCTGAGTTCGGCCGCACGCTGCCCAAAATCCTCCCAATTGTGGAACGCTTTTCCGGTGGGGTGCTCGAAGAATTACTGCGTCAATCTCACGAAGTTCTTTTTTTGGCGGCCCGTGACGCAACTTCGGACCGCACGAGCCGGGCGATCGGTGAGGCCCAGACGTTGCTGAAGGGACGCAGTGCGGGGATCCGCACGCAGGTCCATGCGCTGTTTAACCGCGCGGCTGCCACGCTCAATAACCCCTTGACGACCGTCGTCGCGGCGGAAAAAAACGAGCTCGACACGAAACTTTCCCTCATCGAGAAAGGGGAATTTGAGCACTTTCTGTCGTTGTCGGGCATCGTGGCCGAACTTGAGCGCGCCAACCAAGATGCCCTAGAGGACCTCGCCTCGCGGCTGTCCTCACTCGCCAAACGCTTTGTTGACCCGGCCTCTAATCCGTTTGGACCGGCGGTGATTTGCGGCATTTTTGCCGACGCTTTGAAGCAAGAATTTACGAACCCGCACGCCAGCGAGGCCCTATTTAGCGCCCTACGACGCTTGTTGGACGCGCGTCTTGCTCGTTTGTGTGCCGACCTCATCGACCTGCTGGTGGAAAGCGATATTAAACCGCTGCTTGGCCCCACCCAGCAACCACTCGTCCTGCGCCGGTCGGACGCACGCCCGGGACCTGACCACCCCGCCGGTGGTGGTGTCGGTGGTGGCGGTGTCGGTGGTGGCGGTGGTGGTGTCGGTGGTGGCGGTGTCGGTGGTGGCGGTGGTGGCGGTGTCGGTGGTGGTGGCGGCGGCGGTGTCGGTGTCGGCGGCGGCGGTGGCGGCGGCGGTGTCGGTGGCGGTGTCGGCGGTGTCGGCGGTGTCGGCGGTGTCGGTGTCGGTGTCGGTGTCGGTGGTGGCGGCGGCGGTGTCGGTGGTGGCGGCGGTGTCGGTGTCGGTGTCGGTGGTGGCGGTGGTGGCGGCGGTGTCGGTGTCGGTGTCGGTGGTGGCGGCGGCGGTGTCGGTGGTGGCGGCGGCGGTGGTGTCGGTGGTGGCGGCGGCGGTGTCGGCGGTGTCGGTGTCGGCGGCGGTGGTGTCGGCGGTGTCGGCGGTGTCGGCGGTGTCGGTGGCGGGGGCTCGGCATTTTCGGCGGTGGGCAACGCCAGCGGCGGCGGTGCTTTTTTCCCGCTCCTAGCCGACTTGGCCGATCTCCAGACCGGGGGCGCGGGCGGGGTTAGCAGCGGCACGGAGTCCCGATCGGGGTTTGGTCGAGGTTCCGGAACCGCGTTCACGCCTAATTTTCAGCAAGCATTTAACGCCGCACAGGGGCAGTTCGTATTGCGCCGGCAGCTCCAAGCGCCGGCCTCGCCATCGGTTGAGGCGGGCGCCGGCGAGTACGCGAGCGCCGACGTGATAGCCGCGCTTGCGGGCTTAACCAGAGCGTCCGACGGGCTCCCCACGCTGGCGCTGCTGGAGGCGCCTGAAATCCGCGGCCAACTGCAGCACTCGCTGGTCGCGCGCGGTTTGGGTCGGCGGGGCATCCCCGTCGAACAAGAGGACACGATCGAGGTGGTGGTCAATTTGCTGCGAGCCCTCATTCAGGATCCACAGGTAGCGGGTGTTGCCAAAGACCATTTGCACCAAGTGCAGGGCACCGTGCATGCCGCCGCGCTGAGCGATCGCGCATTTTTTTCCGCGGCCGAACATCCTCTGCGAGTCTTGCTCAATCATCTCGCGAGCGTGCGGCCCCTCGCTGGCGAGGCCGGTGAGGCGCAAAACGCGCACATCACGCAATTGCTCAACGACTTGGCGGAGGCAGACTACGCTGAGGGTGCACCTAGCCTACGCGCAGCGCAGACCGAGCTCGCCGCGATTATCGAAGGGCAAAAGCGCGCTTTCGATACCCGGGTTGAGGAAGTGGTGCAGCTGAGCACCGAACAGCAGCGCGCGCTGCGCGACCGGCGGGAAAAATCTGGGAATCTCGCCGTCGATGCCAGTCGCCGCCCGCCCCCCTCGCCCGAATGGAGCCGCTGGCTCAAGCGTGCGCGCGCGCTGCGCGTGGGCGAGTATTTCCTGATGAATGCCCACACGCCTCAGTCCCACCTGGTCTGCCTGGCGTGGCTAGGTGAGGACTTCAATCCCTTGGTTTTCGTTGATGAGGAAGGGCTGAAGAACCGCACGCTCACGCTGGAACAAACCGCCATGTATCTGCGGCGCGGGGTCCTCAAAGGGCTGCGGGACCGCACGACTCCCCCGGTTGAGCGCGCCCTGTTTGGTGCGGTTAATCAGATCCACGAGCAGATTGCCGAACAGGCACGCCACGATGCCCCCACGGGTCTGCTCAATCGCAACGCGTTTGTGGTGGCCATGACGCAGAAGTTGCCGGCTCCGGGAGGGCGCCTGTCCGATGCAGTGTTGGGCCAAATTGCGCTAAACGGCCTCAGGGCGATCAACGACCAGCAGGGCTTGGCGGCGGGCGACGAGGTGCTGCGGCAGGTGATCGCATTGCTGACGGAGCACATGGCCGACAAGCCGGTCATTCTGGGCCGCTTGAGTGGGGATGAGTTAGGGATCTATTGGGAGAGGGGCGGGCTGGAGGCGGCTTATCGCGAGATCCAGACGCTGTTCAAGCTCATCACCAGCATCGTGCCAGCTGCTGGCGGCGAGGCGTTAGTCACCGGCTGTCATGCCGGTCTGATGGCGATTCGGGATGCGCTGGCGCGTCCCGAGCAGCTATTGATAGCGGTGGCCGAGGCCTGCGTGACCGCGCGCAGCACCCCAGACCAGCCCCTGTTCGTGGCCGGTGCCGAGATCAAATATCGTCAGCAGCTCGAGCAAATTGCCGGCTATGTAGAAAAGGCGGTCAAGCACGGCAGACTCACCTTGCTCTACCAAGAGGTGCGCGCCGTGCGGGGCCCCGCTAACCCGGCCGCGCACCTCGTGGTGAGTGCCGAGGACCGCAATGGCAAGCTGGTTCCGCCGATGCTGTTTAGTCAGGCGGCGGCCACTTCGTCGTCGGCCTGGGAGGTAGACCTGTGGATGTTCCGCCACGCGCTCCAGTCGATCGCGGCCAATCTTGAGAGCTTCGAGCACTTCAGCGCTATCATTATGCCCTTGTCGCGGGCGGCGCTCGAGAAAGAGGATTTGGCGAACCTCCTCATTGAGGTGCTCATGCAAACGGCGGTGCCGCCCGCGCGGCTGTGCTTTGCGATTGCCGATGGTGATGCCGTGGCTAACCTCGACGAGGCCATCGATCTGATCAAGACCCTGCGTGAATTTGGCTGCCAGTTTTTACTCGACGAATTTGGCGCCACGCAAACCGATTACGCCTATGTGAAGGAACTCGCGGTGGATTATGTGGCGATTCAGCAGGCGATCATTGCAACGGCGCGGCAGAGTCCGAAGGATTTCGCGGTGGCCAAATCGATCAACGAACTGGTGCACTTTATGGGCAAGCTGACGGTGGCCAAGCAGAGCGCCGGCACCACGCTCGATGGCCTGGCCAGTGATTTGGGCATCGATTTCATTTTGGATCAGAGTCGTGCCACCCGTCTTGGAGCACCCTGACATGAGCAATATGCCGCTGAAAATTGGCAAGTACGAGGTGATCAGTATCCTTGGGCGGGGCGCCATGGGGGTGGTGTATCGCGGCCACGATCCCTATGTCGACCGGCCGGTCGCGATCAAATTGGCGACCCACGCGGAGATCGACAGCGAAGGCGTAGCAAGGCGACTGTTCGTCAACGAGGCGCGCTCGGCGGGTCGCCTCGATCACCCCCACGTGCTCAAGGTTTATGAGGCCGGCGAGGAGGATGGCCAGCCCTACATGGTGATGGAGTACATCGATGGCGGCGATACCCTGCGCAATCATTGTGCTCGCGAGGCCCTCTTGCCGGTAGAGCAGGTGCTGTCGATTATTCGGCAGGCGGCAGATGCGCTGGACTACGCGCATCGCCACGGGGTGCTGCATCGGGACATCAAACCGGCGAATATCATGTTGACCCGGGAGGGGGTGGCCAAGCTGGGCGATTTTGGGATCGCCCGGCGTTTGGGGGTGGATCAAACGCAGATTGTAGGCTGGTTCGGCTCGCCGCTTTATATGTCGCCAGAGCAGGCGCGTGATTCGGATATCACCCCGCAGTCGGATCTGTTTTCACTGGGCTCGGTATTCTACGAGATGCTGGCCGGCATCCCGCCTTTTGCGGCTAAGGGTCTGACGGGTCTGATCCAGAAAGTGTGCTACGAAGATCCGCCCCCGCTGATGGGAACCCAGACGGAAGTCTCGGAACAGCTCTGGCAGATCGTCAAGAGGTTGCTCGAAAAAGATCTGCGGCGGCGCTATAAAACCGGCGCGGAAGTCATGCAGGATATCGATGCTTTGCTGGGCGAGGCGCGTAATTTTGCGCTGACCCTGTCGGAAGATCAGAAGCTGGCCTTGATGAAAGACTTGGCGTTTTTCAAAGATTTCACCCGCAATGAATTCAAGGAAGTGCTGAAGGTAGCGACTTGGCGGCGTTATAGCGCGGGCGAGACTATTTTCGCCGAGGGCGATAAAGAGCGGGCGTTTTTTGTGATTGCCGAGGGCGGGTTGGGGGTTCTGGTCAATAGCGTGCGCATTTGCGATCTGGAAGAGGGCGAATGTGTGGGTGAGATGGAGTATCTCGCTGAAGGCGGGCGCAATGCCAAGGTGATCGCCAACCGGGACAGCACGCTGGTGCGAATCGATCGTGACTTCCGAGAGTGGGCCTCGCTGCCCTGCCAACTGCGTCTTAGCCGGGCCTTCCAGCACGCGCTCATCGAGCGTCTGCGCGTGACGACCCGCGAGTTATCCCGCGCACTGCGCTAAGCCTCGCGGAGTCCACCGCAGCCCCGTGCTGGGTGGGCGCCAGGCGCTAGTGGGTAGCACGCGGGCACCCCGCCAAGGCTATCCGCACGCCCATCCGCACTAGGCCAACGGGACGGCAGCCCAGTCGCCCTCGGCGGCGCGAGTGCAGAGCGGCTAGGGGTTCAGCCGAGACGGTCGCGCGCACCGCTGTGATGGCGCAATCGGGTAGCGCGACCACCGGTGCCAACAGCCCGTGGCCAAGACAGCAGCGCGTGGTGCCATGGGATGCGGCCCAACCACCCTGTGAGGGGCCGTGAGAGATCCCACAGCAGCCCTCCGCGGCCGGTTGTTGTCGTAGCGCAGCCTCAAGTCCGGTCCGCGAATGCGGCGCGGACATTCCTCTGCCGTTGCGATCCCTGCGTATCACCCGCCACCCGCGTTCGCCACCGTCATCGCCCCGCACGCCGCCGTCAGCAGTAGTCCGGCCGCGGGTCATGCGCTGGCCCCGGGGGTGTCCTGAGTCGGGTGTGCGAGCGGTGCGCCAGCGCCGCTGGCCGGGCGCAGGGCGGCGTTACTGTGGGTTTGGCAGTCCGTCTGAGGCCGGGCTGGAGCGCCTGCGTCTGGCGTCCGATGGAAGCCTTACTTAGGCGAGTTGGGCGTTGCTGCGGCCAGCGTCATGGTGCTTGCGGGAATCTCGATGCTGGATATAATCACAGCTGTTTAAATGATCAGTTGTGCCATGGTTCAAGACCTTACCCATCGTCAGCAAGCGGTTCTCGCCTTTGTGCGGGCGGCGCTAAAACGCAACGGGCTCCCACCCACCCGTAGCGAAATTGCCGAAGCACTGGGCTTTAAATCGGCCAATGCGGCCGAAGACCATTTACGCGCCTTGGCCCGCAAGGGGGCGCTGCTGCTGGTGCCGGGCACTTCGCGTGGCATCCGCCTATTAGAAGAACCCAGTGTGCAAACGCTAGGCCTGCCGGTGGTGGGTCGGGTAGCTGCTGGCCAACCCATACTGGCTGCCGAGCACCTCGAAGAACACTTACAGCTAGACCCCTCCGCTTTCCGTCCGCGCGCCGACTATCTGCTACGGGTAACCGGGGCCAGCATGCGCAACGCCGGCATTCTCCACGACGACTTACTCGCCGTGCATGCCATCGCCACTGCCGACAATGGTCAGATAGTCGTGGCCCGGCTGGAAGACGAAGTCACCGTGAAACGCTTCCGACGACGTGGTCAGCGCGTCTGGCTGCTGCCCGAAAACGACGAATTCTCACCCATCGAAGTCGATCTGCGCGTGCACTCACTGGTTATCGAAGGGCTAGTGGTCGGGGTGCTGCGGAACCGTGTTCGATGACACTAGAAGAACTCATGCGCCGCGCCGGACTCTGGCGCGCAGGCGAGGCACCCCCTGAAGGTGGCCTGAGCACCGGTTTTTCCGCCCTAGATGCCATTTTGCCCGGTGGTGGTTGGCCACAACCGGGGCTCATCGAAATCCTCGCCACCCAGCCCGGCATTGGGGCCTTACGACTGGTCTTGCCCGCGCTGGCCGCGCTGTCTCGTCAGCCACACTGGCTGATTTGGGTCGCCCCGCCGCATCGACCCTATGCGCCAGCCTTGCAGGCCGCCGGCATCGACTTGGCGCACGTTCTACTCATCGATGGGGCTGAACCCAAGGCCCCAGCGGCGGCCGCACCAGCCGCCACCCTCAGCGCCTGCTGGTCTTGGCGGCGCGCCGCAGAAGGCGAATTTTGGGCCTTCGAGCAGGCGCTGCGCTTCCCGGAGTGTGGGGCGGCTTTGTGGTGGCCGGCCCACCTGGAGGCTCTCGCCCTGCGTCGCCTGCAACTTGCCTGCGAGGCGGGTGGCAGCCTGGGTATTTTGTTTCGTCCCGCGGAATGCGCCGCCCAAGCCTCGCCCGCCGCGCTGCGGCTGAGCGTACAACCCCTCGCCGCAACGCCCGAGGTGCAGGTGCGAATCCTGAAATGTCGTGGCAGCCTGCGCGCCCGCGAATGTCGACTGTCTTTATAAATTGCCCATGGCGACGGACGCCGGAGTTTCACTATGAATACGCTCGAAAATAACACCTCTTTGCAAGCACTCATTGCGCCGCTAAAGCCGGTGGTCCGGCTGCAGTGCCGCCCGGCTGCGGCACTGGGTGCGCAACCCGCCAGTCGTTTGTGGCTGGCGATCCATCTCCCTCGATTCACGCTAGATATGGCAACTCGTGGCAACACGGAACGCCGGGCCTGCGTGCTCGTAGACGGTCAAGGCACGCGCCAGCGCATCACCTTGGTCAATGGTGAGGCGGCCAGATTGGGGATCCAGATTGGCATGCCGCTGGGGGCGGCTCATGCGCTGGGGGAAGTGCTGCCTTTTATGCGGGTGCCAGCGGCCGAGCAGCGCGCGTTAGCACAACTGTGCGCCTGGGCCTATCAGTTCACGCCGATGGTGGCCCCGGTTGGGCCAGATGCGCTGGTGCTGGAGGTGCGCGGCAGCTTGGCGCTGTTTGGCGGCTTACCCGGACTACTGATCCGCTTACGCCGGGAACTGCGCCAACTGGGCTTTAACGCGTTGTCGTTTGGTAGCGCCCCCACCCCCACCGCCGCCATCTGGTTGGCGCGCGCCCGCCACTCAACCCCCGTCGAGACCTTGGCAGGTCTCCCCGCAGCCCTGAGTCAGGTGCCCATCGAGGTGCTTAATCTCTCCACCAAACTGCAACAAGACTTCTGTGGCATTGGGGTGCGCACTCTGGGCGATTGCTTACGTCTGCCGCGCGAGAGCCTTGCTCGGCGCTTCGCCCCGGCACTCTTGCTCGAACTGGACCGCGCGCTAGGGCGGCAACCCGATCCGCGCCCGGCCTTCACGCTACCGCAGGTTTTTTCCAGCCGCATCGACTTGCTCTGGGAGATTCATCACGTGCAAGCCCTCAGTGTCGCCATGGAGCGCCTTTTGAGTGAATTGGCCGGCGTCTTGCGGGCGGCGGTAGCGAGCGTGCGGGGTCTGCGCTGGCGTCTCTATCACGCCGATGGTTCGAGCACTGACTACCCCCTGACGCTGGTAGAGCCCAGCGCGGACACCCTGCATCTGCTGCGTCTTTCGCGCGAACATTTTCTCCGACAGCCGCTGGCGTCGCCCGTGCGTGGGATCTGTCTGGAGGCGGCCGATTTTGAAACTCGGCCGGTAACCCCCGGCGGGGACCTCTTTGCGGGCCGGCAAGGGGGGCCGGGTGGAACCGAGACTTGGCCAAGATTTGTCGAACGCCTGCGCGCCCGCTTGGGCGGCAAGGCGCTGCAACAGCTCACCGCCTCACCCGACCACCGCCCAGAACGTGCCGGCAGCACGCAAGCTTTTAACGGCACGCGCCTACGCCGTCCTCTGGCAACCGGCGCGGAGAGTTCGCCGCGTTGGCGCGAGCGGCCTTTGTGGCTGACTCGCCAACCCTTGCCCCTGTCGGAGTGTGATGGTCAACCCAACCTAGATGGGCCTTTGCATTTGGACGGCGAGCGCGAACGTATCCACAGCGGTTGGTGGGACGGCGCGGAAGTCGCCCGAGACTATTTTATTGCCCACAATCAGCACGGTACTCGGCTGTGGGTTTTCCGTGAGCTAACAGGACCACGCGGGTGGTATCTACACGGTATTTTTGAATAACCCCGCCCGCCCTGTTGGTGCCCTCTCGGCCCTCTCCCCTCGGCGCGGGGGTCGTGCCGAGGGGCCGGCCAAAAGTATCGTGGGCGCCGCTCGGCAGGCCAATCCGCACGCCTGCCCACCTCGACCTCCCGGTGGGCCTGCGTGCGGCCGCTGTGGCGGTATCGGCTGGTCAAGCCCAGCGAAGTTGGCTGCCGTTGGCCCTTGATGGGTAAAATCCTAACCCGGACTCACGCCGCGGTCTGGCGAAAAAAAGCTCAAATTCTGCCGCGTGGGCGGACTGGATAGGACTGCGTGATCTCTTCCATGACCATTTGCTAGCGTGGCGCCCGGCGGGTTGCTCCCGCGCGCTGCACACACCCACCGGGGCGGCAATTTAAGATATGTTTCAGCCCTCGGGGCTTAAGCTGACACCCACTGATCCTCAGGAGACTACCGATTAAGAAAACCCTACTGCCCAGCCTGCTGGGCCTGCTGTTGCTCTCCTCGCCGACTTGCGCCGCGAACCCACCCAAGACCGATGCGCCCTCGGCAGCCGCTGTAATCTGCGCCCCCGATCGCCCACTGGAGCAGAAAACCGCCTCCGTGAGCGTCATGTATAACCTCGCCGAGCATCCCCTATCGATGCGCGCCGTCGCCAGCGTTTTGCTCCAGCAGGCCCTGGTGGAAGCCGCCTCTGGCCCATCGGGCTGCGGCGAGTGTGCCGGCAACAGCCACAAAGCGGTACTCTACCGTGTGGCCCCTACGGTGTTTCTGCCCGCCAAGGAACAGCCCGCCGTGTGTCTGCGTTTAGAGAAAACCACGCGGGCGCAGCCTTGGATCTATCCCGTGCGCTCGTTCAAGTCGGCGGCTGCGCTGAACGACTGGATCATGGCCTTGGCGCGGGGCCAGGGCCCGGACGGCAAAGACCTCTACGCCCGCTGCGTCGACACCTGCAGCCCGCAGTATCAGTTTTTAGTGACACCCGAAGGAGAAAGTTTGGCAGTGCAGACACAAGTGCAATGTGGTTTGGCGCGAGATGTTAAGAGCGACGAATACCGGGTCTCCACCACGCTGCGCAGGCAGTGTGACGTCCCGCCGGAGGCCGCCTTAGCGGCGCCACATTGAGCATAACGAACCCGCTCGCGCCGTCGGCTCGCTGCCCCCTGGCCACCCTCCTAGCCTATTGCCTCTGGCCTGCGTTGGTGATTTCCAGCAGCAGTATTCTGGCCTTCGGTTTTGTCAGTGGACATCCAGCCGGGCTGTCTGAAACCCTGCGTAAAGCGTGGTTTTTCAATCTTTCTTATCTGTGGTTGCTGCTGTGGTTGTTTCTGCTGGAGCGGCGGCGCCCGTGGCGTGAGGCGTGGCAGCAAAGCGACCGCCAACTGGCGGCCGATCTCAGCCATACCTTGCTCGACAAAGGCTCCGTCCAGTTCACCATCATTTTGCTCTCCGCTCTGCCGTTTTTCGCCCACCGGGGCGCCGGCGTGGTGGGCTCGCTACCGCTGTGGGTGCAGGTGGTAATGGGGCTGGTCGCCTCAGAGTTTGGTCTGTACTGGGCGCACCGGCTCTCCCACGAGTGGCCTGTGCTGTGGCGTTTCCACGCGGTGCACCACAGCGTGCGGCGTTTATGGATAGTTAACACGGGACGTTTCCACTTCATCGACTCCAACCTGAGCGTGCTGGCCAGCTTGCCCTTTCTGTTGCTCACGGGCATTTCGATGGACGCCATTATTTGGATGAGCGCCATCACGGCCTATTTGGGCTTGCTCACCCACTGCAATGTCGCGATGCGCGGCGGTTGGCTCGACTACCTCTTCAACACGCCGAACCTCCATCGTTGGCACCACTCGACGAATCCTGCGGAGGGCAACTCCAATTACGGCCAGAATCTAGTGCTCTGGGACCAACTGTTTGGCACCTGGCTGCGCCGCCCAGATGCCGAGCTGGGCGAGATTGGCATTGTGGAGCGGATGCCGCTGCGTTTCCGGGAGCAACTCTGGGTGCCGTTTATCTGGCGGCGCTACCAGCGGGAGTCGGCGGGCGCCGATCCCGCGACGGTGGTTTAGCCGCGCCCCAGTGCCTCAGTGGGGCGCGGCGCTCAGCCGCCGCAGCCGGCGTTGCAGGCCCCACCACAAACAGGCCAGCGTGAGGCGCAGCGGGCGGCCTTCTAGCCGCAGTCCTGCGGCTTTTAAGACCATCCGCGCCAAGCTGTGCAGGTGCTGCGGCCGGTAGAGTTTCATCGCCCGCCGCCAATAGGCGTTGGCATGGCGCCGGCGTTCATAAACTGCGGTGTCGGCCGGGACGTTAGCGCTGTAAAAAGCGTAGGCGAGTTCGTCGTCGTCGGCTTCAGCCACCCGCCCCCAAGCCACTTTTAGGCGTGCCAGCCACGACAATGGATCGGTCTGTAGATAGCGCTGGAGGTGGGTTTCAAATAGGCGGTAGTGGCGGGCTTCATCTTGGGCGATGCGCTGGCAAATCTCGCGCAAGACGGCATCGCTGCTGTGGTCGCGGATCGCCGAATAAAACGAACAGGTGCCCGATTCCACCACGCAACGTGCCACCAACTCGCCGCTGCGCGAGCCGCGAACCGAGGTGCTGGCAGCTAGCGGCAGGCGGTAGCCGCGGCGAAAGCGCGCCAGTGCGGCGGGAAAATCGAAACTCGGGTCGACCGTTACCGCCCAGCGGGCGAGGGCGGCGCCGTGCAGCGCTTCTTCTTTGCCCCATTCGTCGGCGGCGGCTTTGAAGGCCTCGTCGTCGGCAAAGACATTGCGCAGATAGATCACATAGTCCGCGCTGTTGGCTTCCACCAGCGCGGCCGTTTTAACCGTCTCCAGCAGGTCTTGGTCGACCGCTGCGGGCGTGACGTCGTCCCAGTGAAACTGGGCCAGGTTCCAGTGTTGGCTCATGGCGGGAATCTTAACAAGAATTGTGCCCCCCAAGCCCGCTGGACTTGCCCGCCCTACCACCTGCCGTGGATCTGCACGCGGGTCCGGCGGATGCTGGACCCTCAGGGCGGCCCCGCGCCCTGCACCTTAAACTGGACTTGGTCGAGGCGGATCCCGTCGGGCCCTTGGAGCACCAGCTGGTAGTTACCGGGGGCGGGCGCCCACGCCACCTGCGCGCTGGTGCCCAGCGGCGCGCCGTTCAGTCGCCAGTGGCTGGCCGGGCTGGGCGGACGGGCGCTGAAAAACACCCGCTGATGCCCGGCGGGGATGTCCGGATCGAGCGCCAGAACGCTGCCGCTTTGCGGGTAGGTGATGCGCGGTGGCGGCCCGCCGGCGCGCGCGGCGACGATGCGCGAGGTGGCGGTGCCGGTCATAAACCATTCCCTGCGCGCAGGCTCCAGCCCCCCCGCGAACCTCAGCTCGCGCGGTTCTAGTCCCACCGGTGCCACCGGGTCGGATGGGGTGCTAGCGCCGTGCACGGCCCGCATCACCTCGGCCCAGATCGGTGCCGCGCCGGTTAGTCCAGACACCTCCCACATGGGCTCGCCGGCAAAATTGCCCACCCATACGCCCACCGTGTAGCGGGTGGAATAACCGATACACCAGTTATCGCGCATCTGTTTGCTCGTGCCGGTTTTGACCGCCGCCCAGAAGGGCAGGGTGAGGGCGCTTTCCAACCCAAACGTGCCGCTGCGGCTGCCGCGGTCGGCCAGGATGTCGCTCACGATGAAACTGGCAGCCGGATCGAGCGTCGCCGTGGGGGCTGCTGCCGGTCCGGGACGCCAGCGCAGCGGGGTGAATTGACCGGCGTTCGCCAGCGTTCGATAGGCGTTGACCAGTTCCCACAGACTGACTTCCGGTGCGCCGAGCGCCAGCGCGTCGCCGTAGTAGTCGCTGTCGCGCACCAACTCGGTGAAGCCGAGCGCGCGCAGGCGGGTGAGAAAGCTATCGCCACCGAGCAAGATCAGGGTGCGAACCGCCGGCACGTTCAGGGAGCCAGCCAGCCCGGTGCGCAGACTCACGAGCCCCCGAAAACTGTGGTCGTAGTTTTGTGGCACGTACAGTCCGCCCGGCGTCATGATGCTGAGCGGACTATCGTTGAGCAGTGAGGCGGCGCTGAGCTGGCGCGACTCAATCGCCAGCTGGTAGAGAAAAGGTTTCAACGTCGAGCCGGCCTGTCGCCGGGCCCGCACGCCGTCCACGTGGCGAGCCGACGACCAGGGCGCGCCGTTCCCCACATAGGCCCGCACCTCGCCGGTGGCGTTCTCGACGACTAATACCGCCCCGTCGCCCACATTGCGCTCGGCGAGCAGGGCCAATTGGCGCTGCAGGCTGTCGCGGGCGAGCCGCTGTACGGTGGCGTCCAGCGTGCTGCTCACGTTGCGCGTGCTGCCGTCTAGGGCTGCGCGGGCGAGCTGCGGGGCCAGCTCAGCGGCCCCGGGCGGGGCGGCGTGGGGGGTCAGTGCGCGGTGCGCGCGCGCGCTAAAAGCCGCGCAATCGATGCGGGTGGGTAGTCGTTGCCCCAAAGCACAGCCCCGCGCGCTGAGCCTCTCCAACGTGGCATTGGGCGCGCTCAGCAGGACCGCCAAGACTAGGGCATCGGTGTGGTCCAGCGCCGCGGGCGCCCGGCCCAGCAGCACCCGACTGGCCGCCTCTACGCCCGCAACTTCCCCGCGGTAGCTTGCGAGATTGAGATAGGCCTCGAGAATCTCGGCCTTCGACCACCCCCGTTCCAAGGCAAGCGCGGCCTGCAGCTGTCGCCATTTCTGCCCCAGGCTGCGAGCACCGCGCGCGCGCAGCGCCGGATCCAGCCGTGCCGCGAGCTGCATCGTGAGGGTGCTCGCGCCGCGCGGCCGCCCGTGCCAGCCATCGCGCAGCGCACCGAGTACGGCCCACCAATCCACCCCCGCATGGCTCTCAAAGCGTCGGTCTTCCAATGCAATCACCGTGCGCTGCAGCCCCGGCGCGATGTCGGCGAGCGCGACCCAGGGGCCGCGCCGCCGCACCAGATCGGTCCGGAGGGTCTGCAAGACCACGCCGTGGCGGTCGAGCAGGCGTGCCTCGCTAGGGGGATGGGCAGCGCGGACCGCGGCCAGGCTGCGCCCCGCCACGGCCAGCGAGGGGCGGGCCCAGCCCACCCCAACCGCCCCGCAGACCAGCGCGCCGAGCAGCAGCAATCCCCACCCCACCGCCCCCAACCCAGGCCAGCCGCTGCGACTTATTCTCATGGCAGGACGGTGATGGCCTCGTTGGGGAGGGCGGCGAACAGGCCCGGCGCATACAGCGCGTCGACCCGGCTGGGCGGGACGCTGAAAGTGCCGGCGTGGTTGAGCCGCACCCGATATTGCAGGGTCCAGCGACCCTGCGGCGCGTACTCGAAGTACGCCTGCCAGGCCTCGGGCAAACGCTCCTGCCACGTGGGCGATAGCGCCAGGGGGGCGCCTGCCGCTGGCGCCAGCGTGCTGCTGTCGCCGCCCAGTCCAGCGCCCAGGGCCGTGGCGCCCGCCGGCAGGGGGTCACGTACCACCACCCAGGTCATATCGGTGCTGGCGTTGACCTCTAGACGCACCTCGTAGACATCCCCACGGTGCCATTCCCCGGGCACGCTTTGGGCCACGGGTACCCGCGTGCGCGTTAAGGTATAGCCGCTCGCCAACGGCGCCGTTAAGGCGCTGGCCGCGCGGCTCTCAACGCTAACCCAAGGTGCCCCGACGCCGTGGTGTTGCAGGGTCAAGTGCGTAGGGTCGACGGGCCACGGCAGGTTGAGCACCGTGGGTGCGCTAGGCGGTGGCGTCCAGTCAACGTGCGTGGTGTGGTCCCCCAGGGTGAGGCTGGACTGGCCGGCTACCGGCGTGGCTTCAAAACGGGCGGAAAATTGCCGTAACGCCAGTGCACCCCAGGCGTTCGCGAGCGCAGTATCCCAATGCCCAGCCCGTTGCCGTGCCAGCGATCCCGCCACCAGCCGCGGCACCTCGTCGGCCCAGTCGGGAGTCTCCAGCACGCTCAGGAGGATGCGGTTGAGCGTGGCGTCACCGCTGACCATCAGCCAGGGTTGGTCGGTGCCGGGTGCGGCTGCGAGGGTCATCAACCCGCCTTGCTGTTGCAGGCGGCCACGCAGGGTAACCAGCGCTGCGGCCAGCTGTTGGCCGCGTGCCGGTAGGCCCGGCGAGCGGCGCAGGAGGTCAACGAAATCGACCAGCGTCGCGGTCGGCCACAGCGCCGGGCTGACGTCGATGCTCTCCAGCCAACCGGTGTTGATCCCTTCTGGATAGCCGCTCAAGGCGGCGATTGCGGCCAGCTTGCGCTGCGTCAAATCGGCGGTCGCCAGCGGCGAGGGCCGATCCAGAGTGCCGTCAATGAAGCGCACCAAGCCCTCGCGTAGCCGTTGGCGCAGCGCCGCCGGCACTGCGCGCCCGGCTGCGTGCGCGAGCGCGAGCAAATAGCTGGACAGGATATCGCTGCCGGCGGTCGCCCCCGGGAAATAGCGGACCAGTCCATCGCTGTCCAAGTGCGCCGGCAGCGCGGCCATGAGGGCGTTCCACGCGGCGACATCGTCGTGCGCGATCGCACTCGACAGCCGCTGCTCAAAACTCTGATAGGGGCTGGCCCGCAGGTATTCACCCACCCCGGGTAGTCCCTCGCCCAAACGCGCCTGCCAGCTCACCCGCAGCCCGCCGCGCCCCGGCAGGGCGTCCGCGGGCGGGCTGACGGCCAGCGATTGGGTGGTCTTTAACTGCAGCACGTCGGCCTGCAGGCTGGCGACCTCGACCCTCGGGAGCACCCGTTGCCGGACTAACAGCGCATCGCTCAGCGCACCGCTCGCGGCGTGGATCTGCCAACGCAGCTCGCGGGCGTCGGGCGTGGGGTAGGGCCAGCTGATTTCCTGGGTCTGGCCGGGTGCCAGGGAAATCGCTTGCGCGGGCAGTAGCGTTGGCGGCGCTGGCTGCGCGTCCGCGCCGAGCAAGGCGGTGACCGTGGCGGTCAGCTCGGTTGCCAGCACTGCGGTGCCGGCGTTGCGCACGCTAAACCGGGCCTGCAGGCGATCGCCCTCGCGCACCAGCGTGGGCAGCCCCGCGTAGAGCATCAAATCTTGGCTGGTGCGCAGGCTGGCACTGCCCGTGCCGAAATGCCCCGGACCACCGCTGGCAACGGCGACCACGCGGAAGCTGCTCAAGGTATCGTTGAGCGGAATGCTGAGGCGGGCGTGACCCTGTGGGTCGAGCTTCACCCGGGGCTGCCAGCTCAGCAGGGTTTCAAACAAAGTGCGGGTGCCACCGCCGCCGCCACCACCGCCCCCCGGCGCCACCGCCTTGCGCCCGTAGTGGCGGCGGCCAAGCACCTGCATCTGCGCGGTGGCCGTCTGCACCTCAATGCCGCGCCGTTGCATCATGGTGGTCAGCAGTTGCCAGCTGTCATTGGCGCGCAGTTCAAGCAGGCCTTCGTCCACCGCAGCCAGCGCAATTTCAGTCGCCGGCGCGAGCGCGCCGCCATCTGCCCGCCGCACGCTGACATCCACCAGCGCCGTTTCGCGCACCCGGTAGTCCGGCCGCTCCGGGGTCACGGTGACGTTCAGTGTTTGCGCCTGCCAGCCCACCCGCAGTTCGGTCATGCCCAGTTTGAAGGCTGGGCGGCCCAAATCCACGCGCGCGGTGGGCGCAACCGCGGCGTCGCGACCGCGCACGGCCAGCACCGACACAAACACATTGGGTGCCGCGTTGGCGGGGATGGGTAACTCGATGACCGGGGATTTGCCAGACAGTTGCACCACCCGGCTCTCCAGCACGCCCTCACGCTCCAGCGTCACCAGCGCAGTGGCCTCGCGGAAAGGCATTCGTACCTGCAGCCGGGCGGTTTCGCCGGGGGCGTACTCGCGCCGCTCGGACAGCAGTTCCATCCGGTCGTGGTCCTCCAGCGCGTACCACCAGTCGCTCTCGCCGGCCACCCACACATCCCGATTCACCACGCTAGCATTGCCCTGCGCGTCGTGGGCACGGGCGCGCAGGATGAGGCTGCCGGCCACCGGAGATTGGCTCGTGCAGCGCAGTTCGCCGGCCGCATTGGTGCGCCCGCTGCAGGCGGGGCCGAGGGCCTTCACCTCGCTGCGGTTCTCATAGGCGTAAAAACCACCCAGCAGGCGCTTGCGGTGCGAGTAATTGAGGCGCTGAAACAAGTCGACGACGATGTCGACCGCGGCGAGCGGTTTGCCGCTGAAGTCCAGCGCGACGACGCTGAAGTTGAAACTGTTTTGGTTAAGGGCCCAACTCTCGGGCTTGAGCCCCAGCACGATATTGGAAGGCCACAGCGGCACCCGGGTGACGGCGCTCAGGATTTCGCCGTTAGGATCAGGATATTCAATTTCAGCGGTGAGCGTTTGGGGGGTTGCGCGCACGGGCACATCGGTGAGCGTCAGGCGCGCGCCACCGAGTGGATCGAGCGTCACCGACTGTGCTGCGAGCGGCTGCGGCGCGCCGAATTGCGCCGCGTTCTGGGGCGCGCTCCAAGCGGTATCAGATTGCTCGACCAGGCCTGTGGTCACATCGCCATTCAAGAAAACGTAGTCTTCATAGTCTGGAAAGCTGACCGCGCGCGCTTCTACCAGCCCGCGTAGCTTGATCGGCAGCGCCCCCGCCGGCCCGCCGCCGAGAAAATTGATCTGCAGGTCCAGCGGCGCGGTGGTGGGGTTGATCCACGGCAATCCGCGGGTCTGCAGATTCGCCCGCAGCAGCGGCACGCGAAAACTCTCCACGCGAAAATCGCCGGCCGGCAACCAAGCGTCGCCGTCCGCGGCCTCTACCCGATACACCCCTTGGCGCGCCTCCGGCGGGATGGTCCATTGTGTGATGGCGCTGCTGGTGGCCGCATCGACGGGGGCGGTGAGCGGGAATTCGGCCCCGCTGGCGTCATGGCGAATGCGCAGCGTTAGCCCGTCCGGCAGCCAGGGCGCAAAGCCCTGCACGCTGCGGGTGCGCAAAAATTGTTTCATATGCACGGTTTCGCCCACCCGAAACAGCGGCCGGTCAAACACGGTGGCGACCGTATGTGGGGTTTGCGCGGTGGGGCCCGGCAGGCCAAACCGCCACGTGGCGATGCCGTTGTTCCAGCCCGAGGCGACGAATCCGGTGTCCTCGCCCAGAGTCGCGGTGGCGATCAAGCCGTGGCCGTTCCACGCACACGCCGGGAGCTCGTTGGCGGTGGGCAAGGCCTCGCTAACGGCCGCTAGCCCCGCGCCGTCGGTATGACCCTCCCAGCGGGTTTTACCGGAGCAATCTTGGATACTGACCGTGGCCCGCGCCACCGGCTGGCCGGTGTCCAGCGCGGTGACCCACACCAGCGAGGACTCGCGACCCCATTTAAAGTGCACGCCAAGATTGGTCACCAGCGCCATCCCTTGGGCGTAGTAGGGCGCGGCTGGGGCCAACAGCGCCGCGCCCAAACGTGGGCTGGTCACTTCTGCCACATAGAACCCGGGCTGAGGGAGCGCAATGCCGATGACTTCCATGGCTTTGGCGGGCGCGGTGCGCGGGATCTGGAAGTCAGTGGCCGACGCGACCGCCCGCAGCACCTCGGTTTGACCGGCGCTGCGCAGCACCTCCTGCTGTTGGGTCTTTTCATTCCAGGTCGAGGCCCCGTGCTTGGCGCTTTGCACCGCCGCAAACCAGCCCGCGATCGCGCCGATGTCGGTGCCGGGCACCCGCAACAGGCGCCCGCGCAGGGACGCCCGGACGCCGGCTGCGGGGTCGGCGGGCGGCGCACGACCCAGCGCGCGGGTGCCGAGCTCCGCGATAAAACCCGCCACGCTGGGCGCCGGCGGCGGGGGCGACGGCGCGCTAACCAGCAGGTGGGGCTCCAAATCACGGATAGTCAGCGGTAGCGCCGGCGCGGCGTTGAGTTCCACGACGCCGAAATCGGCGGCAAATTTCGCCAGCGGGGGGTTCTCGCCGGTCGGGACGGTGAGCGGGAAGGACGCGGCGTTCACCAACTTTCTCCCGGCGTCGTCCACCAGCCCGTCGGGGAGGGTCAGGACCAGTTTCGCCAGAGCGGGAAACGGGCCTTTAATCGTCGCGCCCTGCACCCAGGCATCTGCCGGGCTGCCCTCGGGGATGGCGGGATAGCGCTGGCCGTCAGCGGCCGTCAGTACGATTTGAGCCACCGCGCTGCGGGTCGTCGCGGCGGAGAGATTCACGCGCATGTCCAGCGCCGGGATGCACGGGGTATTGGGGTGCGCGCGCTGACACTGGAGCTTGGCGCTGAAGGCCGGCCGGGTTGCGTAGGCCAAGGTTTGGGGTTCAGTGGTCGCAACACCCGTCGCGGTGGCGATCCCCGGCCCCCATTCCAGCCACACTTTGCGCTCGACCGGCAAACGTTGGCGACACGTCGCGACCACGATGGGCGAGTTTTCGCCGCTCATCAGCGCCATAAAGCGCTCGCGCACCGGCGCCACGTCCGCCGGCGTGTGCGCCATCATCGTCGCCTCATAGCGCGGCCCCAGCAGGATGCTGGCGTAGCTCTGGACAAAATAGGGATTGGCCGTGAGCAACTGCAGACGGGCCTCGCCCTCGAGCAGGCGCAGCTCAATTTGTTCGTTCACGCCGTCGGCGCGGCAGTGCGCGTGGGCTTGGATTTCGGCCGGGGTCGTCGGTGCCGACAAACCGAGCAGAAATACCTGCTCGTCCTCGATACTGCTGCCCTCCCGCGGCTCGCTTTGCAAAATGCTGGGGCCGCCGGTGTCGAAGCGAAATTCGCGGGGGCCGTCCACGGCAGCGCCGCTGACGCTCTGCAAGCCGGGGCTGAGGACAAATCGGCAACGCAGGCCCGCCGGCGGGATGGGGTCGAAATCAAACACCCAGTTGCGGGAATCCAGCCAGCGGGCGTGGCCGGTCACGGGGCAATCGTGGCTAAAAGGAGCGGGCAGCCGGGGTTCGCCAAAGGCGACCATCGGCGCGCTGAAGCGGGCGTGGACCGCGGGGGGCGCTTTGGCGCTGCCGCTGGGCGTGAAGATTGCGACCCGGGGCGGGGCCGCGGCAGCGGGCTGGCCGGCAACAGCGAGCGCGCACAGCAGGCCCGACAGAAATGGCAGGTAACGCATCGCCCCAACCCCCAAGCATGGATGAGCGGCAGTTTACGACAGGCGGGGCAGGGCCAGCACGCGGTGGCCCGGAGGCTAGGCCAGATGCGAGATGACCTGGCGAGACGGGCTGGCGGGACGGGCTGGCGAGACGGGTTGGCGAGACGGGCTGGCGGGACGGGCTGGCGAGACGGGCTGGCGAGACGGGCTGGCGGGACGGGCTGGCGGGACGGGCTGGCGGGACGGGCTGGCGAGAAGGGGCAGCACGCGGTGGCCCGGAGGCTAGGCCAGATGCGGGACGGGCTGGCGAGACGGGTTGGCGAGACGGGCTGGCGAGACGGGCTGGCGAGACGGGCTGGCGGGACGGGCTGGCGAGAAGGGCCAGCACGCGGTGGCCCGGAGGCTAGGCCAGATGCGAGATGACCTGGCGAGACGGGTTGGCGAGACGGGTTGGCGAGACGGGCTGGCGGGTCGGGCTGGCGGGACGGGCTGGCGAGACGGGTTGGCGAGACGGGCTGGCGAGACGGGTTGGCGAGACGGGTTGGCGAGACGGGCTGGCGGGACGGGCTGGCGGGACGGGCTGGCGGGACGGGCTGGCGAGACGGGGCCGCACGCGGTGGCCCGGAGGCTAGGCCAGATGCGGGACGGGCTGGCGAGACGGGTTGGCGGGACGGGCTGGCGAGACGGGTTGGCGAGACGGGCTGGCGAGACGGGGCCGCACGCGGTGGCCCGGAGGCTAGGCCAGATGCGGGACGGGCTGGCGGGACGGGCTGGCGAGACGGGCTGGCGGGACGGGCTGGCTAGGCCGCGGCGCGGGTCGGGCGATAGTCACTCGCGGCGGCGAGGACGACCGGCGGGCGCAGCCACGCCAGCGATTCGCCCAGTGCCGCCACTTCCCCAACGACCAGTAACGCCGGCGCCACCACGGCCTGCGTGCGGCCAGCGTGGGCTAAGCCGCGCAGTTGGGTCAGGATAACCCGTTGGTCAGTGGTGCAGCCGCGCTCGATCAACGCCACCGGGGTATCCCCGGCGCGGCCGGCGGCCAGCAGGCGCTGTTGAATCAGCGGCAGTTGGGCAACCCCCATGTAAAACACCACGGTATGGCGTGCGCGCCCTAGCGCGGCCCAGTCGATGCGGTCACAGGAGCCCTGACAGTGCGCGGTCACCAGGCTGACCTGCTGGGCGAGATCCCGGTGGGTGAGCGGAATGCCGGCGTAGGCGGCACAACCCAAGGCCGCCGTGACCCCGGGCACCACCGCGTAGGGCACGCCGTGCGCCCGCAGCACGGCCAGTTCTTCGCCGCCGCGCCCAAAAATAAACGCATCCCCCCCTTTTAGCCGCGCCACGCGAAACCCTGCCTGCGCCAGTTCGATCAGCCGTTCGGCAATCCGCCGCTGGGTGCACTGGTGGTCTTGGCCGACGAGCTTGCCGACGTCTTCGCGCACCGCGTGGGCCGGGATGAGGGCCAGGATCTCCGCCCCCACCAGGCGATCGTGCAACACATAATCGGCCGCCTCTAGTGCTTTCAAGCCGCCCAGCGTCAGCAGGTCGGCGCTCCCCGGCCCGGCCCCGACCAAGGTCACAAACCCCGCGCCGGGAGGCCGTGGGGCGCGCCAGCGGGCGCCTAGACGTTGCCAGAAACCGCCCATTTCAGGCCCCCGTTAGCCGGCGCACGGCGAGCGAAAACTCCGGCCCCGAGGTGACCTCTGCCACGATGCCCGCGCGGATGACAAAGTCGCCAAAGCGTTCGCCGGGGGTACGGGTCGCGGCATAGCACCCCAGGGCCTGCGCGAGCAGCTCGAGGATTTCGCCTTCGGTGATGTTGTCGCGATACGGTACGGTGAGCCGCGAGCCGTCGGCGGCACCCCCTAAATACAGGTTGTAACGCCCCGGGGCCTTGCCCACTAGCGCGATTTCGGCCAAAAACGGCCGCGCGCAGCCGTTGGGGCAGCCGGTAATGCGCACATTGATGGGGGTCCCAGCGAGGCCGTGGTCGGCGAGGAGTGCTTCAATTTTGCTGATGAAGCTTGGCGCATAGCGTTCGCTTTCGGCCATCGCCAGCCCACAGGTGGGCAGTCCGACGCAGGCCAGGGTCAGGTGTCGCACGGGGGAGACAGGCGCGCTCAGACCATAATCGCGCAACAGTGCCGCCACCGCGTCGCGGTCGCGTGCCGCGATGTCGCTCAGGACCAGATTCTGGTTCGCGCTCAGCCGGAATTGCGCTAACCCACGTGCGGCCACCGCCCTTAAACCGCTGATCGCCCGCCACTCGCCGACGTCGCCGATCCGACCGCTGGGCACGTACAGCACGTAGTGGTGCAGGCCGTGATCATCGGTGTGCCAGCCCTGCGCGGGGTCGCCGTTGTCCTTAAAAGTCACCGCCACGCTCGGCCCCAACTGCACGCCGGCCCGCGCTTCCACCTCGGCGCGGAAGGCCGCCAGGCCCATCGTCTCGAGGGTGTATTTGAGGCGGGCGTGTTTGCGGTTCGTGCGGTCGCCATGGTCGCGTTGAGTGGTGAGCACGGCCTGTGCGACGGCGAGCGCCTGCGCCGGCGTGCAGCGGCCCAGCGGCTCGGCCACCCGCGGCCAAGTCGCCAAGTCGCCATGGGTAACCCCCATGCCGCCACCCACCACCACGTTGTAGCCGACCACGCGGCCCTGCTCGAGCAGCGCGATGTAGCCCAGATCCTGTGCATAGACGTCCACGTCGTTGTCGGGCGGTAGAGCGATACCGATTTTAAATTTGCGCGGCAGATAAGTGCTGCCGTAGAGGGGTTCCACGGTTTCCGTGTCGCGCTCCAGCTTGACGCCGTCCAGCCAGATTTCATGGTACGCGCCGCTCTGCGGCAGCAGGCGGCTGCTAATGCCGCGCGCCAGCTCCAGCGCGGTGGCATGGAGCGCCCGCTGCAGGGGCAAGGTGGTGCACATCACGTTGCGGTTGACATCGCCACAGGCGGCCAGCGTGTCGAGCAAGGACCGGTTGATGGCCGCGATCGCCGGCTTGAGTACGCCCTTGAGCACCCCGTGCAGCTGGAAAGTCTGGCGGGTCGTGAGGCGCAGCGTGCCGTCGGCGTAATCCCGGGCGATGGCATCGAAGGCCAACCACTGGGCGGGCGTGCACAGTCCACCGGGGATGCGGGCGCGCACCATGAACTGGAACGCGGGTTCCAGCTTTTGCTCGCGGCGCTCGGCGCGCAGGTCGCGGTCGTCTTGCTGGTAGATGCCGTGAAATTTAATCAGCTGGGTGTCGTCTTCGCTGATCGCGCCAGTGACTAAATCGACTAAGCCTGCGGCGATCGTGCCGCGCAGATGGCGGCTGCGCGCTTTAATGCCCTCAACGGGAGAGAGTTGCTCGGTGCTCATATCAGTAGATGTCTCGCTGGTAGCGGCCCTGCTGGCGCAGGCTTACAAGGAAGTCTTCGGCGGCCTCGGGGTCGAGCCCGCCCTGGGTGGCGATGATGTTTAGCAGCGCTGCGTGGACGTCTTTAGCCATGCGCTGGGCATCGCCGCAGACATACAGGCTGGCGCCTTGTGCCAGCCAGTCGTAGACCTCGGCGGCACAGGCCCGCAGCCGGTCTTGCACATAAACCTTCTGCGCACCGTCGCGCGAAAAAGCCAGTTCCAAGCGCGTCAGCGTGCCCTGTCGCAGGTGGCGCTGCCATTCGGTTTGATACAAAAAATCTTCACGCTGGGTGCGCTCGCCGAAAAACAGCCAATTGCGCCCCGTCGCGCCCTGCGCGGCCCGCTCCTCGAGAAAGGCGCGCAAGGGTGCAACGCCAGTGCCGGGGCCGATCATGATGACCGGCGCATCGCTGGCGCGCGGCAGGCGAAACGCGGGGTTGCGCTCGAGGTGCAGACTCAGTTCGGCGCCCGGCGTAAGTCCCGCGAGATAGCTCGAGGCACACCCTGGGCGGGGTCGGGAGTCGCGCTCCCCGGCCACCACCGCGACCGTCAGGTGTACTTCATCCGGGGTGGCCAGGCGACTGGAGGCAATGGAATAGGCGCGTGCGGCGAGCGGTCGGCAGAGGTCAACCAACTGCTGGGCGGTGGGTGCGACGGCGCTCTCGCGCAGCACATCCACCACTTGATGGGCCTGCAGATAGCGCCCAAGGGCTGCGTGGTCGTGGCTCTCGAGGAGTTCGGTCAAGGACGTATTGCCCCCCAACGCGGCCAGTGCGACCAGCACCGGGCGACTCAGTTGGGTGATTTCGAGCTCGTCGCGTAGCGCCTCCTCAAGGCTGCTGATACGCCCTCCCAGGGTGACCGGCGTGGTGGGTGCCCAGTCGTTCAGGTGCAGAATTTCGGCGACGATGCAGGCTGGATTCGGCGCGCGCACGGCCATGCTGTCGCCGGGTTCGTAGGCGCAGCGCGCCGTATCGAGCGAGAATTCGAGATGCCGTACCTGTTTGCTCGAGCGGCGTCCGCTCAGACATTGGTTGAGCAACAGGGTCGCGTCTAGACGCACGCTGGGGGCGGTTTGGGCGAGCGTTGGCGCGGCGGGCGGCACATTCTCCACCAGCGAAATGCGCGGGGCCGGGGTCGGTAGCAGGGCCGCAAAGGTGGCCAGCGTGGTGGCCACCCAGGCGGGTGTCGCGGCGGCGATATCGACATCGCATTCCAGCCGCGGCACGCAGCGCTGCGCGCCCAGCGCGGCGAGGCCGGCGTCGAAATCCCGCCCGGTCTGGCAAAACAGCGGATAGCTGGAATCACCCAGCGCCACCACCGTATAAGTCAGTTGGTCGAGGCGTGCGGCCTGCGGACTGACCAGATAACGCGCCAGCGCCAGCGCATCGTCCGGCGGATCGCCATCCCCATGGGTGCTAACGACCAACACCACGGCGCGCTCCTGTTTGAGCGTCCGCACGTTGAAATCTGCCAGGCTCACGAGGCGGGCCGCCACGCCCGCAGCGCTGCTGGCGGCGATCACCAGTTCAGCTAAGCGCCGGCCGCTGCCGGTCTGCGAGCCGTAGAGCACGGTGAGGGTGGCCTGGGCTGGCGCGACCGGCGGCGTGCGGATTTCGAGCGCGGCGGCTTGGGGGCGCCCCGCAAGGCCCGCTAAATAACCGCTGGCCCATAGCAGTGCCGAGGGGGAAAGCCCGGCCGTGGCGGCCGCCAAATGGGTGAGCTGGTCGTTCGACAGCGGCAGGCTGGGCGTGTCGAGTAGCGAAACTGTGGACAATGGACGAACTCCGGGCGGCGAGATTGCAGCGCGGAGTGTAGGCAGACATCGTTCCAGGTTGAATTAACGTGTGGGCATAACCTTCTGCGAATGCGATCTAAGCGCCGGGGTGGCGTGGCCTTAGGCCGGGAGCAACCACAGCGTCAGCAGCCCCAGCGCGATGCGGTACCAAGCGAAGGCGACAAAGCTGTGGTTGGCCACAAAGTGCAGCAAGCATCGAATCGCCACCAGCGCGCTCAGAAAAGCCGCGCTCAGGCCCACCGCGAACAGCGGGATGGACGCTGGGCTGAGGGTCTGCCAGCTTTTAAGCAGATCGAAGGCGGTGGCCGCGAACATCACCGGGATCGCCAAAAAGAACGAAAATTCGGTGGCGCTTTGCCGACTCACGCCCAGCCACAGCGCGCCCATGATGGTGGCCCCGGAACGCGACACCCCGGGCACTAGGGCCAGCGCCTGTGCGCAGCCAATTTTGAAGGCCAGCAGGGGGCTTAAATCTTCCACCGCATAGTTTTGTGTCGGTGCGGCTCGGCGTTCGATGAACAAAATCACGAAGCCACCGACAAGCAAGGCCCAGGCAACGACCTGCGGCGCGTACAACACCTGCTTGATGAAGCCATGCAGGGCGACGCCCAGCACCGCGACGGGTAAAAATGCGAGGAGGAGGCGACTCACGAAACGCTGGGCGGCAGTACTCCCCAACGTCGTCACGACGCCGAGCAGTCGGGCGCGGAAATGCCAGCACACGGCGAGGATGGCGCCCAACTGGATGACCACCTCAAAGGTTTTCGCGTCGGCCCGCGTAAATTCCAAGTACTGGCCGGCGAGGATCAGATGGCCGGTGCTGGAGACCGGGAGAAACTCGGTCAGCCCTTCAATAGTCCCCAACACGAGGGCCTGCCAAAAAAGCGTGTAAGCCACAAATGGTTCCTAGGGTGGGCGGGTGTGCAGGCGCGCCGAGGGTGGGTTGGCAACGCGGCCAGCCCGCCGGTGCCACGCGGGGCCAAGTTTACGGTCAAAGTTTGGCGTTGTCTGGCGGGCGGCGAAAATCTTGCGCCACTGCAGGCCACGGCACGCGCGTTAGGGTGCGGGATCGGCTGCGCGCGGGGTGCTGGCCGGATCGTTGCTGTCTCGCCGCGGTAGGGTGGTGGCCCTTCAAAGGTGCCCGGGCTAACGCCCAAGGCGCTGCCGCGTTGGGCGCCGCTGCGGTGGCCTATGATCGTCCAGAGCGTGGTATATCTAGGAGACCGCAGCCTGAGGCCGCCGGGGGAACCGCTTTGAACCTGACTGCGGAGCGCGTTTTTTGCGCGCCGCAGATTGGTGCCGAGAAGAGGACTCGAACCTCCACGAATTTCTTCACTGATACCTGAAACCAGCGCGTCTACCAATTCCGCCATCTCGGCAAAGCGAGGCGAAATCTACAGGCCGTCAACGAGTGAGTCAATGAGCCAACCAGACGAACATCCCCCCCACGAACCACGCGAATACGCCGTGACTATCCCCACCCGCGTCGTGATCGCAAAAGCCCTGGCCGACGCCGACGCCCCACTGTCCATGCTGACGCTGGCCGAACTCATGGACGTTACCGGGGACGCCGCGTTGGAAGGACTTAACCGCCGCGTGCGCGCCATGGTGCGCGACGGCGAGCTACTGGAGACGCGCGCCCGCCGTTTCGGCGTGGCGCGGCGCATGGAACTCATCGCCGGGCGGGTCATCGGACATCCCGACGGCTTCGCCTTCGTGCGTCCGGATATCGGCGAGCAGGATGTCTATCTCGACAATCGCGAAGCCCGGCGCGTCCTCCACGGGGACCGTGTGCTGGTGCGCATTGCCGGCATCGATACCCGCGAGCGGCCTTACGGCGCCATTGCCGAGGTGCTGGAGCGCGCCAACACCGACGTGGTCGGGCGCTATTTTCGCGACGGCGGCGTGGGCTATGTGGTGCCGGACAATCGCAGTATCAATCAAGATTTACTGGTGCCCGCAGGCGCCGAGGGCGCTGCCAGCCACGGCCAAATCGTGATCGCCCAGATCACCCAGCAGCCCGATGGCCACTGCCAACCCTTGGCGCGCGTCGCCTCGGTGCTGGGCGACCACTTGGCGCCGGGGATGGAAGTCGACATCGCCATCCGCGCCCACGGACTGCCCTGCGAATGGCCGGCAGGGCTGGCCGCGGACGTCGCGCAAGTACCGCAGACGGTCAGCGAGGCCGAGGCGCTGGGCGCTGGGCGGGTCGATTTGCGCGGCCTGCCGTTCGTGACGATCGATGGGGCGGATGCGCGCGATTTTGACGACGCCGTGTTTTGTCGCACTACCCGTGACGGCTACCGTTTGCTGGTCGCGATCGCCGACGTCGCTCATTACGTCACCCAGGATAGCCCGCTGGACGCCGCCGCCCGCGCGCGCGGCACCTCGGTTTATTTTCCTGACCGCGTTATTCCCATGCTGCCCGAGGAGGTTTCGAACGGCATTTGTTCGCTCAAGCCCGACGTCGACCGTCTGGCGCTGGTGTGCGAGCTCAGCCTCAGCGCTGCGGGCGTGCCGCAGAAGGCTAAGTTTTACAACGCCGTGATTCGCTCGCACGCCCGTTTAATTTATGAAGACGTGGCCCAGTGGTTAGGGGCTGCGCGCGGCAAAGAAACTTCGATCAAGAACCAGGTGCTGCTGTTGCACGAGCTGTATTTACAGCTGCGCGTGCGGCGCGAGGAACGGGGCGCCTTGGACATCGATCAAATGGAAGCGAAGTTCATTTTTAATGCGGCGCGTAAGATCGAACGCATCGAAACACGGGAGCGTAACGACGCCCACCGCCTCATCGAGGAATGCATGATCGCCGCCAACGTGGCGGCGGCCGAATACCTCACCAAGCACAAACTGCCGGCGCTGTATCGGGTACACGCGGTGCCCGACGGCGAGAAACTGGTGGCGCTGCGTAAATTTCTGGCCGAAGTGGGCGTGACGCTGCCGGGCGGCGAGCATCCCGAGGCCAAGCACTTTGCCGCGGTGCTCACGCAGGCGAAGCTGCGCCCGGACCGCAATCTCATCGAAACCGTGTTGCTGCGCAGCCTGAAACTGGCGGTGTACCGGGGGGAGAACGCTGGGCATTTCGGCTTGGCGCTAGAGGCCTATGTGCACTTCACCTCGCCGATTCGGCGCTATCCCGATTTGCTCGTCCATCGGGCGATCAAACAACGACTGGCCCAAGACCGGCGGCCCAAAGCCAGCCCGGAGGCCATCGCCCTGCTGGCCGAACACACTTCCATGACCGAACGGCGCGCCGATGAAGCCACGCGCGAAGCGGTGGCTTGGCTTAAATGCGAGTTCATGCTGGACAAAGTGGGCAAGACCTTTCCGGGCATTATCAGCGCGGTCACGTCTTTCGGTATGTTTGTGCAATTGAGCGACATCTTTGTCGAAGGTTTGGTGCATGTCACCGCACTCCCGGACGACTATTACCAGTTTGACCCCGTGGGCCATCGGCTGAGCGGGCGTCGCACAAAACGCGAGTTCCGCATTGGTCAGCCGGTGAGAGTGACGGTGCTGCGGGTTAGTCTGGACGAGCGCCAGATCGATTTTGCGCTGGCCGACGACGCCCCTGTTGGCCGTCGTCCACGGCGGCGCTGAGGCGAGCATGGCCCGCCAAGACAGCATTTTGCTGGTGTTCGGTCTGCATGCCAGCGCCACCACGCTCGCGCGTGCCGGCCACGATGTGCTGGAAATCTGGCTGCGCAAGGATGCCACGGCGAGCGAACTGCTGGCGTTGGACGCGCAGGCGCAGAGCGTGGGCTTAACGCCCCAGCGGGTAGCGCTGGCGACGCTTGATCGTTTGAGCGGCGGGGGCGTGCATCAGGGCGTCGTACTGCGGCGGCGAGCGCCGGCCACCCTCGATTTAGACCAACTGCGGGCCGCCCTGCGCGCGCACGGCCGCCCGCCGCTGGTGCTCGCCATCGACCATCCCCAAGACCCGCATAACTTGGGCGCCTGCCTGCGGGTGGCCGACGGCGCGGGTGCCGACGCTGTCATCATTCCCCGTGACCGCAGCGTGGGGTTGACCGCAGTGGTGGCCAAAGTGGCGAGCGGTGCGGCAGATACGATGCCGCTGGTGCAGGTGGGGAATCTGGTGCGCGCGCTCGAGCAGCTCAAGCAAGACGGGCTGTGGGCGGTGGGTGCCACCCACGACACCCCGACCCAGATCTACCAGACGGACTTAAAAGTCCCGCTGGTCATGGTGCTGGGGGCGGAGGGCGAAGGGCTACGCCGACTGACGCGCGAATGTTGCGATTTGCTCGTCCATATTCCCCTGCACGGCAGCGTCGCCAGCCTCAATCTTTCCACCGCCGCCGCGGTGTGCCTGTTTGAAGCGCGCCGTCAGCGCGCCGGGGGGTAACTTTTGGGTTTACACCGCGCCACCTCGCGGCTTAGACTCCGCGGCTAACCATTCCTTTCATCTCCTTGCTTCACCGCCAGTTCGGGAAGCTTACAACCGTGAGGAGAACACGTTGCGGCATTACGAAGTAGTGTTTCTGGTCCATCCTGACCAGAGCGAACAGGTCAACGCCATGGTTGACCGCTATCGCACCATGATCGAGTCCAACGGCGGGGTCATCCACCGCCTTGAAGACTGGGGCCGACGCCAACTGGCCTACCCCATCACCAAGGTGCACAAAGCCCATTACGTCATGCTCAACATCGAAGTGAACGCGACCACGCTCAACGAGCTAGTCAGCGCGTTCCGCTTCAACGATGCCGTGCTGCGGCATCTGGTGGTGGGGCGCGACAAAGCCCTGACCGAACCTTCGTTAATGGCGCGGGCCAAAGAAGACCAGGAAGAACGCGACAGCGAGCGCCGCGCGCGGCACGCAGAGCGCGAGAGCCGGGCCGAATCTGCCCCCGAGGCCGATGCCGATGCCGATGCGGAGGCCCCGGGGGGCGCCGCTGCCGATGAACCCGCCGATGAGACGGCCACGGTCTGACTCACAAGGAATCCTCAGCCATGATCAAACCAAAACCGCGCGGCGGCTCTTCACGCAACTTCCGGCGCCGTCGTTATTGCAAATTTACCGCCGAGAAAGTCACCGAAATCGACTACAAGGACATCAACACCTTGAAAGCGAACGTGGCTGAAAACGGCAAAATCGTGCCGAGCCGGATTTCCGGCACTAAAGCCCGATTCCAGCGCCAGTTGGCCACGGCGGTCAAGCGCGCCCGCTTTCTGGCGTTGTTGCCTTACAGCGATTCGCATTAAGCGCCTAGGCGGGATGGCCGGCGGTCTGCCGACGTGCGGGGGATAGCACGACTAGCCATGCGGGGGCCGCTGCAGGCGGTCAGTCTGGCGCTAGCGTTCGCGCTGACGGGATTACTGTTCGCCCCCTCGCTGGTGCTGGGCGGGGCGGTAATTGGCCTGGTGGCCCTGCACCAAGGCCTGTATGAGGTCCTGAAAGTGGCCGCGCTGGCGGCGCTCCTCGCCGCGCTGGCCCTGCTGATAGGGCTGGGGTCCGGCGCGCCGGGGCTGGTCGTGCTGCTACCGTGGGTGCCGGTTTGCTGGGCGGCGAGAGTGCTCGATACCAGCGGCAGTCAGGGTCGCGCACTGGCCTCACTGGGCCTGTTTGTGGGCGGCTTCGCGTTGGCTATTCGCCGCTCAGTGCCCGCTGTCGACGCCTTTTGGCGCGAGCGCCTAACCCAGCTTGCCGCCTCGGTGAAAACCCAAGGCAGTGAATTTCTAGGCCCGGACGAAATTGCCGCCGTGGCGAGCGTCATGCAAGAAGCCGCCGTTGGCGTCACGTTGCTGGGGCTAAGCGCGATGCTGATGACGGCCCGTTGGTGGCAGGCAGAACTGTACAAGCCGGGCGCCTTCGGCGAAGAATTTAGACAGCTGGTGCTGCCCTTCTGGGTGGTGCCGCTGAGCGGTGTGGTCGCGCTGGCGGCAGTGCTTGGGAGCCCGGACACGCCCGGCGCGGGTTTTGCCGGTGACTGCTTAGTGGTGCTGGTGCTATTGTTCGCAGCCCAAGGCCTGAGCGTGGCGCATGAGCGGGTGCTGGTGCTGGGCGCGCCACGGGCGTGGCTCGTGGGCCTCTACCTCTGTGCGAGCCTGCTGCCGCACGTGGCCGCGACGGGCCTTGCGGCCACCGGCATGGCCGATTTTGTGGCAGATTTCCGCCGGCTCCGACAACGGGCAGGGCCGAAATAATGAAAGATCAAATTGACGGGCAGACCACCCTCGGCCCGACCGCAAGTTAACGACTGAAGGCGTAAAGACGATGGAAATAATCCTGCTCGAAAAAATTCACAACTTGGGCACGCTGGGCGAACGCGTGCGGGTCAAGGCGGGCTACGGCCGCAATTACCTCATCCCGGGCAAGAAGGCGGTGCCGGCCACCCCGGCCAACATCGCGAAATACGAAGCCCAGCGCGCCGAGTTCGAGAAAATGCACCAGGCCGCGCTCAGCATCGCGCACATCCGCGCGTCGGCCTTCGCCGGGCTGGAGTTGGTCATCGTGGCCAAAGCGGGGGTCGAGGGCCGGCTCTATGGCTCAGTGGGGGTGAACGAAATCGGCGAGGCTTTGGCCGGCTTAGGGCACTCCATCGAGAAACGGGAAATCCGTTTGGCCGACGGTGCACTGCGCACGGTGGGTCGCCACGAGGTCGCGCTGTCACTGCATTCGGATATCGACACCACGATCGTGGTGGTGGTCGCGGCGGAAGGCGCCGCCAGCGCCGGTGCCTGAGCCTAGCGCAGGCCACGAGCGTCTGGCGTGAGCGTGGGGCCGGCCTAGGCCGGCGCCAGCGCACCCACGGTTCCCGGCAAGCCCGATGAGTAGCGAAATGACCGTGGGACGGCAGGGGGCGGCAGACCGCTCGGCCGAGGCGCTGCGCGTACCGCCACATTCCCTGGAAGCCGAGCAATCCGTGCTCGGCGGTCTGATGCTCGATAATGACGCCTGGCTACAGGTGTGCGAAAAACTCAGCTACCAAGACTTCTACCGCCGCGACCATGCGGCGGTGTTCCGCGCCATCGAAGCACTGGCCAACGAGAACAAACCCTACGACATCATCACACTCTCCGAGTGGCTGGAAACGCAGGGCCAGTTGGAGCTGGTGGGGGGCATCGACTACCTCGCGCAGCTGGCCGACAACACCCCCACGGCGGCCAATATCGAGGCCTACGCGGACATCGTGCGCGACCGTTCGGTATTGCGGCTGCTAATTCGCGCGGGCACCGAGATTGCCGAGTCGGGTTTTCGTCCAGCCGGCCGAGGCACCACCGAACTCATCGACGTCGCGGAACGCACGGTCTTTCAAATTGCCGAACGCGAATCCCGTGGGCGTACGGGTTTCCGACCGATCAAAGAGCTGCTAGTCGGGGCGCTCGATCGTATCGACCAACTTTTTCAACGCGACAACCCCATTACCGGGGTGGCCACCGGCTATTACGAGCTAGACAGCATGACCTCTGGCCTGCAGCCATCCGATCTGATCATCATCGCCGGGCGGCCGTCGATGGGTAAAACAGCCTTCGCGCTCAATATTGCCCAGCACGCGGCGGTGAAGGAAAAACTGGCGGTAGCGGTGTTCAGCATGGAAATGCCCAGCGAGCAGCTGGCGATGCGGATGCTGTCCTCCATTGGGCGCATTGATCAGCACAAAGTACGCACCGGCAAGCTGGCAGACGACGACTGGCCGCGGCTGACGCACGCGGTAGGGGTGCTGTCCGAGGCTAATTTGTTTATCGACGATACGCCCGCGCTGTCGCCGGGGGATTTGCGTGCGCGTTGTCGGCGTCTGGCGCGCGAGCACCAACTCGGCATGGTGGTCATCGACTACCTGCAGTTGATGTCGGTGCCCGGCAATAACGAAAACCGCGCCACCGAGATTTCCGAAATCTCCCGCTCGCTCAAAAGCCTCGCGAAGGAGCTGAGTGTGCCGGTTGTCGCACTCTCGCAGCTCAATCGGAGTTTGGAACAACGCGGCGACAAGCGGCCGGTGATGTCCGACCTACGCGAGTCCGGTGCGATCGAACAGGACGCCGATCTCATCATGTTTATCTACCGTGATGAGGTCTACAACGAAGACAGCACCGACAAAGGCGTGGCCGAAATCATCATCGGTAAGCAGCGCAACGGGCCGATCGGCATGCGCAAACTGCGTTTTTTTGGCGAATACACCACGTTTGAGAATCTCGCTTTCGAGCAATACGGCGGGGACCAACGATGACCCGCCCGGCGCGGGTCATTTTCAATCCTGCCGCTGTTCGCGCCAATCTGGACCTCGTCCACCGTGCGGCACCCGGTGCGCGGGTGCTGGCGATCGTCAAGGCCGATGCCTACGGGCACGGCATGGTGCGGGTGGCGCGGGCGTTGGGCGAGGTGGACGCTTTAGGAGTCGCCTCCGTAGAGGAAGCCGTGCGCCTGCGCGAAGCCGGTGTGGTGCGACCGATCGTGCTGCTCGAAGGCCCTTTCGAGGCGAGTGAACTCGCCGATATTGCCCTCCACGGTCTGGACTCCGTCGTCCATAACGCTGAGCAACAGGCGTGGTTCGAACGCCAAGCCGTGGCCAATGTGCTGTGGATAAAAATTGATACCGGCATGCACCGGCTGGGTTTTACGCCCGTGGCCGCGCAGCGTGCGGTGCTGGCGCTGCAGCGCCCGGGTCGCGAATTACGCCTGATGACCCATCTCGCCAGCGCGCAGGTGCACGGCGCGGCGAGTGTGACGCAGCAACTCCAGACCTTTCTGGCCGCCGTCGAGGGGCTGGCGGGCGCGCGCTGCGTAGCCAATTCCAGCGCCATTCTGGGCTGGCCGCCCGGCAGTGGCGAATGGGTGCGCCCGGGGCTGATGCTCTACGGCGTCTCGCCGTTTGAGGACACCGGCGCGACGAGTCTGGGACTGCAGCCCGCGATGACCGTCACCTCGGCCCTCATCGCGGTGAAAACCGTGGTTGCCGGTGGTGCAGTGGGTTATGCACCCGGCTATGTCTGCCCGGTGGACCTGCCGATCGGCGTGGTGGCCTTTGGCTACGCCGATGGCTACCCGCGGCATGCCGCAACCGGCACCCCGGTGCTGGTCAACGGGGTACGCACGCAGGTGTTGGGGGTGGCGACGATGGACATGCTGATGGTGGATTTGCGCCCCGTACCGGGGGCCCGTGTGGGCGACCCGGTGGTGCTCTGGGGCGCGGGCCTGCCGGTCGAAGAAATTGCGCGCGCGGCCGGTACCATTCCCTACGAACTCTTGTGCCGCATGCCGATGCGCGCGCCGTGCGTGGAACTCTCGGCGTGAAAACCGGTAAGCGTCACTACCAGTGCCAGCAGTGCGGCGCGGTGGCGACCAAATGGGCGGGCCAATGCGCGGAGTGCGAACAGTGGAACACGCTGGAGGAGGGCGTGGCGCCGGCGGCGGCCGCCACCCCGCGCTTTAACGCCTACACCGGTGAAGCCCCGCAGATCATCAATCTGAGCGCGGTCAGCGCGGTGGCCGAAGCGCGCCTGGGCACCGGCCTGGCGGAACTCGATCGGGTGCTGGGCGGTGGTTTGGTGGCCGGCTCGGTGGTACTGCTGGGCGGGGATCCGGGCATCGGAAAATCGACTTTGCTGCTGCAGAGCTTGGCCCATTATCGCGCTGCGGACACGACCACGCTCTACGTCAGCGGTGAGGAATCGGCGGGCCAAATCGCCCTGCGTGCGGACCGTCTCAAACTCCCACGGGACACGCTGCGCTTGCTCACCGAAACCGAAATCGAACGCGTGCTCACCATCGCTGCGCGTGAGAAACCCGCGGTGATGGTCATCGACTCTATCCAGACCGTCTATACCTCGGCGCTACACTCGGCCCCCGGCAGCGTAGCGCAGGTCCGTGAATGTGCAGCGCAGTTGGTGCGCTTCGCCAAAGCCACCCACACCGCAATTTATCTCGTGGGACATGTGACCAAGGAAGGCGCGCTGGCGGGCCCTCGGGTGCTGGAGCACATGGTGGACGCGGTGCTTTATTTCGAAGGCGAACTGAGCGGGCGCTACCGGTTGGTGCGCGCGTTTAAGAATCGTTTTGGGGCGGTGAACGAACTGGGGGTGTTCGCCATGACCGACCGCGGTCTGCGCGAAGTCGCCAACCCCTCCGCCATTTTGCTCTCGCGCCACGAGCAGCCGGTCCCCGGCAGCGTGGTGATGGTGACCCGCGAAGGCACGCGGCCCCTGTTGGTGGAAGTGCAGGCCCTGGTCGACGACAGCGTGCTGGCCAATCCGCGGCGGGTCACGGTGGGCTTAGACCACAACCGCCTGGCGATGCTGCTGGCGGTCTTGCATCGCCACGGCGGGGTGGCGACCGCTGGTTGCGATGTGTTTGCCAATATTGTGGGCGGCGTGCGGGTAACCGAGACCGGCGTGGATTTGGCGGTGGTGCTGGCCGTGCTCTCTAGCCTGCGCGACCGCCCCTTGCCCGCGGACTTGGTGGTGTTTGGAGAGATTGGTCTCGCCGGTGAGATTAGACCCGTGCAAAACGGCCCTGAGCGCCTGCGCGAGGCCGCCAAACACGGGTTTAAACGCGCCCTCGTGCCCAAAGCCAATGTGTCGCGGGATCTGGATATCGAACTGGTGCCGGTGGCGCGCCTGGCCGATGCCATGGCGGCGCTGTAGCGCGCGGCTTACTCGCGAGCCCCGTCCCCGCGCGTGGCCCGCGGGCCCCGCGTCAGCCCCGCCGGGGGGAAAATCCGTGCATTACGCACGGTGTGTCCGCTGCCCTGCACGATTTCGATCGTGTAGTCGCCCAGCCGGAAGCTGGTGCCTGCTTCCGGAATGTCCTCCAAGGCTTCCAAAATCAGGCCGTTGAGGGTTTTTGGCCCGCGTTCCGGCAGCGACCAACCAAACCCACGATTGAGTTCGCGGACATTGGCCGAGCCTTCCACCACAAAGCTGCCGTCGGCTTGGCGCGAGACCTCGCGCGAACCGAACTGCGGTGCTGCGGTAAATTCGCCTACGACCTGCTCTAGCAGGTCGTCCAGCGTGACCATGCCGGCAATATCGCCGTATTCATCCACCACTAGCCCTAGGCGTTGTCGCGCGAGCTGAAAATTGATGAGCTGGGTGTAGAGGTTGGCCCCCAGCGGCACAAAGTGCGCAGGCACCAGCAGGCCTTCGAGATCCGCCAGGGTGAAATCGCGCGACTGGCGCAGCAGGCGGCTCAGGTTGCGCAGCGGCAGAATGCCCGCAGTGTCGTCCAGATTGCCGTGGTAGCACGGCACGCGGGTATGCCGGCAGGTGGTCAGTTGGTCCACTACGTCCAGCCATTCCTTGTCGAGGTCGATGGCGACGATTTCCGTGCGCGGCACCATGATGTCCTCCACCGTGACGTTTTCCAGATCCAGCAGACCTACCAGCATGTCGCGATGTTTTTGGGGGATCATCGCCCCGGCTTCCTGCAAGGCGGTGCGCAGTTCCTCCCGCTCGGTGAGGTCTAACGCCGCCCGCGGCACGCCGCGTTGACACGGTGCGAGCAGCAACTGCGTGGTGGCGTTTAGCAGCATGATGAGCGGCTGAAATACCCGCATCAGCGGCCCCAGCAAGCGCGCCGCCGGATAGGCCACCCGCTCGGGATAAATAGCGCCTAGGGTTTTGGGCAGCACTTCGCCAAACACCACCAGAATCAGCGTGATGCTCGCGGTGGTCAGTAATAAATTTGCGCCCACCCACCACTGCAGGGCCGTGAGCGTCGCGACTTGAATGAGCAGCACTTTGGCGAAATGGTTGCCCAGTAGCATCAAGGCAATGAAGCGGTCGGGTTTGCTGAGCAGCCGCAGCACGCGGCCAGCGTCGGCGCGCCCGCTCTGTGCCCATTGCTGTAAGCGGTGGCGGTTGAGGGCCATGACCGCGGTTTCTGAGGCCGAGAAATAGGCCGCTACCGCCAACAGGCCGGCGAGTTCGGCGACCGTCAGATAAAGCAAATTGAGATCCACTGTGGTCAGCTCCGGTGGAGGATGAATTCGAGCACAATCTTGGTGCCGAAATAGGCGAGCGCCAGCAGCGCAAAGCCCGCGCTCACAAATTTCACGCCGTGACGGCCCCGCCAACCATAGCGCCAACGGCCCACCACCAGCGTCGCAAACACCCCCCACGCCAGCACGGAAAACACGATTTTGTGGGCCAGATGCTGGGCGCGGATGTTCTCGATAAACAGTGCTCCCAACAGCAAGCTGAGCGTCAACAGCACAAAGGCCAGCAGTGTCAGCTGAAATAGCACATTTTCCATGGTGGGCAGCGGCGGTAGGAAATGCAGGATGGGATGCCGCTGCCGTAGTTTGTGCTCGGCCAGCGCGATAAAAATGGCCTGCAAAGCGGCGATTGCAAACAGGCTATAGGCCGCAACGGCTAAGGCAATGTGGATGCGCAGCCCCGGCGGCAGGGACTCCGCCAATACGTGGGTGGTCGGCAGCACCAGATCCAGCCCCAGCGCAAAAGCTGCCAACGGCAGGATGACCACCGCCAAGCTCTCCAGGGGCCGCCGTAGCCAGAGCGCCAGCAGCGTGCCGGCACTACACCAAGCGACCAGGGACCCGGCGCTCACCACGCTCACATTGAAACCCTGGGGTGTGAAGGTCAGGTGTGCTAGCACCACGCCATGCGCGACTAATGCGCCAGCGAGCAGTGTTTTGGCCAGTGGCAGACGGGCGGCGGGGTTCAAGCGCGCGGCCAGCGCAGGCCAGATCAGCACGAGGGCGGCAGCCGCGTAGCCCAAAATCGCCCAGACACCCAGCGCGTTCATCAGCATGTTGCGTGCTGCGTTGAAGCGATCAAGTTAATCGACAGTACGAGCGCTCGCTCATCGCACGACGTGTCGCGCAGGCCGATGGAACAGTAGGCAGTCGGTTTTATCCACCGCCGCGCCACCCGTCAGTTGGCTGCGAGCAAAGCTATTTTTTTTAACTTTAGTCATTCTTTCTTGGTCCACGCTCTAAATGGCGAGTGCAGCGATTGTATAAGCTTAAGTGGCCGCAGGGTAACGCCGTGCGCGGTAGGCTCGGCGTGGCCGGCGAAAATCTTGCCCCATTGCGGCCGCGAGCATCAATCGCCGCCTTAGCAGCGCTGGCTGACTCGCATTTAAGCACCGAGGAATCGACCCCTATCATGCAACTCGCAAGCATTTGTTTTGCTCGACATCTAAGCACATACGTGTTGAACTTAAAGTGCAACCCATTAATGGCCGAGTAATGCCCGTGAGCAGAATCGCAATCTCCATACTAGCGATGGCCCTCTCACTGGGCGCAGTCGTGCCGAGCGTTTGGGCGCAGGTCGTGCCCACACCGGGGGCCATTCAAGACCAACTGCGCCGCCCGCCGGTAATGCCGCCCGCCGCGCAGCCGCCAACCCCGTTTGTCGCCCCTAGCCCCGCTCACGGCGTGCCACCCGGCGGGCGCAAAATACTGATCCACGGCTTCCACATCAGCGGCAGTTCGGCCATCTCGGCGGCGGAACTCCAAACGCTGGTCGCGCCCTACGTGGGCAAGGAACTCACGCTCCAAGAAATCTACGATGTCGCCGACCAAGTCACCCGCTATTACCGCGAGCACGGTTACACGCTGGCATCTGCCATCGTGCCGGAGCAAAAAGTCTCCTCGGGCCAAATTCAACTGCAGGTCATCGAAGGCACCCTCGGCAAAATAACCGTCGAGGGTAATCAGCACTACCGCTCTAACTTCATTATCTGGCAGCTGAATGACCTCAGGCTTGGGGATGTTGTCACCAACGCGCCGCTAGAGCGCGAAATGCTGCTGCTCAACGACCTGCCGGGGCTCGATGCCCGTGCGGTCATGCAGCCGGGCGCAGATTTCGGCACTTCAGATTTGGTGGTGCAAACTCAGGAAACCCCGCTTGAGGCCGACCTCCAAGTCAACAACTACGGCCGCGAGAGCCTAGGCCAATATCAACTTCAGGCCGATGTCGGGCTCAATGGCCTGTTGGGCGTCGGCGACCGCTTCGATTTTTCCGGGTTGTACGCCACGGCCGACCTGCTGCACTACGGACGTGCGGCCTACAGCATGCCGGTGTCGCCGTGGGGCACGCGGGCGTCGCTGTACTACTCGGGCTATGACTACCACGTAAATGCCAAAAAGCTGGGCGCTAGCGTCGCGGCGCTGGATATCAACGGCGACGGCCAGAATTTTGGCGTGAATTTTCTGCACCCGGTTTGGCGCACCCCGCGCAAGAACCTCTTTGTCGGCGCAGGCTACGACCGCACGGTGACCAGTCAAGAAGAAAGCAAGTTCAATACGCTCTCGCGGGCCAACCTCAGCCTCGCCCAGTTTGTCGCCTTGTTTAACTATCAGGCGCCGGACGCCAGCTACAGCACGGTGAGCGCCACGCTGTCGACCAATTTCCAGGGCACGCCGCTGGTGCTGGATGCAGCGGGCGGCCTAGTGCCTGAGGGAAACACTGAAGCCGCCAAACTGCAGGTCGATTTAAGCCATTATCGGGACGTCTGGCGGAAGCTAGGCCTATTAAGCCGCTTTACGGGGGTGGCCTCCGCTGACCCACTCGTCGATTTGGACCAATTTCGGCTGGGTGGTCCGAACAGCGTGCGCGCCTATCCGACCTCTGAAGTAGGCGGCGACCAAGGCTATTTCGCCAGCGCGGAACTCCAGCATCCGGTGTCTTTCTTGCCGGCGCTCGCCAGCCAGCGGGTGAAGGCTTTTATCGATACGGGCACGGTTTATCGGGAAAAGAGCGAGGCGCGTGGCGTGCGTGCTCAGGACTCGCTCACTGGAGCGGGCGTGGGCTGGAGCGCAACGGCGTTCGGCCGCGTGGTGCTGGACCTCTTGTTGGCGCACCCCATCGGCCATCACCAAACGTCCGACCAAGAAGAGGGCGTTCGCGTTTGGTTTTCGGTCAACGCCCAGTATTAACGGGGTAAAGCACTTTCAAAGTACGACTGAGCGTGAAGTGGTTCGCGGCTGCGATGGCTCAAAAGGCATACCATCGGGCGAACAGACGATTTAGCGGCCGCCTACGCGGCACTGGGGTAAATGCAGATGAGCGCCATCAAACGTCACGTTATCAAGCCATTGGCCGCCGCGATTCGCTACGCGCGTCTGCCCCTCGCCTCCTTGGCCACGCTGACGCTGCTCCCCGGCACGGCTGGGGCCGGGCCGCAGGGCGAGCAGATTATCGCCGGTGCGGTGACGGTCGCCCGACCCGATACCAACACCACCCGCGTGACCCAAGGTGGGGACAAGGCCATCGTCAACTGGAATTCCTTTTCAGTGGGTGGGCAAGAGTACGTGCAGTTTGTGCAGCCGGGCAGCACCTCGGCCATTCTCAACCGCGTGGTGGGCGGGCACGCTTCCCAAATTTTGGGACACCTGAACGCCAACGGCCGGGTTTTCTTGGTCAATCCGCAGGGCGTGTATTTTGGGGCTGGTGCCAAAGTCGATACCGCCGGCCTCGTTGCCAGCGTGCTGGACATCAACGACCAAGACTTCATGGACTCCCGCTACGTGTTCACCAAGGGCACGGGTGCGGCAGAGGCCGAGGTTCGTAACAGTGGTGAAATCCACACCAGCCAATTCGCTGTGCTCATCGGCGATCGCGTGGCCAACGAAGGCCTCATCGAAGCCCGCCTTGGCACCGTGGCACTGGGTGCTGGGTCTAAGGTGTCCCTGTCGCTAGACCAAACCGGGCTGGTTAATTTTGCGGTCGATGAAAAAACGCTGGCGCGCCACGCCGGCGTAGAGAACACCGGCACGCTGTTGGCCAACGGCGGGCGCGTACTGCTCACCGCCAAGGTGGCCGACGACCTGCTCGCCACGGCGGTCAACAATACCGGCGTCATCCGCGCGCAAGGCATTACTGAGCGCAACGGCGAAATCATCCTCAGCGCCACCGGTGGTGATGTGGTGAACCGCGGCATGCTAGACGCCAGCGGCCCCACGGGCGGCCAAGTGTTGGTGAGCGCGACCCACGATGTGGAAATCGCTAATACCGCGCAGGTCTTGGCCGAGGGCGCTGGCGCTGGTCGCGGCGGCAGCGTGCGCCTCATCGCCGAGCACAGTTTGGCGGTCCGCGACGGGGCACGCGTTGCCACTCGTGGCGGCGAGGCGGGCGGTAAGGGTGGTTTGGTCGAGCTCAGCGCGCACCATGGCGGCTTAGAGGTCGCCGCCCATGCGGTGACGGTGGGCAGCGGGGGGCGCTTGGTCATTGACCCAGCGCGCTTTCTGATCGCCTCCAGCGGCAGCAGCATCACCAGCAGCATCACCGGCGAAGGGAGCAACGTGTATGTCGGTAAAGGCTATATCGAAACTCAGCTCAACGGTGGCGGGTCGCTAGACCTCATCGCCTCTTTTAGCGTAGGTGCCGTTGCCGCAAACCACGTTGATACAGCCTTGCCATTCACGATCTCGGCGTCCGGTCCTGGAGACTTACATATTAAGCTGGGAACTAGCTACAGCGGCACTTCCTTTCTCCGCGGCTCTTACGGCGATATCCAGCTCGGCCTAGTCAGCATCGATATCGGGGGCAGCTTCTTGGCGCTGGCGGGCAGCGGAACAACGGGCCAGGTGCTTTTGGGCGGGGTCAAGGCGAACAGCATCCGTATCGAGGCGGGCGGCACCGTGGTTGCCACGGCGCTAACCGCCACCGGTGGCTCCGTACTGGTAGCGGGCTCCGACATCACCGTCAATGGCAGCGTGCAGGCCGGGGGCGACGGGCTCGTCCAAGTCCAGCTAAATGCCGCCGGTGATGTCACGCTAGGTGGGAACATCACCGTCGAGGCCGGGGGTGCGGCTAGCTTGGACATCAGCGGCGATGTGGTTTCCCTGCAGGGCGCCACGGTGACGGCGGGAGGTGCCGACAGCTCCGCCAGCATATATATTACGGCTCACAGCGGTATTTCGGTGGCCGGCAATCTGTCGGCGTTAACGGCGGGGTCCGGCGATGCCTCGATCGACCTCTATAATTCTGCCGCCGGTGGTGGCATCACTGTCAGCGGCACGCTCGGCGCGAGCGGTGGCGGCGATGCGTCTATCTACATCTACGCGAACCAAGGCGATGTCACGCTAGGCGGGGACATCACGGTGCTAGGCCAAGGCGGTTCGGCTAGCCTGTACATCAGCGGTGATGCGGTTTCCCTGCAGGGTGCCACGGTGACGGCGCAAGGCAGCTCTGACAACAGCGCCAGCATTTATATTCAGGCCAGAAACGGCATTTCGGTGGTCGGCAACCTGACGGCGCAGCAGTTGAACAGCGCAGATTACGGTTCGGCCAGTATCTATCTTTACAACGGCAGTTCTGGCACCGGCAACATCACGGTGACCGGCAATCTGCTGGCGTTAACGTCTGGGTTCGGCGATGCGACTATCGGCCTCTACAATTATGCCGCCGGTGGTGGCATCACGGTCACGGGCACGCTCGGCGCGAGCGGTGGCGGCGATGCGTCTATCGACATCACGGCCGCCCAGGGTGATGTCACGCTAGGCGGGGACATCACCGTTTCAGGCCAAGGCGGTTCGGCTAGCCTGTACGTCAGCGGGGATGTGGTTTCTATGAAGGGTGCCACGGTGACGGCGGGAGGTGCCGACAGCTCCGCCAGCATATATATTACGGCTCACAGCGGTATTTCGGTGGCCGGCGACCTGACGGCGCAGCAGACGAACACTGGAGGTAGTTCGCTTGCCATGGCCCGCATCACACTTGCCAACTCCGGCAGCAGTTTTGCCCCCGCCACCGGTGACATCACCGTGGCCGGCAATCTGTCGGCGTTAACGGCGGGGTCCGGCGATGCCTCGATCGACCTCTATAATTCTGCCGCCGGTGGTGGCATCACTGTCAGCGGCACG
>SHZJ01000068.1 GCA_009692365.1 Gammaproteobacteria bacterium
GCACCGGCGCGCACACCCGAATGCCGGCTTCAGTCATGAGGATGCAGGCGATGCGAAGCATCTCCGCGCCATTGGCCTGCATGGGGAAATTACGCAGGCTGCGATCGTTGACTTTCGGACCAGTATGGATCTGCCAGCCGAACCCAGCCCACAGCCGGCCACCCAGCGCCGCCTCATCCACCGCGCTGTCCGACCATCTCCAGAACTGGCGGTAGGTGCGTCGGTGCATTTCCAGGAGTTGGCGGGCATATGCCACCGGCTTATTGATCTTGGCAGCCAAGCCCACCTCGCCCATTCCATACTGGACCCCAAGCGCACATTCCTTGAACAGGTTCCGTTCCTGGTCATACAGGGCGCGGGCTAGCAGCCACCAATGGTGGGTCAGTCAAAAGTCGGCGCCTGGGTCAAATCTGCGTCGGCGCCAACACACATGTCTCGAAGCACGGTTTTTGGCTTTTACTTGCCGATGAGGAGCTGCTCGTGCCCTTTGATCAATTCCCATGGTTTCGAAAGGGGACGATCGAACAGATTTCGGAGGTTGAGTGGCCGACCCCGGATCATCTCTATTGGCCGGGGTTGGACGTCGATTTATCGGTGCAGTCCATTCGAAACCCATCCTCATTCCCGCTGGTTTCGGGCGCAGCGGGCTAACAGGTTGCATGTCACGGACACACAGCATCAGGTTGCCGCTTCGCGGCGCTTGCTGTGTGCCAGACAGCGCCAACGTTATGCGCACCCGGACGCCACGAGTTAGGCGGCCATGGGCCCGGCAACAAGTTTTGGCTTCGCACTGAACCATTTTTTTCTGAAGCTGGGGGGTACCGTGTTGCGCGGCGCATGGTAAGGTTAGCGCTCCTTGCCGCACGCCAACAACCGCATGAACTCCATCACCGCGAAAGACCTGGCCAATGGCCTGGTCATCACCCGACCCGGCCATTACCGCCTTGTCGAAAGCATCGAATGGGCGACGCCTGATCCGAACGCCCGTGCAATCACCATCGCCTGCGACAACGTCACGCTGGATCTGGGCGGCCATACGCTGCGCCAGGTCAACCAGCCCACGCCGGTGACCGATAACCGGCCCGAGCGCGCCTGCAAGGGAAACGTGGTGTCTGGCAACGTGGCGATCTGGGCCGCCGGACGCACCGGACTGGTGGTCCGAAACGGCACGGTCTGCGATATGCAGGGGGTGGGTGTGTGTCTGAAAGACTGTGGGCTGGTCGACCTGCTGGATCTGCGTATCCACGGTTGCGGCGGCGATGGCGTGGTGGACACCAGCTTCCTGTGCCGCAACGGCGGCCTGTTCGTCATGGGTACCAGCGCGGCGCAGGAAGAGGCCATCGTCTGGTCGACCGACATTCGCATCATCAACTGCGTCTGTACCGACAACTCCAGCGCGCTGGACTATGTGGTGACGCTGGGCGCGCTGGTACAGAACTGCCGCAACGTCACGGTCCGGCACAGCGTGTTCAACCGCACCGTGAACTCCAGCCCGCAGCCCAGCGGAGTCCAGTTCAACGTCGTCGGCATCGATTTCGTGATGTGCCGCAATGTGCTGGTGGCCGATTGCGAAGCCCATGAAAACAGCTCGGGTGGCGAGCCGGCCGGCTTCTTTGCATGGGGCGAGAATTACAAGTTCGCCGATTGCCGGGCGAACGGCAACTACACACGAACGGGCCACCGCGCCTGCGGCTTCAACATCTCCACCACGGCGCATCTGGAAATGGTGGACTGCGAGGCCAACGGCAACTTCAACGCCAACCCACAAGCCTCGGGCGACGCGATGAAGGATTTCAGCGCCTGTGGTTTTCGCATCGGGCGCGCGGTGAACCGTGCTGTGCTCGAAAACTGCCGTGCCACCGGCAACCACGGTATTGGGCAGCAGGCGCCAGTCGCAGGCTTCATGCTGAACTCGGCCAGCCACGTGCTGCTGAAGAACTGCACCGCCACTGCCAACCGCAGTGCCACCGGCAGCCGGGGTGGTCCGGCATTCGCGGCCGGCTTTCTGGCGTCGACCGTGCAACCGGCCGCCGACGGCGGCCTGTGGGGCGGACAGTTCAACAGCTTCGTCCAGTGTGTGGCCGATGGCAACACCGTGGATCGGGTGCCGATGCACCAGCACCAGCCCTATCCGCATGTCGACCGCGGCGAACGTATCACGGGCGATCCGATGGCCGGGGCCGGCTTCCTGCTGGACGGGCAGTCTGGTGCCAAGATCCTGGACTGCATCGCGATCAACAACCACGGCAAGGGCGTGTGGCTGCGCAACGCGCGCCAGACCCTGGTGCAAGGCAACACACTGGCGCACAACACGCTGATGGCGATCCACGACGAGGCGCCGGCCGGGCCGAATCTGGTCGTGGACAACCGGTCATGTTGATCACTGCCGAGTCATTACACGTCGTCGTGACGATAGCCAAGCACAAGAGCTTCGCGGCGGCGGCCAAGCATCTGCACCGGGTGCCGACGGCGGTCAGCTACACCGTACACAAGCTCGAGCGATCGCTCGGCGTGCAGCTGTTCGAGCGCAGGGGCGCGACCCTGTCCCTGACCGAGGCCGGCAAGTACGTGCTGGGACGCGGCGAATTGATCCTGGACGAACTGGAAGACCTGCGCTTCGCGGCAACCCGCATTGCCGCCGGCTTCGAAGCCGAATAGCGCCTGTCCCTGAACAACATCGTCAGCGTCATGCCGCTGCTGCCGCTGATACGCCAGAGCGAAGCCCTGTTTCCCCAGACCGAGATCCGGGTCCATATTGATGTGCACAACGGGGTCTGGGACGCGCTGCTGGAAAAACGCGCCGACATCGCCATCGCCGCTCCGAACCAGGTGATCAACGACGCGGGCCTGATCTTCGAGGCCATGGGACAGGTCTCGTGGGAGTTCGCGATCAGCCCCGACCATCCGCTGGCCAAGGCGAAGGAGCCGCTGTCGTCGGCCAGCCTGCGCAAGTACCCGGCGGTGTGTGTGACCGATACCTCGGTCCGCCTGGAGCCGAAAGTGGCCTGGCGCCTGCGCGGGCAGAAGGCGCTCACCGCGCCGGATTTTCTGCACAAGATCCACATGCAGGTCGCCGGCCTGGGCATCGGCTTCCTGCCGCGCCAGATCTGCCGCCCCTACATCGAACGCGGAGAACTGATCACCAGGACCGTGCTCGAACCCAAGCAGGACACGCCGCTGTTCCTGGCCTGGCGCGGCGAGCCACAGGGCAAGTGCTTTAACTGGTGGCTGGAAGCGCTGCGCAAGCCCGACATGAAGGCCAGCTGGACCAGTCTGGCCCTGGGCTGAGCACCATACTGTTCGCTTTGGCAAGCCGGACCTGATCCGGCATCCACGGATTGCGGGTCGGTCCCGCAATGCAGGGACTACGGTGAACGGTACTCGAGGCTACCCCGGATGGACCTCGTCGTTGTCGACCGCGGACCAATCCACCCGCCCGGCCTCGTTGGCCTGCTGCCAGGCCAACCAGGCGAACATCAGCGTCGCCAGGCCGTAGCCCAGACTCACCGAAGGCGAGGCGTTGAACGCCAGGTGATCCGCGTGGATGAAGCCGAAGTAGGAGAACACCGTGGCCGCCGCCGCGTAGACCGCAGCCCAGTTGAAGCGCCGGTCGATCACAAACACCGCCACCGCCGCCAGCATCAGGCCGGCCAGCACGGCACCCCCGCCGGTAACCTCCATGCCGTGGTAGAGCACGCCGTTTTGGGCCATGCCTTTCATGACGTCGGGTGGTATCGCCGTCACGTTCACGTTGGCGGCGCTGAGTGCGCCGTTCACTTGCGTCTTGGCCCACTCGGCGATGCTGGGTATCAGGGCCAGCACGATCGCCGGTGCATGCCGGGGCGGGCAGGCCTGGAACGCCTGCGCACCGATCACCATGCCGATAAACAGCAGGATGGGCACGATCGCCACCAACGGAATGATCGACAGCAGCAGCGCCGTCAAACCCAGGAAACACATCACGCCCACACCCACGCCGGTAGCCAGCGAGTAGCCGATGCGCCCGCCCATCGCCTTCCAGCCCGGGTGCCCGATGTATACCGCCGGCGGAAAAGGCGAACCGAGCAGGGAGCCGATAATGGCGCCCGCACCATCGGCCAGCAACACCGACCGCAGCGGGAACTCGTCGCCCCCGGCGGCCGCCGATTCGACGTTATTGATGGCCTCGGTGAAGTTGTAGATGCCCAGCGGAATCGCGGTCACCAGCAGCGGCCACACCGTCGCCATCGGCAGCGAGAACACATCACCACTCAAACCCGGCAGGTGCAACGAGAAATTCTGCATCGACTGGCCAACCCCGGCTGGATCCATCATCGTGCCCATGCCAAGGAACACGGAACCCCAGGCCAGCGCCGAGCCCACCACCACCACCGCTAGGCCGCCGGGCACACCGAACGGCAGGCGCACGTTGCCGACCCAGTTGAGCAGGATGATCATGAAACATATCAGCCCGATCCAGGCACCGTCGAACATCTGGTAGGCCGGCCGCATCGAGATGAAGGCGACCGATATGCCGGCCAGGGTGCCGAGCATGGCCGCGCGGGGTGTGTACTTGCGGATGGTCGGGCCGACGAATGCGCCGAGCAGCACGATCAGCCCGACGATGAAGGCCCACACCAAGCCCAGCTTCCACGCCAGCACGGCGTCCTTGCTGACCAGGTAGGTGGGCAGCATCACCACGAACACCACGATGAACATGTGCGGCACACTGGGGCCATAGGGTAGCGCTGTGACACTGCCCCGACCGTCCTTCTGCGCCAGCTTCCAGGCCAGGTAGGCGTAGAACAGGTTGCCCAGCGGCAGCGCAATGCCCAGCGCGGGCAGGATCCGGCCGTACACGGTGGCGGGCGGCATCTGCACCACGTACAGGGAGAGGCTGGTCAGCACCAGCACATTCAGCAGGACGTTGGTGAACAGGCCGAAAAACGCATTCAGGTCGCCCGGAACCCACAACCTGGGTTGGGAACCGGCATTGGCATCGCTCATGAAGTTCTCCTCTATGTTGTTGAATCATACACTCGACAGAAAATGGGTTCCGGTCTCGCCCTGCAGTGCGTGGCCGATCGCCTCCGGCGTGGTGATCAGGCCGCGGCCGCCGGGACGCTGGCGCAGATAGGTCAGCATGGCCTCGACCTTCGGCCCCATGCTTCCGGCGCCGAACTGGCCCTCGCGCAGCAGCTGCTCGGCCTCTTCCAGCGCCAGCTTGTCGAGCCAGCGCTGCTGCGGCGTGCCGAAGTGGATGGCGACCCGCTCCACCCCGGTGGGTATCAACAACAGGTCGGCGTTCAGTTCGATCGCCAGCAGGGCCGAGGCGCGGTCCTTGTCGATCACTGCCTCCACGCTGTGCAGCGAACCGTCGGCATGCTCCACCACGGCAATGCCGCCGCCGCCGCAGGCCACGACCAGCACCTCCTGGTCCAGCAACTGGCGGATGATGGGGCTCTCGACCACGCGCAGCGGCCTGGGGGACGCCACCACGCGGCGCCAGCCCCGGCCTGAATCCTCGGCAATGCGCCAGCCCAGCTTGGCGGCGAGCCGTTCGGCATCGGAGCGCGCCATCAAGGTGCCGATCGGCTTGTCCGGGGCATTGAAGGCCGCGTCGTCCGCGCTGACCACGGTTTGCGTGACCAGGGCCACGACGGCGGTCTTCAGGCCGCGCTTGCGCAACACGTTGCCCAACGCATTCTGGAACATGAAGCCGATCGCGCCCTGGGTGTCACCCACGGCGAAATCGAGCGGCACGATCGGCACTTCACCCTCGGCGATCTCGGAGCGGCGCAGGATGAATCCGACCTGCGGCCCGTTGCCGTGCGTCAACACCACGCGCCAACCGGCACCGATCAGGCTCACCACATGTTCGGCCGTCTGCGACACGGCGTCGTACTGCTGGCGCAGGCTTTCCTCCTGCTTCGAGCGGATCAGGGCGTTGCCTCCCACGGCAACCAAAGCCAGCCTGGAAGTGGGGGAGGATGCCATCGTCATTGCTCCAGTTGGCCCGCCAGGGCGGCCAGGCCGTCGACGAAGCAGGTCAGCGGCGCGGTGGTGATGCCGGCCCCGATCTGCCCCACGCCAGCCAGTCGGTGCGCGATACCGGTGTTGATCACCGGCAGGATACCACGGTCGACCACACGCCGCGCATCAATGCCGGCCCCTGAGCCGGCAAAGTTCAACGCCGGCAAGGTGAAGGCGGTGTGTTGTGCCAGCGTGATGTGCTGCATGTCGCGGCTGTGGCGCGTGGCATCGGCCGGCGTGCCGCCGACGAACTTGACGATGGCGGGCGATGCCGCCATGGCAAAACCACCGAGGCCGGCGGTCTCGGTGATGGCGCTGTCACCCAGGTCTGGCGCCGCGTCGTTGACGTCGTAGCCGGGGAAGAACAGGCCGTCGACCGGGTTCGCCGGCGCCTGGAACCACCGGTCGCCGGTGCCGCTGAGGCGCACGCCGAAATTGACGCCATTGCGCGCCATCACCGTGACCATGGAGCTGTGCCGCACACCCGCCGCCGCGTCCAGCATGGACTTGCAGGCGGCCATCGACAGGTTGAGAAAGAAGTGGTCGTTGGCGGCGATGAACTCCAGCGCGCTCACGCCCTGTGTCTGGCGCGCCAGGTGGGCGGCGACACGTTTGAAGAACAGCCCGGTTGCGGCGGCATTGCGGTTGTGCACTTCGTCGCCCATGTGCAGCGCCTGGGCCATCATTGGCTTGAGTTCGATCTCGCCCGCGCTGCGCAAAGCTTGCCGCAAGGTAGGCGCGAGGGCGTCACGCATCCAGCGCAGACGCGCCAGCACCTCGTCGCCGTTGGCGCCGAAGCGCAGCACCTTGCCCAGGCCCTCGTTGAAGTTGCTGAACGCGCGGTTGCCATGGGCTCGGTTCTCGACCACCCACAGTGGCATCGAGGGGCTGATGATGCCGGCCATCGGGCCCACCGCCGCATGGTGGTGGCAGGGCTCCAGCGCCACGTCACCGCGCTGCGCCATGGCCGACGCAGCATCGATATTGCTCGCCCAGCCCTCGAACAGGATGGCTCCGGCGATCGCTCCCTGCATCGGTCCGCACATGTCGGCCCAGGCGATGGGTGGGCCGGCGTGCAGGATGCGCCGTTCGCCCCCGGCCATGGCGGGTATCGCCTCGCTTGCCGGAACGGCATCGACCAGCACCGGCTGCGCGTCCAGAAATTGCTGCAGGGCCTGCCGGTTCGCCGCCTCGATGCGCGCATCGTTGACCAGGTTGGCCAGCAACCAGTTGGCGCCGCTGTCGCCATGCGCCGCGGGTTTCCAGTTCAAGTGCAGCACCTTGCCACCGGCTGCGCGCAGGTTGTCGGAAAACCCCGCAAGTCCCAGGCCGATCACCTGCAGCGGTTGTTGAAACAGCGGGTTCATGACTGGTTCCCGTTCAGGGCAAGAATGGCTGCGACGGCCAGTTGCGCGGCCTCGATGTTCGAGTCAGCAACCAGCACGCCGGCGGCACACAAATCACTCACGCACGCTTGGCGCGATTGCGGGTCCAGCTCGGTGCCACAGACATGGGCGATGAAGAGAATGTGCCGCCCGGCGGCGCTGGAGCGACCTTGCGCGTCCTTCAATAGTGGCAACAGTTCGGCCAGGGGCTCGGCACTGGCGCCAAAACCCAGCACCACGTCGAACAGCACCGCCGCCGTGCCGGGATCGCCGGCATCCTGCAGCAGCCGTGTATTGCGCTGGCTGGGGTCGATCATCGGATGCGGGCGACCCTGCGTGAACTCGTCGTCACCCATGTCCAGCAGGCTATGGCCAAACCCGGCCGTGCGGCTGTGCAGTACACGGACGCCCTGCACCGGCGCGTTGGACTCGCATTCCAGCCCACGCGCCACCAGCGCCAGCTGCGCCTCGTAACAGAAGGTGCCGCCAGCAAAGACGCCACGCAAATTGGCTTGGCCTTTGGCCATGCGCCCCACTGCCGCCAAGGCCTGGGCCAGGCGCTCCGGATCCGGGCCCGCGGGCGCGGGGACGGCCTGGCCACGCAAGGCCGCCACCGCCACGTCCGCCGTGTGCTGCAGATTGTGCCCGGCCATGAAACCCTGGCTCGCCAGCTGCGCCGCGTCGGCCCCGAGAAAATGCACCACCACCGGCTTGGCGCAGTCGCGCGCCAGTTGCAGCACCCGCGTGGCAACCGCCGGCGCCGGCGGTTTGGAAAGCAGCACGATCAGCCGGGTGGCGGGGTCTTGCGCCAGCATGGCGATGGCCTGGCACATGGCCAGGCCACCGATCTCTTCGTGCAGGTCGCGCCCACCCGTGCCCAGTGCCTGCGAAACGCCCTCGCCCAGGTGATGGATACGGCAGGTCAGTTCCTGCAAACCAGTGCCCGATGCAGCCACCAGGCCGATGGCGCCGGGTCGCACCACGTTGGCAAAACCCAGTGGCATGCCGTTGACGATGGCGGTGCCGCAGTCCGGGCCCATCACCAGCAGATCGTGGGCGCTAGCATAGGTCTTGATGCTGGCCTCCTGCGCCTCGGGCACGTTGTCGCTGAACAACATGACGTTCATCCCCAGGCGCAGCGCCTTCATGGCCTCGGCTGCGGCGTATTGGCCAGGGACGGAGATCAGCGCCAGGTTGGCGTCGGGCTGGGCTTCCAGGCCCATCTCCAGGCTGCCAGGCACACGTGCCGCCTGCGCGTCGCCGCCTTGCACGTCCACCGGCTTGAGCCATTGGCGCACATCGTCCAGGATCGACCGGGCTTGTGTGTCGTCAGCCACCCAGGCCACCAGCAGATCGCTCGGCTTGGCCGTGACCTCGACCGCCATGCCCGAATCGCGCATGCGTTCGATGTTGGCCGGCGTGGCCATCGCCACCGATGCGCGCGACACGCCGGGCAGCGCGCTCAAGCGGGCCGACACCTGCATCAGGGACACCGAGTCCATGTACAGATTGGGGAAGACACTACAGTGCAGGTTCAAGCGCGGACCTTATTACTTCGGTTCAGACACAACGGAGCATTGCGTAACCGCCATGCCGCGCACTTCGGTGCTACAGGCCGCGGGAACGGCCCGGCGGCTCCGTGCCATGCCAGGGCGGCGCGGTAGGTCACGGCCAAACCCGTCACGCCGTCGAAGCCGGAACTACTGCCCATGCGCAAGGCCTGCCGGCAGGCGCCGCGCAGTTGCACCGCGTCGGGCTCACCCAGGCAGCACTGGCGCAGCTCATCCAGTGGCTGCACGAACCGGTTCCTGATTGCCAGGCCAAGATAGTGGCGGCTGACCTCGTTGGTGCGGTGCAGCTGGCACTTCAGCGTGGCGCAGAACGACGACAGCAGCGGATGCATCGCATGGTCGAGGCAGGACAGCCGCCACAATGCCGCCAGGCAACCGGTCAGGATGTCGTCGCCACTGGGGGTGAGCCCGTGCCCATTTCCGACCAGCTGGCAGGTGATGGCGTCGAGCGCGCCCGGATCGCGTTGCGCAATGGCGTCGCCCATGGCGCCAGCCAGGGCCGTCAAGCGGGCCGCAGGCCGAGCGTGTGGGTGTGATGCCTGCCACGCGGCCAGCTCGGCGTCCAGCCGGTCCAGGTTGGTTTCTATCAGCGCGACCGGCAGCGCCTCTTGCGCCGGGACCGGGGTGCCGACGGGCAGGCCGGCGATGTCGCCACGGCAGCGGCCGGTACGCCAGACGCCGGCCTTGATCGAGAACGGCTCGCCGGGATGAAACAGCAACTGGAACCCGCCCGCCACATCCAGGCGAACCGCCAGCGGGGCGTTGGCCCAGGTGTTGTCCAGCAGGCTGAGCCACTGGCCATCGTCCAGCGCAATATTGCATGCGTGCTCGAACACGCTGTGAACCCGCCCCAGCGCGTGGCCGGGCACCAGCATGTCCTTGCCCAATCCGGCAAGCCAGCGCGTCACGTGCGTGATCCAATTACACCAAGCGGCCTCAGGGCACCAGCGCGGAGATGATGCTCCGGGAGTCGGAGATCCAGCCCACGATGGCGCCTTGCGCCTTGATCATGTCGAGGGCGGCACGGTGGAACTCGGGGAAGTACGAACCTACGCAATCCTCGGCGATGAGCACCTCGAAGCCCCTGTCGTTGGCTTCCCGCGCGGTGGTGTTGACACACACCTCGGTGGTGACGCCGCACAGGATCAGGGACCGGATGCCATTGGCCTGCAGGATCATGTGCAGGTCGGTTTGGCAAAACGCCCCCTTGCCGGGCTTGTCGACCACGGGTTCGCCGGCGATCGGGTAGAGCTCGGAAATAATGTCGTGCCCCTTTTCGCCGCGCACCAGGATCCGCCCCATCGGCCCCTGCGTGCCGATGAAGGTCTTGCCTCCACGCGTGAGCTTGGCGGGCAGGCAGTCGGACAGGTCGGGGCGATGGCCCTCGCGCGTGTGGATCACCAGCATCCTGGCCTGGCGCGCCGCCGCCAATACCCGCATGCACGGCTGCACCGTGGCCTCCAGCAGCGACACATCATTGCCGAGCATCTCGCCGAACCCCCTGGGTTTGACGAAGTCGTGCTGCATGTCGATCATGACCAGGGCCGTACTTGCGGGCTCGAACGCGTAGTTGAATGGCTGGGCTTCGATGTGTTTCACGGCTTCACTCCAACTGGAAATGATCAATTTTGGATCGGCGCCAACAGTTCAGGAATCAAAAGCTGTATTTCGGGCCGACCAGCAGGCCACTCTTGCCCAGGTTGTCGAATGCGCCAGCCTTGTAGAAGCCGTCCTTGGCATCGGTACCCACCCCTGCCATCGAGGCGGTCAGGCCATTGCCAAAATCCTTGGTCAGGGTCAGCGAAAAGTCGGTGTAGTCAGCGGGGCTTGCCTGGTTGGGGATGAGCTGCCGGCCAACGTGCGGCGTGACCGAGAAGCCGTTGCCCAGGTCAAACGTGGCAGCGGCCTCCAGGTACTGGCTGCCCGTGCTGTCGGCATTGGCCACGAAATTGGTCACGCTGCGACTGTATTTGGCGGTGACCGGGCCGTAGGTCAGCGCGGCATAGATCTCGTTGGTGTTGGCGTCAGCGGTTTTCGCTGCGGCGGTATTCGACGGATACACATAGGCAATCACACCCACGTCAAAGCCCAGGTCTTTGGCCAACTCGCCTTTGTAGCCGCCAAAGAAGTCAACTTCCAAGGAGCCGTCGGTTGCGCCGATGTAGTCCTTGATCCAATTCACATTGGATGCCCAGACACCGGCGTAGGCGCCGCTTTTGTGTGAAAAATCGATGCCACCCTGCACCGCTGGCTTGAAGGAGGACTGGGAAATACCCCGAAACCGGTAGTCTGTGGTGCCCCCGATGTTGTAGGCGAGCGTGAAATCTGGCGCAGGGGCGGCGCTTTGGCCATGGACTGCGGTGTTGGCGAGCAGGCCCAGGGCCAAGGCGCTTGAGGCTAGAGATTTAGACAGGTTCATTGGATGAATCCCAAAAGTTAAAAAGCACTCAGTCTACGCCGCATGGTAAAAAAATCAAAAATACATTCGCGCACGAGCAGTGCTCAATCAGTCTGCCACGCCCGCCCGGATTAGCCGCAAAATACAGTGGTTTCATTAGCCGTTCGCCCAAAGGCGGTACTTGATTAGGCGATGTCCCGAACTCAGTTGCAGGTTTGAGGCAGTAGACATGATGATTATGCGGGTTTTTTGAGTTGTTGGGTTGCGGGACGAAGGCTTTTTCAGGATTTTCAGGTCGGCAGAGCCGCGCAATTTCTTGAACGACTTCTCCGCTTCGATGAAGGGTTCTGTCGCATCAAGCATAAACGACAATCCAATCAAACTTAATTTTTGTAAAAGTTTGATCAAGAGCACCTTAAACAAAGTCCTCCAACTTTTCACTTAACCATGCACACCACAGTTCACCTCCTCAGCGTAGCCGGTGGCCCCAACCTGTGCGCCCGGTGCACTGCCATGTCAAAGCGGACCAAGGAGCAATGCGGTCGCCCAGCCCTTAAGAGCAGCACGACCCAAAAGTGCCAGTTTCATGGCGGCCGGGGGTCTGGCCCAAAG
>SHZJ01000003.1 GCA_009692365.1 Gammaproteobacteria bacterium
GGACATTCCGATTTTTGTGCCTATTAGGGGGTGATGATCGGGCCCAAACCGTCTATCATGCGCCCCCTACGCGCCCGTAGCTCAGCTGGATAGAGTACCTGGCTACGAACTAGGGGGTCGGAGGTTCGAATCCTTCCGGGCGCGCCAGACATAAAAGAACCGGCTTAATGCCGGTTTTTTATGTCTGGCGGGTCGGGAGGCAGAGTCGAGCCTTTAAAGGTTCGACGGACTCGCAATGCAAGTCCGGACGCACGCAGTGCGCCCCGCAGGGGTGAGCAAACGCCCTAGCGTTTGTGAATCCATCCTTCCGGGCGCGCCCAACATAGAAGAACCGGCTTAACGCCGGTTTTTTTAGGTCTGATGGGCTTAGAGGCAGAGTCGAACCTCCTCAGGTTCAACACAAGGGCAAGCTCAAGGGTGCGGGCGACCAGCCGGTGAGCGCCGCGCAAATGGCACTGGCCCGGCTGCGGGCAGAACTTGCCCGGGGCAAGATGGCGCGCGATATCTTAAAAAAAGCGACGGTGTACTTTGCAAGGGAATCCTCGTGAAGTACCGCTGGATAGCGAGCAACAAAAGGTTTGGCCAGTTTCCATGGTGTGCGACCTGTTGGGGGTCAGCACCAGTGGTTAGTTCGCCCACCTGCGCCCCAAGGGTGCGGACAAACTCGCCACGCCAGGGGCCAACCGGCGCCTCAGCAACGACGCCTTGCTGGCCCACATTCGGGTCACCCACGCCCAAGTCAGGGGCGAGTACGGCCGGCCCAAGATGTGGCAAGCGCTGGTGGCGCGCGGCATCCGAGTGGGCAAGAAGCGGGTGCGCCGCACCCTGCAAGAGCACGGGATAAAGGCCAGGGGCCAGCGAAAGTTTGTCGTCACCACCGGCAGCACGCACGATTTACCAATTGCACCGAACCGGCTTGAGCGCAACTTCATCGCAGACAAACCTAAGCAGGTGTCGACAGGTGACCTCACCGATCTTGCCACCGCCGAAGGCTGGCGGTACTTGGCGGTGGTGCTGGATCTGTTTAGCCGCCAGGTGGTGAGCTGGAGCCTGCAGGCACACCTGCAACGCTCGCTGGTGACAGATGCGCTCTGCGCATGGCGTGGTTCCGGCGCGCGCCTGAGCCCGGGCTGGTGTTTCATTGCGACCGCGGCAGTCAATACTGCGGGCACGAGTTTCAGTCGGCACTAGAAAGGGCTACAAGATGAAAAGCGCCATGAGCCGCAAGGGTGACTGCTGGGACAACGCGCCCACGGAGAGTTTCTGGGGTCGGTTAAAGGTGGGTCGTCTGTATGGCCACCGGTTTGCAACACGCAGACAGGCCATGGCTGAGGTTATCGACTGGATGACGTTCTACCACCACCGCAGGCGTCACTCGACGTTGGGCTACGTCAGCCCGATGCGGTTTGAGCAAAGCTGGCTGGCGGCACCGCTTAGGAAAGCCGCCTAATTTGCTGGCTAAGCGGTACGTCAAACAGGCGCCGGTTCAGAGGCCCTCCGAGCCCGACTGCAACGACGCCACTGCTTGCGGATAAGGCTTGGATTAATTCCTGCGTAAATTTATGCGCCTAATTTGTTCGCCAATAATTAAAATGATTACCAAATATCGCTAACCGGCGCGCCGTCGCTGCTATTTGTATAGTTGTAATTGTGTCACGACTTCCGCTAGCGCACTCTCCCAATCACCGATTGCAGGTTGCCGGAATAATGTTGCGGTGGGATACCAAGGCGTGCGAGTTTTATCCAAGGTCCAACGATAGTCCGTAGAAAATGGCAGTAACACCCAAACCTCTTGACCAAGCGCGCCAGCAAGATGTGCAACTGAAGTATTTATGGAAATCACCAAATCCAAATTTTTAATCATGGCTGCCGTATCCGAAAAATCATTTAAGTCTTGCTGATGGTCATAAAGTTGCTTGAATTCGGATCAAACGGCAGTATCGCCCGGTCGCATTTCTTTTTGCAAGGCATGAAATTCAAAGGGTAACTGCAACAGTGGCGATAATAAATGCAGTGGCATACTGCGATTCTTGGCGGGGATTGAATCAATGTTTCTATCAAACATGCCAGACCAAACTAACCCAACTCGCGGTTTGGTTTTATGGCCTAAACGCTGCTGCCAGATTGCTTGTTTATTCTTGTCCGCATAGAGCTAAGGGATGTTGGCAGGAACGGTTGCGATCGTAGTCTTGAATGCCCATGGCAAACTCATCGTTGGGCAGTGCAGGTCAAAGTCAGGTAACGGTTCACCTTTCTCAACTATCGTTAAGTTGCCTCCCAAGGTTGACAGCAAGGTGACCAGTGATGAGGGCGCCTCAAGAATAACCTGAGCGTTAAGTTTTTCCACCATTGGCACATATCGACAGAGTTGAATGGTATCCCCCAGTCCTATTTCTGTATGAATTAATAAGGTCTTACCAGATACGGGCTCCTTATTAAGCCACTGCGGTTGACGCAATGTTCTGCTAATTTGTGCATAGGCTTTAGTTTTTAATCGCCATTCGTGAAGCTCCCAGCCTTGCGCATAATCTCCGGTGAGAAGTTTTAGAGTAGATTTGCCCCAGTGGGCCTCGGCAAAATCAGGTTTCAATTCAATCGCACGGTCATAACTGGCAAGTGCCTCGTCTAATCTTTTTGCGTCTTGAAGTGCATGCCCACGATTACTGTATGCCAGAGCAAAATTCGGCACTAACTCAATTGCACGGTCATAACTGACAAGCGCATCGGCCACCCGGTTTAGTTTGCAAAGGGTATGTCCGCGATTTAAGTGGGCCTGTGCGAAATCAGGTTTTAACGCAATCACACGCTCATAATTTACCAGCGCGTCGTCCCATTGTTTTAACGTAGAGAGCAAATTCCCACGGCGAAAATATCCGTTATGAACTGCTGGTTGCAGCGCTATCGCACGGTTAAAATTTGCCAGCGCTTCCTCAAATCGCGCCAAATCTTCAAGTACTTTCCCACGGTTGAAGTGTGCTCCAGCATGATTTGGATTGAGTGCAATCACGCGGTTGAAACCTGCCAACGCCTCAATCACTCTACCTGCTTGGTAAAGTGACCTTGCCTGCTGGAAAAGGGTATTTGAATTCGGTACGGGGTTTTTCAACTTGACGACCTATCGAATGAACGTCCGGTGGTATCAACTGAACGCCTGCCGCTGCCCGCCCAGGGGAATATTCGCTACCGCCTGAAGACGCCCTACCGGGATGGCACGACGGATGTCGTGTTTAAGCCACGAGACTTCACGGCCCGCCTGGCCGCCCTGGTACCGACGCCGCGGGTCAATCTCGCGCGCTACCACGGCGTCTTTGCGCCGAACCAGTGACTGCGTGAGGATGAATCAATGGGGTCAGACTCGATAATCAATGGGGTCAGACTCGATTGATCACCATCGACCCACGCGCTCAACGGAAATCAATGGGGTCAGACTCGATTGATCACCATCGACCCACGCGCTCAATGAATCAGTGGAGTCTGACCCCATTGATGCAGCCCAATCCGGGAGGTGACGCCGACGAGATCGGCGCGCGTGGCCAAGGGAGCCAGATAACGTCCGCCCGACCCTTCTGAATCTTCACGCGGGATTGCGCTGTGTTCGCAGACCCAGACCTCCGACAAACCCGCCTGCTCGGCGTAACGCGCGCCATCGGCAATGATGGCCGGCGTGGCGGCCGGCCCCAGGTTCCGGTCCATGACGCCCAGACGCAGCCTCAGCGATTCCGGAACGCCGGCATCACTTCTTGGGCAAACAATTCCAGCGAGCGGGTGCTCTTCTTGGGCTCGATACCCGCGAAGTGGGTCGACATGATGAAGTCAGTGCAGCGATGATTTTTGCAGAACAGGTCCAGTTTCTCGGCGACCTGCGCCGGCGTTCCAATCAAGAAATCCGCGGCCATCGATGAATTCCGTAATTCCTCTGCGCGCGATATCGGCCAGGGTGCCGCATCGCCCTCAACATCGTTGGACCGCGAGAGCACGCCACGATAGTAATCGAAGACATGCCATAGATGATGTTGCGCGTCTTCCCAGGCCTTATCTTCGGTTTCCGCGCAATAGACCATCCGCAATTGTGCGATTTTGAACTGGCCGGGGTCCCGCCCAAGCGATTTCAATGTCTCGAGATACAGCGGCACCGGGTCGGGGCCGAGCGTGGTCATCAGATGCGCGCCCATTTCGGCCGCGCGCCTGGTCGCCTTGGGTCCCCGGGCGCCTATCCACAGCGGGGCATGCGGTTGCTGCACACCGCGCGGCATCAAGGTCATGTTTTTGACCTGGGTGAAGCGACCCTCGAAAGTCACATTTTCTTCCGCGAGGAGCTTTTTGACGAGCGTGAGACCTTCTTCGAACCGCGCGGTGCGCTCACTGCGGTTCATGCAGAACGCATCGAACTCTTCGTGCGTATAGCCCTGCCCGACGCCGAGGTCAAAGCGTCCGTTAGATAAAATATCGGCCAGGATGACTTCCTCAGCGACCCGAGTCGGGGGCATGAACGGCATCAGCATGACAAACGTGCCGATCCGGATCCGGCTGGTGCGGACCGCAAGCGCCGACGCCATCGTCAGCGGCACCGGGTTGTACGCGTCTTCCGTGAAGTGATGCTCCGTCAACCAGACATGGTCGTAGCCGAGCTGCTCCATCGTGACCACTTGGTCGATCATCGCCTGATAGAACGCAGGCGACGGGATATGCCAGCGCTTGGGATTACGAAAATCATGCATGACACCGAAACGCATGAGGACCTCCTAGGCTGGGGATTATTTCTGCTTCTTTACTATACGATTTGGATACGTTCTCGGATAGCCGCCCGTTTCGCCGCACGGAGCAAAGGAATTCGATCCGCTTTGGCGGACTGCGGATCACTGCGAATCAATGGCGAATCAACGAATCAAGGAATCAAGGAATCAATGGGGTCAGACTCGATTTCTTTTTCTTTGACCCCATTCATTTTTGTGCGGATGGTGCCATGGGGCGCCGGGGATGGGTCTTGCAAGGATCAGGGCACTAGATGTGTGCGACGACCGCGTTGGTGCCGACGCCACGGGGCGGATCAACGGGGTCCGGAGCAACGGGGTCAGACGCGATTGATCAGGGCCGAGGCGCGCCATCAATAACGCAGTGGAATCTGACCCCATCGATCCTCGCAACGACAGTGGGATCAGCGAGAAAAATCTTTTTTTACCGATCGAGCGCGGCTGCGCGCAGCAACCCTTGTAGCTCCGGGGTTTACCGCCGCACACGATCCCGAAATAGTCGGGGGCGTAGCACCCACGCCATCCCGGCACACAGCCCACCCAGCACGATGGCCGGGATCGGTGATCCCGGGACCGCCAGCAGGTGAGCAAGCAGGGCGCCCACCATAGTGCCCCCTAGGAGCAGCAGCGCCGCAAAGCTAGTAGCCGGGATCAGCAGCATGACCGCGCCCAGAATCTCGACGCTGCCCGTCAGATACCGAAACCAGTGGCCCCAGTTGATGGCGTCGAACATGGCCACCATTTGCGGAGTGCCCGCGAGTTTAGCGGCGCCTGCGACGCCAAACACCAGCGCCAATAGCATGCGGGCACCCCAGAGCGTGCGGCGTTGAGTGGTGGTGAACCGTGGCATGGTATGTCCCGTAAAATTGGTTCGTCATTATCTGGCGCTGCCTGCTCGGGAGTATAGGCTAACTTGAATTAGTCTGTAGGGTCCCGCCTAGGCCTGCTAGGTGACGGTGCTTTTACCCGCCTCGCCGCGAGCGCAGCCGCCGTTGGGCCAAGGGAGTCCGTGAGTTCGAGGAGTAAGATCTGGGATACCCGTTTTCTGATCCTGCCCGCGTCGAGCGAACACCCTGTTAAGCGAGTAAGTTACCCAGCCCAGTTGCGGGCGTCCGCGGCAGACTTGGAGATGAACCCTATGCCTACGCCTGTATCGACTCTAGCGTGTGAGGCGGGCGCCACGACGGTCCTGCTTCCGACCTACCAGCGAGCAAGGCTGTTGCGACGTTGTCTCGAGTCGGTGAGGCCGACACTCGGCCAGCGTGATCGGGTGCTCGTCGTGAATGACGGGAGCACCGACGAGACCGTGGCGGTCGTGCGAGACTTTGGCAGTCAAGTCACGTTGTTTGAGCAGCCGAACGCTGGAAGAGCCGCCGCGCTTAATGCGGGATTGGCACTTGTGCAGACGGAATACTGCTGGACTTTCGACGATGACGACGTGGTTCTGCCAGGTGCTATCCATCGTTTAGCGTCGTTCATGAACTCCCAACCGGCGTTGGGGTTCTGTGTCACCACTTGGGTTCGATCTGTAAGCACCGCCGACAGCAACGCACCGGAGCAGACTGGCAACGTCTCCCGGATTCCGAGTTTGACCGAGCGCGGCCGTTTGGTACCTCTCTTCGAGGCCAACTACGTCGGCGGGGCAGCGCTGTTTGCCCGCACGCAGATGCTGCAGGCGCTCGGTGGGTTCGATCGCCGGTTCATTCGTTCACCGGACTATCATTTAGCTATCCGGGCTGTGCTGGCTTATTCGTTCGCGAGTGTTCCCGGTGGCCCGACATTCCTCTACGCACACCACCACGAGCGTGGTGTAGCGTCCGCACGCTTTCCCGCGGACCAGCAGCGACGCAAATGGTTGAAGTTTGATCAGTGGATTTATTTTGACCTGATCGCCGCGCTTCCGGATGCTCATTTTGAAGAGCCTGGCGCGCCGGCTTTGCACCGCACACCGGTTGCGCTGACGAACCGCGCCCGTGCGGCGGCCACCAAATTATTACTCGATCAGACTATCGACGCGCTCCTGACCCGTGTGGTTCGGTGTTCCGAGGTAATGCCCAGTGCGCACGAGCAAGGCCTGATAGCGGCCATCCCGACGCTTGGCCAGTGATACGGCGTTGGTGTGTTGGCTGAGGAGCGCCGGTTTTGGCGCGAAGTGCAGCAGCTCTCACGGCTAAATGCAGCCGGCGCCGCGGTCGCGGCCCTGCTCTGTAGGTCGAAGCAGTGGCGCGCTCGTTATGGCCTGTCCGTGATGGTCAAGGGATACTGAGCCTCTTGTCAGAGACGGGGCAGGAGAGGCGCTCCGCCTGGATATAGTGCCGGGAGGCGAAAAATCCGGGACACCCATAAGCCGGCGTGGACAGGCCGAGACGCCCTCTGCGACGCTCTGGGGCGCTGCCCTAAAGCCGCGGCGGTGCAGCGAGACGCCCCGCCCCGCAGTAACCTGACTCGCTAGATTTCGGGTCGCCGGCCACGCAAGATGACTGCCGGGGCGCAGACGACGCCACGACTGGGTCTTGTTCGGAAAAATCTGGCCGGAGGTAGTCACGGATGACAGAAGTTTTTCTGCGCAACGCGTGGTACTACACGGTTTGGGACTACGAAATTCATCAGGGGCGCAAAGCCATCGTCGCTCGGAAGATCGCCGGTGAGCGCGTGGTGCTTTATCGCAAGCCAGACGGCGGCGTAGTAGCGCTCGAAGACCGCTGCCCTCATCGGCAGGCAGCGCTGTCACTGGGCCGCAAGGAGGGTGCCAGCCTGCGCTGCATGTACCACGGGTTGAAGTTCGACGGCGCTGGCGTGTGCGAGGAGATACCCGGCCAAGCTACGGTCCCCGCAGGCACTTGCGTGCGCGCCTTCCCGGTGGTCGAGAAAGACAATTGGGTGTGGGTCTGGACGGGCGACCCAGTCCAAGCCGATCCCGCGCTGATTTGTTTCGCGGTCCGGGCCCGGCGATCCCGCTTGGAATATTCGCACTTCTCAAATGCACGTCCACACCAACTACCGCCGCGAGATCGAAAATCTTGCGGACCTCAGCCACATCGCCTGGGTCCACCCGCACACCGTCGGCGGCGACCCCAAATACAGCGCGATGAAGTCGCGCTACGAAATCACCCCGCGAGGTCTGAATACGCATTGCTGGATACGCTCGGTGGCACCTACCGGCGCCGTAGTCCACCTGTTTCCCGACGGCGCGCGCTTGGATATCTGTCTGGATATTCAACACACCGTGCCCTGTAACTGGGTGATGCGTTTCCGCGCCTTTACCGCCGGCACCGCCACCGATGGCGTATCGAACGGCCAACTGGTGGTCGACACCTGGACCTGCCAAACGGTGACCCCCGGCGATGAGAACTCCGTGGATTACTACTACTCGTGGGGGGCCAGCAAGGCAACAGAGGTACCCGGCATGAGCGACCTGCTGGGCAGCACGCTGGACGAAGCCTTCGAGGAGGACCGGCGCCTGCTCGAGGCGCAGCATCAGCGACGCAGCGAGCGACCCGATCTCCCGCTGCTCAATATCGCTAACGACGCGGGCCCGGTAAAAATGCTGTGGGTGCTGGACAAACTGCTCGCGGAAGAACGCGCGGCGGCCAGTTCTGCGCCGGGTACCGCAGGATGAATCCCGCGAAGGTCCTCAGGGGTTCACGCGCTTGGCCGTCGAAAAAGCGGTTTTTGCCGTGCTATGAGTGGAGTTCCGGCGAGATTGTACTGGGGTCAGGACCTGCCACTATGCCCCGGTGCCGTCACGTGACCCTCGAAAAACTCTCTAAATGCCGGGGTGGGCGCGCGTTCCTGCGACCGGCCCTGCGGCTTGAGCGTCAAGAATTAACTCGCCAACCAACTCGTCATCGCGCCTTCCCCACCCAGACACCCCAGAGGACCGCACCATGATCCCGCAGCAACCGGCCATCCAGCGCTTTGAGTTCGGCGATATTCAGGTCGCCAAAGTCGTCGATACCGTCGATTCATTCAGCCCCAAAGTGCTCTACGTCGATAAGGATCGCAGCGCGTTCGATCCTCATCTGGACTGGCTACAGCCGCACTTTCTGGATGCCAAGCGGGGCATGCTGCTCAGTATCCACACCTATGTAGTGAAGACCCGCCACCATGTCGTGCTAATCGACACCTGCATTGGCAATCACAAGCAAGGCTCCGGCTTTGCGCAGTGGAATGATCGTAACGGCAACTATCTGGCCGAACTCGCGGCCGCCGGTTGCGCACCAGAAGATGTCGATTACGTCTTCTGCACCCATATGCACGTTGACCATACCGGCTGGAACACCCGCCTGCGCGACGGCCGCTGGGTGCCCACTTTCCCGCGGGCCAAGTACCTCTTTAACCGCCGCGAGTGGGCGTGCTGGAAGGACGCCACCAACGACTACGACCGGGCGACCATGGCGCAGAATATCCTGCCGATTATTGAGGCGGGGCAGGTGGAGTGGGTAGATAACGTCTGGCAAATCGACGACCAGATCTGGCTGCTCCCGACCCCCGGCCATACCCCCGGCCATTGCAGCGTCGCGTTGGGACACGGCACGACGGCGCAGGCCATCATCACCGGCGACATGCTGATCCACCCGGTGCAAATTGCCGAACCGCAGTGGCAGCAGAGCGCCGACCACGACAAGGCGTTAGCGGTGGCCACCCGCAGTCGCTTCGTCGATGACCATTGCGACCGCGACGTGATGATTTTGGGCACGCATTTCAACACCCCGACCGGCGTTTTTATCGTGGAGCGCGCCGGCCAGCGCCGGATCCGCTTTTAGCGGGGTCATCTAGGTAATCTGGAGAACAGTTCTGCGTGGCACCGCCACGCGCAGTGCTCGGCGACCAGCAAGTTCGCGCCAGTCCGGGACACCCCCGATGCTCCCGCACAGTGCGCCCGAACCCACGACGCAAGTTCGGGACAGCCACGGCGTTCGTCGGGGTGGAACACCCACCAGTTCGGCCACAAATTCCGGCAAGTCCGGGACACCCACGGCAAGTTCGGGGCACCCCCGATGCGGCCGCACAGCGCTCACGACGAGTCTCGCAAAAATGGGGGCGGATCTGATCCCGGTGTGGGTCTTGGGTGGTCTGCGACCGCGCGGGCACCGGCTAGCGTGCACGCCTTAAGGCACCGGCGCGCTCCAGAAGCTCATCCGCGCAGCCGTCTGGCAGCAAACCAGCCGGCGAGATAGCAGCGCTTGCAGCGCCGATAGCGCCGCAGTGCGCTAGTTTTTCGGCACTAGTTTCAGAATGCGGCCTTGTGCGCTGTCTGTTAGCAGGTAGATCGCACCGTCTGGTCCTTGGCGTACGTCGCGAATTCGCTCCGCCTTCGGCAGCAGATCTGTGAGCAGTCGCTCCTCACCCACCACGCGCTCGCCCTGCAGGTCCAGTCGCACGAGGTTGGTGGATGCAAGGCCCCCGACGAACAGGCTGCCCCGCCACGCCGGAAACAGCGCGCCCGTATAAAACAGCATGCCGCTGGGCGCTATCACCGGGTCCCAGTAGTACAGCGGTTGTTCCAGCCCGGCCTGCGCCGTTAAATCGCCGGTGATGGCGCCGCCCCAGTATTCGATCCCGTAGGCAATGATCGGCCAGCCATAGTTGTGGCCTTTGCGCACGACGTTGATTTCGTCTCCGCCACGGGTGCCATGTTCCACTGCCCACAGTTCGCCGGTGGTGGGATTAATGGCAGCGGCCTGTACGTTACGGTGACCGAGCGACCAGATCTCGGCTCGCGCCTGGGCGTTACCGACATAGGGGTTGTCGGGCGGAATCGATCCGTCGGGACTGAGGCGGACGATCTTGCCCTGCAGGGTGTCCAACTTCTGTACCAAACCCCGACCCTCCTCCGTCATTCGGTCACCCTGCGTCACAAATAAACTACCGTCGCGCGCAAAGACCAGGCGGCCGCCAAAGTGCCCCGGCGAGGTCAGCGATGGCGCTTGCCGGTAGATCACCTGAACGTTCTCAACTGCGGGAGCCGCCCCCTCGATTAGCTTGCCGCGGGCGAGCGCGGTGTGGTTGGTTCCGTCGGGCTGCGGTTCGGCGTAGGTCCAGTAAATGAGCTGGTTAGACGTAAACGCGGGGTCCACCGCCACCTCCAGCAGCCCGCCCTGGCCGCGCGTATCGACCGTGGGCAAGCCCAGCACAGGCACGGACAACGCGCCGTCCGGCCCCACCACCCGCAGGCGACCCGGCCGCTCGGTCACCAGCATATTGCCCGTTGGCAGGAACGCCAGACTCCAGGGTTTGTGCAGCTTCTGCGTGAGGGTACGAACCTCGAACGCGACGTGGGTGGTGCGCGCCGGCGCGCGCGTCTGCCCCGCGAAGGCCGGCTGCTGCCCCGTGGCATTGGGCGGATTAGGGTCTACCCCCAGCGGCTGATCGCGCGCAGAACAGGCGCATAAGCTACCCGCTGCGAGGGCGAAAAGAACGCATTGCTGTCGCCAAGTCATGCCACTGACGAGCGCAGTTTTTCCCGCGCACCCAGGTAGCCGCAGCGCGCCACGCCCAGGCGGCGCGCGGCCCGTGTTTGTTGGGTAGCAGCAACGGCAGGTTTTAGCGTCAGGTCTTGCATGGCATTTTTATCCTCCTCAGTGCGGGCGGCGGTCGCTCGATGCGGAGGCCCCGTTGCCGACGATTAGCCGCCTCGGGGGTCGGTAGCCAAAAGCTGGCGCGCCAACGCCTGTCCAGCAGGTGCGCCGCGCCACGCCCCGCGAGGTCTTCGTCAACCCGCCCCGCCCACCGCAGACATTCCGGGTGCGCAATTCAGCGTGGCACGGCACCGGGTGGGCGCGGTCGGAGCTGGGGAAAATCCGGGTGCCGGAACGGCGAACCGGGCTGCGCGAGCGCCATTTTCTTCAGCGCATGACGCCCGCCGTCGTCGTGCTTCAAACCGTCGATGTTGGCCATGCCGTCATGTGGGCGCGCCGCGCACCAGGCGTCGTCGCCGAAAAAACGCAGCGACAGCGTACGTCGGCGCACGCCCGCCAGCGTCGGTGCGCCACCGTGCAGGACAGCGGGATGGAAAATCACCGCGTCACCCGGCGCTACCGCCCACGAGAGGATATCGAAAGCCGCACGTTGGGCGTCGACGTCCGGCAGTGGCGGCCACTGCGCAGGATTAAACAGATTGGCGCTGACATCGTCTGGCTTGAAAGCGGATGGATTGTAGAGCGGGCCGCGGTGCGAGCCACGCACGAACTCCAGAGAACAAGCCTGACTCACAGGATCCAGACACAGCCACATCACGGCGAGATGTTCGCCGGCCACCGGCAGGTAAGGCAGGTCTTGGTGCCAGGGCGTGCGGCGGGTCGCCGCGCCTTCCTTGAGCCAGATCTGTTCGTACATCAGCCACACATTGGGGCAGGCGAAGAGCGCCGCCGGGAGGTCGGCGAGGGAAGTATCGCAGAGCAGTTCACGGTAGGCCGGGAACGCATCTGGGTTCGCTTGGTCCTGATAGAAGGTGCCCGGCGTGCCGAGCAGTACGGCGCCGGCGCCCGGCCCTGGGTGCGCCAGCGTCCATTCAAAGCTCTGCGCAGCGAGCGCTAGCGTGGGCGGGGCGAGCGCGTTACGGATGACCAACGCGCCGTCCTCGCGAAATTTGCGCTGCCACTCGGCCACCCGATCGGTCTCCAGCATGACGATCTTCCTCGCGGCGCAATCTAGGTCAGAAGTCTAGCGCGTGCGCGGCGCGCCCGCAGCAGCGACCGCAGAAAGCTGGGGTGGCGACCCTTCCTGCGGGGTTGCGCGTGGGCGCACGCTCGCGGACTGATGCTGCACGCAGCTAGCAGCGCCGCGCGCCGGTTCGCGTCGCTCGCGGGGTTTCGCAACCGCCCAACGAGCGCCCGGCGCTGTGCCGGGTACTGCCGCTGGGCTGTCGGTGCCAGCAAACCTAGCCGCGATCCTGCTGCGGTAAACGGCGGTCAGCGCCCGCCCCGAGCCGCCGATCTCCCCTTCCAACGCGGCCCGCAAGCTGGGTGCCGCCGCACCCCAAGAACCCTAAAAGCTCCGTGCTCATCCAGCTTCCATCCCTCGCCAGGGCGCCGCTGCCGGGCTGCTGGCTGCTGCGCGCGCTCGCCGCAGCCCGACCACCACCAGCGGGTGATGCGGCCCGTCAGCCGGCGTTCAAGCGGGTCAGGGCTCCTGCGTTCATGCCGGTCGACGCTCGCCTTCGTGCTGTTGCCCGGCGCAAGCTTTTCAGCGATCGTTGAGCAGCGGCGACCCGCGCCAGGCGGGTTGTGTTAGCCCGCCCATCACTCTCGCAGCAAAAGAAAGAAAGCATGATCACAGCCTTCGATGACTACCTCATTCATCAGACGCCACAGGCGCTGGCCCACGTGGGCACGACCGATTCCAACGCCTACGACCGCTATTTCCTCGAAGGCTTCGTCGCAGACGGCTCGCTGATCTTCGGCGGGGCTTTTGGTCGCTATCCTAATCGGGACCTCACGGATGCCGCCTTTAGCGTCAGCTTCGAGGGCACACAATATTCGCTGTTCGCGAGCGGCCGAGCACCGCTGGAGCGCACAGATTCCAGCGCCGGGCCGATCGCGGTTGAGATCATTCATCCCATGCGCAGCCTGCGCCTGCGGGTCGAGGATCCGCAACGCGGGTTTAACGCGGACCTGCGGTTCGACGCCATCACGGGTGCGATCGACGAGGGCCGCCAGACGCTGACCGACGGACTGCGCACCTCGGTCGACCTCACGCGCTACTCCCAGCTTGGTACTTGGTCGGGGCACATCGAAGTGAAAGGCCACCGCATCGAACTCACCAACCAGCGCGTGCTCGGCGTGCGCGATCATTCTTGGGGTGTGCGCCCGCTGGGTGGCGGCGGCAGCACGCGCTGGGCGCCCCAAATCCATTGGTACTGGGGCCCGATTTTTTTCGAAAACGAATGCCTGCATTGGCACTTGAATGACAGCGCCGAGGGCAACGTTATCGATCGCTTCGCGGCCCTCGTGCCCCGCGTCGAGAATGCTGGCAGCAGCCCACTCTACCTGCGCGACACCGGCGGGGAATATCTGGTGCCGACGTCCTTCACGCCGCGCTATCGCCACGGCACGCGGCGCTTAGAGCATCTTGAAGTCGTCCTCCACGACCAGCGCGGGCCGCGCATGAAGCTAGCGTTCATTCCCGACCCACACCTGCTATTTTCATTGATGGGCCTGGGCTACACCAACAAAGCTTGGGAACACGGGGCCTGGCGCGGGGAAGGCATGGTCGATGAGAACGCTTGGCCGAGCCATGAACAATCGCCGCTCTTTCCGCGCAACTGGCATATGCACCATGTGTGCAAAGTCATTCGCGACGATGGGGTGCACGGCACGGCTCTTTTGGAGCAGTGCTTTTTTGGGCCACACCAGCCGAGCGGGCTGACCGGCGTCACAGCTGGCTGGCCGTCGGTGGAAACCTGAAAGACGACGCCAAACGCCGGGACCGTGGGGACCCCATGCAACGGCGGACAAGGGCACGGCCCCGCGTTCAATCACCTCGAGCGCGGCGCCACAGTTGGTGGGTTAGATGAGCGCGCCGACGCCTCTGGACCGTGGACGCGCAGGCGTTTCGGCCCGGAGGTCTGCCAAGCCGGCCGCGACAGCCTTGATCAGCCCGGCCGCAGCCCGCCGGGCGCGAGCGCGGTCGCGGCGCGAAACAGCCCAATGCCAGCGACGTGCAGTGTCCTGCTTCGCTTAACGATTGGCGGCACACGTCCCGTCCCCGCTGCCGCGTTGGCAGTAAGGGCCGCAAGCCGTGCCGCACGACCGGCAGCAGCTCCTGACTAAGCTGATGGCGATAGCGCTCAGCGTCACTTTTAAGCGGCCTCCTCCGCTTTGGCTAGCGCTGCCCGTTGGCGGCTCGTTGCAACGGAGAGTCGGCGGTTTTCGGGCTAATTTGCGCGCGGCCAGCCGTTGCCGCAGCGTTACGTGAAACAATGTAGCTCACCGTCACTGCGAGCCAATCCGCCATGGTATTGACCGACGAGCAAGCCCAAATACGCGCGGCGACGCGCCTGTTCGCGCAGCGCGAAATCGTTCCCTACGCCGCCGCATGGGACCGCGACTGCGCCGTGCCGTTAGCTGTTTTACGCGCCATGGGCGGCGTGGGGCTGATGGGCTTGTGCGTGGACCCAGCCTGGGGCGGCGCCGGCGCGGATTTCGTCTCCTACGCCCTGGCGGTCGAGGAGATTGCGCATGGCGACTGTGGCGTGTGCAACATGATGTGCGTCAATAACTCACCCAACTGTGCCGCGCTCACTGACCACGGCACGCCCGATCAGAAAGAGCGTTTCCTGCGCCCGCTGGCCGGCGGCGTGCAGCACAGCGCGTTCTTGTTGACCGAGCCACAAGCCGGCTCGGACGCGGCGGCGCTCCAGACGCGGGCCGTGCGCAAAGCCGACCGTTACCTCCTCAACGGCACCAAACAATTCATCACCGCGGGGCGCAGCGCAGACGTCGCGCTAATTGTGGCGGTGACCGACCCTGCGGCCGGCAAGCGGGGCATGACCTGCTTTTTGACGCCCACCGCCACCCCCGGCTACCGCGTCGCGAAAGAGGAAATAAAACTCGGGCACCGCAGCGCAGACACCTGTCAGATAGCGCTCGAGGATCTGGAGGTACCCATGGAGAACCGCCTCGGCGCCCCAGGAGACGGCTACCGGATTGCACTGGCCTACCTGGAAAACGGACGCATCGGCGTTGCCGCGCAAGCGCTTGGGGTTGCCCGCGCGGCGTTGGAGGCGGCTCGCGGCTATGCGCAGTTGCGGCAAACGTTTGGCCGCCCGCTCACTGAGCATCAGGCAATTGCCTTCCGACTGGCCGACATGGCCACCGCCATAGAGGCCGCACGACAGCTAACGTGGCACGCAGCGGCGCTCAAAGACGCGGGGCGGGTCTGCCTCAAAGAGGCTTCGATGGCCAAACTAGCGGCCACCGCGATGGTCGAGCAGGTGTGTTCGCAGGCTATCCAGATCCACGGCGGCAACGGCTATCTGAGCGACTACCCGGTCGAAAAATACTATCGCGACGCGCGCGTCCTATCGATCTATGAGGGCACCAACGATATTCAGCGCATGGTGATCAGCCGGGCCTTAGCCGCCGGGGGCTGAGCGCGCAGCTGGACGATAATGGCCGCGGGTGGTGTGGGGTCGGCCGGGTGACAGGGATACCGTCGAGCGGGCCGTTAGGCTGGCGGGCCGCCGGGTGGGGGTCGCCAAGCCGGCCGCGGCAGACGGTGGGTGTCCCGGCAGACCGACGGTGGGTGTCCCGGCAGACCCCATCCCAGCGGACGCACAGAAGAGGCAGACGTCCACACAGTGGGTGTCCCAGCAGACGCAGACGTCGCAGCAGACCTCCACGGGTGTCCCGGCAGACGTCGACCGGGCAGGCGGTGGGTGTCCCGGCAGACCTTGGACGGTGGGTGTCCCGGCAGACCTTGCGGCAGACCTTGTGGCGCGACCTCGGCCGCTCTTGAAAGACGGTCGGTGTCTTCAAAAAATCCGCCGTGCCTGCGCGCCCGCGCGTCATTACCGGCTAAATTCAGGCTCGCTTTCGCCGAGCTGTCTGCCCCCAAGACGGGGCCGCTCAGTGGTTTGGCGGCGAGACCTTTTGCCGCAGCCAGTCCGAATTAGCGCCCGCAAGGCCGCGCCAATAAACCCAGACCCAGGGCTGCGCTCGCACGGCGCCTAAGGCGTGTTTGACGGCCATCGCCGTCTCACCGAGGCGGCGATAATAGGTCGCGCCAACATGGTGGCACTGCGCCCGGATGCGCTGGATGACGGCGCGATGCGCGGCGAACTCTGGTCGGTCTTTTACCCAGTCCAGCACCCTAAGATAAGGTAATTCCTTGGGGCCTTTGAGCAAGGCCACAATGCTGCCTGCACGCTGGCGATAATAGGCCGTGATTTGGGGCATAAAAACAAAAGCACCCCGCTGCGCAAGGCGTAACCACAGCAGGGTGTCTTCTGCGGTTTTCACGGTGGGCTCGAAATGGCCAATGGCGGTCATGGCAGCCCGCCGCACCAGGGTTGCCCCAACCCACGCAAACTGCACCGAGGCAAACGCTTCGAAGGGGTGCGTCAGAAGCACGGGCTCGCCGGTTGCGACGGAATGCGCAAACAGGCGCGCACCACTCGGCCCCAAGCCGATGCGACCGATGGGTGTCGCCGGGAGTGCCTCTTCAAACCAAGCGAAGTCCGCAGCAATAACGTCTGCCGAGGGGTAACGCCGGGCCACCGCCAAACGCTGCGCCAGCGCATCCCGCGTCCACACATCATCGCTATCCAACAGGGCGACGTACTCTCCACGCGCCACGGCCAACGCCGCATTTCGGGCTGCCACGAGGCCTTGGTTACGCCCTAGTGCGATGACCTTAAATCGCGGATCGGTGGCCGCCCAAGCGTGCAGTACGGCGAGCGTGTCGTCGGTGGAGCCATCGTCCACTAGCAGCACTTCAAAGTCCTGCAAGGTTTGCGCCCCAACCGACTGCAAGGTGGCTGGCAGAAAAGCGGCCGCGTTAAAACATGGCACGATGATACTGACCAAGGGTGGGGCTTGGGGTGTGGTCATTTTCCCCTCGACAAAAGAATCTTTAGCGCCGCGGCGGGCGCCCCCCCAAAACTCCACGGGTCGAGCTTGAAATGTTCATGGAGCAAGGGCCACGGCAACGCTTTGCGGTGACCGACGCGATGCAGCATATCCCGGGCAAAAGCGTGACGAAGATCTTGAATGCCAGCCTGCACGTGTTGCCGCTGCGCGGGTGTCAGTTTGAATTGAGCGATGATGGTCCGGCGATACTTGATCTCGTTATGGATCCGCAACAGGTGTTACTCGCTGCCCCAACCCGCGCCGGCATAAATATTGACGCCTTTGCCATAACGTGCCGCGGTGTGCGTGGAAAACGCGCTCAAGGCACCCTGCACCATCAACGCCATCCAGAACAGGTAATCCTCCCCGGCATTGGCGAACTCTACCTGAAAGCGCTGCGCGGCAAATCGCTCAAAATGGTAGACCACCGTCGAGGTGCCAATGAGATTGCCGCGGATGGTTTGGTCGAGCATATCCCCTGCATAGGCATGTAAATCAGCCTGTACGGTGGGCAGCAAGGGGTGTCGTTCCAACTCGAGGCGACCGCCACGCGCAAAAGCGCCGCTAGCTTGATCCAACTGGTAGTGATCAGCAAAAAAGAAGTCGTAACCGCAGGCCAGCGCCGCCACGGCGCGCGCCAAGTGGTCGGGCATCCACTCATCGTCGGAGTCCAAAAATGCGAGGTAGCGGGTGCCCGGCGGGGCATGGTCTAGCCCGGTGTTGCGGGCCGCACCTGGGCCCCCGTTTGCCTGCGTAATGACTCGCACGGGGTGCGGCATAGCACCACTGCCAGCGAGCTCTGCGGCGACCGGCGCGGGGGAGGCATCGTCCACCACAATGACCTGAATCGGCAGCGGGCAACCCTCCTGGGCCGCGATGCTCGCCAGCGCTTTGGCCAAAATGCCCGGTGACCTTTGAAAATAGGGGATGACGACGGTGATCATTGCCGAGGTTCTAGCCCTATCTTTTGGCCCTTTGTTGGACCGTTAGTGGCCTTGCAGCAACCGACCGCGAAGGACGTGGTGGTTAAGGATGCTGATACCTCGCGTGTGTCGAGGTCCTGCGCTGTCAATCGACCCTGCCTAAGCCCCCGGCAAGGAGCATTTTAGGTCGCAGCTGCGAATAGTGCAGGCTGGCCGTCTAAGCTCTTGCCCGCTCAGGTCTGAGGCTTCAGACGCGCCCAATTTATACCGCTCTTGGCAGTAACATAGAAACAGGCACGGAAGGCTCGGGCGCTTATACTGCTGGGATAGCATTCCTCGAGATTCGCTATCGGCACATGATCGCTCTACTGGAAGCGCGAGCCGCCGGTCTGTTTAAACCGGCACACCTCGCGAACAACGTGCTAGCGGGTTTGGTGGTGGGCATCGTGGCCTTGCCGCTGGCCATGGCTTTCGCCATCGCCAGCGGTGCCCGACCCGAGCAAGGGCTTTATACGGCCATCGTCGCGGGCCTAATCACCTCATTATTTGGCGGCACGCGCGTCCAGATCTCCGGGCCTACGGGCGCCTTCATCGCCGTGCTCGCAGGAATTACCAGCCGCCACGGGGTGGCTGGATTGCAATTAGCCACGCTCATGGCGGGCTTCATCTTGCTGGCGATGGGGCTGGCGCGGCTCGGGGCCTTAATCAAATACATTCCAACGCCGGTTATCGTTGGCTTCACCACCGGCATCGGCGTCATCATTTTTACCGGTCAGTGGCAAAATTTCTTCGGCCTGCACCCCGCCAACAGCGGCGTGCATTTCCACACAAAAATGGCGGCGCTGCTGCAAGCCTTACCCCAGTTGCACCGGGCGACCACCGCCTTGGGCGCCTTGACCCTCGCCATCTTGGTGGTGGCGCCACGCTGGCAAAAGCGCGTCCCCGCGCCGCTCATCGCCATCCTGGTGGCGAGCGCGCTGCAGGCCATATTTGACTTCGAGGGGGTGGCCACCATTGGCTCGGCCTTCGGTGGCATCCCACGTAGCCTGCCAAGCGTTACGCTACCTACCGCGCACTGGGCGCTGCTCATCACGCTGGTGGGTCCGGCCTTTAGCATCGCCATGCTCGCCGCTATTGAGTCGTTGCTCTCGGCAGTCGTGGCAGACGGCGCGACGGGTACACGACACGACTCCAATCAGGAACTGGTGGCACAGGGGCTTGCCAATATCGCCGCCCCGTTACTGGGCGGGTTTGCCGCGACCGGCGCCATTGCCCGGACCGCGACGAATATCCGCAACGGGGCTACCAGTCCACTAGCCGGCGTGGTGCACTGTGTCTTCTTGCTGCTGGTCATCGCGCTACTGGCACCACTGGCCTCGGCAATCCCCCTGTGCTCGCTGTCAGCCATTCTGTTTGTGGTGGCTTGGGGCATGAGCGAATTACCGCAGTTTCTGCGGCTGTGCCGGTGGGCGCCGCGCGCCGATGTCTTCGTTCTGGTGCTGAGTTTTGGCCTCACAGTCTTCGTTGATCTGGTCGTCGCGGTAAATGTGGGCGTGGCGCTAGCCGCGATCTTGTTCGTGCGCCACACGGCAGAGTCCGTCGAGGTGGCGGTCGACCCAGCGCTGGCCGCGGAGCTAGCCCCGTGGCCCCGTGAGGTGCTGGTCTATGCCATCGACGGGCCGCTTTTTTACGGTGCAGCAGTGAAGCTTGCGCGCATCAACGACCACCTCCAGCAGCAACCAGAGGTACGGGCGCTCGTGCTACGCATGGGGCGGGTACCGCTGGTTGACGTCACGGGCAGCGCCGCGCTCGAGCTAACGCTGCGCCGCTGTGAAGCGCGTGGCACGCGGGTGTTGCTGGCGGAACTGCGACCCAACGTCCAGCACACCCTAGCGCGTGCCGGGGTGTTGGGGCTGCTCGACAAAGACGATCTCGTGGCAACCCTCGAAGCCGCCCGCGGGCGCCTCGGGGCGGTGGTTCTGGCGGCGCCAGCAAAGCCGCACACCCACGGTTTGGGCGGCAGAATTTAACCTGGTCTTAACCTGCGGCGGCCCGTGCGGGCTAGTGCTCACTGGGGTGGCCGCCCGTAGGCTGCGATCTTCACGGCCTGCGATGGCCGGCGCCCCGGGGGCGCCGCGCGGGTTAAGGTAACCCCCACCGCGAGCCTAGCCACCGGACTTGCCGCGATGAGGCGCGCACCGCGGGCTTAAGGCCTAGCCACTGCAGAGCTTGCGATCCCCGACCCCGACCCCACCAATTGCGGGACCGTTCAGGACTCATCCACCGCCCGGCGGCCGACCCGGCCAAACAAAGCCCCCAGCCGGCGGCGGCGCGGCTTCGCGCAGCTTATCCTTCTTGCTTTTCCGCCGACCTTTGACGCCGCCTAAGGCGGGGCCCTCGTCCACGCGGGTGGCCGGTGTTGGCTCGAAGCCCGCCACGACCTCGCGCGTCAGCTGCAGCGCATGACGTTTTTCGATCAAGCGGAAATGCGCTTCCGTGTCCGCGCTCACAAAGCTCACCGCTAACCCCGCCACCCCGGCGCGCCCGGTGCGGCCAATGCGATGTAAATAATCCACCGCCGAACGTGGCAGGTCGTAGTTCACCACGACCGGCAACTCCTCGATATCGATGCCGCGCGCCGCGACGTCGGTCGCGACCAGCACGCTCAAGCGCCGTGCTTTGAAGTCTGCCAAAGCCTGCGTGCGTGCGCCCTGACTGAGGTCACCGTGAAATGCCCCCGCGCGGATATTCAGACGCAGCAGCTTTTGCGTGAGATGTTCCGTGCTGTAACGAGTGGCGACAAACACCAACGCCCGCTGCCAGCCCTGCTGTTGGATCAGCTCTCGCAAGAGCTGGGTACGGCGTGGGGCGTCCACCGCGATCGCGCGCTGCACAATCGCGGGCGCCGTCTGGGCAGTGGACGCGACGTCGATGCGCACCGGATCCTTCAGCAGTTGCTCAGCCAAACTGCGCACCACCGGGGGGAAGGTGGCAGAAAAGAGCAGGTTCTGCCGGTGTTGCGGTAGCCGTTGCAAGACCTGCGCTAGCTCTTGCGCAAAGCCCAAATCTAACAAGCGGTCGGCTTCGTCCAGCACTAAGGTGTGGAGCTGCGCGAGGCTCAGCGCGTTATGGTCGAGCAAATCCAACAGCCGGCCGGGGGTGGCCACCACGATCTCCGCGCCGCCGCGCAGGGCCATCATCTGCGGATTAATCGACACCCCGCCCAAGACGGTGACCACTTTCACCGCGGCGGGCAAATGGGCGGCGTAGCGCTGGATAGCTGCGGCGATCTGCGCCGCAAGCTCGCGGGTCGGCACCAAGATCAGCACCCGCACCGGGCGCGGCGTCTGCGGCGGGCGGGCGGCCAGCGCTTGCAGCAAGGGCAGCGCAAAAGCTGCGGTTTTGCCCGATCCTGTTTGCGCGCAAGCCCACACATCCCGCCCCTGCAGTACCGCCGGAATCGTGAGTGCCTGCACCGGCGTGGGGATCAAATAGTGGCGCTCGCTCACCGCCCGCAAGAGCGGGGTCGACAAGCCTAGCTCGGCGAACGACATCCCTTAAGCCTCCAGCTCGCGAACCCGGAAATTGCGTCCTTTGATTTTGCCGGCCCGCAGCCCCGCCACGGCCCGCTGCTGCCAAGCGCGCGCGATAGCCACATAGGTGCGGGTAGGAAAGACATCAATTTTACCCACGGCCGTCGCGGGCAAACCCGCCGCCCCGGTGAGCGCACCGAGCAAATCACCGGGGCGCAGTTTGTCTTGGCGGCCCGCATCGATGGCCACGGTGATAAACGGCGCGAGCAACGGCGCGTTTGCCCGGGCCAGCGCCGGCACACGGCCCCAACGCAGCGCCACCCCTAAACGCTCCTTGATGAGATTGGCCCGCGGGGATTCCTGCGCCGAACATAAGCTCAACGCCAAGCCGCGCCGTCCTGCGCGCCCCGTGCGTCCCACGCGGTGCAGGTGGGTATCGGGATCGGCGGCGAGGTCAAAATTAATCACCATCGGCAGGTCGACGATATCTAAACCGCGTGCGGCCACATCTGAGGCCACTAAAACACTCGCGCTGCGATTGGCGAAGCGCACTAACATTTCTTCGCGCTCGCGCTGGTCTAGTTCTCCATGCAGGATTAAGACCGAGAATTGGCGGGCCATTAGTTCATCAGCCACGCTGCGCACCACCTGCCGGGTATTACAAAAAACCACCGCTGACTCTGGTCGGTAGGAAAGCAGTAGCGCCGTCACCGCCGCCAGTTTTTGCGCCGGTTCAACTTCGAAAAAAAGCTGTTCAATGAGCGCGTCTTCCGACTCAACGTTGAGCGTGACATCGAGCGCCGCGCGTTGCAGACCGCGGCTGATAGCGCGAATGGCGGGGGGAATCGTGGCCGAAAACATCAGGGTTTGGCGGGGCTGCGGCAAGTGCTCCATGAGTTGCGCAATGGCCGGTGCAAACCCCCTATCGAGCATCCGATCGGCTTCATCAAGCACCAACACCGTTAAAGCTTTTAGCGGCAACGCGGTCAGCTCAATCAACTCGAGCAAGCGCCCCGGCGTGCCGACCACGATGTGGGGTTCGTGGGCCAGTGAGGCGAGGTGTGGACGCAGCGGCACGCCGCCGCACAGCGTGAGGACTTTCACGTTGGGGATGAAACGCGCCAAGCGGCGAATCTCACGGCTGACTTGGTCAGCCAGTTCCCGGGTAGGACACAGCACCAAGCCCTGCAGGCGCACTTGAGTAGCGTCTAGCTTGGAGAGCAAACCCAGCGCAAAAGCCGCCGTCTTCCCGCTCCCGGTCTGGGCTTGTACCAAGACGTCGCGGCCGGCCAAAATCGCTGGGAGAGCAGCGGCCTGCACGGGCGTCATTTGGGCATATTCCACTTCCGCCAGCGCCTGCGTCAGTGGGTCGATCAAATTTAAAGCAGCAAAGTTGTTCATCGCGGCATGATCGCACTAATGTCGGCCTGAGTAGCGAACCATATCTGCTTAGTGAGCCACCACCCGGTGAGGAGTTCACACGATGAAGACCCGTTTTTTTCTCGCCTGCTGCTTGAGCCTGTGGTGCGTGCTCCCCCGCAGCGGCAGCGCGGAGCCTCTCGCTATCCGGGTCTACGCCGCGGTCAGTCTCGCCCAAGTCTTGGCGGAGCTCGCCCACCAATACGAGGAGCAATCCCACACGCCGGTGCGCTTGGCGCTAGGCGGCACGCCGAGTTTGGCCGTGCAAATAGAAAACGGCGCCCCGGCAGATGTGTTCATCGCGGCCGACCAGCAGTGGATGGATTATCTCGCTGCTAAAGGGCATCTCAAGGCCGCCAGTCGCCCTATCGCCGGCAACAGCCTAGTGCTCATTGCGCCGCGCGCGCGGCCCTTCGCAGTGCGGTTGACGCAAGACTTCAGCCTGGAGAAAGCCTTCGAGGGCAAACTGTGCACCGCCAACGTCGACACCGTGCCGGCGGGGATTTACGCCAAGCAGGCGCTGATTAGCCTGGGGTGGTGGACGGCCATCGCCGCACGCATCGTCAACAGCGCGGACGTGCGGGCCGCGCTAACTTTCGTGGAACGTGGTGGCTGTGCGGCCGGCATTGTCTACGCCACTGATGCAAAACTTTCGGGACGGGTCACGGTGGTCGTGGCGTTCCCCAGCAACACCCACGCGCCGATTGCTTATCCGGCCGCCGTTTTAAGGGGCGCGGGGCCCGGTGGCCCAGCGTTTGTCGAGTATCTCAGCACCCCACCCGCACAGGCCATGTTGCGCCGCCACGGATTTCTACCGCCGCCCTGAGCGCACGCGGGCCGGCCGGCGCTAGTACGCCGCCGCAGTAGCCCGTGCGATCGCCGCCCCACCGCGCGCAGATGCGCTACCATCGCGCGGCACGCCTGCCCCCGTAAGCGTCACGAAAAGGTTGCTTATGTACGCCTCGCCCATGTCCCGTATCGCGCGCCAGATCGCGCCCGCGCAGGCCCTGCCGTGGCGTTGAAAGACTGGCTGTTCGGGAGTCGTCCGCGCACCCCGGAAATTGTCGACGCCAACGGCGTGCGCTCCCTACATTTGGGCGGCGGCGCCATCCAAAGCGCGCTGCGGCTCGCCGCCCCCGACCGACTCGAACTCGAGTACACCCGCGCGATGATGGCCGCGCTGCTGTTCAACGCCACGCCGCGGCGGGTGTTGATGATAGGTTTGGGCGGTGGTTCGATGGCACGCTTTGTGTTGGCCCACCTCCCGGACACCCACTTCACGGCGGTGGAGGTCAACGCCAGCGTAGTGGCCGCGGCGCGCGCCTTGTTTGGTCTGCCGCACGAAGATGCCCGGCTGGCGGTGCGGGTGTGCGATGGTCTGGCGCATCTGGAGGCCCACCCTCACACGGCCGACCTGCTGCTGCTGGACGCCTTCGATAACCGCACCGCGCCGGCGCATCTGCGGGGCGAGCGAGCCTATGCAGCGGCCTACGCAGCGCTGCGCAACCACGGCATTCTGGTGCAGAATTTCATGGCCGAAGACCCAAATTTAGAGCTCAGCCTAAGCCTGATGAGTGCGACGTTTGCTGGGCGCGTGCTGCTACTGCCCACCACCGATCGCCACAATGTGATCGGTTTTGCCCTGCGTACCCCCGCACGCCACTGGCCCATTGAGCACCTCAAAACGCGCGCCGGCGACCTCGCGGCGCGCTATCCGCTAGATTTTCCCACCCTCTTGAACGACCTTTTGAGCCACAACCGCTGCGCGAACGGCGGCCTGCTGCTGGGACCCATCGACGCGCCAGACACCCTCGGCGACCGCACCGCTTAAGTTCGCTAGCGCCCTCTACCAGCGCTGCACCCTCACCGGCAGCGCGGTGTAGCCGTGAATGATGTTGGAACACACGCGCTGGGGTTCGCCCACCACCTCGAGATGGCGGAAGCGTTTCAAAATTTCTTCCCAAGCGACCTGGAGCTGGAGTTCGGCCAAGCGATACCCCACGCAGTGATGGGCACCAAAACCAAACGATAAATGCCGCCGCGGCTGCGCCCGGTCAATGATGAATTCCTCCGGGCTATCGATGTCGTCGGCATCACGATTGCCGGACAGATACCACAGCGCTACCCGGTCTCCCGCGTGAATGGTTGCCTCACCCAAACGAAAATCTTCTAACGCCGTGCGCGCCATATGCGAAATAGGCGTCTGCCAACGGATAATCTCGGGCACCATGCTTTCCACCAACCGGGGATTGGCGCGCAGCTTGGCGTATTGCTCTGGATAACGATGTAGCGCCAGCGCCCCACCGGTGAGCGAGTTACGCGTGGTGTCGTTGCCGCCCACGATGAGATTGATGAGGTTGCCCAAAAATTCCTCGGGACGGAGATTTTTCGTGCCTTCGGCATGCACCATCAGCGAGAGCAAATCGGACGCCGCGGGGCGGGTCAAACGCTCCTGCCAGAGTTCGGCAAACACGCGGAAACAATTCTCTAGTTCAGCGCGCCGCTCCTCCCAAGTTGCCACAATGCCAAAGCCGGGTTCGGTCACCGCCACATCCGACCAACGCGTTAACAACTGCCGCTGCGCCCAAGGAAAATCGAACAGCATGGCTAACACCTGCGTAGTGAACTCGATAGAGACCCGCTCTACCCAGTTGAAGGTTTCACCTTCCGGCAGTGCATCCAGAATTTCACCGCAGCGCTGGCGCATGAGGTCTTCCATCTCACGCACGTTGGCGCGGGCCACTATCGGTGCAATGGCTTTGCGCTGCGCCGTGTGGATAGGTGCATCGGTGGACTGGAACATGCGGGCATCCACGCCGTTTTGCCGAAACATTTTCTCGTAGCCCAACACATGTCCGCCCAGTTCGTAGCTGCAGGCGAAAAACTTATCATTGGCATTGACCGTCTGGATGTCAGCAAATTTGGTGAGCGACCAAAACGGTCCGTAGGCGCTGCGCGCGCACCAGTGCACCGGCGCCTCGTGGCGCAGCCGCGCGAAGTACGGGCCAATTTCGTCGGTTTGAAACAAGCGGGGATTGCTGACGTCCAGTTCATCCAATGCGAGGCTGTAGGGGTCGATCGGGGCGGTACTGGGCATCGGGGGGTCTCGTGGTCTACTACTGGAGGGACGCTAATCGCGGCATGAAGCACCACCCGCCTAGGTGATTGAACGACTTTGCCATGCGAGGATAATCCGTGGACCCCAGCCGAGGAAAATGGCCACATGATCGACAAACGCTACCGCAGTGCGGCAGAGATCGTAGCGCAATGCCCGAGTCTACAAGATGGCGCAACACTGCTGGTGGGGGGCTTCGGCGATGCCGGTGTGCCCCATCAATTGCTGCTGGCGGTGCGCGATTTGGGGCTGCACGACCTCACCATCATCAGCAATAACGCGGGCTCCGGCGATGGCGGTCTGGCCGCGCTGTTGCAGGCCGGCGCCGTTACCCGGGTGGTGTGTTCGTTTCCACGCTCGGCGGGTTCGGTCGTGTTTGAGGAACTCTACGCCGCGGGCCGCATCACCCTGGAAATCGTGCCGCAGGGCACGCTGGCCGAACGGATCCGTGCCGGCGGGGCGGGGATCCCGGCGTTCTATACCCCCACCGCTTACGGTACGCCGCTGGCCGAGGGCCGGGAAACCCGCGAATTCGACGGCCGGCACTACGTCATGGAACGCGCCCTCCGGGCCGACGTTGCCCTCATCCACGCCTGTACCGGCGACCGCTGGGGCAATCTCACCTATGCCGCGACCGCCCGTAACTTCAATCCGGTGATGGCCACCGCGGCCACCAGCACCTTGGCCGAAGTCCGGCAACTGGTGGAGCACACCCCGCCGGAGACCATCATCACACCCGGTATTTTCGTCACCCGGCTGGTGGCGGTGGCAGCATGATGACCCCCTTGTCCACCCAAGATATTGCCCGGCGGGTGGCGGCGGATATCGCCGAGGGCGCGTACGTCAATTTGGGCATTGGGCTCCCCATGCTGGTGGCCGACCACATCCCGCCCGCCCGAGAGTTTGTGCTGCACTCCGAAAACGGGGTGCTGGGGATGGGACCGGCGCCCCTGCCCGGCGCCGCCAACCCGGACCTGATCAACGCCGGCAAACAACCGGTGACCCTTCTACCCGGTGGGTCTTTTTTCCATCACGCCGACTCTTTCGCCATGATTCGCGGCGGCCATATCGATGTGTCGATCCTCGGTGCGTATCAAATCGCCGCTAACGGCGACCTCGCCAACTGGGCGCTGCCCGGGGCCAAACTACCGGCAGTCGGTGGGGCGATGGACCTCGTCGCCGGTGCTAAGCAAGTGTGGGTGATGTTGGCCGCCCACGTCGCCAAAGATGGGCAGCCGCGGGTCGTCGAACGCTGCGATTTACCGCTGACGGGTCTTGCCTGCGTGGACCGCATCTATTCGGATTTGGCGGTCATTGAGGTGACGCCCAAGGGCCTGCTGGTCACTGATTTACTCGCCGGGCTCACGCCCGAAGCGCTGCAAGCAAAAACCGGTGCGGCACTGCGTTTCGCGCAAAACTGCCGCGTCTTGCGCGCCGCGTGAAGCGAGTGGCCCGACCGGCGACGCGCGGTTGGGCGCCCAACCAACTGCCCGCCTATCCCTCCAGCACCAAGCGCGCGCCGCAAGCTGCCGCCATCGCGCTCCCACCTCAACTGCTGCCCAGTCAGGGTCCGCGCTGGGGGCCCGAGCAACTCCGCGCCGGGGCCGGAGATCTCACGACGCAGGTGCCGGGCGGCACGGCGCAGGGGCAACGCATCCTCGTGCACGGTCGGGTGAGCGATGCCGCCGGTCGCCCCGAAGCCCATGCGCTCATTGAGCTTTGGCAGGCGAACGCGGCGGGGCGTTATTTGCACGCGGCCGATCAACACGCGGCGCCGCTGGACCCCTACTTCATCGGCGCCGGCCAAGTGCTCACCGATGCGCAGGGCTGTTATGAGTTCCTCAGCATCGAACCCGGCGCTTATCCGTGGGGCAACCACCCCAACGGCTGGCGCCCCAAACACATCCATTTCTCGCTGTTCGGGGCTGGTTTTGCGGCGCGCTTGGTCACCCAGCTATATTTTCCCGGCGACCCCCTGCTGCCCCTAGACCCTATTTTTATGGGCATTCCGCAGGCCGCGGCCCGGGCGCGGCTGGTCGCGAAGTTTGATCTCACCCGCACGCAGCCCGCCTGGGCGCTGGCCTATCGTTTCGATGTGGTGCTGCGCGGTTGCGCGGCAACTCCCCTGGACGCTCACTGAGATGCGCAGGCCCACCCCGGCGCAAACGGCGGGGCCCTATTACAGTCTTGGGCTGGACTGGTGGCAGGCCCACCCCATCACCCACGAGCCGCCGGCCGGGGCGGCCATCTGTGTGCGGGGTCAGGTGTTGGACGGCGATGGTGCGCCGGTCCCCGATGCACTCGTTGAAATTTGGCAGGCCAATGGCGCGGGTGATTATCCGACGCGCAGCGCGGCGGCGGGGGAGGGTTTTGGTCGGGTCAGCGTGGACGCCGAGGGGCGCTACACTTTTTTGACCCACAAGCCGGGCCCCACCACCCCGCAAGCCGCGCCGCATATCCATTTCACGCTGTTGGCTCGGGGTCTAATGAACCCGCTGGTAACGCGCCTTTATTTCGCGGACGAAGCCGCCCGTAATCACCGCGATCCGGCCCTCGCCAGGGTCCCGCTCGCGCGCCGCGCCACCTTAATCGCCGCACTCACCCCCACCGGCTATTGCTTCGACATCCACCTCCAAGGCCCCTTAGAAACGGTGTTCTTCGATGTCTAGCGTTGCGCGCGTGCAAGTCGGCATTATCGGTGCCGGCCCCGCCGGGCTGCTCTTGGGCCGCCTGCTGGGACTTGCCGGCATTAGTTTCGTCCTGCTCGAGCGGCAGACGCGTGCGCATGTGGAAAGCCGAATTCGAGCCGGGGTGCTCGAACCGGGCAGTGTCACCTTATTGGACGCCGCGGGCGTCAGCGCGCGGCTGCATCGCGAAAGCCTGGTCCACGAGGGCTTTGAGATTGCCTACGGCGAGCAGCGTTTGCGCATCAACCTGCGCGCCCTGACCGGCCACGCCGTGACGGTCTACGGCCAGACCGAAATCACCCGCGATTTAAGCGCCCAACACGAGGCGGCCGGCAGCCAAATTTTGTACGGCTGCGAGGCCGTGACCCCGCTGGACCTCACCGGCCGGGCCGCCCGACTGCGCTACCGCTGGCAGGGGCAGGCTGACGAATTTGTCTGTGACTACCTCGTGGGCTGCGACGGCTATCACGGGGTGGCGCGGGCCAGCCTGCCGGCGGCGGGGGTGCGTAATATCGAGCGCGCTTATCCGGTGAGCTGGCTTGGGGTACTAGCCGACGCCCCGCCCGTCACCCCGGAACTCCTCTACGCCAGCCACCCGCGTGGCTTTGCGCTGTGTTCCATGCGCTCGCGCACGCGCAGCCGCTACTACCTGGAAGTCGCCGCCACCCAAACACTAGAGGAGTGGCCGGACGAGCGCTTCTGGGATGAACTGCGCGCGCGGCTGCCCGCGAGCGTGGCGGCCGCGTTGGTCACTGGCCCAGCTATCGAGAAAAGCCTCACGCCGCTGCGCGGTTTTGTGGCCGAGCCCCTGCGACATGGACGGCTCTTCCTGGCCGGGGACGCTGCGCACATCGTGCCGCCCACCGGTGCTAAAGGCTTAAACCTCGCGTTCGCCGATGTAGGGGAACTGGCGGCGGCCCTCATCGCGTGGTTCAAAACGGGCGCCACCGAGGGTCTCGACGCCTATTCGCCCAATCGCTTGGCACGCGTGTGGCAAGCGCAACGCTTCGCTTGGTGGCTGACGGCGCTGACGCATCGCCTGACCGCCGCTGTGTTTGATGAGCGGGCGCAAGCGGCGGAATTCGCCTACCTCGCCGGCTGTACCCACGCGCAGCAAAGTCTGGCCGAAAATTATCTCGGGCTGTCCTCGGTCGGCGCCACGCCCCCACGTTCTACGCGCAGTTAACCGCTCAACACAAACCCTAGGCAGCCATGGATTTCAGCCCACTTACCACCGCCTATTTGGGCGGCGAGGACCTCGCCGAGTGCTTCGCGCCACCGGCCATGCTGGCCCATATGCTGCAATTCGAAGCCACGCTGGCGAGTGTCCAAGCGGCGCTGGGGGTCATCCCACCGGACGCCGCCGCGCTCATCGCGCAGTGCGCTAAAAACACCCCGTTTGACGTGACCCAGATCACCGCGCAGAGCGTGGAAGCCAGCAATCCCGCCATCCCACTGGTGCATTTGCTCACGGGTGTCGTGGCGGCACAAAGCGCCGAGGCGGCGCGCTATGTCCACTGGGGCGCGACCAGTCAGGATGTGATGGACAGCGCTTTGATGCTGGCCGCGCGCGCCGCCCTCACGCGCCTGAACGTTCATCTGGACGCGCTGATAGCCCTGCTCTGCCCGCTCGCCGAGCGCCACCGCACCACGCTCATGCCCGCCCGCACCCTCTCGCAACACGCGGGGCCCACGACCTTTGGTCTGAAGGTCGCCGGTTGGTTGATGGGTCTGCTGGGCGCGCGCGCGCGGCTGCGCGGCGTGCAGGCGGTATTGCCGGTGCAGTTCGGGGGTGCGACGGGCACCTTGGCGAGCTTCGGCACGCAGGGTCTTGCGCTGGCCCAAGGCCTCGCCGCCCAGTTGGGCTTGGCCGACGCCGGACCTTGGCAGACCGAGCGCAGCGTCGTGCGGGAGCTGGCGGCGGTCGTGGCGAATGTGGCGGCGGCGGTCGGCAAAATTGCCCACGACGTGGTGTTGATGGCCCAAACTGAAGTCGCTGAACTGCGCGAAGCGGCGAGCCCTGGGCGCGGCGGTTCTTCGGCCTTACCGCACAAACAAAACCCGGTGGGGGCGATTGCCGCCGGCGCGGCGGCCCGCCGTGCACCCGGCGCGCTGGCCACGGTGTTTGCGGCCTTCGATCAGGGCCACGAGCGGGCCAGCGGTGCCTGGCACGCGGAGTCGTGCGCGTTGGTCGACCTCTTCGTGTGCGCCGGCGGCGCGCTGGCGGGGTTACGGCGCTCCTTGGCCGGCATCGAGGTGGATAGCGCGGCGATGCGGCGTAATGTCGATCTCAGCTTAGGGCTGCTGATGAGTGAAGCGGTGAGCATGGCGCTGACCCCGGCGCTGGGTCGGGCAGGCGCGCAGGCGTTGCTGGCACGCGCCAGCGCGGTGGTGCGCGCAGAAGGCCGCCCTTTGGCCGCCGTACTGGGGGAAGACGCCCGCGTGCGCGAGCAGCTGGGCGCGCCGGCACTGGCACGGGCGCTCGATCCCGCCGCCCACCTCGGCAGCGCTGACCTATTAATCAGCCGCGCGCTGGCCCGCGCGACCGAAGGCTGAGCCCCCGCGCCGCCAATAGACAGGCGGCCCAGACCCGCGCTGGGTCGCTACGACCTCGCGACGCTGCCGGCAACCTGGCAACGACTCAGGGCAACGACTCAGGGCAACGACTCAAGGCAACTACGCGGGGCAACTACGCGGGGCAACGACTCAGGGCAACTACGCAGGGCAACTACGCACAGGCGCGGCGCGCGCCGGCCCCCGCAAGGGGGGGTGTTAACTCGCGGTGGCGGCCGCTCGCGGCGAGTGGGTGGGAGCGTTTTTGGGGACCGGCGCGGCGTGGCCCTAACAGATTTCCGTCGGAAAACGGCGTGGCCCGCCCCCAGCATCGTGCTGGCCGTCGCGCCGCGCCGCCGTGTGCATCGCATGGGCTGCGGGTCGTGGGTGCTATCACCCACGGTGCCCGGGGGCCGCGGCCAGACTCTGGCGCCGCCCTTTGAGAGCGCCCGTCCGCCCCGGCCGCACGGGCTATCGGCAGTGGTAGTCAGGTGTGTGCCCGGACCCCATCTCGCCCAGCCAGAAATCACCACGCGGCTCTAGGTGTGGATCAAACGAGCGGTCACCCGCGTGCCGGCGGGGCCGCCGTTTTGACTGACGATGGCGGCACCACCGCCTCCTCGCCCGCCTATTTCAAAAAAATTTGCAATTCCAACAGCTTATTACCCTAATCAGATAATAATTATTGAAATATTCAATAACATCTTGTAATCAATACAGACTATCCTGCGACCGAGTCTCAATCTCAGCCCGCGCTCCGGGCATCACGACGTTACCGACGTAAAAGGATATCGCTCATGTCAGCGCGCCCCCGTATAAAAACGTATCTGCTCGGTCTGACCGCCGGCCTGCTGTACTGCGCCGATGCCGCAGCCATCAACGGGTATTTTCTGCTGGGCTATGGCGCCAAACAGCTCGGGGTGGCGGGCGTTGGCGTGGCGCTGCCGCAGGACCGCCTGGCCGCAGCCATCAATCCGGCAGGGATGGCGCTAGTAGCACCCGGATTCGACGCGGGGCTCGCGCTGCTGAACCCCCGACGCGGGGCTGAGATCGACTGTCGCGGCATCGGCGCCTGCGACACGGTAGTCGGCGATAACTCACGCCGAGAATTCTTCCAAGTGCCCAGCTTCGGCTACAGCCGACGACTCGACCCAACCACCACCCTCGGCCTGACGATGTACGCGAACGGCGGGCTGAATTCGACCTACGACCGGGCAATCTTCGATGAAGCCGCCGCGCGCATCGCGGGATTCCCCCCCCCGGGTGGCATTCAAAAGGACAAACTGGGCCTCGATATGGCGCAGTTTGTCTTCGCGCCCAGCCTGTCGCGCCGGCTCACCCCCAACTTCGCGGTGGGCATCGCACCGCTATTCCAGATCGAGCGCGTCAAGGTCTATGGCCTGCAATCGTTCGCGCGCCTTTCTACCGACCCCACCAGCGTGAGCAATCGTGGTTCCGAATACCTGTTCGGCGGGGGCGTGCGGGTGGGCTTTATTTGGTCGGTCTGGCCAAGACTGCAGCTAGGCGCGCAGTTCTCCTCGCCCATCTACATGCAGGACTCCATTAAGTACAACGGCTTGTTCGCACAAAACGGCAGCTTGGATGTGCCGGCGCATTTCACGGTGGGATTGGCCTACCAGCTAAAACCTACGATCACCCTCGCCTTTGACTACCAAAATATCCGCTACGGCGACATTGACGCGATTGCCAACCCGGCACCGACGCTGGCGGAGTTTCAAGGCCACATCGCGCCGGCAAGAAAGCTCGGTGGGAGCGAGGGCATCGGTTTTGGCTGGCGCAATCAGAACGTGTACCGCCTGGCCGGGCTGTGGACGTTCAACCCCAAAACCACCTTGCGGCTCGGGTATTCTCATTGCAGCTCGCAACTCACCACCGCCGCGGTGCTGATCAACGTGCCGCTGCCCTCGGTGATACCGGACAAGTTGACCGCTGGGGTCACCTACGAGGTCTCGGCCCAAAACGCCTTCTCGCTGGGCTACATGCATGGTTTTGCAGGCGAAAAACGCGACCCCAGCACCGAGCTTTTTGGTGCGTCGGCCAAGCTGTGGGCCAGTGGCGATACCGCGGAACTGGCCTGGCATCACACTTATTAAGGGTGCTACCGGCAGGTCCCATCAAGCGGCGCCAACTGCTGCCGTCGCGCCGGGCCAAGTGCTGCGCCGCGCAGAAAATTTAGCGCGCGGCGATGCCGCTGGATTGCGCCCGGACGCGGCGGCGCTGGTCGCGACGCCGTCGGTTAGAGGGCGCTTACCAGGCGTTTTCCAGCACCCCGATGACGTCTGCCGCACAACCCACCGGGCGCGGGTTAGTCGCCACGACCAAATCTTCCAGCGCGTCCCTGGCGAGCGCCGGGAAGTCCTCGCGGCTCACCCCCACCTCGCGCAAACGCTGCGGTAGTTCCAAATCCGCCACCAACTGCACCACCGCTAGTCGCCCCGCCGCCGCTGCGTCTAGGGGGCTGAGACCACGGATGTCCACCCCGAGACACTCGGCAATGTCAGCCTGTCGAGTGCCGACATGCGCCTGATTAAAACGCATCACAGCCGGCATCATGACGCAGGAGGTGACCCCGTGCGGCACGTTGTTGCGTGCGCCCAGCTGATGGCCGATGCCGTGGCTGAGACCCAAATTCACATTGGCAAGACCACACACCGACATCCAGGCGGCGATTTGTGCCTGGGTGCGGGCACCAAGGTCACTGGGGTTTGCTTTGCACTCGCGCAAAAAACGTCCCAACATCGCCAGCGCCCCGGTGGCCAAGGCATCGGTAAACGGATGTGCGTTAGCGGAGCAGAGCGCCTCCACGCAGTGGTCCACCGCGCGCATGCCGGTGGACAACCATAACCACAGTGGGGTGGCGAGCGTCAGATTGGCGTCGAGAAACACCGCGCGCGCGGTGAGCTTGCGGTCGATATACAGGTCTTTAACCCGCCGGACTTCGTCTGTAATGCCGGCGAAATGCGTGAATTCCCCACCGGACAGCGTGGTGGAAATAGCCACCATAGGCAGCGCGGGGCCAGCGATCGAAGGCACATCGAGCGTGGCGGGATATTCGAACTTCACCCGCATCCGTTCAAAATCTGCGGCGGATTGAATATTTTCTGCCAGCGCCAAAACCACCGCCTTGCCCGTATCGTTGGGCGTACCGCCGCCGAAGGACACGATGCCATCGGCGTGGATCTCCCGCGCCCGCGCAGCGGCCCGCAAGACCGACTCACGATGCACATGCTGGATGGTGTCGTGGAATACGGCGGCAATCCGCCCGCCCGCCGCCGTCATCACCCGCGTCACTAAATCGGTTTGGGTGGCGAGTGTATTACCTGTAATCAGCAACGCACGCCCAATGCCGTGTGCCGCCAGCGTCGCCGCTAGGCCATCGATGGCGCCCGGCCCGTAATGGACGGACTCGATGGGCAATAAGGTGAAGGTGCCCGGGGGCAACGGCTGGTCGAGCGTCAACATGACTTTGATCCTTCAAAATGTGGCCGACAGGTGAGGGTGGCCCCAGAATCTTCGGTCACTGCCACGCGCAGGGCAAGCGCGCTCACCGGCGACGCCGGCGTGCCCGCCGAGTCGTTCAAACACTCGGCCGACGGGGGTGGCCGTGCGGGCGCCAGAGCGGGTCGCGGCCCAGCCCGCACCAGCCTCCGTGTAGCGGCGGCTTAGAGACTCAGGGTGCCTCGTTTTTTCAGCCAGAGGATGGTCGCATACGTCAACAGCAGCGCTACCAGAGCCTCCCAGAGTGGTTTGCCATGGCTCGCTGCATGGCCATTGCGCACGGCGTCCAGCGCCAGAATGCCCAGCCCGGCCAACACCCACATGCAGCCGCTCGCAGCATCTCGCAGCAGCGCGCGCTGCCAATAAAAGTGCATCCCCGACACGGTCTCGCGCAGGCCAGACCAGCACGGCCACCAGCGCGGCACCGCGCGGCAATAGTCTGGGTAGGCCGGAAACTTCTGGGTCAAATAGTGCTCTTCGGCGGCCACGATTGACTGGTAAGCCAGACCGAAAAAAGCCCCGCCTAGGAGATACACGCCCACGGAGTTATGGAGGATCAGCAACCCCGCCAAGATCAGGAGATTGCCGCCGTACAGGGGGTTGCGAACGTGCCCGAACAGGCCGTCGGTGACCAAATCCTTGGCGTACACACGTTTTCTGAGCCCACCGCGTTTGATATAGGCCAAACCGATCGCCAGCCACCGATAGCTCTGGCCCAGCGTCGCGACCGCGAAGCCCAACACCACCAGCCAGTGCTCGCTGCTTTCATCGGCGCTCAAAGTATGCGGGCGAAAGCCCACAAAGAGCGCCACCAACACCACCGGGAACGCTTTGTCGCGATAGTGGAAGAGCCAATTACCGTAGCCCACCATGAAAGACTTAAACACCCACAGTACCTCGCGTTGGCCGGCTCAAGATGCCTTCACGGCCACCATGGCGGCGAAGTTGTACCAGCGCAGGGTTTCTTCGACGTGCCGAAAGCCCACCTGGTGCAGCAGCGCCCGGTTTTCTTCCGGACGGTAGGGGATCAGCACGTTTTCCAAGGCTTCGCGCTTTTGGGCTATTTCTACCGCCGAGTAACCATGACGCGCTTTGAGATCGTAGTAATAGCGAATAAACAGTCGATTCAGCAGACTGGACTCCATGGTTTGCTTCTCGACCAGAATCAGGCAACCGTTGTCGTTGAGGCCATCGTAAATGCGCTGCACCACCCGCTCGCGCAGCAGCGGCCGAATGAATTGCAGGGTAAGGATCATGACGACCACCGACGCGTTCTCGATGAGTTGTTCGTCGTGGAGGTCGGCGACCTTGAAATCAACGATGCGGGTGAGGCCAGCGCTGCCCACTTTGGAGCGCGCTTTGGTGATCATGTCGGGGGAATTGTCCACCCCAACGAAACGTACGCCGGGGCTGACCACCGGATCGAGCATCATCAGGGTGGTGGCGGTTGAGCAACCCAAGTCGTAGAGGTTAGAACCATCCACGGCGAAATCGGCGGCAAGTTCGCAGGTAGTGCGCTGAATTTCGTCGTACAAGGGCACCGACCGCGTGACCATGTCATCAAACACGGCCGCGGTTTTCTGGTCGAAACGAAAGTCGTTGTTGCCGGCGGCGGGCGTGGCAAACAGTTCATCCCGGGGTGCGGTGGAGGACAACGGGGGTGGGTCATGGTCGGGCATACAGGCTCCCTCAGGGGGCGTTCGTGGCGGTCATCAACCCCCCGCGGCGGCGGCGCTCGGGGCGGGCGGCAGCATAACATTCTCGCACGCGCCTGACGCCCCGAGCCGCCAACGCGACCACCCTAGCGCCGCCGCCAGGTCTGGCCCGTCGCAGCGCTAGGGTCAAGGGCTGGGGCGTCGCGCGCCGCTGAGGTGCTGGTTCCAGTATTGGTCGGCCATACTGGAAATGATCACCCGGCCCGTGCGTGGGCTGGGCGCGTGGACGAATCGGCCATCGCCCAAGTAGATGCCGACATGCGAGTAGCGTGGGCCTTGGGTGTCGAAGAACACGAGGTCGGCGGCCCGCAAGTCAGCCAAATCGACGCTGGGCAAGCGCTGCGCCATGGCGGCCGTGTTGCGTGGGATCTCAAAATTGAACTGACCAAAAACGTGATGAACCAAACCGCTACAGTCAAAGCCCCTGCGAGGAGATTCCCCACCGCTGAGGTAGGGCTTGCCCTGCATACTGGTGGCGTAGGCCACTAAACCCAAGGCGTCAACCGCGTCCGTGACTTGCGGCGTTGGCGCTGACGCGGTGGCTGGGCCGGGCGGCGGTGCCGGCGAGACAGCGCTAGAGCCGAAGCTGGCGCAACCGCCCAGACCGGTGGCCACAGCCAGCAACGCGACGACGAATAGCACTCTCATGGCTGGGAGCAGAGCATAAAATAATTATCCGAATACTGTTCCAAGCTAACGATTTAGAAAGAGTTTTGTATGAATTTAAACAGATCGCAAGCGGTTTAAAGCAGCCCCGAGCAACACCGCTGAAGGACGGCGACCAGAGCAGGCGGACGGCTAGTTCAACGGGCACGGACGACGACACCGCAGCGGAGAAGAAGACCCAGATTTTGGCGCAATGCACAAGTGCTAGCGACCGCTTGCACACAGGCGACCGGTAAAGTCGCGCCTGCTCAGTTAGCTCCACGCTATTCGTTGTATTGAGTCCGTAACAATTGGCTAACCCATTGATTTTTTTCGGCCGCTGACGATTGTTCAGTTTTTGTTCAGTTTGACTCAGACCCCTTGCATCTACCCGCTAGGGGGGTGCTGTCAGCATTACATCAACAGACTTATCCACAGAAATTGTGGGTAAGTTCGTCCTGCCGGATGCCCCTAAATTTGGCAACGGCGGGTTGGCCGCGGTGCACAAAGTGTAGGGCGTGGCCAACAGGGCCGGCACGGTAGGCGTGGGCGCGCGCGGCGTAAAGTTCGGCGGGCCCCCAAGCCCGCTGGCGGTGGCAATCGACCGCAGCGGTTGTTGCGCAGGCGCTGGCAGATTAGCGGGGCAGCGGGGGCTTAGACCGGCACTGCGCGCGGCCTGGCGCGACCCGCGGCCGCTGGGTCCAGCGTTGTGGTGCTGGCGGGTTGGCTGGCGAACGGTCGTGCCGGCCAAGCCCGCGTACCGCGCCCCCCCCTTGGCGGGCCGCCGGTGGGCGTGACGTGACGCGTCAGCGGGGTTTGCGGGACCACGGCTCTGGGGGGTGCGCCGCCGGCCGGACCCGCTCGGCAAGGTCAGCGGGTGGTGAGCGCGCTCACCCTCGCCGCGACGGCCCTAGGCGCCGCTGCTGCAAGGGCATGGCCGCAGTGAGCTGGGCGATGTGCGCGCAGCTAGCCACCAACGGCGCCAGTTCGCACAGGGCGCGGTAGTACACCTCGCGTTTAAAGGCGACGATAAGCTCCACGGGCTCCCAGTAATCGATCCAGCGCCACTGGTCGAATTCGGGCTCAGCGGCCGATTTCAGATCGACGCGCCGTTCTTCGGTCGCCAGGCGCAGCACAAACCAGCGCTGTTTCTGACCGATGCACCGCGGGCTTTGGGCGTGGCGAATATAGCGCTTGGGCAGCCGATACCGCAGCCAAGAACGAGTACACCCGATGATTTCGACGTGCTCGGGCAGCAGGCCTACCTCTTCGTGCAGCTCGCGATACATCGCCTCCTGGGGGCTCTCGTCTGGGTTGATACCCCCTTGGGGGAACTGCCAAACAGGCTTCCCGATGCGCCGCCCCCAAAACGCTCGCCCATGGTCGTTCAGCAACACAATCCCAACGTTGGCTCGATAACCGTCCGGATCGATAGTCGCCTCTACCAAGGTCAATCCCCCCACTGCGGTTAGCGTGCTCGTTCTTTTCGACTACTCCGCGGCTTTTTTCTCCGCGCTAAGGGCGCCCGGCCGGGTGCTTGCGACCGGCTGGCGTACCGCTGTTGTCGCTAGCCGACGAGTTTGCGGATTGCGTCGCGTTCTTCCTTGAGCTCGTTTTCGGTCAGGGTCATGCGGTGGCGGCTGAAGTCGTCGATTGGCAGCCCCTGCACAATTGAATAGTCGCCGCCTTCGCAACGGACCGGGAAGGAGTACATCAGGCCTTTCTCGATGCCGTAGCTGCCGTCGCTCGACACCGCCATGCTGGTCCAATCGTCGGCCGCTGTGCCAGCCACCCAGTCGCGCATGTGCTCCAAGGCAGCGTTAGCGGCGGAGGCTGCGCTGGAGGCGCCCCGGGCGTCGATGATTTCCGCACCGCGCTTGGCAACGCGAGGAATGTATTCGTTCTCGTACCAGGCGCGCTCCAGCCCGGCGAGCGCCTTCGCGCCCCGCACTTCGGCCTGGCTGAGGTCGGGGTACTGGGTGGTCGAATGATTGCCCCAGATCATGACCTTGCGCACGTCGGTCACGGCCGCACCGGTTTTGGCGGCCAACTGTGCCACCGCGCGGTTGTGGTCCAGCCGCGTCATGGCGGTGAACTGGCGGGGATTGATGTCGGGGGCGTAGTGGGCACAGGTCCAAGCGTTGGTGTTCGCCGGATTCCCCACCACGAGCGCGCGGATACTGCGGCTGGCGTGGTCGTTGATGGCTTTGCCCTGGACCTTGAAAATGCCCCCGTTGGCCGCCAGCAAATCGCTGCGCTCCATCCCCGGACCGCGCGGCTTGGCGCCTACCAGCAAGGCAAAATCGGTGTCCTTGAACGCAACATTGGGATCGTCGGTGATCTCGGTGCTACCGAGCAGCGGGAAGGCACAATCGTCTAATTCCATCACCGTGCCCTGCAGCGCTTTCATTGCCGGGGTGACTTCGAGCAGCTGCAAGCGCACCGGCTGGTCCATCCCCAACATTTGTCCCGAGGCGATGCGGAAGAGCAGCGCATAGGAAATCTGGCCGGCAGCGCCGGTAATCGTTACGCGTACAGGTTTTTTCATAAGCCTTTTTGTCTTTCCAGTTTGCTCGCAAGCATAAAATTTAAGCTGCCGGCGCAGCGTGCCGTCAACCGCGGTCCGCCACCGCCGTGTAGTCACGTCGTTGGGCACCGATGTAGAGCTGCCGCGGGCGACCGATTCGGAAATCGCTGTCTGCCATCATTTCCATCCACTGCGCAATCCAGCCCGAGGCGCGGGCCAGCGCAAACATCGCGGTGAACATATTGGCGGGGATATTGAGGGCCTGATAAATCAGGCCGGAGTAGAAATCGACGTTGGGGTAGAGCTTGCGCGAAATAAAATAGTCGTCCTCGAGCGCGATGCGTTCCAGTTCCATCGCCACCTCAAACAGCGGCAGGTTGAGGTTCATGGACTGCAGCAAGTCGTGGCAGGCTTGCCGGATAATTTTGGCGCGCGGGTCGTAGTTTTTGTACACCCGATGGCCAAAACCCATCAGGCGGGAGTTATCGTTTTTGTCTTTCGCCCGGCTGATGAACTTCGGAATGTTCTTGGGCTCGCCAATTTCCGCCAGCATTTCAATGACGGCCTCATTGGCCCCGCCGTGGGCTTTGCCCCAGAGGGTCGCGACCCCCGCCGCGACGCACGCGAACGGGTTGGTTTCGGCGCTGCCGGCCAAACGCACGGTCGAGGTGCTGGCGTTCTGCTCGTGGTCCGCATGCAGGATGAACAGCAAGTTGAGCGCCCGCAGCGCCACCGGATTGGCCACATAAGGCTCCGTCGGCCACGAGAACATCATGTACATGAAGTTTTCGACGTGGTCGCGGGAGTTGTCGGGGTAGACAAAAGGCAGCCCCGAGCCGTGGCGATAAATTTTCGACACCAAATTGGGCATTTTGGCGATCACCCGGCGGGCCGTGAGCATGCGGGAAGCGGGGTCGCGAATATCGGTCGAGGCGTGGTAGTAGGAAGCGACCGCCGCGCAAACCCCGGCTAACACCGACATGGGGTGCGCATCGTAACGATACCCTTGGTAGAACCTGGACAGATGCTCGTGAGTCATCCCGTGCATCTTGATGGCATGGGTCCATTCGTCCGACTGGGCCTGATTGGGCAACTCACCGTGCAACAACAGGTAGCTGACTTCGAGAAAATTGGATTTCTCGGCCAGTTGTTCGATGGGATAGCCCCGATGCAACAACACACCGTCTTCGCCGTCCAGATAGGTAATGGCGCTGCGGCAGGCGGCGGTCGAGGCATAGCCCAGATCAAAGGTGAACATCCCCAGCTCTTTATAGAGATTTTTGATGTCGATGACCGGGGCGCCGTACTCGCCTTCGTAAACCGGGCATTCCACGTGCTTGCCAGTCTTGTGGTCGGTTATCGTGACGATTCGGGTTGCCATGGATGCCTCTTTCAGGTTGCCGAGAGCTTTGATGGTTGGCGGATGTGCCGCACACAAGTGTCTAAGAATACCCGTGCGCAGGGAACTGCTTCAAGCACACCGGTTCGGAGCGAGGCGAGCCGCGCGGAACGGGCGGCTGCAGAGCCCCGGGCGCCGGGCAAAATGGTGGAGAATTTGCTGCGTTGCAAGTCATTTTCAGTCATCATTGGCAGGCCGAGCGACCAACCTCTTACCGATCCTAAATAGGGTATCGGACGGGGGAAAACGCACCGTATTTCTAACAACAGAGGATGAAGATGGAATCTTCCTCGTGCCTTTTTAGTGGCAACGCTGCCTTCATCGAAGACCTCTACGAGCGCTTCCTTGAAAACCCAGCCACCGTTGAGCCCAGCTGGCGCGCGTACTTCGCGACGCTGCAAGATGACCCGCAGGCGCGCGACATCCCCCACTCGCCGATCCGCGAGCGCCTGCTGGCCGCCGCCGAGCGTCCCCGCCAGTTGGCCGCGCCGCCCGCCTCCCCCGCCAGCCTCGACGATGGGAAGCAAGTCTTTGTGCTCCAACTCATCAATGCCTATCGCTTCTTGGGCCACCGCCAAGCCAAGCTCGACCCGCTCAATCAATATGCGCGCCCGCAGGTGCAAGAACTCGACCCCACCTTCCATGGCTTGACCGAACGGGATATGGAGCGCGTCTTCAACACCGGCTCGCTCGCCGGGACGGCCCGCGCCACCCTGCGCCAAATCCTTGACATCGTGCGCACCACCTACTGCAGCCACATCGGCGCGGAATACATGCACATCGTCGAAACCGCGCAAAAACGCTGGATCCAGCAGCGTCTGGAACCGGTACTCGGGAAGCCGACGTTGGCGGCGGCCCAGAAGCGCCACCTCCTAGAGCGGGTGGTGGCGGCCGGCGCGCTCGAAGAATACCTACACACCCGCTATGTGGGTCAAAAGCGGTTCTCGTTAGAAGGGGGCGACAGCGCCATCCCGCTGCTCGACCAACTATTGACCGACTGCGGACGCCATGGGATCAAAGAAGTCGTCATCGGCATGGCCCATCGGGGCCGACTCAACGTGTTGGTGAACATTGTCGGCAAGCATCCGTCGAAGTTGTTTGAGGAATTCGAGGGCAAAAGCCGGGAAGCACGCCTCGGTGATGTGAAGTATCACCTGGGCTTTTCCTCGGATATCGACACCCCGCATGGCGCCATCCACGTCACCTTGGCGTTCAATCCGTCGCACTTGGAAATCATCGACCCCGTCGTCGAGGGTTCGGTGCGGGCGCGTCAAGACCGCCGCGGCGATGTTGCACGCAACCAAGTGCTGCCGCTGCTGATCCACGGCGACGCCGCCTTCGCGGGGCAAGGCGTGGTGATGGAAACCTTTAATCTCTCACAGACCCGCGGCTACACCACCGGGGGCACGGTCCATGTGATCATTAATAACCAAATCGGTTTCACGACCAGCGACCCGCTGGACTCGCGCTCCAGCCTGTATTGCACCGATGTCGCCAAAATCGTGCAGGCCCCCATTTTTCACGTCAACGGCGACGACCCCGAGGCCGTGGCCTTCGTGGCCCAAATCGCGCTCGATTTCCGCATGGAATTTAACAAGGATGTGGTCATCGACCTCATTTGCTATCGCAAGCACGGGCACAGCGAAGCCGATGAACCCGCCGCCACTCAACCGGTGATGTACCAGCACGTGCGCAAACATAGCGGCGTGCGCAAACTCTACGCCGACCGGTTGGTCGCCGAGGGCGTCATCGTGGCGGCGGAAGTGGAGGCGATGGCGGGCGCCTATGTCGCTGCGCTGGAAAACAACCGCGTGGTCTCAAGCCCTCTTTCGAGCACGCACGACACTCGCTTCCTCATCAATTTTGAGCCCTACCGCGCGAGCCACTGGCGCGACGCTACCGCCACCCACCTCAGCGGCGAGAAAATTGCCGCGCTCTCCGAGCGCATGTCGGCCTATCCCGCCGACTTCGACCCGCATCGCGCGGTGCGCCGGGTGTACGAAGACCGCCGCCGGATGGCCGCGGGCGAAATTCCCATGGACTGGGGTTACGCAGAAACCCTCGCCTACGCGGGACTGCTCACCGAAGGATATCCGGTGCGTTTGTCCGGGCAGGACAGCGCGCGCGGCACGTTTTTCCATCGGCACGCGGTAGTAACCGACCAGAAAACCGGCGATACCTTCCTGCCGCTCCAGAATCTGGCGCCGGATCAAGCAAGTTTTCTGGTGATCAACTCCACGCTGTCCGAAGCAGCCGTGCTGGGTTTCGAGTTTGGCTACGCCAGCTCTGAACCCCGCGGCCTCGTGATCTGGGAGGCGCAATTTGGCGATTTTGCGAACGGCGCGCAGGTGGTCATCGACCAATTCATCGCCTCTTGCGAAGAAAAATGGGGCCGCCTCTGCGGTCTCACCATGCTCCTGCCGCACGGCTATGACGGCCAAGGTCCCGAACACTCCTCGGCCCGTCTAGAGCGCTATTTACAACTGTGCGCCGAAGACAATATGCAGGTCGTTTATCCAACCACCCCGGCACAGATGTTCCATCTCATTCGCCGCCAGACGCTGCGCCCCTACCGCAAGCCCCTCATCGTGATGAGCCCCAAGAGCTTGTTGCGGCACAAACTCTCGGTCTCGAGTTTGGCGGAGATCCAGTCGGGCGGCTTCCGGACGGTGATCGACGAAATCGACCCGCTCGAGCGCCGGGCGGTCAAACGGCTGCTGTTCTGCAGCGGCAAGGTGTATTACGACCTGCTGGAAGCCCGCCGCGAGCGCAAGCTAGACGATTGCGCGATTATCCGCATCGAGCAGCTTTATCCTTTCCCGCGCGAGGAGATAATGGCGCTCGTCGCCACCTATCCGACGGTGACAGACGCGGTCTGGGTGCAAGAAGAGCCGCGCAATCAGGGGGCCTGGTCGCTAATGCTCTCGCGCCGCGTGCTGGGCGGTTGCTGCCCCGTGGAACGGCCGCTGCGCTGCGTGGCGCGGCCCTATTCGGCATCACCGGCGGTCGGCTACCACGCGGTGCACCTCAAGCAGCAGCAAGAACTGGTGGACGCCGCCCTGAAGCCCCAGAGCGAAGCCGCCGAGCAGCAGGAAAAATGGGCCTGACCGCCGCGTAGCGACGACCGTAGAGCGTCCATCAATCAAAGGAAATGCCGTGTTAGTTGCAGTAAAGGTTCCGGTTCTCGCCGAATCCGTGCCCGACGCCACCCTCTTGGAATGGCATAAGAAGTCGGGCGAGCGCGTGGTCCGAGGCGACAACCTCATCGATTTAGAAACCGATAAAGTCACGCTGGAAATCGCCGCGCCGGTCGGCGGGGTGTTGGTAGAGATCCGCAAGAAGACCGGCGAGGTCGTTACCACCGATGAAATTTTGGCCGTGATCGACACCGGGAGTGCGGGCGCCACCCCAGACGCCGCGCCGCCGATCGGCGTCGACGCAGCGCCACCCGCGGCGGCGGCGGCCGCAAAAATGGGCCCGGCCGCGCGCAAGCTCCTCCAAGAGCAAGGCCTAGATGGCGCCACCATCCAAGGTTCAGGCAAAGACGGGCGTGTGACCAAAGGCGATGTGTTGGCACGCAGCGTGGCCGCCGCCGCGCCCCCGGTCTTGCCGCCGCTGGAGCCTCTGCCCAGCGTGCTGGGAGCGCGGGCAGACCAGCGTGTAGCGATGACCCGGCTGCGGAAACGGACCGCCGAACGCCTGCTGCAAGCGCAACGGCAGGCCGCCATCCTCACCACGTTCAACGAGGTGAACATGCAACCGGTGATGGATTTACGCCAGCGCTATAAAGACGAATTTGAAAAGCGGCACGGCGTGCGCATGGGCTTCATGTCCTTCTTCGTGAAGGCGGCGGTTGAAGCCCTAAAGAAATTTCCGGTCGTCAACGCCAGCATCGACGGCGAGGACATCGTGTATCACAACTACTTCGACATCGGCGTCGCGGTGGGCTCGGAGCGTGGACTGGTGGTGCCAATTCTGCGCGACGCCGAAACGCTTACTTTTGGTGACATCGAGCGCGGGGTGCGCGAATTTGGCGAGCGCGCGCGCACCAGCAAGCTCACCATCGAGGACCTCACCGGCGGCACGTTCACGATCAGCAACGGCGGGATTTTTGGTTCCCTGCTCTCAACGCCCATCCTCAATCCGCCCCAAAGCGCCATCCTGGGCATGCATAAAATTCAGGACCGCCCGGTGGTCGAGCACGGCAGCATCGTGATCCGCCCCATGATGTATCTGGCCATGTCCTACGACCACCGCATTATCGACGGCCGCGAGGCCGTGCAATGTCTCGATACCATCCGCCTGCTGCTCGAAGATCCGAGCCGCATGCTGCTCCAAGTCTGAGGTAGGTCATGGATAACTATCAGGTAGTGATAATCGGCGCCGGCCCCGCGGGCTATGTGGCGGCCATCCGCTGCGCGCAGTTGGGCTTAAAGACCGCGTGCGTGGAGTCTTGGCTAAATCCCAAAGGCACGCCGACCTTGGGCGGGACCTGTCTGAACGTCGGCTGCATCCCGTCCAAGGCGCTGCTGGATTCTTCGCATCACTTCGAGCATCTGCGCCAGCACGGGAAAGAACACGGCATCCTCACCGGCGACCTCGGCTTTGATGTTGGCGTGATGCAAAAGCGCAAAGACAAAATCGTGCAAACCCTCACCCAGGGTATCGCGGGCTTGTTCAAGAAAAATGGGGTGACCTGGGTCCAGGGCCATGGGGTCTTGAAACCCAACGGCGAAGTGGCGGTGATCGATAGCGCGGGCAGCGAAACCGCGCGGCTGGCGGCACCGCATATCGTCATTGCAACCGGCTCGGTGCCGGCGCGCATTCCACCGGCGCCGGTGGACCAGCAGGCGGTGGTCGACTCCACGGGTGCGCTGACTTTCGAGCAAGTGCCCGCCCGCCTGGGTGTCATCGGCGCGGGCGTGATTGGGCTGGAACTGGGCAGCGTGTGGCGCCGCCTCGGGGCGCAGGTCATCATTTTTGAGGCGCTGCCGGAATTTCTCGCCGCCGTCGATCAAGACGTTGCGAAAGAAGCCCTGAAACTTTTCTCTAAACAAGGCCTCGATATCCGGCTCAACGCCAAAGTGCTTGGGGTCACGACCACCCCCGAAGGCGTGCGCGTGAGCGTCGAGACGGGGGACAAAACGGAGGAGGTGATGGTAGATAGACTCATCGTCGCCGTCGGCCGTTCGCCGAATACGCAGGGGCTAGGCGCAGCCGAAATCGGGCTGGCCCTCGACGCGCGCGGATTCATTCAAACTGACGGCCTGTGCCAAACGAACCTCGCGGGCGTCTACGCCATTGGGGATGTCACACCCGGGCCAATGTTGGCCCATAAGGCGTCGGAAGAAGGCATCGCGGTGGCCGAGTTTATCGCCGGTCAAAAGCCCGCCATCGACCACGCGCAGATCCCGTGGGTGATTTACACCTGGCCTGAAATTGCCTGGGCCGGCGCCACCGAGAAAGAATTGAAAGAAGCGGGCCGCGCTTACCGCGTCGGCCGCTTCCCGTTTCTGGCCAGCGGGCGGGCCCGGGCGATGGGTGAGACGGACGGCTTCATCAAAATGCTCAGCGCGGAGGATACGGATGAAGTCTTGGGGGTGCATATCATCGGCCCACAGGCCTCCGAACTGATCGCAGAAGCGGTGCTGGCGATGGCGTTCAATGCCTCGGCCGAAGACATCGCGCGCACCGTCCACGCCCATCCAACGCTGTCCGAAGGGCTGCACGAAGCGGCGCTGGGCACGGACAACCGCATGCTCCACTTGTAGTGAAAATGCAGGGCGAAAACTCGGCCAAGCGAGCGTCACTTGCAAAATACTGCGGTGCAACTTAAATTCAGGTTCACTCGTGCTGTCAAGAAGCGACTTGTCGATATTTTAGGAGGAATCTTAAGCATCAACTTGGAAGATGCGCGGCGTTTAGCAGGTCGCCGCCACGTCCCTCAGGCAAACTGAGAGACTTCGGGTGGCGAACTTATACCGTTGGCACCTCTAGATTGATGTCAAAACTGGCGCGTCTAACACCCGCGCCCATGGAGACACTGTCCTGCTGGATGCCGCTGAGCCCAACACTGACGTCGCAATAATGAACACTACGCCGCGAGGCTGACACCGGGAGCCGTGATCTATGACTGAAAGCACCATCACCAAAAGAGTTATCAAAAAATATCCGAACCGCCGCCTCTACGACACCAACGAGAGCAAGTACGTCACGCTCAACGACGTGCGGAAACTGGTGCTAGAAGAAACTCCCTTTTGCGTCATCGATAAAAAATCGGGCGAAGACATCACCCGAAATATCCTGCTCCAAATCATCATTGACCAAGAGGACGGCGGAGACCCCATTTTCTCCACCGATGCGCTCCAACAACTCATCGGTTTCTATGGCAACTCAGCCCGTGGCATGGCTGGCGATTTCATGCGGACCAGCGTGAATGTGCTCTACGAGCAGCAAAAGCGCCTGCAGAATCAATTCACCACAGCGCTGCAGGCGAATCCCGTCTCCAGCCTGTTCGCTGAGACCGCCAAGCGCAACATCGAGCTGTGGCAGGGCATCCAAGAAAGCGTGCTGCAGGCGAGCGGTTTGCTGAAACCCGAAAGAAGCACGCGGCCAGAGCCACCGTTAGACAAATAAGCCGCCTGTTTAACGGTGGCGCCCAGCAGCGCGGCTAGGCCGCTGGCCGGCCCCCGAGGGCCCCGCGAATACGCACGATTTGCTGCAGTAACGCCGGCGGCAGCCGCGCGCCAAAGCTGGCGAAGAACGTCTCGAGGTCGTCCATCTCAGCCAACCAAATCGCCGGCTCAATCGCCAGCAAGGCGTCCAGCGTCTGCGCCGAGACCGTTAAGCCGGAGAGGTCTAAATCTTCGGCTCGCGGCATCAGACCCACAGGCGTTTTGCGGGCCTGCGCTGCCCCGGCACACCGTTCGGTGATCCACCGCAGCACGCGCATGTTGTCACCATAGCCCGGCCACATGAAATGGCCCGCGGCGTCTTTACGGAACCAGTTCACGTGAAAGACTTTAGGCAGCTGCGCGGAGCGCGCTCCAAAACTCAGCCAGTGCGCCCAGTAGTCACCAAAGTTGTAGCCGCAGAAAGGTTTCATCGCCATCGGGTCGCGGCGGATCTGCCCCACCTGCCCCGCGGCCGCGGCCGTTGTTTCGGACGCCACCGCAGCCCCTGTGAAGACCCCGTGCTCCCAATCCAAGGCCTCCAGCACTAAGGGCGCGACGCTCGAGCGACGGCCGCCAAAAATAATGGCTGAAATCGGCACGCCTTGCGGCGCGTCGGCTTCGTGGGAATAGCTCGGACACTGCGCGGCGGCGACCGTAAAACGGGCATTCGGATGGGCCGCTGGGCCATTAGCGACGTTGTGCGGGCGGCCTTGCCAGTCCAGCAGGTCGGCGGGCTTGTCGCCATCGATGCCCTCCCACCACGGCTGTCGATCCGCGGTCATCGCGACATTGGTGTAAATGGTGTTGCGGCCCAAGGTCTGCATGCAGTTGGGATTGGTTTTCAGGCTGGTGCCTGGCGCCACCCCAAAAAATCCCGCCTCGGGATTAATGGCCCACAGGCGGCCGTCTTCGCCCGGATGCAACCAAGTGATGTCGTCGCCCACGGTCCAAACTTTCCAACCCGCGTAAGCGGCCGGTGGCACCAGCATCGCCAAATTAGTTTTGCCGCACGCTGAGGGAAACGCTGCGGCCACATAGGTAATGCGCCCGGTAGGGTCTTCAATGCCGAGGATCAGCATATGTTCGGCGAGCCAACCTTCGGTGCGCGCCTGCCAACTCGCAATGCGTAGCGCGTGGCATTTTTTGCCCAGCAAAGCATTGCCGCCGTAGCCGGAACCGATGCTCTTGATCAGCAGTTGCTCCGGGAAATGCATGATGTAGCGACGCGCGGGGTCAAGATCGCCGGTCGAATGCAGGCCTTTCACGAAGGAGTTTCCCGCCTCGATGTGGGCCAGCGCGCGCGTGCCGATGCGCGCCATGATGCGCATATTGGCGACGACATAGGGGCTGTCGGTAATTTCCACGCCGGCGCGCGAATACGGCGAGCCGTAGGGGCCCATCAAATAAGGGATCACATACATCGTGCGGCCACGCATGCAGCCCGCGTAGAGCGCATCGATGATGCCGTGGCCAGCCGCCGGTTCCAGCCAATTGTTGTTGGGGCCTGCGTCTTCCTTGTTCGCCGTGCACACGAACGTTAGGTGTTCGACCCGGGCCACATCGTTCGGGGCGGAGCGATGGAGGTAGCAGTTGGGATGGGTTTGTTCATTCAGGCGCAGCAACGTACCATCGGCCAACATACTGGCGGTCAGTAGCGCATTCTCGTGGTCAGAACCGTCACACCAATGGATATGTGCAGGTTTCGTCAGCAGCGCGGTCTCCTCGACCCAAGCCGCTAATTCTAGGCATTTCGTCATCAAATTTTCTCCATTGCGCGCTCGGCGGCTGAGCCTCCTCAGACGCAGCGAGCGCTATACGACATCGCTCGCCAGCGAGACAGCGGGCACTTTAATCTAATCTCCCTGCTAATTTGAAGGAATCTAACGCTGGCGCAGATAATTTCTGACGTTGACCCGGCGCATTACCGCCCGCGTGGCCACACGACCCAAGCTACTGCTGCCCAGTTCACAAACTTCTGACAAAAGTGTTGACAGCGCTTTTCCAAAGGGCTTATGGTGCGTCGCACAATTGCTGCTTTGCGATAAGCAGCCCAGCCAATTAGGAATCGAAGACCATGGAAAGTTTTTCTGCTCGGGGTGACTCCTTCAGGAAGGCGGCGATGGCGTCAGGCAAATCGTTAGAGGCCCTTAATCTGACCTTGCTGCGGAAGTGGTCTAGCTCGCAGGCGGCCTTCTGCGCCGGCGCTTTAGAGACCGCTAAGCAGTGGACCCGCAACTTTGCGCAGCACCAAGCGCTGCCCGATTTATTCGACGCCCAGCGCAAGCTGCTGGTTGACTACAACGCGCGCTGCCTCACGGCGGCCCGCGAAAACACCGATCTGCTCCTCGCGACTCGCGAGGATTACCAGAGCTGGTTTGAACAAGGTTACCAATTTTTTACCGCGCAGGCGCAGGACGTGACGGTCAAGCCGGTCGCGAGCCGCAAGGGGGTCTGAGCTAGGCCCACCGCCAATTTCCAGCCCTTGATTTCTCCTGTTTGACCTCCCCTCTGCCCTCGTCGACCGGCCTCCCGGCCGGTCTTCGGGGGTGCTTTTTAGCGTCCAGCCGCCCCTCCCGATCGACCGCCCCACCGCCAAGCAGCTGTTTCATAGCGCGCTCCGCTGCGCCAGCCACTGCCCTATCGAGCGGGCCACCACGCTGCGCGCGCTGCCGACATAAATACCGATATGCCCGCCGGGCACCTCTACTTCTTGATAATCCGTGCTGCCAATTTTAGCCGCCAGGCCCCGCGAGGAGGCTGGCGGAACCAAATGGTCAGCGCGCGCATAAACATTGAGCACCGGCATCGTTAAGCGCGCGAGCGCCACCCGCTGCCCACCCAGCCGCAAGCGTCCGCGCCACAGGGCGTTATCGCGATAAAAATCCCGCGCAAACTCTTGCAGCGCCAAGCCCGCTAGATCGGGGCTGTCGAAAATCCATTTTTCCATCCGCAGGAACAGCGCCAGCGCCGCGGGATCGGTCATTTGCTCGACTAAGCCCACGTATTTCTGATGGAGAAGGCGATAGGGCTTGAGGGCCAGAAACAGGCTGTTGAGGGCATCCCCGCGGAGATTCTGCTCGCCCAAGCGCTCGATATCGACGGCGCGCAGGAGATGGCTTAGGAGGTCCTCTGGGGTGTGGAAATCAACCGGCGTCACCGTGAGTACCAGATTACGCACGCGGGCGGGGTTGAGGGCCGCATAACACAGCCCAAACGTGCCGCCCTGACAGATCCCCATCATGTTGATCGGCCCCGCCGCAGCCAACCAGTCAACGCAGGCGGCCAAATCGTGATTGATGTACTCGTTCAAGCCCCGTTGGCGATCGAGCGCCGTGGGGTCCTCCCATTCAATCAGATGGACATCCACGCCCAGCGCTAGCAGGGCGCGGACTAAGGACCGGTCGGGCTGCAAATCGGCCATCGAGGGCCGGTTCACCAAGCCGTAGACGATTAGGGTTGGCACCCGCTGGACGTCCTGCTGCAGGGGTGTGTAGCGAAAGAGGCGCGCCTTCCCGCACTGCCGTAGCAGCGTGCGCGCCGATCCGCCCGGCAGCGGATTCGGCGGGGGATTGTCCCGCAGCGCCGCCAGGCCGCGCGCCAGTGACCGCTCCCAGGCGACCATTTCTCGGCCTAAATCTGCCCAGTTCAACGCCAGTCGTGGCATGGCTAAGGGCCCTGTCGGCGGGGTGACGTCAGCGAACCCGGCGCGCCGGCCGCCGCGGGCTCGCTGGGAGCGGCACCGGCCGGTTGACGCGCGGCCTTACCGGCTGGTTGACGCGCTGCCTTACTCACGGGCCGGCCTGCTGGCTGACGCGTGGGCTGCAAGGGGGTGACATTTGCGGGTCGCGGCTCCGACGGCCCGGCGGCTGCCGCCTCCAAGGCCGCCACCCGCCGCCCCAGCGCCACAAACTCATCCAGCGTGGGAACGTCCAGCAACGGCACGGTGCGCTGCGCCCAAGCGCGCACCGCCGCCCGCAGGCCCAAGCTCGCGTTGAGATAGTGACCGAAGGCCTGCGCGTAGTCGGGCCGGCGCGCCTGGGCCAGATAAGCTGTTTCCAAGTGGTCGATAAACGCATCGTAAAGGCCGCGCAGCGAGGCAATTGGCGGCCCGTCGTCGTCCCGCTCTAGGCTTGCGCTAAAGGCCGCAGCGCCCACCCGCAGGGCTTCCCATTGCGCCAATTGCAGCGCGAGCGCGGCCTCCCGCTCGACCCGCTGCGCGGCGGCCAAAGCGGCATATCCGTTTTGCCATTCCCGGCTTGGGCCAAAGGCTGGCCACTGCGTGCCGGCAGGAAGCGGCGCTGCGGCGCGGCCGGCGAGTAGCGCCAAATCGATGCCGTGGATGAAGTCCGCCAGTAAGCTTTGTAGCGCTGGGGTGATGCTCCCCGACCGTCGCCCGCGCGCCGAGGCCGCGCCGCAGGCCGCTAACAGTTGGGCGAACCGCCCGAAAGAGGCCCATGGCGCAGCACCGGTCAACTCGTTGAACAGTTTCTCCCAAGACTCCCAGCTGGCAGCATCGGGAAGTTCGCGCCACGGGCCGACCCACTGCAGCCAGCTATCCAGAAACTCCGCCTGCAGGCGCTGCCAGTGCGCCGGGTGTTCCATCGGTACCGCCTGTTGTCGGCAGCTTTATTGGACGCTGCGATTCGCGAGCAGATCGTCCACCACCGCGGGATCCGCCAGCGTGCTGGTATCCCCCAGCGTATCGATTTCATTGGCGGCGATTTTGCGCAGGATGCGCCGCATGATTTTGCCGGACCGGGTCTTGGGTAAACCGGGGGCCCACTGGATGATGTCCGGCGCGGCAAGCGCGCCGATTTCGCGGCGCACGTGGCCAATCAATTCCCGGCTCAGCGCCTCATCGGGTACCAGCCCGTGCATCAGGGTGACGTAGGCGTAAATGCCCTGTCCTTTCACCGGGTGTGGATAACCCACGACTGCCGCTTCCGACACGGCCCGGTGGAGGACTAGCGCGCTCTCAATTTCGGCAGTCCCCAGGCGATGCCCCGACACGTTGATCACGTCGTCGATGCGGCCCGTGATCCAGTAATAGCCGTCAGCGTCGCGGCGCGCGCCGTCGCCCGTGAAATAGGCCCCCGGAAACAGGGCGAAATAGGTTTCTTTAAAGCGCTGATGGTCACCGTAAACCGTGCGCATCTGGCCGGGCCAAGAGCCTTTAATCACCAGTGCGCCGGCCGCCGGCCCGTGGAGCTCGTTGCCTTTTTCATCGAGCAACGCCGGCTCGATGCCGAAAAAGGGTAGGGTTGCCGAGCCCGGCTTCAGGGCGCACGCGCCGGGGAGCGGGGTGATGAGGATGCCGCCCGTTTCGGTCTGCCACCAGGTATCCACGATCGGGCAACGCTGCTCGCCCACCACCCGGTAGTACCACTCCCACGCCTCGGGATTGATGGGCTCGCCCACCGAACCCAGTAAGCGCAGACTCGCCCGGGAATGCCGCTTGACCGGTTCGTCCCCATACGCCATCAAGGCCCGCAGCGCGGTGGGCGCAGTGTAGAAAATATTGACCTGATGCTTATCGATAACCTGCCAGAAACGCCCGCTGTCCGGCCACGTCGGCACGCCCTCGAACATCAGCGTGGTGGCGCCGTTGGCGAGCGGGCCGTAAATGATGTAGGTGTGGCCGGTCACCCAACCCACATCCGCCGTGCACCAGTAAATATCGCCATCACGATAGTCGAACACGTATCTGTGGGTCATCGCCGCGTAGGTCAGGTAGCCGCCACTGGTGTGCAGCACGCCTTTGGGTTTCCCCGTCGAGCCCGAGGTATACAGGATGAACAACGGATGCTCGGCGTCCACGCTCACGGGCGGACACACCGCACTGGCATTCGCACTGGCCTCGTGAAACCACACGTCGCGCCCGGCCGACCACGCGACCGGGCCACCGGTGTGCCGCACCACAAACACCGTGTGCACGTTGGGACATTCCACAAGCGCCAAATCGGTGTTGGTCTTGAGTGCGATGGCGCGCCCGCCGCGGCGGCCTGCATCAGCCGTAATCACCACCTGACAATCCGAATCGAGGATGCGGTCTTTCAAGGCCTCGGGAGAGAAGCCGCCAAAAACCACCGAATGCACCGCGCCGATGCGCGCGCAGGCCAGCATAGCGACCGCCGCCTCGGGGATCATCGGCAGGTAGATGGAGACCCGATCGCCCGCGCGCACGCCGCGCGCCTGTAGGGCATTGGCGAAACGGCAGATGGCCTCGTGCAGTTCACGGTAGCTCAGTCGACGCGTTGCGCCGGGATCATCGCCCTCCCACAAAATGGCGGTTTGGTCGCCGCGCGTCGCGAGATGCCGGTCAACGCAGTTGGAGGCCACATTGAGTTGTGCGCCTTCGTACCAGCGGATGTCAGCCTGCTGAAAGTCCCAGTTGGAAACCCGCTCCCAAGGTCGGTCCCAGGTCACAAATTCCTCGGCCTGCGCGGCCCAGAAACGGTCTGGATCGGCCAAAGATTGTTGGTACATCGCGGCGTACTGCGCGCTGGTGAGATGGGTGCGGGCCAGCGCCGCCGGCAAGATGGGATGAACGATTTCCGCGGACATGGCATTTCCTCCAGAGGGTGCTGCGGCCGGTGGGTTGCCGGCCGGTGCTCAGTATAGCCAAGCCTGCTCGAGCGGACACGCCGCGCCAGCCGGCGCCGCGCATTGCGTGTTGCGTCGGGCAGCGATTAAGGTGGGGGGGGTCGCTTCTGAACCCACGGTAGTTGTACGTATGTCCATCACCGAACCGCTCCATACCGCGCTCCTCGCCGTTGCCGAAGCCTGCCGCGTTGCCCGCGCCGCACAGCGCAATCTCAAGACGCTTGCGAGCCTCACTAAAGATGATTTCAGTCCGGTCACCCTCGCCGATTTTGCCGCTCAAGCGGTGGTCTGCCTGCGCCTACGGGCCGGGCTGGGCGAGTATGCGTTGGTTGCCGAGGAGTCAGCCGGCGACCTGCGTGACCCCGCTCGACGTGAGATCGCCGACGCCGTGACGCTAGCGGTGAAGGCCTTATGGCCGAACATCGACCGCGCTGGGGTGCTGGCTGCAATCGACGAGGGTAACCACGACGCGACCGCCAGCCGCTACTGGACGCTGGACCCCATCGACGGCACGAAGGGTTTTCTGCGCGGCGGGCAGTACGCCGTTTCCTTAGCGCTCATTGAACGCGGGGTCGTGGTCGCAGGGGTACTCGGTTGCCCTAACTTAGGGCTGGATTTCGAGCGCTCTTTCGACCAGCCAGACCCCGCGGGAACCCTTTTCTACGCCACCCGGGGCGGTGGTGCGTGGTGCATCCCCGGGCTCGATGTGCACGCGACGCCGCACCGCCTCGCCATCACGCCGGGCCGGCCGTTGGGAGAGCTTCGGATGTGCGAGTCGGTGGAGGCGGGTCACTCGCGGCTGGATAGCGCCTCCCAGGTCCGCGAATTTCTGCAAGCAACCGGCAAACCCGCTCGCCTGGACAGCCAATGTAAATATGCGGTCGTGGCCCGCGGCCAAGCGGATGCCTATCTGCGCCTACCCACGCGCCGCGACTACGTGGAGAAAATATGGGACCACGCGGCCGGCATGTTGGTCGCCCAGGAAGCAGGTGCGCGGGTGACCGACATCGACGGTCGCCCGCTCGATTTCTCACTGGGCGCCGGCCTGTCCGCTAATCGTGGCGTGGTTTGCGCACCGCCCGATTTGCACCCCGCCCTGCTGGCGGCGATCGCCCGCCTCGAGTCATAGCCCAGCCCCGGCTGGCGTTTGTCAGCCAGCCGGGCACCTGCTAGGGTCTGTGCTGCCCACGTCGCTGGCCTGCGGCAGAGGCCGCCCACCGCCGTAGCCACAGGATTTAACAAAAATAAAATAAAGTCCGGAGGACCTCATGAGCAGAAAAGCCTTGCAGCCGCCCTATCGTGTTTTATTGGTCGAGGACCATAAATTTATCGCCGAATTGCTGGCTAAGAAGCTGAGCTTGGACGGCACCATCCAAGTCATCGGCATCGCAAGTTCTGGCGCGACCGCAGAACAAATGGTGAGCCAAAACCACGTCGACATCGTGCTGCTGGACATCCAGCTCGAACAGGAATCAGGGGTGGGGGTGGCCAAACGTCTAATGGCGCTACAACCCGATATCCGCATCTTGGCGCTATCCGCTCTGGACCAAGGCCCCTACCCGCTGGCGCTGCTGCAAACTGGCGCGGTGGGATTTCTATCCAAGCGCATTACCACCCTAGAGATTGCCGACGCTGTGCGCCGCGTCGCCGGCGGCGAAATGGCAATCAGCCCTGGGGTGGCCGCTTATTTGGCCACCCAGCGCGCCAACGCGGATCCCTTCGAGTGGCTGGCGCTGCTGACCCCCAAGGAAACCGAAATCCTCGCCCTGCTCGCGCAAGGCAGCGACGTTAAACAGATCGCCAACCACCTGGTACTAAGCGCTAAAACCGTGCAGACCCATCGCAAAAACCTGCGCAAAAAACTCCACGTCAGCACCGATGTCGAACTGTGTTTGCTCGCCATCAAGGCGGGGTTGCTGGATGTGCATCAGGCGGGACCCGGCGCACGCTGAGCGGCCAGTGATCAGGGGCTGCGCGTCCCCAGGTAATACACCGCGCAGGCCCGGAGCGTGACGCCACCCCAAAACTGCAACCAGCCCTGACGCCCATACCGGCCTGCCACCAACGGCTAGCAGGCCGATAATGCGCGTCAGCACGACGGTCAGTTCCACAAACGCGTCGGTGGTCGGGGCCACAAAAGCCTGCCCCTCGAGCGGTACCTGACTTTCGCGATAACGCATCCTAAACCTACGGGGCGTAGGCCACGGCTTCGATCTCGACCAGCGCGCCGGCCAGTACCAAACCCGATACCACCGTGGAGCGCACGGGTGGCGTGGCCGCGAAGTGGCCGGCGTAAATCTCATTGAAGCGCCCGAAGTCCTCGCGGGCCGTCAGCCACACAGTGACCTTGAACACTTGGTCGAGCGTGCAGCCGGCCTCTTGCAGAACGTGACTGACGTTTGCCAGCGCCTGTCGGGTTTGAGTTTCAATATCCGGGCCCGCTAGCCGGCCGGTGCTATCCAAACCCAGCTGACCCGACAGGAACACAAAGTCGCCCGCGCGCACCCCCTTTGATAAGGGCAGCGCCTTGCCGTCTGCCAGTTTGAGCTGGCCCCCAATAATTTGATGGGACATCGTTGACTCCTTCATGCGGATCGCGCCGGGGCGCGAACAATTTGCCACACACCCAAGGTTAACAACGGCAGGGTAAACACCGCTAGAAAACACCACGCAAGGCTGCCGTAGCCCTTGGCGATGAGGTCTACTATCCCCACGCGGGACAACCACAGGCTCAACCCCGTCATGCTCGCCGCGAGCAGCGCATGACACCACGCCGGGAAAGCCTGGCCAACGCGCTGCGTGCGCCACGCGTCCAGCCGCTCGTTAAGCCCCTGCAAAACACCAACGCCGGTTTGGACGATGGTCATGAACAACAAGCCGACGTAGATATACAGACAAACTGGCGTGCCGTAATGCACCACCAGCCAGTAGGCGGGCACCGGCTCGGTGATGATCTGCGGGTAGTTGGCCATAAAACTCAGATGGAGGACGAGTGCGGGTAACACCCCGGCGCAGGCGGCGATGAAAGCCGCACCCAGCGCCTGCCCGCGCCGTTCGATGGCGGTCGTGGAGTAGAGCAACACGGGCACGAGCGCGCTGTTGTACATCGTGAATTGGGCCGCGTGACTGAGCCAGCCGGATTTGATTTCGCCGGTGGCCAGCGTCGCCCAGAGGGTCTCCCCGCTGGCCTGCCACACCAGGGTGCACAAGGCGACCAGCCCCAGGCTGATGGCCACTGCCCCGGCGGTGAGCGTGACCGCAACGAGGCGGCGGCCAAAAAAATTACACAGCACCACCATCAAGAGCATCAGCAGCGTACCGACCTGCGCAGGCATCCCGAAAGCCTCCCCCAGCACGCGCCCAGCGGCCGCCCCCGTCACCGCCAGCACGATTGTCAGCAACACCAGGAAACAGATTTCGTAGGCCACCCAACTCGGTCCCAGCAGGGTGTGGAGAAAATCGCGGTAGTTGTAAACCCGAAATAAGCGGGCGAATTCAAAACTTGCACCGAGCACGGCCGTGAACCCCAAGGTGACCAGCGCCGTGCCGGCTAAACCACCCCACGGGCCAAAGGCGGAAAGAAACTCTACGACTTCACGGCCCGTGCCGTAGGCGCCACCCACTACTACCGACTGAAAGACGCCGGCCGGGAGCAAATAGATAGCCGCTACGCGGCGCCAGTTGGCCATCAAGTCTATCCTTGTTCAAAAAAAACGCCGCTTTAAAACATCTCAAGCGACTCGCACAGCGCGCGCGCCGGCCCCTGAGCAGGGCAGTCAGGGGAGCTGTTTGCGGAAGGAGTTTTTGATTTGAATTTTCCCGTCCTTGAACGTGAATACATCGCAGCCACGGGCGCGCACAACCTCGCCGGTGCTGCGGGTGCCGCTGAATATCCATTCCGAGACGCCCCTGGTCGCGCAAATAAAATCCCCCAGACACTCGAACTGCGCATCGGGGAAGTTCGTCCACAAACCCAGATAGCCCGCGCGGACCTGCGCCAAACCGCGCCAAACCGTGCCCTCTACGGCCGTCCCAACGGACGCCATGAAAACGCAGTCCGGCGTCATATGAGCCATTAGGGCGTCAATATCCTGCGCATTCCAAGCACGGGCAAATTCGGCGAGAAACGCTAAAGAAACCGCGGGTTCGTCAAGTTGCATGGTGGGTTCTAAGCTCCGATCCGAGGGCGGGTCGTTAGTTTAGAAAATCTCCCGGGGGTTTGTCGCCCGCCACCGACCGTGGGCGGCGCAATGGTTCTCACGGGCAGGCTTTTTGTCGGCTATCCGGCGGCGGGGTGCGCGTCCTCAGGTCGTGTGCATCAGCGCCCGCAGTGCGCGTCCCACCTCCGCCACCACACTGTGCCACTCGCCGTGCGTGGGTTGCCGAAAAAGTCGCACAGTGGGATACCACGGGCTATCGCTCCGCTTGAGCAGCCAGCGAAAATCCGGCACGTAGGGCAATAACACCCAGCAGGGTTTCGCCAGTGCACCGGCCAGATGCGCCACCGAAGTGTCCACGCAGCGCACCAAGTCCAAGGCCTCGATCAACGCCGCAGTGCGGGCGAAATCGTGCAGATTGGACTCGTGGCGATGAATTCCCGGATGACGCGCTAGCGTCGCCAAGTCGGTGGGCCGCCGGTCGTTGTGCAAGGAATGAAATTCTACCGGCAGGGCGAACAAAGGCTCGAGTTGCGCCAGCGCGAGGCTGCGCTGGCGGTCGTTGGCGTGCAGGGGATTACCCGCCCACCCCAGCCCAACCCGCAGCTGCCGGCGCGCACCCAGACGCGCGCGCCACTGTGCGCACAGCGCTGGCGGGGGGCGCAAATAGGGCACGGCGGCGGGAATCGAGGCTAAGTCGGTGTTGAAAGCCAGGGGGAGACTCAACAGCGGGCAGTGCTCATCAAACGCGGGCGCTGCGGCTCCCGCCGGCAGCACGCTCAGACCCGGCAGCTGCGTGGGCCGCAGGGGCCGCAAAGACCACGCGTGCGCCGCGTGCCAATAACTCGGGCACATAGCGGTAGAACTGCAAAAAATCGCCTAGGCCCTGCTCGGCGGAAACCAGCAAAGTTCGCTGCCGCAGCGGCTCTACACCCCGCCACGCCGCTGTTGCAAACCGGCGGGCGGGCGGGGCTAGTGGGGGGGGTCTAAGCGGGCTTCATAAAGCCGCCAACCCGTGGCGAAATCACCCAGCAGGAGCGCAGGCAGGGCGAGATTGACCCGCGCTGGCGTGCAGTGCGGCAACTTCGGCCAGTCGCCCACACTCCCCGAGGGCCGCGGCCAGATTGAGGTAGGACTCCTCGTGCAGCGGCCGCAGCGCCAGCGCCCGCTCATAGCACGGCACCGCCTCCGCCGAGCGATACGCAGCACGCCACAGGTTGCCCAGGTTGTAATGGGCAGCGGCGTGCGCGGGGTCCAGGGCGATGACTCGCTGATAGCGCCGCCGCGCGTCCTCACACCGATTGAGCTGGCGCCGCGCTACCGCGCAGTTGAAATGGAAAACCGGGGTGTCTGGACTGCGCGCCGCGGCCCGTTCGTAGTGCTGGAGCGCGAGGACCAATTCCCCCGCCGCGTGACTGGCGTTGCCCAATCGATACCACCCTTTGGCGCAGCCCTTATCCGCGGCCACCGCCTGCGCGAAGCTTGCCCGGGACGCCTGCGCCCGGCCCGTTTTACCCAAGGCGATGCCTAACTGGTAATGGGCCTCTGAGTGACGCGGATTAACGGCCAGCAGTGCGCGCAGCAGCTCGCAGGCGGGTTCCAGCTAACCGGCTTCGAGCAGCGCCACGGCTTGGGTCAGCCGTGCCCCCTGCGCGCGAGCGGACTTCGGCGTGGCCTTGGGTGGGGTCATCAGTCGGCCTCGTCAAAGCAGCAGCGAACTCGCGGCTGCGGCGCGCGGGCGTCAGACCCACGGCGCGCCCTGCTGGGTGCCAAAAACTAAGCGCTGCCAGACCCACGGCGCGCGCGCCGGCGGGTGCAGGGTTAGCCACGGGGGTCGCTCGCAGGCCAACGCCCGTCTGTGACATTAGGCGCCAGGGGCCAAGCCTGCCGGCATTAGATGACAAGCGCCTGACAATTCAATTGCCGGAAGCTGTTCGACCTCGGCCGCGCGGACTGTGCTCGTGCACACCGGATTTGCGCTGACTCTGGCTGCGCTCGCCCGCGCTGGCTGTGCCCCACCGCTCGCCGCCGGGTCACCCGCTGGTTGATGCTGCGGCGAGCGCTTGATTTCCCCGGCCAAGCACCGTCGTAAAGCCCTAAAACAGCGGTGGGCGCGCCGCTACCGTGGGCGGTGATTGAGGCTCGGGCGTCGTGAGTTTATCGGCTTGCGTCACCCAGCCGCCGCCCATGGCCTTGTAGGTATTCACCGAGGAAGACAGCAACTCGGCGCGCAGCGAGGCCAGCGCTAATTCGGCCGGGAACAGGGACTGTTCCGCCTGGAGCACGGTGGTGTAGTCGGTGTAGCCACCGATGAACTGAAGATTGGCGAGGTCGGTGTATTTTTTCAAAGCCGCCACCAAGCGCACCTGGGCCCCCAGCTGCAGCTGCAGCTGCTGGTTGGCCACCAGGGCGTTATCCACATCCGCAAAGGCGTTGCGGATCGCAAGCTGATAATTAAGCAGCGCGGCCTTCTGCGCGGCCTCAGCCTGTGCTACCTGCCCGCTGATGGCGCCGAAAGTGAAAATTGGCCCGGCCAAACTGCCCGCGTAGGTCCACACCCGCGTCGGGCCCTTGAACAGCTCGGTGAGGTCACTGCTGGCCGTGCCAAACACCCCGGTCAGGGATATCTTGGGGAAGTAGAGCGCTTTGGCCGCACCGATTTGCGCGTTGGCGGCGATCAGTTGCTGCTCGGACTGCAGCAGGTCGGGGCGCCGCTCTAGCAGTTCGGACGGCACACCCTGAGGTATCGGCGGCAAAATGAGCTCATTTATCGATTTCCCGCGCGTAATCGGGCCGGGCTCGCGCCCCACCAGCACCGCGAGGCTATTCTCGATCTGCGCGATTTGCGATCGGATGGCGGGGATCTGGCCCGCGGCGGTCTCGTACTGCGACTGCGCCTGAACCACATTCATTTGTGACACCTGCCCGTACTGGAACTGCAGGGTGAACAAGGCCACCGAGTCTTTGTAGGTGCCGAGCGTGCGCTGGGCGATCGCCAGTTGGGCGTCTAGGCCGCACAGCTGCAGGTAGCCGTTGGCGACCGTGGCCACCAGCGAGAGCACCACCCCACGGCGGGCCTCGTCGCTCGCCAGCACGTTGGCGAAGGCCGATTCCGACTGGCGCCGGATCCGACCCCAGAGATCGAGTTCCCAACTCGCCGACAGCGTCGCGTTATACACGGTGGTCGGCACATCGCCGCGCTGGCCTTGGCCGCCCGCGTTATAGCCGGTCTGCGGGAACAACTGCGAACGCGTTTGCAGCAGCACGGCGGACAGGTTATCGACGTTCGCCGCGGCGATGGCAATATCGCTGTTGTGCGCCAGCCCCTCGAGGATCAGTTGGTCCAGCAGCGGATCCTGAAACTGCTGCCACCACGTCGTGTCCGCAGTGGCGGCGGCGGCGGCGGTTTCGTGCGCGAAGGCCGCCGGCGCGACCACCTCGGGGCGCTGGTAGTCGGGGCCCACCATGAAGCAACCGCCCGTCAGGGCGATGGCGCAAGCGGCCAGTGCGTAGCGGGTGGCTAGGCGACAGCGCCGGGCAAGAAACGGCACGGCCCGGCTCATCGCGGAGAAATCCTGTGGGGATGTCGCCCTCGCCAGCCGGTAATGGCCGCAGCAGTGCGGTGCCGGTCGCCGTCTCCGCAGGACCGCGCGCCCAAACGCCACGACGGCGCGGCGCAGGCGGGCCGGCCGGCCGCAAGGCACACGCGCAGGCTCACAGCGCGCCGTCCCCAGGGGCCGTTGCTTTGAGCTTGGCGGCCTCTTCTTTCGCCTCAGCTTTGACCTTGCGCCGCTCGGCGAGTTGATCGAAGACGTAAAACAACAACGGCACATAGAGCATCGCCAAAGTGGTCTCACCCAGCATCCCGCCCATGATGCCGGTGCCAATCGAGTGCCGCGCATTGGCGCCGGCGCCCACCGCAATGGCGAGTGGCAGACAGCCCACGGCGAACGCGAGCGAGGTCATGATAATCGGGCGCAGCCGTTGCTCACCGGCCAGCACCGTGGCCTCCATGATCGTCTTGCCTTGCTTGCGAAAATCTACCGCTGCGGACACCCGCAGCACCGCGTTCTTGGCCCCTAAACCAATCAGCACCAGTAGGCCAATTTGGAAATAGACGTCGTTCTCAAGCCCGCGAATATAATTGGTGAGCAGCGCGCCCAGCACCCCGAACGGGATGGCTGTCATAACCGCGCCGGGCAGCGTCCACGATTCGTATTGCGCCGCCAGCACCAGAAAAACGATGAGCATGCCAAAGCCAAAGGCGATCGTTGAGGTCCCGGCGGACTGCTTCTCTTCATAGGCCACGCCCGACCAAGCGAACGTATAGCCCGCCGGCAGATCGGCGGCCAATGCCTCCATGGCGGCGATCGCCTGTCCCGAGCTATAGCCACGCGCCGCCCCGCCGATGAGTTCGGCCGCCGGGAAACCGTTGAAGTGAGGCACCATGTCCGGTCCGGTGGTCCATACCAAGTTGACTAACGCCGACAGCGGCACCATCTTCTGCTGGGCAGAACGCACGTAGAGTCGCGTCAGGTCGTTCGGCTGTTTGCGAAACGGCGCGTCGGACTGCATCGTTACCCACCAGGTTTGGCTGTACTGGCTGAACTGACTCACGTTGAGCGAGCCAAATTGGGCCTGGATCGCGTTGTAAACCTCCGGCACCGGCACGCCCAGCAGGGTGGCTTTGTCACGGTCGACCACCGCGCGTAGCTGCTGGGTGCTGGCATTGAAGGTCGTGCGCAGCGGCGCTAGTTCCGGCCGATCTTTCGCCTTGGCGATGAACGCTTGGGTCAGCGCGTCGAGTGCCGCTGGGCTGCCGGCCGTGGTGTCCTGAATCCAGAACTCAAAGCCACCGGTAGTGCCGATGCCGGGGATGGCGGGCGGCGAGATGGGCGCCACGATGGCTTCTTGGATGTGCTGCGCCTGCAGGAAAAGGTTCCGCAGAATCGCGCGGGTGTTTTGTGCTTCTGCGGTGGCCACCGTCGCGTAGCGTTCCCTGAAGTCCTTGAAGGTCAGAAAAAATGTGGCCGTATTGGTCTTCAGGGCGCTGTCGAACAGGCTGTAGCCGGTGATCAGCGTGCGTTTTTCGACGCCCGGAATCGTCTCCAGAATAGCGTCGACGCGTTCGGCCACTCGCTGCGTGCGGTCCAGACTGGCCGCCTGCGGCAGCATGATCGCCACCATCGCATAGCCTTGGTCTTCCTGGGGCACGAAGCTGGTGGGCAGGATGCTGAACAAATGCCAAATACCCACCAGAAACACCGCGAGCAGCACGAAGGCCACCGCCATGCGCTTGATCATGACTTCTACCGCATAGCCGAAAGCTCGGGTCAGACGGTCGACCCGGCGGTTAAACCAAGCGAAAAATCCGCGGGTGGGTGCCGGATTGTGCTTGAGCAGCAGCGCGCACATGGCCGGCGTCAGCGTGAGGGCGATGAAACCCGAGACCGTCACGGAGATCGCGATCGTGGCCGCGAACTGCTTGTACAGTTGGCCGGTGGTGCCGGGGAGCAGCGCCGCCGGAATGAACACCGAGACCATCACCAAAACGATCGCCACCAGCGAACTGCCGATCTCGCCCATCGCCCTGAGTGTGGCCTCCTTCGGCCCGAGATGGTGCTGTTGCATGATGCGTTCGACGTTTTCCACAACGACGATCGCGTCGTCAACCACCATGCCGATGGCGAGAATGAGTCCAAACAAGGTGAGCAGGTTGATCGAAAATCCCATTATCAGCATGCCGGCGAAGGTTGCCGTCAGCGCCACCACAATGGCCACCGCGCAGATGAGGGTGGTGCGCAGGCTCTGCAAGAACAGGTACACCACCAACACCACCAACAGCATGGCTTCCAGCAGCGTCTTGATGACTTCTTCTATCGACATCCGCACGAAGTCGTTGGTGTCGAGCGCCACGTCATAGCTCATGCCGGCGGGGAATTGCGTTTTGATGTCCGCAAGGGTCTTGCGCACCGCATCGGATACCACTAGTCCGTTCGCCCCCGCCTGTTGGTAAATGGCGATGAACGTACTGGTCTCGTTGTTTAATTGACTGTCGACGACGTATTGGCTACGCCCAATCTCGGCCCGCGCCACGTCGCCAACGCGCACAATGGCGCTGCCGTCCTGACTCGCACGCAGAATGATGTTCTCGTATTGCTTGGGGTCGGTGAACTGGCTCTGCGTGACCACCGGGAAGGTGAGTTCGTTGGGACCGCTACTGGGCTCTTGCCCAATTTGACCGGCCCCGAATAGCGCGTTTTGTTCACTGATAGCGCTGGAGATATCGGTCGTGGTGATCCCCAGCGAGGCCATACGGTCGGGGTCCATCCAAATTCGCATCGCCTGATTGGGGACGCCCATGATGGTCGCCTGCCCGGCGCCCGGCACCCGTTTAATGGCTTCGAGCACATACACGTTGGCGTAGTTGGCGACATAATCGGCACTATAGCGATCGCCGTCGCCGGTGATGGCCAGCAGCATCATGATGGTCGAGGATTTTTTCTGCACCGACACGCCTTGCTGGGTAACAGCCTTGGGCAGCTGCGGCATCGCCAAGTCGACCCGGTTCTGGACCTGAACCTGCGCGATGTCGGGGTCGGTATCCAACGAGAAATAGACCACCAGGTTCAACTGGCCCGTGGACGAGCTAGTGGAGGTCATGTAGAGCATGTTGTCGGCGCCGTTGATCTGCGCCTCGATAGGCCCGGCGACGGCATCGGCCAGCGTTTTCGCGTCAGCCCCGGGGTAGTTCGCCGAGACCGTGACCTGCACCGGCGTGATCGAGGGGTACTGCTGCACCGGTAGCAACTTCATCGACACCAGCCCGCCGACCATCAGCAGCAGCGCGAGAACCGTTGCGAAGATAGGGCGCTCGATAAAAAAACGAGAGAACATTTGGGCGTCAGCGCCGCGGTGCTTGGCGGGCCGCAGCGGCTCCCACCGGAATGCAACGGGCCGCAGAACTCAGTCGTTGGGCCATCCTAAGAACCTGCGACCGGGGCCACCAAAGGCTGGGCTGCTGGCGGCACGACGCGCACCTCTGCGCCCTGGAACAGCCGCTGAGCGCCATCGATGACCACCTGCTCGCCCGCTTCCAGGCCCTCGTTGATGAACCAATTCTCGTCTTGCCACTCGCCCACGGTGACGGGCCGCAGCACGGCCTTGCCGGCTTTGTCGATGACCCACACAAAATGTCCTTTCGCGCCCTGTTGTATCGCGCGTTGCGGCACCAGAGTGGCATTGGGCCGCACCCCGCCCAGCAGGCGCACTCGCACGTACTGGTTGGGACGCAACTGTCCCTCTGGGTTGTCCAGCGTGACACGCAGCAGGAAGGTACCCGTTTGCATGTTGTAGGACGGATTAGCGAAGGTGATTTTGCCCGTATACGGGTAGCGGCTGCCGTCGGAGCTGTCCACTTCAACCGTCATGTTGCGGTCTTTCGGCAGCACCAGGCGCCCGGACTTGGTTTCTTTTTCAAGCCGTTGCATTTGGTTTTCCGACAAACTGAAGTTGACCCAAATAGGGGTGAGTACTGCCACCGTGGTCAGCTGGTTGTTTTGCGGGCTGAGGTAGCTGCCATCGGTGATCTCCGCGAAACTGGAAACGCCATTTACCGGCGAGGAGATCGTGGCGTAGGAGAGGTTCAGGCGGGCGCTCTCGAGATCCGCTTGGGCTTGCAGCACCGCCGCGCTGGTTTGCTCGAATTGGCCCTGCGCATCGTCTAAATCTTTCTGCGACAGCGCGTTTTGTTGCACCAAGGGTTTCGTGCGCTTGAGCGTCGCGGTGGCAACCGCCAACGCGGCCTGATTGCGCTGCACGACCGCACTGGCCGCATCGACCTGAACTTGGAAGGGCTTCGGGTCCATCTGGAAGAGCACTTGGCCCGCCTTGACCACCGCACCCTCGGTGTATATCCGTTTGTCGAGAAAGCCCGACACCCGGGCCTGAATATTCACCAACTGGGAACTCTGGGTTTGCGCAACGTACTCCGCACTGACCGGCACGTCGGCTGGCTCGATGGTGAGGAGCGTGACCTCCAAAGGGGCCACTAGGCGCTTCGGTGGCCCCTTGCCGCAGGCGACCAAGGCGAGCGCGAGCACGAGCACGACCGTTGCGCTGCGCCAAATCTTTGGGCGGGTTGGCGGATGGAAATTCAGCATGCAGGCGTCCAGAGTTTGCGCGTCTAGGTCCGAGCGGATACTAGCAACAACTCTCGCCATCGGGAACCCTTTGGGGGCGACAGGCTGCCCCCACATCGCGGGCAGCGGCGCGCACGGCGGCGTGCCTCGGCAGGCCGACCGAGCCTCGGGGCGGCGGGGTTGGGCCCGCGCACCGCATCGCCGCCTGGGCTGGTGCTGGCGCGCGCCGCACCTGCTTTGCGCTGAGGCGCGCCCCTTATACTTCGCGCGGCGCACCCGGGCTATAGTCCCCGCACCAGCGCCCGGCGTGGCCGGTGGCCACTGCGTTGCTGACGCCAGCGCAAGCTGAGACCACAGCGTCGGCAGCGGCCGCCGACCGCTCCGCACCGACGACGCGAGTCGGCTTAAAAAAACGAGCAAGTGGAGAGTCGAGAGATGGGAAACAGCCCGCCCGCGCACCCTCATCGTTGGTGATGTCGCCGCTCACTGAGCGGGCGCGCGCGCTCCAGCCGTTGCTACGCCTGGCGGCCGCTGGGGTCGAGCAGACCCGCCGGCTAAGCCCTACGGTCCTCGACGCACTGCACGCACTGCAGGCGTTCAATCTGCAGGTCGCTCAGACCTATGGCGGGCCCGCCGCCGACCCTATCACCCATCTCGAAGTCATCGAGGCGCTGTCGCAAGGCGACGCGTCTAGCGGGTGGTGTGCCATGGTGGGCTCCGAATCGAGCGCCTGCATCAACGCTTTTCTCGAACCCGAGGTGGTGCGCGAGATGCTGATGGCGACGCCGCAGGCGGTGGCCGCACTCACCGTGGTGGGCGGTGGGCGGGCAGTTGAGTGCCCCGGTGGCTTCCTTGTCAGCGGTCACTGGCGCTTCGCCAGCGGCTGCCGACACGCCACGTGGTTGGGTGGCCTATGCGCGGTTTTTGCCGGCGATACCCCACGCCTGCGCGCCCACGGCACGCCCCTCACACGGCTAATCTTTGCCCCCGCGAGTAGCGCAAAGTTGCTCGATACCTGGCACACCAGCGGGCTGCAGGGCACCGCCAGCGACGATTTCACCCTCACCGAAGTTTTCGTCCCGGGCCCGCGCACCGTCGATTTATTTGGCCCGCCGCGTGACCCGGCCCCTGCCTGGCGGCTGCCGATTAGCCTGCGTTTTGCGATGAGCAAGGCCGCGGCAGCCTGCGGGATCGCCAGAGGCGCCATGGATGCATTGTTGCCCTTACTCGAGCGCGTGCCGTTTGTCGGTGCCCGCCCCGCCCGCGAAGAGCCCCGCGTGCAGATCATGCTGGCGCAGGCCGAGGCCGCAATCGAGGGTGGGCGTGCCTATCTGTATCAGAACGTGCAGCAAGCCTGGGACGCCGTCCAGCGCGGCACGGTGCTCGAGGTGGCGGATGTCGCCCGCGTGCGTCTGGCCATCGTGTTCGCCGCGCGCCGCGCGCAAGAAGCCGTGGGGATGCTGCAGGAACTCGGCGGCACGGCGTCAATTTTTGATCCTGCCCTCGATCGCTGCGCGCGCGATCTCAATGTGGCGCGACATCACCTGCAGCTGCAGGCGCATGTGGTGGAGGATGTGGGCCGCGTCTTACTGGGCCTCGCGCCCCGCAATCCGTTGTTCTAAGCCTTTAACACCGGCTTAGACCGGCGCGCTGGGCGCAGCCAAATCTGCCGGTAACTCGCCACGGCTCCAATCCCGGGTGACCTCACCCACCCGGATCCGATACCACCGCAACACCGACTCACGACCACGCTGCATCGCGTGCAGATGGTCGGGGTCTTGCGCCCAGCGCGCGAGTGCGGCGGCGTCTCGCCAATAGGAAATTTCGTACTGGCGTCCCGGATGGGTCAGGCTGGCGGACGGATAGGCGCCGAGAAAGCCGTCGATCAGCGCCAGTCGCGGCAGCAGCCGGTCGAGAATTTCCCGAAATTCGCCGGCCACGCCGGCGTTGAGTTCGTATTCAATGATCGCCATGAGCATAGTGCTTACTGCCTGTCCTAGCTGAGGAGCGTCAAACGGAGTCGCCCAGCCGGCCCGCAGGTCGGCGCGTGACAACCGCGGCCGGCCCGGCGCCGGGCCGTGCATGTCTTCTGCCGGTGCTGAACCATCCAAGCGCCGGCTAATTTCAGGAGCTGGCCGGCGCTAGCTCACCGCGTCAACCAAGCGAACTGCTGGGGTTTGCGTTGGGTCTGCGGATTGATCATCACGTTGATCAGCGTGGGCATGGTCTCACCGGCCGCGTCGCGCAGCGCCTGAGTCAGTTCGGCGGGGGTGGTGACGTGGAACCCTCGCCCGCCGAAGGCCTCGATCACCCGGTCGTAGCGGGCACCGGGCGTAAAGACGTGCGGCGCCACGGGATCGCCCAGCTGCGCTTCGCCGGAGGCGATGCCGTTGTTATTGAGCACGATGAAAGTAATCGGCAAGCGGTAACGACAGGCGGTTTCCACTTCCATGCCGCTAAAGCCAAACGCCGAATCCCCTTCCACACAAAAAACCCGCCGTCCGGGATGGACGACCGCCGCGGCGATCGCGAACCCGGGCCCCACCCCCATGGTGCCAAAAGTCCCTGCATCAAGGCGCTCCCGGGGGTTGTAGTTCAACAAAATACTGCGCCCGATATCCATCGTATTGGCGCCTTCGCTGCACACGATGGCGTCACGCGGGAGATAGTCACGCACCTCGCGTAGCACCCGGTAATAGCCCATCGGCACGCTGTCGTCGTGCATCATCGCGGTAACCTGCTCGGCGTTTTGCGCCATCTTGGCGCGCAGCGTGGTCCACCAGGTGCCCGCCGCGGGGAATTGCCACGGCGCCGCCGCGTGGGTTGCGTTGATCTGGCCCATCACCGCCCGTGCATCGCCGACCAGTGCCGCAGCGGTTGGAATGTTGGTGCCAATTTCATCCCCGGCAATATCGAGTTGCACAATCCGCACGTCGGGCGCGAAGCGCGGCGGCAAACCAAAATGCATTATCCAGTTGAGCCGGGCGCCGATGAGGAAAATGACGTCGGCCTCCTGCAGCGCCTGCGAGCGCGCGGGCGCCACCGACAGGGGATGGTCATCGGGCACCACGCCCTTGCCCATGGGCGAGGCCAGAAAAGGCAGCTGTGAGTTATCGATGAAGCGCCGGACTTCGTGCTCGGCGCGCGCGTAGGCCGCACCCTTGCCGAGGATGACCAACGGCCGTTTAGCCCCACGCAGAATGGCCAACGCCGCTTCGACCGCGGCGGGATCGGCCAGACTACGCGGCGCGGCCGGGCACTGGGGCGGCCAGCGCACGGCGTCCTCGGCGAGGGTGTCGTTGATGATGTCGCTAGGCAGGTCCAGATAGACCGCGCCCGGTCGACCGTACATGGCCGTGCGCACGCATTTCTCGATGTAGGCCGGCACGCGCGGCAACGCGTCGGGGCGGGTGGAGAGTTTCACGAACGGGCGGGCGGCTTCCATCTGGGGCGCTTCTTGGAATGCCCCTTGCTCACGCTGGTACGAGTCCGGCGCGCCGCTCAGCAGCAGCATCGGCCAACAGTTCGCCCACGCGTTAGACAGGCCCGCCACCGCGTGCACCATGCCCGGGCCCGAGACCGTCAGACACACGCCCGGGCGACCGGTCAAGTAGCCCACCGCGCCGGCGGCATAGCTGGCTGCCTGTTCGTTGCGGAAGCCAAAGTAATTCAGACCTTCGCGCTGCAGCACGTGCGCCAGGTCGACGACGGGGAAGCCGAGGATGCCAAAGACGTGTTCCACGCCTTGCGCTTTGAGCGAACGCGCGATGATGGTCGAGCCGTCGAGTTGTGCCATGAACCGTTACTCCGGATTACTGTCAACGTTAATTGAGCATGTCCTTGGAATGCGCTCGGGAGCGCTGGTCAGAATTAGTCGCGCGCGCCAGACCTGCCAGGGCGAGCGAACCCACGCCAAGCCGCGCCGCAAGCCGGTGCCGGGCCGCCCACTTGCGGCGGGCTAGTGCGCCTGCAGTTCCACCAAAAAGCCGTCGGGTAGTTCGCGCTTACCCGCGATGAAGTCACCGTTGATGTCGCTCACCCACAGCCGTCCGTTAAAAAAACGCACGCCAATTGGATTGTGGAAACCGGAGGCCACCAGCACCGCTGCGCCGGCGGCGGTCAGCCGGTATATCTTGCCGTCAGCCTGCAGCGCTTGCGTCATGGGCACGGGCACTTGCCACAGTCCCACCTCCGCAAAAAACAGTTCGCCCCCGTAAGTCCCAAAACCGGGTGGCGCGAAGTCCATGCCCATGGGTCGTCCCACCCCACTGAACAACGGCGCCTCGGCGATTTTGCCAGCCGGCGAAACGCGCACGATGGCGCCGCGCTGCAAGCGGGTGCTGGTGATATCGAACTCACCCTCGCTGACCGACACCAGCATGCTCTGACCGTCGGCCGCGAACGTCAGCAGGGTTGGGGCGCTGTAACGCTTGCCGTCGAACACCACGAACGGCGTGCATTGGCCATCGGGCGTCACTTGATAGATGGCGTCGTTGTAGATGGTAATCACAAACAGACGGTTCGCGAAGGGGCTGCCCGGCGGCCCGAAGCGGGCGTCGAGTCCGAAGCCGGCGATCTTTTTGGGACCCGCAGCCGGCAGGGTACAAAACACGCTGGTGGCGTAATCCCGCGCCGGCTCGATGCGCTGAATGATGTGATTGAGCAGCGCCCCTTCCATCGCAACCTTGGGTTGTGCCAGGGAGAAGATTTGGCCGCCGTAAGCGCCAAACCCAGCCGGGGCGATGTCGTAGCCAACGGTCGGCAACAATTTACCGATATCCGCGAGCACGCCAATGCCCCCGTTGGCATCCACCCGCAGCAGGCGACTGCCTTTCTCATCTTCCTCGCCACCATCGTCGTTCAACCACATGAACTGACCCACCGGCAGCATCACCAAGGGGTCGTAGAGTTGTCCCGGGGGGACGAGTAAGCGGGCGGCAAACCCCGCTTGCGCGGTCACTACTGGGGGCGCCGTCAATCGGCCCACCACCGACTCCAAAGGCTCGGCCGCGCAGCTGGTGATGCTGGCCAGCAGCCAGCACAATCTCAGGCAGGCGCGATGAGTCATAGGTAGCTCCGCGATTGAGGACGGTCAGTGTGCGCTCGTGGCCCGCTCCATGGCACTGTCCGTGACGGCCCAAAGCCTGTCAACTGCGGAGCGCAGGGCGGGTATTTTGCCGCAATGCAAAATTCTGCTGCGGGCGGGCCAAATCGTTTGGCCTGCGTTCGGGCCGTCAGCTGGCCGCAGTTTTAGGGTAGGGTAGGGGTAGATCCGAGCGTTGCTGAGCCCCGAAAAATCTACCCCCAGAGGAGACCTCGAGCATGCATAGCCCTGTTGAAACCGCTGGCGCCATCGATGCCGATGGCCACATTCTAGAGCCGCCCGATCTGTGGGAGAAATACTTAGAAGCCAAATATCGCGACCGCGCGATCCGCATCAAAACCAACGCCGAGGGGCTGGAATACTTCGAGTACGACGGCAAACCCTCGAAACTCATGCCGGCGGGTTTTCCCGGCACTCTGGGTGGCATGGGTTCGCCAGACATCCTGCCTTCACGCGAACGCAGTTATGTGCGCAGCGCACCGTTTGGGTCGATGGACCCCAAAGAGCGCATGGCCCGACTCGACACCGAAGGTCTGGCCAAAGCGGTGCTGTATCCCACCCTCGGCATCTTGTGGGAGCCCGAGGTCAGTGAGCCAGAAATTGCGACCGCCTACACCCGCGCGTACAACCGTTGGATCATGGATTTCTGTGCCGACTCGGGTGGTCGCCTAGTCCCCATTGCGCATATTTCTTTATCCGACCCGGCGCTGGCGGCCGCGGAGACCGAACGCGCCTTGAGCGCAGGCGCCAAAGGCATTTTCTTCCATCCCTTCACGTGGACCCGCAAGTCGCCGGGACATCCGGACTACGCGCGGGTGTGGGCCATCGCCCAAGAGCACGATGCGCCAGTGGCAATGCACCCAACCGTCGACCCGCCCTCGCTAGACGTGCATCGGCGCTTCGATGAACTCGCGCAAAAGGAAACCTTCGAATTCACTTGGTACTTCGATGTGTTGGTTGCCCAAGGCATGCAACAAGCTTTTGCCTCATTGTTTCACTACCAGATTTTTGAACGTTTCCCAAAGGTCAAAGCGGTGGTGCTGGAAAGCCAGGCGGGCTGGATTGGGCAACTGATCGACCGCATGGACGCCGTGTCCAAAGGCCCGCTCATGCCCAAGAGCGGGCTGAAAGAGTTACCCAGCGTGTATTTCAAACGGCAATGCTATGTGTCGATCGATCCGGACGAACGCGCAGTGGCGGGCATCATTCCTTTCGTTGGCGATGACCGCTTTTTCTGGGCCTCGGATTTCCCGCATCCCGACCACACGGCAGAGTACATGCACGAGCTAAAAGAAATGCTGGCGCCGCTGCCGGAAGTCTCCCGACGCAGGATCCTGAGCGAAAATGTCACGCGGGCGTTTAATCTCGATTAAAGGTGCGAGGCCACGGCGGACACTCCCGTTGGCTAAGTAGGGAGTGCCCGGCGCGGGCCCCGGCGCGTCGGCATGCCTAGCGCCCGGCCGTGCCGGCCTTGCGCACGTGCTCGAGACCACTCGGTGGGCGGCGCGAAGTGGTGGTTGTGGTCGGCTGCAGGTCCGTGACAAAACAGGTTGCCGCGCCGCGCGACCGGCGCTGGGCTGGGGGTGCAAGGCCCGCAAAAACGGCTAAGGAAATCAAGCAGGACGCTGCCGCAAGCGTGAGAAAGCACCGCGATGTCTGGCCTGTCCGCCGCCGCTAAGCAACCGCTCTATGCGCTCGGCGAGAACGATATCGCCCTGTGGGTAGTGCATCTGGCCGCAGTCCAACCCGCGATGATCGCCGGCACGCAGACGCTTTCAGCGACTGAACTCGCCGCGGCCAGCCGCTACCGGTCAGCAGCCCAGCAAGCGGCATTCCTCCAGCGCCGGGTGGCGCTGCGCGCGCTCCTCGCGGGGTACCTCGGTGCGCCAGCAGAGGAACTCCAGTTCACAGAAAACGAATTCGGAAAACCCGCGCTGCACACCCCCCCGGCGCTAGGGGGCTGGCATTTAACGCCTCACATTGCGCCTCGCTGGCCGTGATCGCGGTCGCCCGGTCGGGCCGGATCGGGATAGACGTCGAAGCATTGCGAACCGTCGTGGACGCCGAGAGAATCGCAACCCGATTTTTTTCACCGCAGGAATCCGCCGCACGGGCAGCGCTCGATCCCGCCGAGCAGGGGACGGGATTCTTGAACTGTTGGACCCGCAAGGAAGCCGTCGTGAAGGCGCTGGGGGGCGGCCTGTCGATTCCCCTGCATACCTTTGCGGTTACTCTCCAACCCCGCCAGCCCGCCGCCATTCTGACCTGGGCCATTCCAGATGCCCCGGCTGCAGCTTGGCAGCTTCATCAGCTGGAACCGGCCGCAGGGTATGTCGGCGCGCTCGTGGTCGAGCGGGCAGCCACCCTGCGCGCGTGGCGGCAGTGGCCCGGCCCAAGGGCGTAGATTGCTAACCCCGGGGGGTAGCTGGGCGCACCGCTGGCGAGGACCTAGCGCCGCCCGACCTCGCGACCACCGCGCGCACGCAGCGCGGTTTCGCCCCCACGCCCCCCGGCGCAAGACCCTTCGCGCTAAAGTCGGAATAGCCTCGCGCTGCCCGCGGAGTCGCCCGTGCTGCGGGGCGCTACTCATTGGCTGGCAGGCCGGCATGAGCCGCGAGCAAGGGCCGCCGCAAGCCGCTGCGGCGCCTCAGTCGGCCTTACTGGCGTCGACCAGCCAAAGCGCACCACCGAGCGCCACGCCGCCGTCTTTCTCGTGGGCGGCGAACGCCTGTTTGAGCCGCTGCGCGGCCGTCGCCCGCACCTCTTTGCTGCTTTCGGCGAGCGCCAAGGCCGCCGGGCCAATCTGCAGGAGCAGACGCACCGCCGCCTCCACCCCGCCCTCGCGGGTGAGACAGAGGGGGAAATCCAACGCCCTGAACACCACCTTGGTAAAGCCCGCTCGCGCCAGAATGCCCTCAAGCCGCCCTGGGTCGGCCAAGGCAAAAGGGCCGGGGGCCGTTGCCGCCGGGGGTGGGGCGGCGGGCAGCAATTCGCGAATAGCGTCCATCGGGAGGGTCGCCCACTGGTTGTCGGCCGCCGCGCGCCAGCAACTGAACACGAGGCGGCCAGCGGGGCGGAGGTTGTCCGCGAGCGTGGCAAAGGCGAGGTCCGGATCGGCAAAGAACATCAGACCAAACTGCGACACCACCAGATCAAACGGCGTCTCGCTGCGCCAGAGCGCGGCATCAGCTTGCACCAACTGCGCCCGGCCAGCCGTGCGCTGGGCCGCGACGGCAAGCATCGGCGCGGACACATCTAAGCCCGTCACCTGCGCCCCATCCGCCAGCCACAGGGTACAGGTCTCCCCTGTCCCGCAGCCCACGTCGAGCACGCGCTGGCCGGCCACCGGCCCCACCTGCGCGTGCAATGCCGCCGAGGCGTGGGCGAACATGAGATCGAGGCTAGCCTGCAGCGTGACGAATTTTTCGCCCACGCGACCGTTCCAAAGATCGATCTGGGCCTGGTTTGCGCTGCTCATCGATACACTGCCGGTTGTCGTGAGAGGAGGCTGGCAAGGCGGCGCGCGGCGCGCAACTCAGCCACAGTTCAAGCACGCGCCAGCGCGGCGCACCGCCCGTGAAGCCGCAGAATATCGAAAGCTCGCGAGCGCCGATACCCCGGGTGGTAACGCGCCAGCGGTGGCTGGCGGCAGTGGCAGCGCGGGCGAAAATGGCCGCCCGGGTGGGGGCCGCGGGACGCCGGGTGCCGCAGGTTCGTCGCCAGCGGGTGGCCAAACGCGGCTGGTCCGCGCAGCCAAGCGCGGCGCTTGGCAATCCGCCGAGCGCACGCTGGCCAGCTGGATTCGCACCCGCCATCCAGCAAGTCTGGCCCGCCGCCGCCACCTCGCCGCCACCTCGCCGACAATCAGCCCGCGACTTGAGCTTGGGGCGCCGACGGCGCGGTGCAGCGGCCCTGTCAGCGACAGCATCGCCTGCTAACGAACAATCCCACGCCATCCTGTAGACTGATGCCCGCTGTGGACGCCGGCGCGCTGGCGCGCCCGCACCACCGTTCGCCAGCGCAGCGAGTGGCAGCCCACGGGTCCCGCCCAGTCGCCAAAACCCCGAGGCGCTAACGGCGCGCCGACCGACTGCGCCGCCCGGGCGCCGCGACCCATTTCAGGAGTGAAACAGTGCCCGTTCCTTTGCATTGGATCGGCGTTTCCGCAGTCGCCGCGGTGTTCGTCGTGATGTTCGCACTGGGCCTCACGCTGGGGCGCGAACAGATCGCCGCGGCGCTGGCGCGGCGCGTCGTGCTGACGGTGGTGGTGTTCGCAGTCCTCGTCCCCATTCCCGTGTTGGCGGTACTGGCCGTCAAACTTCTTGACCCGCCGCTGCCGGTGGCGGTCGGGATCCTGCTGATGGCGGTTTCGCCCGGCGCGCCGGTAGCACTGCGGCGGGCGATCGATGCGGGCGGCGACCACCATTTCGCGCCGGCCCTGCATCTGGCCATCGTGTTGCTCGCGGTGGTGAGCGTGCCGTTGAGCGTGGCGGTGATCGATAAAATCATCGGCACCGATTTCACCGTCTCCCCGCTAGCCATCGGCCGTCAGGTCTTCTTTGCGCAACTTTTCCCGCTGGCGCTAGGTGCCACGGTTCGCGCGCGGCGACCGGCACTCGCGGCGCGTTGGTCGCCCCCACTGGCGCGGATAGGCAACGTACTCATCCTCGGCATGGGCGCACTGGCACTGATCGACCTGCCGGCGGTCTTGGACCGAATCGGCTGGCTGCCGAGCCTCACTGGCTTCGGGCTGACGGTGCTTTCGCTGGCGGTAGGCGCGGCTTTGGGCCACCGCGATGCGCAGGTCTGGCCCGCTGCGGCAGTTGCCACGGCAATGCGTAATCCGGGTCTGGCACTCCTGATTGCCACCGTCAATCACGCCTCACCGTTGGTGGTCACGGGTATCATCGGCTACGCCATTGGACTCGCGCTGGCGATGATGGCCTTCCTCCAGTGGCGCCGGCGGGCTACCGCGCACTAGCGCGACCCATCGGCGAGCCGCGGCGCGGCGGGTGCGCCCGGAGTGCGCCGCAACCACGGTTAAGTTCGGCCGCGCGGCGCGCCACGACCGGACACCTCGTTGGACCGCCGTCCGGCAGAACCCAAGTCTTAGGGCCTTAAGCTAGCCAAAACCTACCGAACAGGTTACACGTAGCGGATAACTTGCCTGTCAAACTTAAGGCTCGCCGATACCCATGAGCGAATACGATCCAACGGAACTCCCTGCACCAACACCCCGCAGCCGGCTACGCATCTGGATCTTGCTCACTCTCCTCCTCGGCGCCTGTGGTGGCAGTGGCTGGCTGGCATGGCGCTACGTCCGCGCCGGGGATAGCGCCGGCTGGTTAAAAACCGCCGAGGAGGCGCGGCTCGCGGGGCGTCTCAATGAAGCTGTGCTGCAATACAAAAACGTGCTGCAAATAGACCCCCAGCAAACGCTCGCGCGTTGGCGGCTGGGGCAAATATATCTAGAACTCAAACAAGCGGCCCCCGCGATCGCCGAACTGGAGCGCGCCCGCCCGCTACTGGCGACCCATCCTGAACTCGCTTTGGACTTGGCGCGCGCGTGGTTGGGTAACGGCGAGCCCAAAAAGGCCTTGGCCGCGCTCAATACGTGGACCGGCGAGCGTACCGCGGAAGTCCTCGCGCTCGACGCGCAGACGCAACAGGCCTTGGGGGACACCGCACGGGCAAAAGAAATGCTGGCCAAGGCCACGCAGCAGCACCCGCAGGCACCCAGCCTGCTGCTGGCCACCGCACGTCTGGCGCTCTCGCAAGGAGATTTGGCGGGTGCCGCAGGGTCGCTCAACGCCGCGTTGCAGGCCGCGCCCACCGACCCGGAAGCCCTCTTCCTCAGTGGCCAAACTGCCCTGATGCAGAATAATTTCCCCGCCGCCGAGGTGGCGTTCCGCGGCAATCTAAACCGGGCGGCGCGCAAAGAAGAGGGCTACGCCGGACTAATCCAAAGCTTATTAGCCCAAAATAAACTCAAAGAAGCCCACCTGGTCTTAGACGAATTGGTGAAAGTGGCCCCCAAGAGCCCTGGCACTCGCTTCGCGCAAGGCGCGCTTGCCTATGCGGAGGGCAACTGGGGTGCGGCGGAGACAGCCCTTCTCGACATCCTCAATCTCATGCCAACCAACCCGCGAGCACTGCTCATGCTGGCGGACGCGGAATTGCACCAAAAGAAGTTCAACCAGGCCGGAGCCCACCTAAAAACCTTCCGCACCAGCTACCCAGAACAGCTGGCTGGCGCGCGACTGTACGCTAACCTGATGCTGGCACAAGGCCGCCCCCAGGAAGCGGCGGCCGCGCTCAGGCCCCTCATCGGCGAGACGAGCAAGGATCCGGAGCTGCTGGCGCTGTTGAGCTACGCACAGTTTGCGGCCGGCGATGTCAAGAATGGCGCCACCACGCTGGCGCGCGCGCAAATACTGGCGCCAGATGCGCCGAGCCTTAAGGCCCAGAAGGCGTGGGGCGAGGTGCTAGCGGGCGATACCGTCGGTGGCTTGAGCGAGCTGGAAGGCCTGGTCGCGGCCGCACCAGACAATGCGAGCCCCCGCCAATTGCTAGCCTATCTTCAGGTGCTGACGGGTCACTCGGAGGCGGCGGTAGAAACGGCGCAGGCGTTGGTCAAACTGCGGCCCAAGGACGCCCTGGCGTTCAACCTGTTGGGGATCGCTCAGGGGCAAGCCAAACGGCCTGACGACGCCGCGCGCAGTTTCGCGCAAGCGATCGCCATCGACCCCAATTTTGCGCCGGCGCTCACCAACGCTGGCGTGCTCGCGCTCGAGCGCAAAGACGTGAAGCAAGGGCGCGCCCAACTCGAAGCGGCCTTGGCGCACGACCCTGCCTACACCTCGGCCTCGCTGGCGTTGGCGTTACTCGCCGAGCGCGAAGGGCGCGCAGCGGACGCCCGGCGGCTGGTTGAAACCGCGGCCAGCGCGCAGCCCCGCGCCGCGCAACCCCGCTGGATGCTGGCGCTGCGTAGCCTGCGGGAAGGCGACACCGCGACGGCCTTGCGCTACGGGCAGGAAGCCTTCGAGATTGCGCCCACCACGCTGCAGAGCCGGCTGCTCTGGGCGCAGATTTTGCTCGACGCACGCGCGCCCGAAAAAGCGCGCGAACTGCTGGTCGCACTCCATCAAGAAGACCCCACCCTCGCGCCCGCCGCGTTGCTGCTGGCCGCAGCCTACCGCCAATCAGGGAACCTCGAGGCTGCGCGTGAGACTTATCAAGCGCTCTTAAAGATCCAGCCCGACGACCTTCAAACGCTGTGGGGCTTATTCCAGTTGGAAGCTGGCAGCAAGCACCTAGACGCTGCTCGAGTGGTGGTGGCCCGTCTGCAAAAAGCCCACCCCGCGCGCGCGCTGGGTGATCTGGCCAGTGGCCAGCTGGCCGCTGCCAACGGCGATTACGCCGCCGCCGTGCAGGCCTTCGCGGTCGCCTTCGACAAACAACCCTCGACCGCGATCCTCATCCAACTGGTGAGCGCGCTCCACGCGGCGGGTGATTTATCGGGGGCGCAGCAGCGCCTCACGCACTGGCTAAGTACCCACCCGGACGATGTCACCGTGCGCGGCAATTTGGGTGGACTCGCCTTGGAGGGGGGGCAATTTGCGCTGGCTCAAACCCAGTTCGAGGCCTTGCTGAAGACCACCCCCGACAACCCGATAGCGCTCAACAATCTCGCTTGGTTGTACCAGCGCGCGGGCGACCCACGCGCGCTCAGTCTCGCCGAGCGGGCGCACACGGCCTTGCCCGACAGCGCGGAGGCCGCCGATACACTGGGCTGGATTTTAGTCCAAGCGCGCCAGCTCCAGCGCGGGCTGAAGCTGCTTGAACGCGCTCATCGTGACGCCAGCGCCCAGCCGAGCATTGCCTACCACTACGCCTACGCGCTGGTAGAAGCCGGCGACCTAGCGCCGGCCCGGGAAATTCTGCAGCGCTTGCTGGCAACGCCTGACAAGTTCGACGAGCGCGAAAAAGCCGAATTGCTGCAGCAGAAAGTCGGCGCCGGCTAAGCCGCCAGGCCCGCGGCGCGAGCGACTCCAGCTAGCCCGGTAGGTAGGCGTTGACCTGAATCTCCACGACCTGCCCGGGAAAGCTCAGCGCCGCCACGCCTAAGCCAGTCCACGTGGGGGGCGGGTTTTGGCGCAGCACGTAGCGGTCTTTGATGACGATAAACGGCTCGAGTTGGGCGTGGATGTCGACATGGTAGGTCGTCATCGCGTAGACGTGTTCGAAGCCCGCGCCCGCCTCGCTCAGCACCGCGCGCACGTTCTCGAAGGCCTGCACGATCTGCGCTTCTAAACCTTCGATTACCCGCATATTAGCGTCCCGCCCCACCTGCCCCGCACAATAAATCCACGGGCCAATGCGCACGGCAGGCGCGTAATGAAAACGCTCGACGATGTGCCGCATGGTCGGCGGCACAATGGTGTGTCTGTCCATCGCTGATATCTCCGTTACTGGCTATGAGTTATTTCCTGGTGACCCGCCGGGCTAGCGGGGCGTTGCCGACCATCCATTCAGCGCCCGAGGATTTGCCGCTGGCGGCTGCCGCTAGGCGGGCGCGAGGCGGTGCGCGACAGCGCCCGCTCGGGCCCAGCCTACGCGCCAGACTGGGTGCAATTATGCGCGGTTTTAGGTGAGCGCGGCGGCGCCCAACGCGGTTTGCGACCCCTGCCTGAAAACCCGCGAGGCGGGCAGGAAATGCCGCCTCACAAGACCGTTTTTCGGGCGCCTTTTAGGCTCTCGCGGGCGGCGCTTCCCAGCGCAGCTAGAACGGTGCGAGACTCAGGCCATCTCAAGCGCAGAAGGATTTGACGATGGATATTGGCTTTCTGATGATTGCGACCAACCAGTCAGGAAATCTGGCCCAGATCGCGCAGCGCGCCGAAGCAATCGGCTGCGACTCGCTGTGGATCCCCGAACACCCCATCATTCCGCGCGGCGACCATACGCCTTATCCCTTTGGCGGCCCCTTACCCGAACACTACGGCCGGTGGAGTGACCCCTTCATTGCGCTGATGGTGGCGGGCGCCGCGACCACGCGCATCAAACTCGCGACCGGCATCTGCCTGCTGCCCGAGCGGGAAACGCTGGTCACCGCCAAAACCATTGCCAGCCTCGACTACTACACCGGCGGGCGGGTTTTGCTGGGGATCGGCGCGGGCTGGTTGCGGGAGGAAACCGAAATAATGGGCGCGAATTTTGGCACCCGCTGGCAACGGATGCGCGAGATGACGGAGGCCATGCGTAAACTTTGGACGGAAGACCATCCCAGTTATGCGGGTCGGCACGTCAACTTTCCGCCGGTACGCAGCGAGCCTAAGCCGCTGCAAGCCGGTGGCCCGCCGCTGCTGTTGGGTGGTCACGGCGAGAAAGCTTTGCGCCGAATCGCGCGCAGCTATGACGGCTGGTGCCCGTTGGCCAACGACCCCGTGGCCTTCGCGCGCGAGGCGGCCGAACTGAAAGAAATGTTCCGCGCGGCGGGTCGAGACCCCGCAACGCTCAGCCTCAGCCCGTTCGTGGACCCGGAAAATGGCAAGCTGCCGGACAGCGCGCTGCGGGCTTTTCGCGCCGCCGGCGCGCAACGCTTGGTCATGTTCTACGCCACCCAAACGCAAGAACTCGCCGAAGGTGCGGCCCCGTATCTCGAGCAAATTGCCAACATCGTGACGCGCGCACGCGACCTCTAAAAAAGCCGCCGGACAGGGGTGGTCGATGGGCAGCCATGGCCGCGCCGGCGCTTAGAGAAAACGCTCCAGCGTGCGCCGGCTGCGCGGGTCGAGCGCGGCCTGATCCTCCACCATGAATTGCAAACCGTGGTTGTCGGTGATGAGCAAGCGCCCCCCCGGCAGACGGCGGATGTCTTCCTCCGCTTTGAGCGTCAACTGCGTCGGTCCACGGTCGGTTTGCAGCGTCCACACGCTGGGCGTCGAGAAGGTGGAGACTTTCTCGATGCCGAGAATGCGCGGCACAAATTCCCGCGGGGCCAGAGCCTCCAGCAGGAGTTGCTGGGTGGCGGCAGGCAGTTCGTCCAGCCGGTCGATGCTCACCAATTCTTGGCCTAGCGCCGATACCAGCGCCACAAACTCGTCGGGCGCGGTGAGCGGGAAAGCGCGCACCGGCAGCACGTCGTGATGGCAGGAGCCGTCCGCCAAGGTCAGGATCAGGCGCCCACGTGGCGAGCGTTCCAGCGTGAATTGCGCGTTCATGGATGGACTCCGGCCAGCTCACCTTCCTCGTGCTGGCGTAATTGCGCCTGATACAGCCGGGCGTAAATGCCCTCCCGCGCGAGCAAGTCGGTGTGGCTGCCGATTTCCGCCACGCGGCCACGGTCCAAGACCACTAGGCGGTCGGCCTTGCGCAACGTCGAGAGGCGGTGAGCCACGGCAATGGTCGTGCGGCCGCGGACTAAATTTTCTAGCGCACGCTGGATTTCTTTCTCGGTTTCGGTATCCACCGAAGAAGTCGCTTCGTCGAGAATGAGGATGCGCGGATTGATTAACAACGCCCGCGCGATCGAAACGCGTTGGCGCTCACCACCCGACAGACCCTGCCCGCGTTCTCCCACCAGCGAATCGTAGCCCTGCGGCAGGCGCAGGATGAAATCGTGCGCGTGCGCTGCGCGCGCCGCGGCCACAATCTCGGCCCGGTTGGCGCCAGGCTTGCCGTAGGCGATGTTGTCCGCCACGGTGCCGAAAAAAAGAAAGGGTTCTTGGAGCACCAAACCGATATGCGAGCGGAAGGACGCCAGCGAGAGGTTTCGGATGTCGACCCCATCGAGCAGAATTTCTCCTGCGGCCACATCGTAGAAACGACACATCAGGTTAACCAGCGTGCTTTTGCCAGAGCCGCTTTGCCCCACCAGACCGATCATCTCGCCGGGCGCAATCTCCAGACTGATCCCCCGCAGCACTTGGCGGCTGCCATACCGAAAACCCACCTCACGCAACTCAATGCGGCCGCGCACGACCGGTATAGTCAGCGGCTGGCGGGGTTCGGGAACACTGGAGACATGGTCGAGAATATCGAAAATACGCTTCGCCGCAGCCGCCGCCTTTTGGGTATTGGAGACGATGCGGCTCATGGAATCGAGGCGCGCGTAGAAGCGCCCGATGTAAGCTAGAAAGGCCGTTAGAACGCCCACCGTGATCTCGTGCTGGGAAATTTGAAAAATCCCGAAACCCCACACCACTAACAGCCCCACCTCGGTCAGCAGGCTGACCGTCGGCGCGAACAGCGCCCAGGTTTTGTTGAGGCGGTCGTTGAGGGCCAGATTGTATTGGTTGGCGACCAGAAACCGTTTGCTCTCGCGTTCTTCTTGGGCAAAGGCTTTGACGACGCGGATGCCGGGGATGGTATCCGACAGGACATTGGCGACCTCCGACCACACCCGCATCAGCTTCTCGAAACCGGTACGCAAACGATCGCGCACGGCATGGATCATCCAGCCGATAAACGGCAGCGGCAGCAGGGTAGTGAGCGCGAGCCAAGGGTCAATCGAGAACAGAATGGCTGCCGTCATGAGTATCACCAACACGTCGGTCGCAAAATCGAGCGCATGCAACGACAGAAACACGCAGATGCGGTCGCTCTCCGAGCCCAATCGGCTGATGAGGTCCCCGGTGCGTTTCCCGCCGAAATATTCTAGCGATAAGCCCAGCAAATGATTAAACGTGGTCGTGCGTAAATCCGCTCCGATCCGCTCCGATACGAGTGCTAGCAGATAGGTTCTAGCCCAACCCAGCACCCACGCAAATAGGGCTGCACACAACAACCCGCCGAGGTATAGAATCAGGCGCGATTGGTCGATCGGCGTGCCGTTCTGGAACGGAATAAGCACCTTGTCCATCAACGGCATGGTGAGATAGGGTGGAATCAAGGTCGCAAAAGTTGACCCCAGCGTGAACAGAAAACCAAAAAAGAGCTGGGTGCGGTAGGGTCTGGCGAAGCGCCAGAGCCGGAATAAGGTCCAGGTTGAGGGCGGGGCATCGAGCTCGCGGATACAGGCCGCGCACACGCCGGACGCCGGGTCCACGGGGCCACGGCATTCTGGGCACGGGCTGGGCGGCACGCCCGCTAGCCCACCATCCAAGCGCAGACGAGCGAACTCGGCGACCACATGGGTGGCGCCTGTGCTGTGGGCCAAACTGAACCTCACGACGGCGAGCCTGGTGGCGCCCCGGGTAACTTCCACTAGCCCCACGCCCGCGTAGTCGGACTGGCGCAGGGCCAAGTCCGCCCCGATGGGCCACTCGTGTTCAGGCTCAGCGCCTGCCAGATGCAAAAGACGCTGCGTGGTAAGCACCAGTACGCCGGTGGCGTAGCGCAGGTCGGGAGTCAGGTCAGTTTCACAGCAAGCGCGCACCGATTCGTCGGGCGCCAAACGGGCTGCGATAAGCGCCCGCCAATCTGGCGGCAACAGGTTTAGCGAAGGAGCATGCAAATTTTCGATCATGGCCTATCTTATCGTGTGACCGGCGTGGGCGTAGCGTTCTGGCCGCAAGGCCGAGGCTGGCCGTTAATTTACCAGCGCGGAACCCCTACGTAATGACCCGCCACGACCTCAAAATTCTCGAACTGGTCATCCTGCGTGGCCCCAACCGCTGGTCCTATAAACCTGCGCTCGAGGCACTGGTGGACATCGGCACGCTGGAAGAGTGTCCCTCTAACAGCTTGCCCGGCTTCGTGGCGCGGCTCCTTGACTGGTTGCCGGGATTGCACCAGCACGAATGCAGCTACGAGGTGCCCGGCGGCTTCGTGCGGCGCCTGCAAGAAGGCACCTGGGTGGGACATATCCTCGAGCACGTTACGCTGGAACTCCAGTCACGCATTGGCCACCCGGCGGGCTTTGGCCGTGCCCGCGGCGCGGGGGCCACGGGCGTCTATCACGTGGTGGTGCGCATTACCCAAGAAGACCTCACAAGAGCCTGCCTGCTCAAGGCCCGCGAGCTCATTTTAGCCGCCATCCACGCCGAACCTTTTGACGTCGACGGCGCTCTGCGCGGGCTGCGGAAGCTGGCGCAGAGCAAAGCACTGGGGCCGAGCACCGCCTGCATTGTAGAGGCCGCGCGCACGGCCCGGATCCCCGTGGCGCCGCTAGCACACGGCAACCTGGTGCTGCTAGGACAAAGTGCTCGCCAGCGCCGCATCTGGACTGCAGAAACAGACAGCACCTCGGCCATCGCCGAAAGCATCGCGAAAGACAAAGATCTGGCAAAAGAACTGCTGGGCTACTGCGGCCTGCCGGTTCCCGAGGGCCAGATCGTGCGAACGCTGGCCGAGGCGTGGCGTGCCGCCGAAGAACTGGGCCTGCCGGTCGTGCTAAAACCGGCCGAAGGCAGTCGGGGCGAGGGGGTGTCGCTGGCGCTGCTCAGCCAGCCGGAAATTGCCGCCGCCTTCGAACGGGCGCAGCAGGTGCAATCGGCCGTGATCATTGAACGCTACGTCGAAGGCATCGAGCATCGGCTACTCGTGGTAGGCGAGCGCGTGGTGGCGGTCACCCGGGCGATAGAATTCACCGTGACCGGCAACGGCCACGACGCGGTTGGCGCGCTGGTCACCCGCACGTTGGGTGGTCGGGAAAGCGATCGCTGGGCGGCCGAAGCCCTGCTCGACTACCCCACCGTGCGCCGCGCGCTGAACTCGCAAACACTGGACGCCAACAGCGTACCGGCTGCGGGGCGCGTGGTCGGCTTGCACCGCCACGCCAAACTGGGGGAAGACGTCCTAGCGCACGTCCATCCCGACACGCTGGCGCTGGCGCTGCTGGCAGCCCGCATCGTGGGACTCGACATCGCCGGCATCGATATCGTTGCCCGTGACATTGGACAGCCGTTGGCGGCCCAACAGGGCGCGATTATCGAAGTCAACGCAGGCCCCTCGCTGCCCACCCATCTGCGGCAGAACGGCGGCACCGGCAATACGGCGGGGGACGCCGTGGTGCGGCACCTCTTCCCGGCCGGCGAAGATGGCCGCATCCCGCTGGTCGGGATCACGGGCTGCGCGGATACCACCAGCGTTGCGCAATTGCTGGGCTATCTGCTCTACCTCCATGGCCGCTCGGTCGGGGTTGCCTGCGCCGCCGGGATCTTTCTCGGACAGCGCTGCATCCAGCAAGGCGATGGCGCTAACTGGTCGGCCGGACAGCGGGTGTTGATCAATCGCACGGTCGATGCGGCCGTCATCGAGACCTCGCCCACCAGCTTGCTGCGGGAAGGTTTACCTTACGACCGCTGTCTCGTGGGGGTCTTGACCTCCATCGAAGCGCCCACCGAGGTGATCCCCTTTGGGGTGCAGGACGCCGGCCAGATGGCCCACGTGCTGCGCACCCAGATCGACGTCGTCCTAGCCCACGGGGTGGCGGTGTTGAATGCCGATGACGCGGCCGTGCTCGCACTGGCACCGTATTCGGAGGGTGAAGTGTTGTTGTATAGCCGCAGCCAAGCGACTAGCGCTATTCAGGCGGCGCTGCTCAAAGGCGCGCGCGCGGTTTATGTCGATGGCGATGCGCTGGTGTTCGCACAGCACAACAACGCCGAGCGCCGCCTGCTCGCACCCTGCGTTAACGCCGCAGACTGCCTGCCGGCCGCCGCCGCCGCGTGGGCGCTAGGCATCCCTTTCGATCTCATCATCGGCGCCATCGTGGGATACCCGGTAGCGTTGCTCGACCAGAGGACAGCCACATTTTGACCGCCATCTGCGCCCCATCGCCGGCCGAAAAAGAGCTTAACGCCGATGCAGGTTGAGCGTGTCCGGGCGCTCCGCGGCCCCAATCTGTGGACCCGCCGCTGCGCTATCCAAGCGCTCGTTACCTGCGAGGAAGCCGAACGCGACCTCCGCCAAATGGGCGGCTTCGTCGAGCGCCTGCGGGCGCTTTATCCGCAACTGCCCCCACTCGCGCCGGCGGCGGCCGGCAGCACCCTCAGCCTTGCCAACGTGCTGGAAGTCGCGGCCTTGGGTCTGCAGACTCTGCTCGGCTGCCCGGTGTCCTTCGCGCACACGGCGGCGGCACCGGATGTTGGGGTCTCGCAGGTGGTGGTGGAATATGTCGAAGAAGCCATAGGGCTGGGCGCCTTTGCGCTCGCGCAGCGGCTGATCGAGGCCGCACTTGACGCGCTCGCTTTCGATCTGGACCCCGAACTCAACGCGCTGGGTGAACTCTACGAAACGGTGCGCTTAGGCCCCTCCACGGGTGCCATCGTGACGGCGGCCGTGGAGCGCGGCATCCCATTTCGCCGTCTCACCAGCGGCAGTCTGGTGCAATTTGGCTGGGGTAGCCGGCAACGGCGGATTCAGGCCGCGGAAATGGATCGCACCAGCGCCATCGCCCAGTCCATCGCCCAGGATAAACAACTCACTAAGGAACTACTGCGCGCCGCGGGCGTGCCGGTCCCCGAGGGGCAAACCGTGCTGGACGCCGCGCAAGCCTGGTCCGTCGCCTGCGCCTTGGGCTTACCCGTCGTCGTGAAGCCACAGGACGGCAATCAAGGTCGCGGCGTGACGGTGAACATTGAAACCCGCGAACATCTGGAACAGGCATTCCAGGCGGCGGCTGAAGCGGGCACGCAGGTGCTGGTGGAACGCTACATCGCGGGCAGCGATTACCGCCTGCTGGTGATAGGCGACAAACTCATCGCCGCGGCGCGGCGCGAACCGCCGCAGGTCATTGGCGATGGCGTGCGCAGCGTGCAGGAACTGGTGGAGGAGGTGAACCGCGACCCACGGCGCGGCGAAGGCCACGCCACTTCGCTGACCCGTATTCGGTTGGACGACATCGCGCGGGCGTGTCTGCAGTTGCAAAACTGTAGCCCCGAGACCATTCCCGCACTCGGCCAACGGGTGATCATGCGCAACAACGCCAATCTTTCCACCGGCGGCACCGCGACCGATGTCACCGATGAAGTCCACCCGGAACTCGCCGCGCGCGCGGTAACCGCCGCCCAAATGGTGGGTCTGGAAATTTGCGGTGTAGACATCGTGTGTCAATCGGTGCGCTTACCGCTAGAAGAACAGGCCGGCGGGGTGGTGGAGGTGAACGCCGCACCCGGACTGCGGATGCACCTGGCGCCATCTTTTGGCACGGGACGGCGCGTTGGCGAGGCCATCGTGGCCGAGATGTTTGCACCGGGCGACGATGCGCGCATTCCGGTCGTGGCGGTCACCGGGACCAACGGCAAAACGACCACCGTGCGCCTGATCGCCCACCTGCTAGCCAGGTCCGGCCTGCGGGTGGGCATGACCACGACCGACGGCGTGTTCGTGGATGGCCGGCAAATGGACGCCGGCGACTGCAGCGGGCCGCGCAGCGCGCGCAGTGTGTTGATGCATCCCGAGGTCGATGCGGCGGTGTTTGAGACCGCCCGTGGCGGCATTCTGCGCGCGGGGCTGGCCTTCGACCGCTGTCGGGTGGCAGTGGTCACCAATATCGGTCGCGGCGACCATCTAGGCCTGAACTTCATCACCACGGTCGAAGATTTAGCGGTGCTCAAGCGCGTCATCGTCCAAAACGTCGCGCCCACCGGACACGCCGTCTTAAACGCTGACGACCCTATCACGGCGCGGCTGGGCGCGGCCTGCCCCGGCAGCGTCATTTTCTTCTCCCGTGACCACCTTAATCCCATTATCCTCACCCACCGCGCGCAAGGTCGGCCGATCGTTTTGGCCGCAAAGGACGCCATTAGCTGCGCCATTGACGGCGAGGAAATCTGCCGCCTAGCGCTGGCTGCAATACCGCTGACGATGGGCGGGCGCATCGGCTTTCAGATTGCGAACGTCATGGCCGCGATCGGAGCGGTGTGGGCGCTGGGCCTCGAGTGGTCCGTGATCAAAGACGGGCTGGCGACGTTTATCTCGGATGCTGCCAGCACCCCGGGGCGCTTCAACTTGATGGCTTATCGCGGCGCTACCGTCATCGCCGACTATGGCCACAACCCCGATGCCATGACGGCCTTGGTCGACGCCGTCGTCGCGCTGCCAGCCGCCCGTCGCAGCGTGGTGATCAGCGGTGCGGGCGACCGCCGCGACGAGGACATTACCAATCAGACGCGCATACTCGGCGAGGTGTTCGACAGCGTTGTGCTCTATCAAGATGCCTGTCAGCGCGGACGTGCCGATGGCGAAGTGCTCGCGCTCTTGCGCACCGGACTGGCCAACGCCAGCCGCACGCGCGAGATAACCGAAATCCGGGGCGAATTTATCGCCATCGACGCCGCACTGGCCGCTTTACGACCCGGCGATTTGTGCCTGATCCTCATCGACCAAGTGGACGAGGCGCTGGCGCATTTAGCGCAACGGGTCGCCGAGGCTGCCACCGTCTCTTAACTCGCTGCCAACAGCGGCACCACTGTGTGAGGAATCCCCGATGAGCGTTTTGCAATACGAGGTGCTAGACCACACCGCCGTCATCACCCTCGACCGGCCACAGGCGCGCAACGCGCTCAACCCGGAATTGGCGGTGAAACTGGCTGAGGCCTGGCTACGGGTGCGCGAGGATGACCAAGTGCGTGTCGCTATTCTCACCGGCACGGGCAGCGCTTTTTGCGCGGGGGCCGATTTGGGACAACTCATCCCACTGTATTCCGGCGCCCGCCAACCCGCCAACGAATGGGATGAACGCGTCATGGCCGACCGCACCATCACGCAGCGCGCGCTGCTGCGGAATTTCGATCCTGAAAAACCGATCATTGCGGCCATCAATGGTCACGCTATCGCGGGGGGGATGGAACTCGTGCAGGGCACGGATTTGCGCGTGAGCGTAGCCGAAGCCAAATTTGGGGTTCAGGAAGTCAAGTGGGCTATCTTCCCGGCCGGCGGTTCCACCGTGCGCTTACCCGCCCAAATGCCTTATGCAAAGGCCATGGAACTCCTGCTGACCGGCGACCTCATCACCGCCGAAGCAGCCTTAGCGCTGGGTTTTCTCAACTATATTGAGGCAGATCCGCTCGCCAAAGCCCACGCCCTGGCGCGCCGGATTGCCGCTAATGGGCCGCTTGCGGTGAGGGCGATTCGCCGCTCCGTGAAGGCCTGTCTCGGCCAACCCGAGCACGCCGCGATGGCGCTGGAATTGGCGATTGCGGCGCCGGTATTCCAGACCGAGGATGCCCAAGAAGGACCGCGGGCCTTTATGGAGAAACGCGCGCCAAGCTACCGCGGTCGCTAACCGCGCGCCCCGCGCCGGCTCAGGCCGTACCAGCTTGGGCTAGCGCCGCCACCGCGCTTAAGAGCACTGTTGGGCTAACCGGCTTGCGAAAAAAGTGCTCAATGCCGGCTTCTTGCGCCGTTTTTACGTTGACGGTGGGGCTATAGCCCGAGCAGAGCACAATGGGGAGACGGGGGTAAGAGCGCCGTACTTCGTGGGCAAGTTCTAGCCCCGTCATCCGGGGCATGGTTTGATCGGTCAGTAACACACAGTAATCCGCGGGGCGTGCTTGCAATAGCGCCAGCGCGTCGACACCGTCCGTGGCGCTGTCTACCGCATAACCTTGGCGCCGGAACAACTCCACCAAATACTTAAGCACCAGTGGTTCGTCGTCCACCACGAGAATGCGCCGTCCGCCGCTGCCGTGCAGCGTGGGGGGCCGACCGGTCTGCTCAGCGAACACTGGCGATTCGGCGCTCAGCGCCGGCGGGAACAGCAGACGAACGCGTGTGCCCGTGCCAGGTGTAGAGGTCACCACGAGGTGTCCAGAACCCCGATGCATAATCCCGTGGACCACCGACAAACCCATCCCGGTCCCTTTACCGGGGCCCTTAGTCGTGAAAAACGGGTCGAAAATCTGGGGCAGCACGCTGGGGGCAATACCCTCCCCGTCGTCTGTCACATCAATCACCAGATAGCTTGCGTCGATCGGACTGTGGCAGCCCGAGCACACCGCCTGAACACGCTGGAGCGGCAATAAACTGACCAGAATTAGCCCATGCCCGGGCAAGGCGTCGCGGGCGTTGAGGACCAAATTCACCAGCAGTTGGTGCAAATCGGAGGGGTCTAGCAAAGCGACGCCGCCGCCGGCGGTCTTATTTTCCACCCGCAGTTGGATGCTAGAGGGAATAATGGTCGCCAGCATGCACAACACTTCGTCGAGCAGGGGTGCCGGGTCGACGGGATGTAAATCCTCGCGGGGTGCGTTGCGACTGAATTCCAGCATTTTTACCACCAGTTCACGCGCCCGCTCGCCGGCGGCCATCACGGCGTCCAAGTACTCATCAACGCGCTCGCTGTGGTCTGGCCAAAGCGAGCGCGCCAGCGAGGTATAACCCAAAATGCTGGCTAGCACATTGTTAAAATCGTGGGCGATACCCCCCGTTAACTGCCCCAACGCATCCATTCTTTGCGCCTGCAGGAGCTGCCGCTGCAATTGCGTGTGTTCGGCCGCCGCGTTTATCTCGTCGGTGATGTCATCGACCGTACCCACAAAGCCCCAGAGCACGCCATCCGAGCGCACCGGCCGCGCGCGCGCCCGCACTCTGATCGTCCGTAAGTCGGGTCTGATTAGGGAAAACTCCTCTGAGAAAGAGCCGTTTGCCTCCGCTACACACCGCGACCACTGCAACTGCACACGGACACGGTCGTCCGCGGCCACGGACACGCTCCAATCCCAGGTTAAATCCCAGCTGTTTGACCATCCCAGCATGTCGCGCAGTAAGGGGTTCACGAACAACAGCTCGCCCAGCGGGTTAGTCAGAAACATGCCCACCGGGGAATTCTCAACCACCGCACGCAAGCGCTCCTCGCTGGCCTGTTGCGCGGCGTCGGCTTTTTTGCTGGACGTAATATCGTGCAACACGCCGAACACGTGGAGCGGCCGGCCGAGCTCGTCGCGGGCCCGGACGGCACCCGAACTTAACATCCAGACCCAACTGCCGTCGGCGGCGAGCAGGCGTAATTCCGTCACGAAGTGAGCCGTTTCACCGGCGCAATGCGCTGCCAGCCGGGCCTCGACGCGCGGCAGGTCGTCCGGATGAATAAATTTGGCCCAGTCGCCGCGTTCCAGGATGGGGGGCTCGCGCGAGTCGCCCACCAGCCCCAGCACCATCTGATTGACAATCGTGCGTCCGGATACCAGTTCGAAATCCCACAGCCCAAGATGCGCTGAGGAAACCACCATCCGGAGCCGCTCCTCCTCGCGCTGAAGACGCTCTTCGATGGCGCGTTTTTCGCTGATATCAACTTGGATCCCGACCATGCGCAGAGCCCGGCCCTGGGCGCTGCGCTCGGTCACCCGTCCCCGACTCATAATCGTTTTCCGGCTGCCGTCCGCCGCTTGTACCTTCAACTCTACCTGCAACAGACCGTCGCCGCCTTCACGGAGCACGCGACATATCGCTTGCGCATAACTGGGATACTCATCGTTGCTTAGCCAATTTGCCATCGAGCCGGCCGGGAATCTCAGAGGAGGAGGTACTTCGCCGAGTGTTCGTTCCATCCACTGGTTGGTCCGGAGCTCGTCGATGGAGATATCCCAATCCCAGACGCCCAGCCCGGCTGCCTCGACGATCGACTGCAGGCGCTGTTGGCTGAATTGTGCGCTGGCCTCAGCGGCACGCAATTGCGTGACATCGATATGGGTGCCGACCAACCGCACTGCGCGACCATCGGCGGCGCGTTCCACCACTTGGCCGCAGACCAGTTGCCAGCGCCAGTCATCGTGTCCACGAAAGCGTGCTTCCACGCTGAAAATGGCCGTCGTGCCCTTGAGGTGTGCGGTCCCGGCAGCAAGGAAACGGGAGTAGTCGTCCGGGTGAATCAGCTTCAACCACGCCTGAACGTTTTGGACCTCACCCGGCGAGACGGCCAGATAATCTAACGCCGGCGATTGGATCTCGGTATGGTCGGCCACCAGATCCCATTCCCAAAAACCGAGGTTACCCGCCCGAATGACCATCTGAATGCGTGCACGCTCGTGCTCGAGGGCGAGTTCGATGTGTTTTCGTTGCGTGATGTCTAGCGCCACGCCGGCCATGCAGAGTGCTTGACCAGCAGCGTCGCGCTGCGAGATCTGGCCCCGACTGTGGAGCCACAGCCACGTTCCATCCTGCCGGCGCAAGCGGTATTCACCCACGTATTCCGCGCTTCGGCCCCTGCATAGTGCGGTGACCGCGGCCAACTCGCGGTCAATGTCCGCGGGGTGAATACGCGCCTGCCAGTCCGCGAACGTGGTTGGTAGGTCAGCCGGTTGGCAGCCCAGAAGTTCGGCGAGATTCCCAACCAAACAATGGCACTGCCCGGTGGCGATATTCCATTCCCAGATGCCTAACCGGCCGGCCTGAACGATGACGCTTAGGTGTTGCTGCTGTGCCTGCAAAGTGTCCTGTGCGGCCACCCGCTGGCGCTCCGCCGCGACGCGGCGCGCTACGAGGGCTAGCAACAGTTCGGCGTCTGGCTCCGCCACATAGGGTTTGTCGTCGATCGCCCACACCACCCCCGTGACACCGCCCTCGCTGTCCCTGACCGACTGTCCGAGATAACACTCAGCACCCCGCTGGGCGAAGTCACCGGGTAAGTTAAAACGGCGCGAAAGTTCCATGGGAACGCAGGAAATTTGGTCGGACTGGATGGTCATGGCCCACGGAGAGTCCAGCACCTCCAGGCTGAAAGGCGCCGCCCGCTTGCCAGAATCCCGGAACGCCATCACCTCGAGGGTGGCCGGCGTGGTCCCAAAAAACGCAACACCGGCCCAGCGTACGTTGAGTCCGACGCCAATGACGGCCGCCATTTGATCCCAAAAGCCGTCGCCGATCTCTGCGCGCACCAGCAGTTCTAACCCCTGCCGGTGACATTCGCGCGCGGTCACGTTGGTGCGGATCGAGATGAACTGCGTCAGGTTACCGCTCTCGTCCTGCGTCGGGGTAATAGTCGTTTGGGCCCAATAAAACGCGCCGGAGCGGTGGCAGTTTCGAATCAGGCCGTGCCATGTTTTACCCGCGCGAATGGTTCGCCATAAATCCGCAAAAAAGGCCGCCGGATGCGCACCGGAATTCAGTAAGGCGTGGTCTTGGCCCACTAATTCCTCCGCAGAATAGCCGCTGGCCTCGCAGAATCGCTGATTCGCGAAAACAATCTTGCCAGCAAGATTAGTCACTGAAACAATCGCATGCGCATCGAGCGCGCTCCGCAAGGAACTCAGCGACAAATTCCTCTCGCGCAGTTCTTGCTCCCGCTGCAACACCCGTGCGCGGTCTTGCTCAACGCCAGTCATCGTGGTGTTCAAGGCCCGCGCGAGGTCGCTCAATTCGTCCGCACCCCCCACGCGCAGCGTGACCCCAGTCTCACCTGCGCTAGCCCGCTGGAGGCCCACTTTGAGGGCCTCCAGCCGCTGCCGAAATGTGCGTTCAAACCAGGCCCACAGCAATAACGTCAGCAACGCTGCGGAACAGGCGGCAAGCGCGACCCGCCACCACCACCCAGAGGCGGCCCGCGCGTTCGACCACGCCGAACCTCGTTGGATCAGCAGCCAGCCCCGCTGAGCGGGGGGCTGCGCCGTGGGCAAGGGCACGGTTTCCAGCATGGTTTGGCTGTCGCCTAGGCCCACCATTTTGGGCGGGTTCGCCGAAAAATGGCTCCGCGTCAAACCCGGCCAATCAGCAAGTACTAAGCTGCTGCCCACCGCCGTTTGATCGTTGGTTGCGAGCGTGCGCAGTTCCTCATCCAGCAGCATCACGGACTTGACAAAGGGCTCTTTACCTAGCACGCGCAGAGTTTCTGCCAAGCCACGCAGGTCGCCGGCGGCATAGTGCTGTGCCACATCGGCGGCAGAGGAGCGCGCGGCGGTACTTTGCGCGTTTTGTATAGCTTCGAGCAGCGCCTGAGTTTGCAGTCGCTGCTGGATCCCGAAACCCAACGCGCCGACCAGTAAGCTGGTCCCCAGAATGGCCACAGGCACCGCGTGCCGCAGAGGCCAGCGGGACAGCCCATTCGTCAGGGTGGTCACGGGGACAACCGCGGGCCGTGTTGGAGCGGCCGGTGGAGGGGTCACGTATTGGGCTCACGCAACGGCGAGGGCAGGTTAGTCTGCTCGGCCGCGCGCTGAATGTCCTCAAACAGGGCGAGGCCCAAGTCTTCGCCGATTTGCTCACGCACCATGAAAGCCTCGGGTTCGCGCTCTATCAGGTTTAGGAACACCTCGACCAGTGCCGGGTCACGCCAGCCTCGGGCGGTTTCCTCACGCAAGATGCGCAAGACCTCGGAGGTGGGCAGCGCCGGCTTATAAGGACGTGCGAAGGTGAGCGCATCGTAGATATCGCAAATCTGAAACACCCGGGCTAGCAACGAAATATCCTCCCCCTGCAAGCCGTCGGGATAACCACTACCGTCCCAGCGCTCGTGATGGGCGCGGATAATCTGCACCGTGAGGCGAAAACTCTTGAGGCCGCCACACAGGCGTTCTCCGATCACCGGATGGGTCTTCATGACGCCCCATTCAACGGGCGTGAAGCTGCCGGGTTTCAGTAAGATGGCCTCGGGGATACCCAGCTTGCCGATGTCGTGGAGTACCCCACCCCGCCGCAGCGCAAGCAGTTCCTCGCCGCTCAGCCCCAGCGCTTGCCCGAAACGCACCGAGTACTGCGCCAGACGCGTGCAGTGGTCGCCCGTGTTGCCGTCTTTCGCTTCCACCATTCGCGCCAGCGCGAACAGCACGGACTCGGCGCTTTCGAGCTGGTCGGTGAGCCGCTTGCGATAGATGGCGCCATCGACGCGCGCTGAGAATTCTTGGGCGCTGTAGGGCTTATGAATGAAGTCGGACGCCCCGGCGCGCAGCGCGGCAGACAGCACACTGGTGCTGCCGCCGCCGCCCGTCACCATCACGATGGGCAGCAACAGGTTGCCCATTTCTTGCCGGATGGTGCGGCACACCGCCTCCCCGTCTAAGCCTGGCAGATGCTTGTCCAGCACCATGACGTCGAAGTCCTGTTCGCCGAGCAAGGCGAGCGCCTGCTGTCCGTCTGACGCCTCCGACACGTCGTACTTCGGCGCCTGAAGGATGGCTCGACACAGCGCCCGTTGATCGGGCTCGTCGTCCACAACCAGCACCTTGAACGGGGACTGGTTCTGGCTCAGGTAGTCGGTTACGTTATTCATGCTTCGGCTTTGCTGTTTCGCTCAGATTGAGGGCTATTCGCCCAAACCCCACAGCCCGTAGGCTACTGTGAACGCGGGATAAAAAACTAGTAGCGCGGGCACGCCGCGGGCGGATTCAAGACCCAAGCGGTTCCAGCTGGGTTCAAAAACCCCCGCCTGGCCGGTAGCATGGCCCCCATGAAAATGACCGCCGACCAATTTTTGCGCTGGGACGCAAAATGCATCACTCTGCTCGGCATGTCGGGGGTGGGCAAAACCCATCTCTCCAGCCGTTTACGGCTCGCGAACTGGTTCCACTATTCGGCCGATTACCGCATTGGCACACGTTATTTAAACGAACCCATCCTCGACAACATCAAGCAGCAGGCCGTGCAAGTGCCCTTCCTGCACGAACTGCTCCGCAGCGACGCCATTTACATCTCGAACAACATCACGGTCGATAACCTCGCCGCGGTGCTCAGTTTTCTTGGCAAACTGGGCGGCTCCGCACAAGCAGGTTTACCGCTGGCAGAATTCAAGCGCCGCCAGCAGCTTTATCGCGACGCCGAGGTGGCCGCGATGCTCGACTTGCCAGAATTCATCACCAAATCGCATGAAATTTATGGTTATCAGCACTTTATAAACGATTCGGCCGGCAGCTTGTGTGAACTCGACGAGCCTCGGGTGCTGGAAATCTTGGCGCAACACAGTCTTATCGTGTACCTCGAGGCGACCGCTGACAACGGCCTCGAACTGGTGCGCCGCGCGGAGGCGGACCCCAAGCCACTGTACTATCCGCCTGCATTTCTCGATCAGCAGCTAGCTTACTTTATGCTAGAGCGTGGTTTGTCCGAAGTAGGCGCCATCCAACCAGACGACTTTGTGGTGTGGATGTTTCCGCGCCTGTTCGCCGCCCGGGTCCCGCGCTACGAGCGCATCGCGCGCGAATATGGCTATACCCTGCCCGCCGAGCGCTTGGCGCAAGTCCACACCGAGGCCGATTTCATCCGCTGCATCCAGCAGGTACTGGCAGGCGCTGGCTAGCCTTGCAGCAACCCTGGGCGCGTCCGCCCTTTAAACCGAGGTAGTCCACTAGCCTATGAACCATCCCCGCAAGCCACTCCAGTTGGGGCTGTTCATGCCCAACTGCAGCAATATGTCGGCCATCAGCACCTATCGCACCGTCCCTGACGAATGGCCCTACGAATCCAACAAGCGCATCGCGCTGGCGGCCGAAGCGGCGGGTTTCGATTTTCTCTTTCCAGTCAGCCGGTGGCGCGGCTTCGGCGGTCCCACGGATTATTTAGGTACCTCCCTGGAGACCCTCACGTGGGCGTCGGCGTTGCTGGCCGTTACCTCGCGCATTCGGGTGTTCTCCACGGTGCACGTGCCGGTGTTCCATCCCGTGGTAGTGGCCAAAATGGGCGCCACGCTAGACCACATCGGGCAAGGTCGCTGGGGCATCAACTTGGTCAGCGGCTGGAGCCGCGAGGAATTTGAAATGATGGGGGTCGAACTGCTGCCCCACGCGGAACGCTATCAGCGCACCGCCGCATTCGTGGAAATCCTGCAAGGGCTGTGGACCCAACCGCCGGGGACCTTCAATTACGACAGCCCCTGGTATCAGGTGCGCGGCGGCTATTCGCTGCCGCAACCCGCCACGCTACCGCCTATCGCCAACGCGGGGGGCTCGCCCGACGCCAAAGCGATGGTGGCGCGGCTATGCGATTGGGCGTTCGTCAGCACGCCCAGCATTGCCGCCACCGCCGACATCACCGCCGACATCCGCACCCGAGCGGCGGCTTTCGGGCGCACGGTGCAGTGCGCGGGTTTTCCGTTTGTACTGTGGCGCGATTCAGAAGACGAAGCGCTGGCCGAAGTCGCGCGGATCATTGCCCACAAAGACGGCGTGGCGGCCGGCAACTGGCTAGACGGTCTGGGTTTGGGCAGCGGCTCGTTCGACCAGTTCACGCTAGACATGATGGTGCTCGGAGCCGGTGCGCTGCCCGTGATTGGAACCGCTGAACAAGTGGCCAGCAAACTGGCCGCGCTGTACGCCGGGGGTCTGGACGGCTTGCTGATGGTGTTTCAGGCCTACCACGACGACACCGTGCGCTTTGAACGCGACCTCAGCCCGTTGTTGCGGGAGATGGGGGTATTGGCGCACTGAGTGGGCAACGGGCGCGCGGGGCGGGCGCGCGGGGGCCAACGCAAGCCGCTGAGTCCCGGGCAAACCGCGGCTAAGGTCAGCCCCCTGCCGGCTATTGCCCGGCCGCGAACAGTGCCGGGTCCACGCCCTCGCCCACCAGCAAATCGCGCCGTTGCACAAAGCGCGGTTTCACTAACCACACCAACAGCGGGAGCACCACCAGCGAGAGCACCATGTTGATGGCCATGATGACAATCAACAGCAGGCCCATGTCGGCCACAAACTTAAGTCCCGACCAAATCCACGGCGCGATACCCAGCGCCATGATGGTGGCAGTGAACAGAATGGCCTTGCCGGTGGTGCGCAGCGCGCCGGTTATCGCAACTTCCCAGTCGCCGCTCGCGTGGTATTCCTCACAGATGCGCGACAGCAGATAAATGCCGTAGTCGATGCCAACGCCCAAGCCGATGGCCGCGACGATGAGGGAATTGGTGTCCAAGCCCACGCCCAGCAAATGCATGGCCGCGTAGAGCACCTCATTGGCCAGATTGACCGGAACCAGTAACAACAATCCCGCGACCGATGAGCGATAGGCCAGGCTGCAGGTGATTAGGATGAAGACATTAAGTACCAGTACCACCACCCAGTGGTAGCGCTCTACCACATGATTGACGGCCTGTTGGAGCGGGATCGTGCCGGTGCCCAGTCGGACGGTAAACGTTTTGTGATCCCTGCCCACGGCTTGCACCGCCACTGCCGCCGCCGCCAGTGCGGCGTCCACAGTTTCTTGCTTGTTGTCGCGATACCACAGCGAGACCGTGCCATCCAGCCATTTCTCATCCACCACGTGACCGAAATTTTTGGCACTCGTGCCCATAGTCACCGCAAATGAGGCTGCGCTAGCGGCCTGATCGCTGGGGTCCAGAACGATCCATTTGGGATTGCCGCCGTTGAACAGCCGATTGCCTTCGCTGACGTAATCACCAAAAGACAGCGTGGCACGGGGTGGATCATCACCCTGCTCCATCAGCACCTGCAGGCGGCGCATGGTGGCTAGCATGTCGTACTTCTGCACGAGCAAATCCGTGCTCTGGCGGTCTTTCGCCTCCAAGACGATTTCTAAAGTGTTAACGCCCGGAAAATGCGCGTTGATCTGCCGCACCGCCGTGTTGAATTCGGAGTCGTGCCAAAACAAACCCGACCCTTCCACCGGGTTACCAATGCGAATCTGCGCCGCCGTGTAAACGGCAAGCCCGCCGGCGACCAGCACGACCAGCGCGGTGTAACGCGCGCGCCGGCCCACCGTGATCCCCGCAATCGACCCCAGCAGGTTCTGCAAACGCCGGTGAAATCCGGGGGTCTGACCGCGCCCTATCAGGCGCGCGGCATTGCGCGGGGCGGGCAACGTCGCCAATAACAAAGAGATCAAAACCACCCCCGTGGGGATTAGCCAAACCGCCCACATGCCGCAGAAAATAGCGTGGCGAACCATCGCCGGGATCGGCGCGAAGACGACGATAAAAATGCCCAGAATGTCGGTGATGATGCCCAAAATACTGGGCGCCATCATCACCCCCATGGTGAGCTCCGCCGCCCGGCTACGATCACCCACCTGCGCGTAAATCTCATAGAACCGCTCCGTAAACTGCACGCAATGTGAAAACGAGCGGGCGGTGAGCAGCAGCGGTACGACCATCAGCAAGGGTTCGATAGAAATGTCCAACCAGCCCACCAAACCAAACGCCCAGACGCCCGCGGTGGCACTGGTAATGATGGGCGTGATGACCCCCACCAGATTGCGCATATACAACACCAAGGCGCCGATGAGCGCACACAGCGTGACGGCGAAAATCATGACCATCTGCCATTCGTATTGATACACCCAGCCGATGAGCACCGGTTGCCCGGCGAGATAAACCTCGTGGTGCTCATCGCGCGCGGCCTGTACCAGTTTTTGCAGATGCTCGAACGCCAGCCCGTAATCGAGCCGGTGTTCGATAAAAGTGGCCGTGATCAAGGTGGCCGTATCGTCGCGTGAAATCAGAAACACCCGCGCGTTCGGGGCTTTGTCCACCAGCAGATGAAAACGCGTAAGCTCCTCGGCGCTGCGGGGCGCACGGTCGGTCATCAGCGGGCGCATGTCGATGCCGTTGGCGGTGGATTCGCTGTAGCGCGCTTTGCTGCTGGCGAGCGAGAGGATCATGTCGTGGTCGACCCCCGGCACCAGGTCGATATCACGGGTGAACTGCCAAACCTTGGCCAGGGTATCGGCGTTATAGATATCGCCGTCGCGGCGCTTGATCATCACCGCGACGGTCAGCGGATTGCCAAATCCGGGGTGATCTTTATAGACCTGCACGTAGGGATCGTCGGTGGGCAGGAGGTCTGAAAAAATCGTCCGCAGATGGACGCGCGGCAAGCCTGCGGCAAAGAAAGCGGTCACCACGATAAAAAACAGCCAGGCTGCAGGGCGGTGCGCCAATACCCAATGGGCCAGCCGGTAACGAAGTGCGTACATGGTGAGCTAATCCAATTTGGAGAAAATGCAGGAAGGGCCTGCAAGACGCAGGGAAATTACCCCATTCGAGGGGGGGAAAACAAATTAAAAACGAGCGTCCTGTCCACCAGCGGAGTCGTCCCGTACACTCTCGCCGCCGCCCCTCAGATCCCCCCCGACGACCACCCACTTGAATCGACCTTTCATTGCCGCAGCCGTAGTGTCTGGTGACTACGCTTGAAACAGTCTTTTGCGGCAGGTTTAGTAGCCTGTTTCGCCGCCGTGTTGTTGTGGGGGGCGCAGTTGCCAATCGCGAAGGATACTTTCTCGACGCTGGATCCCTACACCACGACCGTGCTTCGCTATGCCATTGCCACGCTTTTGCTGGTGCCGGTCTTAGTGGTCCGCGAGGGCTGGTCCGCCCTGCGCTACGGCAACCGGCTGGGGCTGGTTAGCACGCTGGGCATTTTTGGCATGAGCGCCTCCCCGCTGTGGGTCTTTGTGGGGATGTCTTGGTCGCGCGCGGAGCACACCGTGGTGATCGTCGCGCTGCAACCCTCCCTGACGGCCCTCCCGCAGTGGCTGATTTATGGGACCAAGCCGGCCCGTTTTACCCTGGGTTGTATCGGCTTGGCGCTGCTGGGTGTCGTGCTCGTGGTCACGAAAGGCCAACCGACTTTTGCCGGGGCCGATGCCGAACTCGCCGGCAGCGCTTTGGTATTATTGGGTGGGCTATGTTGGGTCGTGTACACCCTCGGCACGCCGCGCCTCGATGGCTGGTCAGTGTGGCGGGTTACCGTTCTGACGATGATCCCGGGTGGGCTGGCCAGCCTCCTCGTCACCGTCTGGTTGGTGGACCATGGCCTGCTGGCCCGCCGGATCCCGCAGCCGTTTGGAGCGTCCGCTGGGAGTTGTCGTATCTGAGCGTCGCCGGCGTGTTGGTGGGGATGCTGGCTTGGAATTTTGGCACTCGCCGCGTTGGGCCCCTGAACGCCACTTTGTTTATCAACTTTATGCCGGTAATGACGTTCGCTTTTCGTGGGCTACAGGGCTATCGCTTTGCGGCCATCGAACTGCTGGGGGCCACGTTGGTGGTGGCGGCGCTGGTGGCGAACAACCTCTATTTGCGGGCGAAGTACCTCCGGCGCCTGGCCGCTCCCAGCGTTTAGCCGCGCCACTGGCTGGGCAAATCACGCCGCGACGGGCACCGTCCGGGTAAGGAAATCGATCACGTAGCGACCAAAAATATCGTTGCGGTCGCCGGCCACCATGTGGCCCGCATCCGTGATGTTGACGTATTCGCTGCGGGGGCACAAAGCCAGAAACTCCGCCGCGCCGGCTTCACTCAGGACATCCGACAAACCACCGCGCACCAGCAGGGTGGGTAGATCCAGCGCCACCGCGCAGGCCTCTAGGCGCACTAGGCGCTTGTCCATTTCGCGCCGCATGCTCATAAAACGGGGGTCCCAGTGCCAGCGAAATTTACCGACCGGCGTGCGCCGCAGATTTTTGGCGAGCCCCGCGAGGTCTTTGGGCGCCTGCCGGTGTGGCTGATAGGCGGCGATCGCGAGCGCGACTTCTTCCAGCGTATCGAAACCCTCGGGTCGCTGGTCCATGAACTGCTGAATCTTCAAAACCCCTGCCGGCTCGACGCGCGGCGCAATATCGACCAGCACCAACGCCGCGGCCTGCACCCGACCTTCACCGGTGGCCACGAGACTGGTCACCCCGCCCATCGAGGCGCCCACCAACACCGGCCGGCGACCGCCCAGCGCCTTGAGTACGCAGCTCAGGTCCTCCACCATGAGGTCTTGGCCGTACAGACCATCGGGCGCCCAATCGGAGTCGCCGTGGCCACGCGCGTCGATGGCGACCGCGTAATAGCCCACGGCGCCCAGAGTCTCCCCCACATTTTTCCACGCGTGGCGGGTTTGTCCGCCGCCGTGCTGGAGCACGACCAAAGGTCCGCTTGCGGTGCCCCAACTGTCCCCGGCGATCATCACGCCTTGCGCACCCGGCCAGCGGTGCATGGGATCGGGGGTGCCTGGAAGTCTCTCGTCTGCGCTAATCATTGGGTGCTCGATTCTGTGTGAAGGGTGTCGACATTGTCGGACGATTACGCCGGGCGTCAAGCTGCGCGCGAAAGCGCAGCCACCGCGCAGTGCATTGGTGGAATAATCTGTGGCTTCAAGCACACCTGACTAATATCGCTCACCGGGAAGCAGCACCTGGGCACTGTCACGCAAGTTGTTGAAGATGGGCTCGCAACCGGTACATTTACGAATTCACCTAAGGGGTTTTTTTCGAGTGACAGGATGGCCCAACTGGGTCGCAGCATGGCTGCGTTACAGCGCGACCCCCGGCGTGCGGGCGATTATTTTCACCGGCGGCCGGCCGGATGTTCTCATCCGGCACTGTTCGGTGGAAGAAACCAGCGGGAGATCGGCGGCGCTGCAAGAGCGTCGCGCGAGCGGTCTGCCAGACACCCGTTTAGCCCGCCCGGTAGGCACCGGCAAGGCGCTAGCATGGGTGCTGCGCGGGCGTACTTGCCATCCCGAAGCAGCGTCGCGCGAAGGTCTGGTGCCTCACCATGAGGCGGGCGATGTGCTGGTCGCGGCGGGCGCCATGGCCCGGCAATTTCGCGCCCAGCCGGCGACCGCTTTAACCGATATCCAGCAGGTCTTACGCGCCAGCCACCGGCGGCCCACGGCCGCGGGCGTGGATGAGGACAGCGATTTGTTCGCTAATCTCATGGCCCAAAACGAATGCGGCGTCGACATGATGCGGCAATACGTTGCGGGCGACCATCAACTCAAAAAATACTGAGCGCTTAACGGCGCAGGAGACGGCCCAGCGCAAGGCGGGTGGATTCGAAAGCAATCCGCGAAGGATCCACCGCCGAGGGCGCCAGCCACTCCAGAGCGGTCGCCTCGTCGTTAGGCACAAAGGGCACACGGTGGGGCACGCTACAGCTAAAAAACACATCCACCGTGCTGTAGCGCACGCCATGAAAAAGATAGCGATTGGGAATTGAAAAAAGATAACCGAGCCCCTGTGGCTCAAAACCCACCTCCTCCCGGGTTTCGCGCACTAGCGCTGCTTCGAGCGATTCATCGCGCTCGACAAATCCGCCCGGCAGGTCGAGCAGACCCGCGCCGGGCTCTTGGGCGCGGGTAATCCATGCCACGGCACCGGCGTGTTCAATCACCGCCGAAACCGCGACAGCCGTGTTGTGGAAATAGGTATGCCCACATTCAGAACAGCCGTAGAGCTTGTGGTCCAGGGTTTCCAAGGCGGCGTTGCCGCAGCTCGGGCAGTAGTAGCGGCGCGCCAACGCCCGCGCTACCGCGCCTGGGTCGGATGAGGGTCCTTCAGGCACGGGCGGTCGACCCACCGTCTACCGTGAGGATGGTACCCGTGCAGTAAGAAGCCTCGTCTGAAGCCAGATAAAGGCAGGCATACGCCACTTCTTCAGGGGTTGCGGGGCGTCCCATGGGGGCAATGAGCTTGGGATTCTCAGGCGAGAACAACATGCCCAACACGCTTTCTACCATCTGCGTTTGGACAAAACCCGGCGCCACCACGTTACAGCGGATGTTGTCATCCACATACGCCACCGACATCGAGCGCGTGAGGTTGATAATGGCGCCCTTGGTCGCGGTATAGGTGTGTGCGTCGGGCGCGCCCCCCATGCCAAAAATGCTGGCCACGTTGACTATCGAGCCTTTGCCCTGAGCCTTCATCTGGCGCAGCACCAGCCGCGAAACGTAAAAAACGCTGTCGAGGTTCAGCGCCATCACCTCGCGCCATTTGTCGATGGGCGTGCTGTGGACAGGGTCCATAGAGCCAATGCTGGTTTCCCGCAGGTTGTAACCGACCCCCGCCGCGTTGAGCAGGATATCGATGCGCCCGTATTGCGCCACGCAGGCACCGATCGCCGCCTCTACCTGTTCTGGCTGCGAGAGGTCGGCGCTGAACATCCTGCCGCGACCGCCGGCGGTGGTGATAATCCCGAGCGTAGCCTCGAGGTTAGCCTGCGTGCGCGAGATCCCGAACACCGTCGCGCCCTCTTTCGCAAACATCACCGCGCAGGCGCGGCCGATGCCCGTGCCTGCCCCGGTGACCAACGCGATCTTGCCGTCCAAACGTCCCATGCTGGTTCCTCTTAATCTCTATTTTGGTTAGCTACTGCAGCCGGCCGAGGTCGGCCCGCCGCGGTGCACGGTTTATTCCTCGCGCTGCCTCCCGCCTAGGCGCAGCAAGTCTTCATGCAATTCGAACCACACCGTGTGATAACTATCCGAGCGCGCGTCACTGACTGCGGCCGTCGCGCCGGCTTCGGCTTTCTCCAGCGCCGCGTCGAGCTTTTGCTGATACACACACAGCCGTGGCTCGCCGGCGATGAGCGCGAGCAAGATGGGCTCAAAACGCTCGTGTAGGGCGCCCAAGCGGTCGATGATGCGGCGGTCGTACTCAACGTCCGAATGGTCATTGGGAACCCGCCGTCCGCCAATTGCCAGCGTCTGCCAATCGGTAATGAGCTGTTTTAAATCCACGTTAATGCGTTCAAAACGCTTGCAGGCTGCAGTAAACGCCGCATTAGCTCGCAGCCTGACGTAAAAGCGCGAATATTCGCTGGCCAGAATGAGCTGGCCGGCGGGCGAAAGCAGAAAGCGGCCGTTGGTATTGACGATGCGTCCGTGCGTCACGCCGCTCGCCAAGACCTGCTCAACCCGGGCGCTGGGCAGGCCACACACGCTGGCAATATCCGCCGCGTTACCGTGTTTTCGAATAGCCACACCGTGCATGACGAGATGTAAATCTGGCTTCACTGCGAGGCCCTCCGTTGGAGTTGCAAGGAGTAGGTTAGTCATTCGCGCGCAGCGACTCGATGTCGTCGCGCCGCAAACCGGCACCGGCGTCTTTAAGCAGGCGCGAGTGCTTCTGTTCGAGCTTAAAAAGTTCATCCGCACGCGAGGTCTGGGCGTGATATTTCACCCAATCCGCGCAGAGGTATCGGTATTGCGCCTGGCACACGGTGGGCACCAGTGCGCGCGCGCGACGCATAAATTCTGCCAGCGACAGCACGCCCTGCGTGGTGCGGTAGCGATCATTCTTGCGCGGCAAAGTGCTGTCTCCGGGTCGCAACGGCCCGACGGACGCCGTGTAGTCGCCGTCTTCGAGAATAGAGTAGGGAATGTAGGACAGGGCACGCGTGGGGGCATCGTTGTGCTGCATCATCGTATAGTCGTGCAGGCGCTGGCTGGGGGTGCTGATATAGCCCACCAACTCGCCCAGAAAAAGATTGCCGTACTCGTCGTTCAGCAGTGGACGAAAGCGCTCAGCCCGCTCGTCGATTAGCATCCAGTCTTCCATTTCATAACAGCCCGCGATGACGGCAAATTCTTTGATCACCGCATAGTAGGTCAGCGCGCCCGCATCGAGTTGCTGATCGCGCGTCCAGCCGGTCATTTCCCGCCACAGCTTGGCGGTGGCGGTTTTGATGCGACCGGTGAGGTCGACAAACGCTGCGGTGAGCGCTGCGGCGCTCTCCATGCCGACTGGCAGCGGCCCATCCGAGAGGGTATCGGCGGTATACAGCCCCACCCCGACCATGTGCTCCCCACGCATTTCGGGCGCGGATTCAAAAGACCCCCAATCATCCAGCAGACTGATATGACAGCCTTCGAGGATCATCGTCACCGTCAGATTGTTGTAGGGAATGTCCGCACCCACGCCATCCAGCCAAGGCGGGCCAGATTCCGCGAGTTCCAAAAAATCGCGAACCAACATCTGGCGTTGATCAGACACCCGGTAGGGCCCGTGACTGTGCAGCGTGAGGCGACTTTCACAGGAGACGAGAAACCCGTACTGCGCGGTAGTGGCCAGAAAAGCCTGCGCCGCTTGGTGCAGCGGGTCGCCTTCGCGGCACTCAAAAGCATCCGCGTGAAAAACCTGCAACCGCTGTTCGGGCAGCACCTGGGCACGATGACCGGCCTGTCGGTTGGTAAGATTGCCGTTGTTACGATGCCAAGACAGCTGGAAGCGCTTCCAAAAATCTAGCGTGTACATGACATCGAGGGCAGCATCGGTCGGCTTGATGACCCCCCAATTGATCAGCATCTCGCGCCCCAGCAGGTAGAAGCAGGGCATGCACCACGCCACAATTTTGATCCCTTGATGACGCGCCCGGTCGCCAATTTCCTCTGCCGAGAGGTGCTCCTCAATTTTGCGCAATAGCGCCGGGTAGCGATAAAAGCAATTTAAATAAGAGAACAGGATGTAGGCGGAAACCGGGAAAATTTTGGACTCCTGAACGGTGCGCGTGGCACACAGCCAGTAGGTCTCATCGGCGTTCTGTTGGATGAGATTATTGGTCTCGAGCAGTTGAGCGTAGGTGAGTGATGGCGTCGGCATAGCAGCGATTCCTGTAGTGGGACGGTGGCCTCAGGCCTGAAGCAGTCGAAAAACACGGGCGCTGACATCAGTCCCGGCCTGATAGTCGTCGCCGGTTTTTGCGCGCGCGGTGACCTCTAATTCCAGCCGGTCGCCATCTTTAATGCCCGCCAGACGGGCGTTCATGAGACAGGGAATGCCGTACTCGCGGGTGAGGATCGCCAGATGGGAGCGGGTGGTGCCACCGGCGCACAACACACCCTTAAATTGCTCCAGCACCGGGGCCGTGAGCGTGCCCCCCGAATCTTCCACCAGCGCGATGATGTTGGCAGGCACCCCGTGGGTGAGATAGTCCAGCACCTTGTCGCTGGTGCGCACGTAATGGGCAATTCCGATGAGATTCTCGCGCCGCGACACGACATTGTCGCCCGCGCCACACAGCTCACGGCCATCGGCCGCCGCCGGCGCGGTGGGCGCTTCGGGGTGTTCAAAACTGAAATCCGCGCGCGCCAAACCGGCGTCTTTATAGGCTTCGGGCCGCTCTCTGGCGGAGGACATCGCCGAGGGCTCGAAGCGGTATCCGTTCGACAACAACTGCGCTTCGATGTGTGCGAGGTCCGCTTTGGTAATGACCTCATAGCCCCTACCCGCCACAAAATCTTGCCAATCGCCGCCGACTTCTGCGGCGCGTCGCCGCACTAAATCTTTCACTGCAGCGTTGTAGGCCTCGACGATCGCAAAGGTCGATTGCCAAGCGTATTTGTCGTTATCCGCGTAGAGCATTGCCATGCGTTCTCCCCGTGTAGTTCATTGTGTGAAGGACTGCTGCAGGCGGGCCCGCTCTAGCGGCCCGACCCCCAGCGCCTGCTGGAGAAAGTCCGCCTCGCTCCCGTAGCGCGCGTCGATGACCGCAAAGACGCACTCCAAATAAGACTCGCGCGTGACCAGCAACGGATCCATCAAGGCGTTAACATCGCGGCCGGGCCTAGGTGCTACTGCGTATTTAGCCAGCGCACGCGGCAATTCTAACGCCGCAGGATAATACCGCCGAGACAGACAAAAATCGTACAGGACCGTCGCGCGCGACACCCCTAGCGCCAGAAGCACCAGCGCCGCCCCCACGCCCGTGCGCTCCTTCCCCGCCGAACAGTTCATCAAGATGCTGCCGGACGGTGCGGCCAGCAGCACGTCGAATAGTTGCGCGTAACGGCCAATGGCGTCCTCGACCATGGAGCGCATGACCTCGTGGACCGCCTCGATTATGACGGCTGGGTCATCGGTTTGCGCAAATAGTCGGTGAAAGAAAAAGCGATCCTTCAAGCCCGGCGCAATGCCGAGGGTGACGACCGTCGGGGCGCAGTCCAGCGCGCCCTCTTCGTTGAGGCGCTCCTCGGCCATCCTGAAATCGCAGACCGTGCGGATATCGAGCGTGTTGAGCAACGCTTGGTCGGCGGGCGTGAGGCGCGACAAATGGCCCGAGCGAAACAGCCGCCCCCAGCTGACCCGACGACCAGCGGCGGCCAGATAACCGCCGAGGTCTCTGAAATTGACCCCGCCCTCCAACAACACCTCGCGCGGGCCCACTATCAGCGGCGGACCCGCAGCGGGTACCAGTTCGAAATAGGGTCTGGGCAGATGTCCTAGGCCACCGATTTCAATTGCACCCAGGGCGGGCGGTGCGCAGGGCTGGCGCCGATCGATAGCCGCGGGGGCGGCCCCAGCATAGACCATCACGGGGGTCTGGCTGAAAGCGCTATCCCAGCTCAGCCGCCAGCGCCCCTCGCCCACCCGTGCTACCTCGATACCTTGAAAAATATCCATGCTGAGCCTCATTTTTTGTTGTGATACCGGGCGGCCCCGCCGGGGCGACACTGCCCGCGGCGGCCTACGGTCGCGCATTTGGCCCCGCCACACCAGAGCACCTTTTGCGCACGAGGTAGGTCGGCCGATCTAGGCAGCGGCGGTGCAATCTCCTATTGTGCAGGGCCATGAATTTCCCGCACCGTTTCAGCCTCGTCCCAGCGCAGCGCACCTAGCCGCTATGCGGAACCCTGACCCGCCCATCGTTTGTATCCGAGACCTGCGTTTCCAACGCGGCGCACGCCTGATTTTCGATGGCATCGACCTCGACATCCAGCGCGGCAAGGTCACGGCGATCTTGGGGCCTAGCGGCACCGGCAAAACTACCCTGTTGCGGCTGATTGGTGGCCAACTCGCCCCCAGCGGCGGCTCGGTGCTGGTGGAAGGCCAAGATGTGCAACAACTTGGCCAAAGCGCGCTGTACACATTACGCAAGCGGATGGGCATGTTGTTCCAGAGCGGCGCCCTGTTGACCGACCTGACGGTCTTCGAGAATGTGGCGTTCCCCTTGCGGGAGCACACCAATCTGACGCCGGCGCTGCTGCGCTCGTTGGTCTTGATGAAACTAGAAATGGTGGGCCTGCGGGGCGCGCGCGACCTCTACCCGCGAGAGCTGTCGGGTGGCATGGCGCGGCGGGTGGCGCTCGCACGGGCCATCGCCCTCGACCCCAACATGATCTTGTACGACGAGCCTTTCTCCGGGCAGGACCCCATCTCCATGGGCATTCTGGTGCGCCTCATTCGCGAACTCAGCGACGCGCTGGGCCTCACCAGCGTGCTGGTCTCGCATGATGTTGCCGAAACTAATTCCATCGCTGACTATATTTATGTGCTGGCCGGGGCAAAAATCGTGGGGGTCGGCACGCCCGCGCAGCTGCAGGCATCTAGCTCCCCCATGGTGCGGCAATTCATGGGTGGGCTGGCGGACGGGCCGGTGCCGTTTCATTTTCCGGCGCGCGGCTACCTCGAGGATTTGCTGGCTCCAACCCCATGACCGGCCTCCTGGCAGACCTGGGTCGAGCCAGCCTTGGCGTGTGCGAGCGGTTAGGGCGTGGGCACCTGTTTTTGCTGCAGATTTTCTTAGGACTGCCGTCGCTGGCCCGGCGTCCACGTTTGCTGATGGTCCAAGTTTGGTCGGTCGGCGTGCAATCGCTGTTGATTATCGTGGTTGCCGGCACTTTCGTCGGCATGGTTCTCGCGCTGCAGGGCTACAATACGCTGGTGACTTTTGGAGCGGAGCAATCCCTCGGCGTGGTGGTGGCTAAATCGCTGCTGCGCGAACTCGGCCCGGTGATTGCCGCGCTATTATTCGCCGGGCGTGCTGGCTCCGCGCTCACCGCGGAAATTGGCTTCATGAAGGCGACCGAACAGCTCAGCGCGATGGAAATGATGGCGGTGAACCCGGTGCATCGAATCGTCGTGCCCCGTTTTGTCGCCGGCGTCACCGCCATGCCATTGCTGGCCACAATTTTTACCGCCGTGGGGATCTTGGGTGGTCATTTCTGCGGCGTTGGCCTGCTCGGGGTGGATGACGGCGCGTTTTGGTCACAGATGCAGGCCAAAGTCATGCTGGTCGACGATGTGCTGAATGGCGTGCTGATCAAGAGCCTCGTGTTCGGCTTCGTGGTGAGCTGGATCGCGGTCTTCGAGGGCTACGACGCCGTGCCGACCTCCGAGGGCGTCAGCGCGGCCACCACGCGCACGGTGGTGCACTCTTCGTTGGCGATATTGGCGTTAGATTTTATCTTGACCGGACTGATGTTTAACTGAGAGTGCGATGAAAGATCCCCGATTAATGGAAATCTCCGTGGGCGCCTTCGTGGCAATAGGTCTAGCTGCCCTGCTGCTGCTCGCTCTCAAGGTCGCTAATCTCACCCAATTCTCACCGCCTCCGGGCTACGAGGTGACGGCCTATTTCGACAATATCGGCGGCCTGCAGGTGCGTTCGCCCGTCAAGATGGGCGGCGTTTTGATTGGGCGCATCACCCACATTGGATTTGACTCGAAACGATTTCAGGCGGTGGTTACGCTGCGTATCAACCAGATCTACGATGGGATCCCAAGCGACACCGCCGCGAATGTCTACACGGCGGGCCTGCTCGGAGAACAGTACGTGGGTTTGGAAGCCGGCGGCGACGACACGAGTCTGGTTGCTGGCGACGAAATCACGATAACGCAGTCCGCCGTGGTGCTCGAGAAAGCTCTCCAAGAATTCCTCTATAACAAAACTGCTAAATCTTCGAGCCCAGGGTCCTAATCATGCCGCCTCGACTCTCCACACGCCACTGCGGCGGACGGTTGCCCGCCGCGCTGCGGGCCAGCCCCCCAGGATCCAGATGGCTCTTCAATGTGCTGTTGGCGCTGCTGCTGGCCACGGGTGCACCCCGCCTGTGGGCAGATGACGAATCCCCCGCCCGAGTACTCGTGCTCACCACCGCGATCACCGTGCTGGAGCGGCTGCGCGCAGAGAGCGACGTCATTGCCGCCAATCCGGCGCGCTTGGACGAAATCGCCCGCGAAACAGTGCTGCCTCACTTCGATTTTCCGCGCATGTCGCAGCGCGTGCTGGGCATTCACTGGCGTAACGCCACGGCCGACCAACGGGCACGCTTTTTGTCCGAGTTCACCACCTTACTGGTTCGCACCTACGCCAAGGCCATCTACGAATACCGTGAATCAGCCGTCAACGTGCTGCCAGCCCGCGAACTGGGGCCCGCGACCCAGCGGGTGCGCACGGAAGTTTCCCGCGGCGGTGGCGTGCGTCCGCTGCAGGTAGATTACGATGTGTATCACGCCGAAAACGACTGGAAAGTGGTGGACGTCGCCATCAGCGGCATCAGCCTGGTGGTCAGCTATCGGGCCGGGTTTAACGCCGATATAGGGAAGCTCGGCATGGATGGACTGATTGCCCAGATTGCCGAACACAACGCCCAGAAAGGCGCGAGCGGCTAGACCTGAGCCCATGACTGCTAGTCGCAACGTACTGACCGTAACGAGCGAGCCAGACGGCACGCTCAGCTTAAACGGCCCGCTGAACTTCACCACCGTGCGCGCCGCGCTGGCCCAAACCACAGCCCTTCTAGGCGTAGGGTCGCCGCCCTGCATCGACCTTACGGGGGTTACTCGAACCGATAGCGCAGGTCTGGCGTTGTTGGTGGAGTGGGTAAAGTTCGCGCAGGCGACAAACCGCCAACTGGTCCTGCGCGGGGTCCCGCCGCAGTTAACCGCGCTCGCCGCCGCCTGCGGTATCACGCCACTCTTAGACGCCGGTGCCTAACACCGGGTCGTCACCCGGTTAAACCCGGTAACCGCCGATACGGCGCCGCAAATATTGGAGCGCCGGTCGATCGGCCAGCGCGGCGGCCTGCAGACGGCGATCGAACCGGCTGGGCAATTCTTCGCTGTGCCGAATGGTTTGCGCCCGATAGCGTGCCAAGGTCATCGCTTCCGTGGGCTCTGCAGGGGGGTGCTGCACGAGCAGCGCGAAATGCAGGCTGCCGACGGTGAGTTCGCGGGTAACCCGCTCTAGCCCACTGCCTGGGGCGATGTTCGCCCCCGCAGGCGACTCGGCCAACAAGGCCAGCGGCGTGGTCTCTTCCGGAATAACAAACAGGCCGCGTCTGCGTGCGGCCAGTCCCAGCGCCAAACGTGCGCCGACCCAAGACATCGGGGCGGCCATGATCATGCCCAGTAAGGCCGGGAGCATCCACCCCAGCAACGCCGGATACACGGCCCACGCCGTCGCGCCCAACAGCAGCCCGACCACCATGTGACCCCGATGATGCTGCCAACAATCCGCCAAGGGCATGCCGCGATCGTCGCGCGTCTGGGTTTTCCAGCCGCTGTCCCGGCCCAGCAAAACATCGCAGACGAACCGGCTTTGCAACAACATTTGCACGGGCGCAATGAGCGCTGAAAACAAGGTTTCGGCTAACACGCTGCGCAGCGCCGGGCCGCGGCCACCGAACCCTCGTGCCGCCTCTGGCCCTAGCGCCACACCCACCCAACCCAGAAATTTGGGCAGTAGCAGCACTATCATTGTGGCGCCGAACAACCGCGCCGCAAGTTCCGAATCAATGACTTGCCATACCGGGTAGGGCGTGCGATCGGGGAAGAAATAAACCGGCAGATGGAAACTACCCTGCAGCGCGGCCCCAATACCAACCAACAGAAAGAGCAACCACAGCGGCGAGGCCAAATACGACATGATGCCGGACCACAAATGGAAGCGGCTCAGGGGGTGCAGACCGGCGGTGCCCAGCAGCGCCATATGTTGCAGATTACCCTGACACCAACGTCGATCCCGCATCGCGTGGTCGAGCAAGGACGGGGGCGACTCTTCGTAACTTCCGCCCAGTTCGGTGAGGAGGTGCGAACGCCAGCCGGCGCGCCGCATCAACGCCGCTTCCACGAAGTCGTGGCTCAGAATGTGCCCGCCAAACGGCGCCTTGCCCGGCAGCACCGGCATGCCAGCGTGGGCGGCAAAGGCGCGCACGCGGATCATGGCGTTGTGGCCCCAATAGTTGCTGTCGCCGCCGTACCACCAGGCGAAACCGCGGGCGAGCACGGGGCCATACATCGCGGCAGCGAATTGCTGGGCGCGCGCGAACAGGGTGTTGCGATTTACCAGCCTGGGCACGGTCTGCAAAATACCCACGGTGGGATTGCTGGCCATCAAACGCGCCAGCATCAGCACCGTCTCCCCGCTCATGACGCTGTCGGCGTCCAGCACCAGCATGTTTTCGTAACGAGCGCCCCAACGCTCGCAAAAATCAGCGATGTTGCCCGACTTCCGCGCGGTGTTCTCAAAACGACGCCGATAAAATAGCCGCCCGGTCGCGCCCAAGCGGCGGCGCGCGGCGTCCCACTCGATTTCCTCTGCGACCCAACTGTCCGGGTCGGTTGAATCGCTTAGAACAAAGAAGTCGAAACTCGCCAGAACATCTTGCTCACGCAGCGAGCGGTAAATTTTCTCGACCGCCGCCAGCACCCGCTTCGGTTCTTCGTTGTAAGTGGGCATGAGCACGGCCGTGCGCGCGGGGAGCGGTACTCCCAACGCTAAAGGGGGCGCCAAGCCCAGCGGGGCACGGGGCCTTAAGCCACTCCAAAGCCCCGCCAAGGCGCTGCAAAAAGTCAGCGCAATCCACACAAAATTGGCGACGAAAAGCCCCATGAGCACTATTTCAATCGCGCTGATGCCGCCGGGCGAAAATACCCGACCCAGCTCCAGCGTCGCGCGCACGGTGAGCAGCAGCGTGCCACCAAACACCGCGACTCGCCGCCACCACAGGCGCTTTGGGGTTAGGCAATGGACCGCGGCGGGCGGCGCAATGTGCAGAGATTGCACCGGCATCGCGAGGGGTTCGTCGGGCGGAAGTGACAGGGGCAGCGCATCACGCAGCGCCTCGTGCAGCGCCGGCGGCGCGCTGGGGGCGAGCAATGCGCGCGGCCAGTGGCGGCCAATCTGCAGACTCAGCAGGGCGGCACGGCGCGCGTAGACGTCGATGGGCTGGCCAAGTTTGAGGGCATTCGTGGCCGTCAAGGTCCAGCGGTCCAGCCGGCGGCGCGCATAGCGCAGCGCCAGTTCGGCCTCCGCCAGCGCGGGCATGTCGGCAGAAAGCACGGCGAGGAGTTCGCCCAGAACCTCGTCGTCTGCGTAGCCCAACGGGAGGAAAAAATTTCTGAGGACTTTCTCAACCGCGGGGCGTTGGCGCGGTTGCACGCTCTCGGGAGCAGTAACGGACGCCGAACGTCGGACTTCCCCGTTCAACTCAAAGCGTCCACTGATAGCACCAAGACTCCGTAATGGCCTGCTCGCTGGCCATCAGGACACAACGCAGTTCGATGGGATCCTCGCCCTCGGGCACGAGTTCGAAGGTAGTTCGCCAGATGCCACGTGCCTCAACCCAGCGTGTCGAAGGCGTCGAGAGTTGCCCGCGGGACGCGAACAGCTGCGTTTTGACAGGGGCGTTGAGACCATGCAAGGCGTCACCACCAAAATCCACGATAAACAGCCGGGACTGCTCCTGGCTACCACGACCGACCCGTGTGCTGACCACACTGCCCAGACGGGCACCGGCCACCGGCACGTCCCGGCACCAGTGCAGCCGATAGGTTGCCTGCCATTCGCTCCTCGCCGCCAGTGGTTCCTTAGGCCGCCAAAAAGCGACGATGTTGTCGTTACTCTCCCGGTCACTGGGGATTTCGACGAGCGTCACCGCGCCAGCGCCCCAATCGCCAACGGGTTCTACCCACGCGCTGGGACGGTTCTCGTAGTGAGAGTCGGCGTCTTCGTAGCTTTCAAACCGGCGGTTACGCTGGAGCAGTCCGAAGCCTTTCGGGTTGTGGTCGACAAAATAACTCACCCGCAAACGCTGGGGATTCACCAACGGGCGCCACAACCACTCGCCGCCGCCGTTGCACACGAGTAGCCCATCGGAGTCGTGAACTTGCTCGCGATAGTCATCAACGCCCTGGCGGTCGTTGGCGGCAAAGAAAAACATGCTCGTCAACGGGGCAATGCCGACCGTGTCCATCGCCAGGCGGGTGTACAGGGTGAGGTTCACGTCCACGATCGTCGACTCACCCGGCCGCACGGTGAAGGTATAAACCCCAGTACAACTGCGGCTATCGAGCAATGCGTGCAGCACCAGCGAATTCGCGTCCACTGGGCGCTCGAGGTAGAACTCGGAGAAAAAAGGAAATTCCTCGCCCTGCTCGGAGGCCGTGCCGATGGCCAGGCCCCGGGCCGACAGGCCGTAACCCATATTGCGCCCCAGCGCCCGGAAATAGCTGCCGCCCAGAAAGGAAATCAGTTCGTCCAGATAACTGGCGGTATTGAGCGCGTAGTGAATCCGCACACCCGCGAAACCATCGGTTTTTTCCAAGGCGCCGGGGCCCAGTGTGTTACCACCAAAATCGAATAAAGCTGGGGCGTAGCGCACTTCGCGCGCCTGGTCGTCAGTCACATCGAAAACGCGCACCGCCGTTTTGTAGTAGTAGCCCGGGTGAAAAAATTGGGCCGTGAAGGCGGCGTCGCCCAGCCATAAGGCCTCCTGCGGGCGGTAACGGATATCGTGATATTGCTGGCCGCTGAGGTCCCGCAACGCCTTGGAAACGCTGGAGGATGGCGCCTGCAAAGGCTTTTCAGCCAGGGTCTTAGCCCGCTTACGGAGGAGGTCGAGCGTAAATGGCTTGGGGTCCGAAAACAGCGGCGTAGCATCTGCCTGCAGGGCCGGCAGTAGACCTGCCAGTGCCGCAAGACGGCTCAAAAAAGTGCGCCGGGAAACAGTCGGGGCGGCGGCAGAAAAAGTAGGCATGTCGGTCTAGAAAGTGCTCTTGGGGGCTCGGCAAACTATATAGGTAAATTTGCTGCGCTGCCGAAATTTACGCGCCCCGCCATCCTCGACTGTGGCGAATGAATCGCCGCTGAACTCGCCCCAAAACTGGCCTGCAGACGGCCTAGCTGCCCGTCCGCAGGCCTCCTGTCACCCGAGTTTGACGGGCACGAAGATCTCGGCGTCGTCGCGATGCACCAGCAATGCGATCTGGTCCCCAGAGCCCGCAATCAAGCGCTTAAGGTCTGCCGGGTTGGTCACCGGCGCCGAATTGACCGCGAGGATCACATCGCCCGGCCGGATCCCGGCGCGCTCCGCCGCGCCCTCTACCTCCGTCACCATCACGCCTCGTCCATCGCCCAGTGCGCGGCGGGCTTCTTCGTTGAGTTGTTGCACTACCGCGCCCAAGCGCCCCGCCTTTACCGCGTCGGCATCCCCTTTGTCGGTCGTGGCCAGCAACCCGCGTTCCATCGACCCCAGCGCCACCGGCACCTGCTTAGACTGCCCGTCGCGCAGCAGGTTAATGGCCACCGTCTCGCCGGGCTTCTTGCCGGCGATTAACCTGGAGAGCGAGGCCGAATCTTCAATGGCATCCCCATCAACCTTCAGAATGACGTCGCCGGCCTTGATGCCAGCCTTCGCCGCCGGCATGTCCTCCTGCACTTGGCTGACCAAAGCCCCCTGCGGGGTGGTCATACCAAAAGAGCGCGCGAGGTCCTGATCGAGCGACTGCACGGACACCCCTAGGCGACCTCGCTGAATCTTTCCGCCTTGCGCAAGCTGGGTCTCGACTTCCATCGCCACATCCATGGGGATTGCAAAGGAGAGCCCCATATAACCACCACTCTGGCTGTAGATTTGCGAGTTGATCCCCACCACTTCGCCTTTCAGATTGAGCAGCGGACCGCCCGAATTGCCGGGGTTAATGGCCACGTCGGTCTGGATAAAGGGCACATAATTGCCGTTAGGCAGGGAGCGCGTCTTCGCGCTCACCACGCCCGCGCTCACGGTGTTGTCGAAACCAAAGGGCGAACCGATGGCAATCACCCACTCCCCGACCTTGAGCGCGGAGGAGTCTCCAATCTTCAAAACGGGCAGCTTGCTCCCCTCAATTTTGATCAGCGCGACATCTGTGACCTCGTCCACCCCGATGACTTTGGCTTTGAACTCACGCTTATCGCTCAGCTTCACGTTCAACTCCTCCGCGCCGTCCACCACATGGGCGTTGGTGAGTATCAAGCCATCAGCAGAAATGATGAAACCCGATCCGCCACTGCGCCGCATCGGTCCTTCGCGGTCAGGCGTGGGCATGCCGTAGTGACGGAAAGACTCCGGCGCGTCTTCCTCTTGCGGCGAGCGCGATGGACCTTCGCGACGCTTGGTGAGCTTCAGACGGGTCGCGCTGATATTCACGACCGCAGGTCCAGTGAGGTTCACCAGTTCGGTAAAGTCCGGTAGTCCAACCACCCGGGGCTCAGCGGCCGCGGTTTCGGCCGTCGCGGTTGGCACCAGCGTGGCTAAAAAGTCGTGTCCCGCAAACGTCGCGGTGACGAAAGCGGCGGCCACGGCCGATGCTAGAATTTTTTTGCGGTTCATTTGCGCTCCTCTTCGAGTTTTTCGAGGCGGCCCTTTGCCCCCCTCATGGGTCGGTAATGTGCCCGACCAAACTTAAGTGCACCTTAAGGGTGGCGCGCGCTGGCGGGCGGTGGAAAATCGACCCGCACCTGCGCGCCGCCGCCCGGAGCATCATCGATCGTGACCGAGCCACCGTGCAATTCGGCTACCCGCTTGACGATAGCAAGGCCAAGGCCGCTGCCGGCCGGCACCGTGCCGGGAACCCGATAAAAACGCTCAAAAACACGCGCACGCTCGGCCTGCGGAATGCCCGGTCCGTTGTCAGTCACGCTCAGACACACCCCCTGTGAGGTGGTCGTGGCGCTGGCCACCACGCGCCCACCCTCGGGCGTATAGCGCAGCGCATTCTCCAGCAAGTTCACGCATAAACCAGCGAGACTGCGCGCCTCGCCATCGATGACGACGCCGGCTGCGACGGCAATCACCAAGTCGATTTGGCGCGCGGCGGCTAGGGCGGCAACTTCTTGTCGCGACCGGGCCAATAAGGGGGCGAGTTCGAGCGGGGTAAACGCGGCGTGGGCATCAGCGCTATCGAGCCGCGCAACCGCCATTAAACGCTCGAGCAAGGTCGTGGAGCGAGCGATGCCGAGTCTGAGTTCTTCGAGCACCTCCCCGCGCTCGGCTGCGGTCGGGACCCGTGTGAGCAATTGCGCCTGCAACGCGATCGCCATCAGCGGGGTGCGCAGTTCGTGCGCCGCATCAGCCATAAATTCCTGTTGGCGGGCGAGGACCTCTCGTTGACGCGCGATGAGGTCGTTGAGCGCCTCGGCCATCAGTCCCACTTCCTGCGGTAAGTCCTGGTGCGGCAGTGGCTCGAGTGCGGCTGGATCGCGGCGCGAAATGGCGCTCGCGAGCGCAGAAATTGGGGCTAGCACTCGGCCCACGGCCCACCCGATCAACAGCGCCAACAACGGCAGCACCGCGAGCGTTGGGTAGAGCATATGGAGTGCTGCGTTGGTCGCGATATTGCGTCGGATCGACAGCGGCTGCGCCAGTTGCACAATCCACGGCCCTAACTGCATCGCGTACACCCGCCATTGCGAGGGATCGCCGGGCGCGCTGCTGTAACCCAACTGGGAGGGCAGCGACAACACGACCCCAGGGTGGGACTGGTAGCGCAGTACCCCACGCCGGTCCCACAGTTGGGTCACGATCTGTTGTTCCGGATCCGGATCAACCACCGCCACCGAACCCAAAAGGTAGGCTTTATCCTCCAGCGACAGCGCCTGTTGGCGCAGTTGATAGTCCAGCAGTTGGTCAACTTCGTGGCGAGCCCAATACCAAGTGGCGGTCGTCGCGGTGAGCGTGGTGACCAGCGCCGCCAAGAGCAGCACCACCAGCAGCCGACGCTGCAGCGACATTAGCGTTCACCACCCAATCGATAGCCCACGCCCCGCACGGTCACGATGCGCTGGTCGCCCAGTTTCCGGCGCAGGTTATGCACGTGAACCTCCACCGCGTTGCTGCCGATTTCTTCGTCCCATCCGTACAGGCGCTCCTCGAGCTTGGTGCGTGAGATGACCGCCGAAGGGCGTTCCATCAGCGTTTGTAGAATGGCAAACTCCTTGGCCGATAGCGTCACCGCGACGTCCTCGAGCCAAACCTCGTGGGTGGCTGGATCGAGCGCCAAGACGCCGTGTTCCAGACGACCGCTGGCATGTCCCGCCCGCCGCCGCACCACGGCCCGAATGCGCGCCGCCAGCTCATCGAAATCGAAGGGTTTGACGAGATAGTCGTCGGCGCCGAGGTCCAGACCACGCACGCGGTCGGCGAGCGCGTCGCGCGCAGTGGAGATAATGACGGGGACGGCGTTTTTTGCCCGCCGCAGTGCGGCCAAAAAGACCAGGCCGTCTTGCCCGGGCAAGCCGAGATCCAGCAGCACGAGTTCGTAGGGCGCGCCGGCCAAGGCGGCCTGGGCGGTGCTTGCATCGCGCGTCCAATCCACGCTGTGCCCTGCGTGTTGTAGGCCGCGGCGCAAGGCGCTGCCGATCATTTCGTCGTCCTCTACCAACAGGAGTCGCATCAACAACCTCATCCAGCTATGGTTCTACAGCCCAGTGCACGCACCCCGGCCCCGTCGCGCGGCGCCGGTCATCGTGAATTGGCCGCGCGGTGATAGCCCGCCTCAGGGTAGGATTGCGCCTGAACCTGTGCTGCGTCCACTGCCCGGAGGAATCTGCTGATGAACGACGCTTTATCACCGCATCTCTTGCCCAGCACCGCCGCGGGGTTGGAATCGCTGTGGATGCCCTTCACCCATAACCGGCTGTTCAAGAAAAACCCGCGCATCGTCGTCGCCGGCGAGGGCATGTATTACACCACGCAAGACGGCCGCCAGATTCTGGACGGCCTCTCGGGACTATGGTGCTGTAACGCCGGTCATCGTCACCCGCGCATCGTCGAGGCAGTCAAACAGCAGTTAGACCGGCTGGACTACTCCCCGCCCTTCCAGACCCAACACGACCGCGCGTTCGAGCTGGCCACCGCGTTAGCGGACATTGCGCCGGCTGGCCTAGACCACGTTTTTTTTGCCAACTCCGGCTCAGAAGCCGTAGATACCTCGCTAAAAATTGCGTTGGCCTATCACCGGGCGCGCGGCGAAGCCTCACGCTTTCGCTTCATTGGCCGGGCCCGTGGCTATCACGGCGTGGGGTTTGGTGGCATCTCGGTGGGCGGCATGGTCGCCAATCGCAAAGCCTTTGCGGCGGCGATGCTGCCAGGCGTGGACCATCTTCCGCATACCCACGATCTCGCCCACATGGCGTTCAGTCGCGGCATGCCCACGTGGGGTGGCCACCTCGCCGAAGAACTCGAGAAAATGGTCCAGCTGCACGACCCATCAACCATCGCGGCGGTTATCGTGGAGCCCATGCAGGGCTCGGCCGGGGTGCTGGTACCACCGCTGGGATATCTCGAGCGCCTGCGCGAAATTTGCACGCGCCACGGCATTCTGCTTATTTTTGACGAAGTGATTACGGGCTTTGGCCGCCTCGGACATTTTTTTGCCGCCGAACGATTTGGCGTGACCCCCGACATCATCACTTTCGCGAAGGGCGTCAACAGCGGCATGGTGCCGTTGGGTGGGGCCATCGTGCGGCGGGAAATCTACGAGGCCTTCATGACCGGCCCTGAGCACCTGATAGAGTTCTTCCATGGCTACACCTACTCCGGCCACCCACTCGCCTGTGCCGCCGGCTTGGCGGCCCTGCAGGTTTACGCAGATGAGGGCCTGCTGGCGCGGGCCCGGGCCTTAGAGCCGATTCTAGAAACCTTAATGCACAGCCTGCGCGATGAGCCTAACGTGATTGATGTGCGCAATCTGGGCCTAGCCGCAGCGGTGGAGCTGGCACCGCGCGCTGGCGAAGTCAGCAAGCGCGCCATGGAGGTGTTTCATTATTGCTTCGACCACGGTGCCATGGTGCGCTACGTCAGCGACATCATCGCCATTGGCCCCGCCCTGACCGCCACCGAAAGCGAGCTCGAGCAAATCGTGGCGCTAATTCGCACGGGGATCCGACGGGCAGCCTGAGAGGGTAGACCGAGACTTGACCCGCAACCGCTGCGGGTGAAACAAAGCGGGCTCAAAAATCTTCTAAAGGGACGCGATGAACTATTGTCCGCACTGCGCCACGCCGATGGTTAAGCGCAATTCTGGTGGTCGTGAGCGCGCGAGTTGTCCGCAGCGTCAATGCGGCTTCGTGCATTGGGATAACCCCGTGCCGGTGGTCGGCGGCATCGTGGAATGGAATAACCAGATCGTGCTGGTGCGCAATGTGGGCTGGCCAACGAGTTGGTATGGGCTGGTGACGGGCTTCCTAGAAGCCGGCGAAATGCCCGAAGAGGCGATACTGCGAGAGGTTAAAGAAGAAATCGGCCTGGATGCCACGCTCGAGTCGCACGTTGGAATGTACGAGTTCTATCGCAAAAATCAGCTCCTCATCATCTACCATTTGCGCGCGCACTCCGGGGATGTCGTCGTGCAAGCCGATGAAATCGCCGACTACAAATGGGTGGCGGTGGAAAAAGTTCAGCCGTGGACCGCCGGCACCGGGCGGGCGCTGCAGGACTGGTTGCGCTCACGCGGGCTTGAACGCGAGATGCTGGATTTTAGCGAGGCGAATAACTAACGCGGGTTCAAGGCACGGGGTCGTGACCCGCGCCGCCCCACGGATGGCAGCGCGCCAGCCGTTTGACCGACAGCCACAGACCCTGCCAAGGCCCGTAGCGGGCCAACGCCTCCAAACAGTAGGCAGAGCAGGTCGGCAGATAGCGACAACGGGGCCCCAGCAGGGGCGAGAGAGTGTAGCGGTAGCACCATACCCCACCCACGAGTAGCGCCAGCAGGAGCCGACGTACACCGTTGCGAAGTCTCAGCAGCATGTCCAGTTCCGAGCGCGGCCACGGGTTAGCCCAGCGTGGATTTGGCTTCAGACCGGGGCTTGCTGGGTGTCGCTAAAATACGCGGGCTTTGCGTAGCGTTGCCCACAGTAGTAGCAGTCCACCCGGGTTTTGCCGTCGAAACTCAGGTAGATCAAGGGATGGCCCAGCGCACCGCCGCCACCGTCGCACTCCGCGACTTCTTCGTCCTCGTCAATTTTGAGAATTTCTCGCGCTTCCATCGTGCTGTAACTCCGAGGCAACTGGTTTTCCAGCGCGCCCTCATGACCAACTTGAAGATGTGCCTTATAGTAGCAAACTCAACCCCCGACACGGGTGCCGCAATCAAGGAACTACCGTGGCAAAAGCCAGCCTGCAGTCCGTGTACAACATTTCTCCGGACGAAATCTGGCAGCCCATCGGGAAATTCAACGCACTGCCGATTGGCATCCCGCGGTTCAAGGCAGCCGGCTGGAAGACCACGGCCAGGGGCGCCGCTTATCGCTACTGGGTGGTGGCGAAGTAGTGGCACGCTTGGAAATCATCGCTGAAAAAGAACGGCTCTATCGCTACAGCAGCCTTAGCAGCCAACTGCCGGCGGCCAACTACACGGCTACCCTTCGGGCCCGCGATGATGGCGCGGGCCGGGCCTTAGTAGAATGGTCGAGCGAATTTGAGCCCACCGCGGGCGCGCCGGGAAACGACCCACTGAAGGCCGTTCACGACTGCGCTCAGGCAGGCCTCGACAACCGCAAAAAAACATCCGGCTTGTAACTCAAATCAACCAGCAATTAACGAGAAAAACCCATGATTGAAGCCCGTTTTACGGAAGAGCACGCCTGGGTCAGGATCGACGAGGATGGCATTGCCATTATCGGAATCTCCGACCATGCCCAGGAACAACTGGGCGATATCGTGTTTGTGCAACTGCCAGACCTTGGGCGCGACCTCCTGCAAGGCGAGGACTGCGCCCTGATCGAATCCGTAAAAACCACCAGCGACGTCAAATGTCCACTCAGCGGCCGGGTTATTGAGGTCAACGAGATGCTCCTTGATGAGCCGGACAAACTCAATGAAGCGGCACTGGACGAGGGCTGGCTGTTTAAAGTTGAACCCTCCGACGAAGCCGAGTACGAAGACCTTATGGATGCCGAAGACTACGAGGACTTCGTCGATAGCCTGGGTTAGTGGCCAGTTAGTCCGGCGGCCGACTTGCCGCGCGCCAACGCGCTAATTGCCCGGCGATCTGGCTGCCCACGGCTATTTGCGGCTGAGAAGATTCCTTGCCCTCGCGCTTCTCGCGCTCCCCGATAGCCTTTTTAGCCGCCTCGAATGCACCGATAAAATCCTGCTCCACGCCCAGCGCATCCCGGAAAAAAGCCCGACCGAAATAGGTCCATCGCCGCGCGTGCGCACAGCCAAAAGACGCCCGATTCGACGCCGAAGAAGTGATCACTAGGCTCTGAGGATTAGCGAGCACGGGCAGGAAAGCTCCCGAATAGCACGCATTGACCACCAGCACCCGCCACTGAATACCGGCGCGATCGAGCATCTGGGAGAGCTCGGCCGGGGTCAAGTTGTGGAGCCCAAGGGACGGGAAATCGATCACCAAATTGCCCTTCGACGTGCCATGAGAGGTTAAAAATAAAAAAAGTATGTCTTCGCGAACGTCCATTTTTTGGGCGACCGACTGCAGCGCCGAACCGAGATTGGAACCGCTGGCCAGAGGCAATTCAGTGAGCGTGCGGCGGGAGTTGACCAAGCGCACAGAACGTCTCGCAGTCCCCGCCGTGCGCGCCATGAGGTCGCTAACTTGGCCGACCTCACGGCGAAACACACCTTCTTCCGCCACCCCGGCAAACCCCAAAAAGAATAGATCAGGATGATTGGGTAGACCGGGGCTCACTGCCAGAAGTTGGCGCTCGAGGAGCCCGGCTTGCGCGGCGTAGACCGCTTCGATGTCGAGAGGATCTTCCGCCGCCACTGCGGGCGCGGTGAACAGCGGCTCCGCGGGCAGAAACTCGTGCGTCAGGCTAAGCATTGACCCATACGCGACGCCCAAAGCCAGCAACGACCAGCCGAATCGCAGGCCGTCCAAATGGAGCGCCCGCATCATAATCAGGCTTTGCCAAACCAGCATGGCCCACCAAAGGACCTGCTCAAGCGGTATCGCGGCCGGATCTGCCACCCCAGCAAGGCTGGTAGACGCTGCCATCCAAACCAACCACATGCTCGCATCGGCCGCGCAGCAGGCCGTGGCGAGCCCCAGAAATCCGCCTGGGCGGCGCGCCGTCACCGCGACCAGGGCCAATAGCCCTAGGCCGACGTAGCTGCGCCCAGCGGCGAGAGCGAAGCCGAAAAGCGAGGCCTGCACGGCGCCTTCCTCAACGCGCCAATCGTCTAGGTACACGAAAATCCAACCCACGAGAATCAGCGCCATGAGCTGTCCTAGCGAGGGTACAAACGAGGGGCGAGGGATACCCAGTGCCAATTTGGCACCCGCCCCCAGATTATGTAACAGCCGGGCGAACGCCCGCCACGCCAGGTGGTCCAAACGTGACGAACGGGCGACCTCGACGGTTGATGGCGTAAGCATGCGTGCAGCGTTGGCGATTGCGGCATGCCGCGATTTGGGGCTCAATATTGCCCCGAGCTCTCATCAATCGTAAAGGACAACGCAAACCGTGCTGAATTCTGGCGTAAAACGCGAACTCAAGGCCCGCGCGCACTCACTCAAACCGGTCGTCATCATCGGACAAAAAGGCGTTACCACCGCGGTAATTGCCTCGATCGGCGAAGCGCTGGATATTCATGAACTGATCAAGATCAGGTTGCCCGTGAGCGAGAAAGTGGCGCAAGTCGCGCGGATTGCGCAGCTCGCGAGCGAACTTGCCGCAGAGGTGGTAGGGAGCATCGGTCGGGTGCTGATTTTGTATCGTCGACACCCCGAGTTGAGCACACGCTGAGCGATGGCCGCGCGGGGCCAGCCCGGTCGCACACTGTCAACGCCGGTGCAACGTGCCGCGCGATTACATCCTTTAAGAACCCGGCATTTGGCCCGCGGGCTGATGCTTGGGCACAGAAGCCACGCGGTGTGGCGGGAGCCACGCGACGCTCGTTAAGCCAACGAGCGCCGGGACGAGTTTAAAGGCGAGCGGATAGCGTGCGAGGACGCCCGGCCGCGCGCCGAGAAAATCCCAACCGGGTGCGGGTTCGCCGTGACCGGCGGTGTTACTCAGTGAGTGTCATCAGCGCTGCGGGAGCGGCCTGCCAGGCGCCTAGCGCCGTTGACGCCACCCGGACGTGGCCGAGTTGCCGCTCGGGAGCACTGGGAGAACAGTGGCCCAGTGGCATTGAAAACCATCGGCAAAGCCTCGCCGGAGGCGGGTTTTACGCCAGGCACGGCCCGCCAAGACTCAGCCCGCTCGCTTATCGCCCCTTCTCAGCCAAGCTCAACTGTCGTCTTAGGACAGCGGCGCGTTAAGAGCAACGACCAGTCGCTGCTCGACGGTTTGCTGCACCGCGCGCAGCTCGGTCATCAAATCATCGGCAAAGTTACGGCGATCAAAATGCTTTGCAGGACCCTCCGCGTATTCGACCCGGCGTGCGATCGCGGCGAGCCGGAATGCGCCGATAGTGCGGGCCGAGCCGCACAGGGCGTGCATCTCTTCGCGTACCCGTCCTTCACCGATGCCGCCCTCCATCGCGTTGCGGACCGTTTGGATATAGCCCTCAGCGTCTTCGCCAAACTCTGCAAAAAATTCCCGCGCCTCGGGCACCGACATATAGCTCAGCAGCTCCTGAAATATGACGTCGTCCATCTCGGGGGCGAGTTCCTCTTCGCGCGCCGGCTTAACCGCTGCGTCCGTGCCCGCGTCCTCTAGTTCGTGGGCCTGCCGTTGCAGCAATATGTCCTGCACAATCTGAATGAGCAGTGAGGGCCGCAACGGTTTAATCGCGAAGCGCGCCACCCCGGCCAAGTCTGCGTCGGCCACGAGGTCCGGACGGTTGTCGGCGGTAACCATAATAATCGGCGTGCGCCGCGGGTCTGAGAACGCGCCGAAATTGTAGAGCTTGGCCACCTCCATACCGTCCATGGACGGCATGTGCATATCAATGATGGCGAGGTCGTACGCCCCAGTTTTTAACTCATCCAACGCCCGTTCGCCGTCGGACACGATATGACAGCGATAACCGGCCCGCTCGAGCGCCATTCGCGCAATTACTTGGTTGGTGGCACTGTCCTCCGCAACCAGAATCAGGCTGGCGGTCTCGGCCCGGACCACGGCCGGCGGCGCCCAATCATTGGGTGGCATTAAGTTGCTCGCCAAGTCCAGCACCCGACGCAGGTCGGCGCGCGTACAATCTGGTGCTAAGTAACTCAACAATCCTGACGCTATCGCAGCCGGCCGGTCGCCATCTTCGCCCATGCCGATAACCACCGGTGCCGCTAGTCGGCCCTGACGATGGAGATCCTCGCGTAGCAAAGCCACGACCGTATCAGCAATCGAATAATGCAAAAAAAAGCAGGTCCGAGGCGGCACCAGGTGCAAATTTCGGTGAAGCTCGCCAATGCCATACTCAGTGACCGCGCACAATCCCTCTTCGGAGAGTTGCTGCCGAAACCTATCTGCGGTTGCTCCCAAGCCCACCAAAACGATGAGTTCCGGCGCATCTAGCGGCACACGGTCGAGCGAGGTTTGCAGTTCCAAGGCGAGTTCGATATCAATTCGAGTGCCCACACCAGGGGCGGTCTTGATCGCAATGCGCCCCCGCATCAGCTTGATTAAATCGCGCGCGATGGTAGTCCCCAGGCCCGATCCGCCATGTTGTCGGGTGGCCGTGTCATCGCTTTGTGAGAAAGGGTCGAACACTCTCGCGAGATACTCTTGCGTCATACCGGGACCGGTATCCGAGATGCTCAGCACAAAAGTGTCGTCGTTCAACTTCGAGGACTTCTTGATGATGGCGATGCGCACCGACCCGCTGTCGGTGAATTTGATGGAATTGCCGGCAAGATTAATGATGACTTCTTGCAACTGGCGCGGCGAACCAACCAGCCTGTTTTTAACGGTGGCGTCCACAAACACGCTTAAGACCAGACGTTTTAAGCTGGCTTGTGGCAACAGGATATCCAAGGTCTGAGCGACTACCTGATGTAAGTCCATCGGCTCGTGCTGCAACGCAAACGTCCCCGATTCGTATTTGCTGAGGTCTAAAACGCGATTGATGAGGTCCAAAAGAGTGTTCGCGGAGTTCGCGATCAGGCGCACCATTTCAGACCGCTGGACCTCAGACATCTCCGCGCTGAAGAGTTCTGAAAGCGCGATGACCCCGTGGAGGGGGGTGCGTAATTCATGGCTCATTTTCGCCAGGAAATCGCCCTTCGCGCGGGTCGCTGCTTCGGCGTGCGCGACCGCCGCGTAGAGGCGCTTAATCAAAAAGCCAGAATATAAAGGCACCACGATCAAGCCAAACCCTAGGCCGATAGACAGCGCGGGTAGGCTACGCAGAAACGGCGAAAGTGACGCCACAGTAATGAAGCAGGCAAGGGAGACGGCGAGATTCCCATAAAGATAGGTGGTGCCGTAGCGAATCCCATAACCAATCGTTATCCATAGATAAATGACGTACACGCCGGCCAAGATCTGACCGCCGAAATACAGGACCCAGCTGATGCATAAGTTGTCGAGAATAATGCTGGCGACCCGTTGGCCTAAACGCCAGCCGTCAACAGTGGATTGGTTGGGCAAGAGCTTCGCCCAAGACCATAATGCCAGCGCAGAGAGCGAGGTAAAGAGAAAGGTATACCAGACGGTAACGAGTTGCAGAGTAGATTGCGCTGAATAAGCCAGCAGCGTTAGGGCCATTAAAACCAGATTTAAAACGCAGCGAATCTGCGCCTGGGCCAGCTCGCCCAAGGCTTGTGCCGGCGTCGCGCCGTCGCTCGGGCGTTGGCGCGACGCCGGCGTGGACCAGGTGGCTAGGGAGTCGGTCTTCGCCGCGAGGAGGCTAGGGTCCGCTCGGGACGGAAGCTTCATCGGCAGAATTGACGCTTAAAGTGGGAGGCTGAATAAGCAGCGGAATATGACCAAGGGGTTGGTTTTAGCGACCGCGACATTAGAGGGGTTCAGCCCGGCGGAGCACGAGGGCGGCATTGTGACCACCAAAGCCAAAATTCTGCGTCAAGGCGGTCTGCAGAGTCGCCGCCCCGCCAGCGATGCTAAAATTCAAATCGGTGATTGGGTTTTCTAGGTTGAGGCAGGGATGCACAGCTTGGCGTTGGAGGCTGAGGGCGGCGACGATAAATTCAAATGCGCCGGCAGCGCCAACGGTGTGGCCTAGGATCGACTTGGTGCTGTTGATTAGGGGCCGGGCGCCGAACATACGTTCAAGGATCCGCGCCTCTATCTGGTCGTTGAGCTGGGTTCCCGTGCCGTGGGCATTGATGTAATCAATGTCTGAAGCTTCTAAATTCGCATCGAGGAGCGCTTTCCGAAGCATCGGCGTGATGGCGTTCTGGTCTTCGGAAATTGCCGCAATTGAATGGGCATCGTGACTTTCCGCATAGCCAATAATCTCCGCGATCGCTCGTTGGCCGCGGTTCTTGAGCGAGGTCTCTGACTCCAAAAAGGCGATGGCGGAACCCCCTTCACTGAACAGAAATCCGCTTCTGTCAGCGTCAAAAGGGCGATTTTCCGAGCCTATCTCGCGATACGGTTTGGCGAGCGCGCCGAGACGATCAAAGCCCATAAAGACGCCCCCTGCGCGGTCACCCAAATGTTCGATGCCGCCGGCAAGTGCGACGTCCAACTCGCCTCGTTGGATTGCCCTGAATGCCTTGCCGAGCGCGATGGTGCCCGAGGTACAGGCAGCACACGTGGTATCGACGGATCCGCGCACCCCAAATTGGATCGATATTTGTGCGGCCAGCGCGTTAGGCATGGTTTGGCAAATGACCATGGGGTTAACCCGCGGGTGATTGACCAGCCCGGTTAACAAAGCGCCCGCGAGGGTGTCGTCGGGGTGCTGTTGAACATGGTCGCGGAGTTGCGGCCGAAAGCCGCTGAGTAAATGGGCAGCGTAGTTATCAAGCGGGGCTTGGGCACCGCCTAAGCCGGTGCCAATAAACACGCCTGCGCGATCGTAAAACGCTATCCGGGGCGCTGGGGCCGTCGTTGCCTCCTGAGCCCAATGCGCCTGAGCAGCAGCTTGACGGGCCGCTAGCAAGCCAATTTGGGCGGCTTTGGAAAGCAGCAGCCGGTCGGTTTTGGACAGCCCATAGGCGGCATAATTCGGTTCCATCAGGGGCGACCAAGCCTGGCTCGCCGGCTTATAGAACTGCCGCCAGCGCGGCGGGATTTCCTCAACTTCAGCGGCGCCGGCCATCAATCGAGTCCAAAAGCTGTCAACATCGCAACCGATAGATGACACGACGCCCAGTCCCGAAACAAAAACTCTTTGTTTATCGGTGCTCACCCATTAACGCCCCGTTTGAATCGCGTCGCTAACGTATTGGCAAAGCAACCCGACCGTCAGGCCTGCTGGCGGTAGATTTTCAACTTGAAACTCAACGTCAAACTCCTCATCCAACGAGATCAAGAGAGCTATCGCCTGCATTGAGTCCGCGCCCAGATCTTCCTTAATTAAAGTCTCGTCTGCGAGTTGCGCGACCGGCACCAGTAGGGTTTCCGAGATCACACGGCGAACGCGTTCGCGTAGGTCCGGGCCATTCATTTCAACTTCCATTATTTCTCTCTACTAGCGTTGGCCCCTCGAGGTTCAACGCCCATCACCAATGCTTCCAATTCGCGCTAGCTCAATTGAATGATGCCCACCGCTTCGGCCCTAAACTAGTGTTTCGAAGGGCAACTATAGCCCGAAACCTTTAGGGATCAATTGTTTTCAGCAGGCTGACTGCCTCGGCTCGAAAATGGGCTTCCGGATCAGTCGCTGGGCGCATAGGAGAGATACATGGCGGCTCAACCGGCATCGAATTCTAGCGGCGGGCTTGCGGAGCCTTTCGCTCTGTCGTTCGACGGACCCGAGGGTTCTGATTTTGAGATCGCCAGAGACGGCAATGCCGTGTGGTGCACTCGCAGGGCGGGGGCCAACGTCAGCGTATCGATGAGCCAACTCGAGGCAACTCTAGCCCTGGATCGTTCGCTGATGCGCGGCAACCTAGGCACGCTAAAGTACAAGGTTATTGCCTCAGCGCAGGCCGGGGTATTTTCATTGGGCGGCGATCTAGCCTTTTTTTGTCGGTGTATCGAACAGTCAGATAGAGCGGCATTGTCCACCTACGCCTTGCTCGCTGCCCGGGCCGTCTGGGCCAATCTTTCGGGCTTTGGTGCGCGGCGCATCCAGAGCATCGCGGTTGTTGAGGGCGAAGCGCAGGGCGGTGGGTTCGAGGCTGCACTGTCCTGCGATTTCCTAATTGCCGAGCGCGGTGTGTATTTTGGCTTTCCGGAAAGTCTTTTTGGGCTATTTCCCGGCATGGGTGGGCGCGCGCTGCTAGAGACCAAGCTTGAGCCTGCGGTCGCCGACAAAATTCTGCTGGGTGCCCATCGCTACTCTGCCGAGTTCCTGCATGAAATTGGCGTGGTGGACTACCTGACTGCGCCCGGCGAGGCAAGGAAGCTCGCGCAAACCATTTGTGCGCTTAAAGCGACGGTCGACAACAACCCCAAACGCAAGGAGCGGCGGGAAGCCCTTACGTTTGGCCGTCTGGTCACGGGCGTCGAGGAGTGGGTAGAGACCGCGATGAGCCTGACGGAGCGCAACCTTCGAGCGATGCGTTATCTTTTAAGTGCTCAGCAGCAGCGCGCGTAGTCGACGCTGCGTGGCCGTAGCTCGCTCGCCGCATCGCGCGCAGCCTACATTTCACGGGCCGGTGCCTACCATCGAGCGACAGCAGCCGCTTGTGCTGCACGGCGTAGTGAGGCTAGCCGCGACGAAGCTCAACCCACAATCGCAGCGGGCTGCGACCCCTACGTAAATCACATCGGGATGCCACTGAACCGCCCCGGATTTGGTGGAGGCTCCAACTCTTGAGAGGATGGAGCCATGAACAAATCAAACAAGTTTTCGCCTGAGGTCCGCGAGCGGGCAGTCCGTCTGGTGCAGGAGCACCGCGGAGAGTACCCCTCGTTATGGGCGGCAGT
>SHZJ01000004.1 GCA_009692365.1 Gammaproteobacteria bacterium
CGCGGATGAAGCGCACTGCAGCCAGTATGGTTTCGGCGGCAAGGGCGACCCGACCTTCGACACCGCGCAAGCCATCGCCGTGATGCTGGAAAAACACGGCATCGCCTGCGACCTGATGCACGGTTTCAACTGGGACAAGTGGACGACCGGCAAACCCACCGAACGCCTCGCGCTCATCCCCGCCGGACAGGAGCACATTCTCGAACAGGAAGACGGCAAGCAACGCTGGATTCAGGTGGTGACTGAACTTTCCCGCGCCTTCGCCCTCTGCGCCGCGAGCGATGAAGCCACGGCGATCCGCGACGACGTGAGTTTCTTCCAAGCCCTGCAAGCCGCGCTGAACAAGCAGAGCAGCAGCAACCGCAAGACGCCCGAGCAGATCGACGCCGCCATCCGCCAGCTCGTGAGCAAGGCCATCACCACCGAAGGCCAGGTGATCGACGTCTTCACCGCCGCCGGATTGCCCAAGCCAGACATCTCCATCCTCTCCGACCAGTTCCTCGCCGAAGTGCGCGGCCTGAAGCACAAGAACGTCGCCGCCGAGCTGCTTGAAAAGCTGCTCAAGGACGAACTCAAAGTCCGCTCCAAGCGCAACCTCGTGCAGAGCCAGGTCTTTTCCGAGAAACTCAAGAAGACCCTCAACGCCTACCACAACCGCGCCATCTCCACGATGCAGGTCATCGAAGAGCTGATCAAACTCGCCAAGGACCTCGACGCCGCCGGTAAACGCGGCGACGACCTAGGCCTAACGGATGACGAAATTGCTTTCTACGATGCGCTTGCCGTCAACGATAGCGCCGTTATCGCGATGGGCGACGACAAGCTCAAGCTCATCGCGGCTGAGTTGGTGGCGCAGGTAAAAAAGAGCATGACTATCGACTGGAATCTGCGCGAAAGCGCGCGCGCGCGGATCAGAGTCATGGTGAAACGCATTCTGAACAAGCATGGCTATCCGCCGGACTTGCAAGCAGAGGCGGTGAAGACCGTGCTCGCGCAAGCGGCGCTTTTTTGCGCTGAATGGGTGTGATCCTGAGCCGCGCCACGCCACGCCACGCCACGCCACGAGCGCGGCCGAGCGGCTAAAACGGCGGGCGCCACAGCGTGCAGCGTTTACGAGGTTCACCTAAAAGACCGACCCGCCGCCTAGTTTCTGTGAGCATGACGGCCTTGGATTAAGCCTCAGCGCAAACCCAGAAAGTCGGTCAGCAGATGGGCAAACGGGGCTTGGTCAGGTGCGTTTTGATAGCTCTCCAGGGCGAGTGCACGGATGGCGGGTGGGATGTCGAAGGTCTCTTCGAGGGTCATCTCGCGCATGAAATCCGAGGTAAATTCCGGGTGCGCCTGGATGCCCAACATGCGCTCGCCCAGGGTAAAAATAGCTTGGGGACAGTGGGCGGTGCTGGCAATTATTTGGGCGTCGGGGGGGAGGGTCAGGACTTGATCCTGATGCGCCATGTGCAGTTTTAGCAGGCCTGAAGGCCACGCCAGGCCCGGCATAGGGCGGTGTACCTGATGCTCGATATTGCCCAAACCCCAGCCCTCGTTGCTGCGCATGGTGTGCCCGCCAAACGTGCTGGCTAACAGCTGATGACCAAAACAAATCCCGACCAAAGGTGCGCCCGTGCCCACAATGCTGCGCACGCAGGCGGTGAGCGGCGCCATCCACGACACCGGCTCGTAGACGGCGGTTCGTGAGCCGCTGATCAGCCAGGCATCACATTCTTGCGGGCTGGCGGGCAGTACCCCGCGATGGGTCGCGTAGGGCACGAGATCAAAGCGTGCGCCGGCCGCATCCAGCAGGGCGTTAAACATGTCGGGATAGTCGCCGTGGCGGCCCCGCAGGGGCTCCCAGATCACATCGCAAACCAGCAACCCCAGCCGCGGGATCACGGCGGGACTGCTGCGCCCCAGTTGATCAGGCGGCGCGTATAGGGTTCGATGAACGGCGTGCGGTAACCATCCTCACGCCAGAGCGTGGGGAAATAAGACTCGTCCATTTGGTTGTCGCCAAAGCGTTTGTAGCGGCTGTAAATGGCGCCCACGTGGTGGGGGTCAAATTGGGTTGCGCTGGACATACAGTGCGCCACCAGTGCGCGCCGCGGCACGGCGCGGCGGTTGACGTCTGAGCCATGCCAGATCCAGCCGCTGTGGAAAGCGCCGCCACCGGCTTTCACCACGATGGGCACGCGCTCGACCACCTCGGCCCCGGCGCGGGCCGCGGCTTTCAGCAGGTCGGTGGTGGGATTTTCGGGGGCGTGAAATTGCTCGATCATGCCGGCCTGCCCCCACCGGTGCGAGCCGCGCACATATTCCACCGTGCCGCCTGCGGCGGTGGTGTCGTCCAGTGCAATCCAGCAGCTCACCCCGTCGGGGATGGTCGTCCACTGCTCGTAGGCGGCGTCCTGATGAAAGCCCAATGGTTTGCCACCGGGTGGCTTCCACAAGACGTTGTCCTGCCGCAGGCGGGCCCCGGGCCAGCCGCCCAAGCGCGCGCACGCCCGTCCGATGGCGGGTTGTAGCAGCACGCTGGCCAGGTAACGGTCGGCCTTCCAACCGTTGCAGATTTGGCGGGTGTGGTCCGGGGGGTCGCGGCCCTCGCGCCAATTAACCTCATCGGGCATCAGCCCGGTTTCCCAGCGACCCTGGAATAATTCCTCGTAGCGTTCGCGCACCAGCGCCACTTCTTCGGGGCTGATGATTTGCGCCACCGCAATGAAGCCATCCGTGCGGAAAGCGGCGATCTGTTGGTCGGTGAGGTCAAAATTGTTCATCTGATCTCCGTGCGGCGTGGCGGCGGCAGGTCGCTCCAGCTAGATTATCGGCCGCCGCGTGACGAGCTTCGGCTCACACGTGGTGGAAATAACGTTGGCGCTCGAAGGCCGACACGTGGCGGCGCATCAAGGTGTCTTCGTGGAGACAGTTAGCACAGAAGTGGTCCACGAAGCTCGCCCCGAACAGCCCACGGGCGAGGGGGCTGCGCTGCATGCGCTCGGCGGCTTCCAGCAGGGTGCGGGGTAGGGGGCCAAACTCGGGGTGTACCTGTTCCCGGCCGATGTCGCGGCTCGCGGGGGGCGGCGTGAGGCCTTGCTCGATGCCATTCAAACCCGCTCCCAGCAGCATGGCGAAAGCCAGATGCGGGTTCATGTCGGCGCCGGGCAGGCGCAGTTCTAGCCGGGTGTCGGCCGGGGCACCGGTAATCGCGCGCAGGCCGCAGGTGTAGTTGCCGAGCCCCCAGGTCGCGCTGCGGGGCGCCCAGTTGCCCGGGACGTAGCGGCGGTAGGCGTTCACGGTGCTGGCCAACATCGGCATGAGATCCGGCAAGCCCTGCAGCACGCCGGCGATGAAGTGATGCGCCAGCGCTGACAGCCCATTGCCGTCGTCGGCGTGCAACAGCCATTGGCCGCTCCGGACATCGCGCAGAGAAATAATCGGATGCCCACCCAGCCCCGGATGGTCGTCAGACAGCTGGGCCATGAAGGAGGCGGTGAGGCCCCGCGTAATCGCGAACGCCTTGGTGAACAGCTTGAAGAGCGCGGCGTCGTCGGCGGCGTTTAACAGCGCCCGGGTGGGGAGTGCGGCTTCCAGACAGCCCGGCCCGAGCTCCGCGCAGACGTGATGGAGCGGTACATCGCCGGCGCCCAAACTATCTACATAGTCGCGGATGAAGTGCGCGCCGGTGGCCGGATATAGGCCCGCCCAGCAGCGGTTTTCCGGCGCATGGGTGGTGAGATTCGCATAGCCTTTGGCGCTCAGACTGGCCGGGGTTTCGGCCAGCAGGATGAATTCAAACTCGCTGCCGCCACAGGCCTCCAGCCCGAGGTCGGCGGCGCGTGCAATTTGTTGGCCCAGCAGTGCGCGCGGTGAGAGCGCGCGGTTAGCGGCGGTGTAATCCGCCACGATGAGCGCGCTATTGGGTTCGAAGGGGTAAGGCCGCAGACTCGCGGGGTCGAGCGCGCAGGGGGCGTGTTGGTAGGGACGGTCGGCGCGCACCGTATCGTTGGGGCCCCAATAGGGCAAGGCGTCGATGAACGACCAGCCCCGGTGCAGGTACTCGGCGCACAGGCTGGCCGGCAGTCTTTTCTCGCGAAAAACGCCTTCGGTATCGAACAACCCCGCATGCACGTATTCAATGCCCTGACGCTCCAGAATGAGGCAGGCGGCGGTGGGGTCCGAGGGCGCCCAGCGGGGTGGGGTAATGCTCATGTGTGGAGCCAGAGTAGAGAATGTTTATCCTGATTAACAGACGTGATATATCGGAGCCAGCCCGCAACGCTCCTAGGAGGATCAATGCCAGACATGCCAACTGGGGTGCAACTCAATCAGAGCCACGCCTCCACCGACGACTTCATCACCCGGACCCATGTGCTGCCCCTCCTGACCGACCCCGCGGTGCGCAAAAAGCTGCTTGCTGAACACGCCGGGAACCCCATCGGGCTCCCCGGCAAAGCCGGCCACGCGGGCGTCCAACATACCGAAGAACTCTCGCGGGTCATCGATAAACTGCGCCGCGCGCCGATGGCGGGCAAATATGTGCGGATCTGCGTGCGGTTGCACGCGGACTATCGCATCGGCGTGTGCGCTGGGGTGCGCGGCAAGCCGGTTAAAATCATGCCGAAGTCCTACCCCTCGGAGGACGCGTGTGAGCATGCCATCTTCTTGCGCCGCGTGACGGAACTGCTGGCCCACTACGGCCTGAAATAGCCGCTCGCCAGCGCGCGACCTAACTCCCAACTGACCCCATCGATGTAAGAGGATTTAGCCATGCTACGCATCACTGGTTATAGCGATTGCTACAGCGCGTGCCCTAGCGACACCGTCAAGTTTTTCGTGAATTCCGAGAAGAACGAAAGCTATCAAGCCCAGTTGGTCCGTCTGATCCACGGCGATACCAACCCCGAGGGCCCGGGCTTTAAGGAAGAAGAAATCGCCGCCGCGTGTAACGGCCAGTACCAAGGTCGCGCGCAGAAAATCCACGGGGGCTCCTATGCTGTGATTCCCGCTGCCACCCGCCTCAACTGCGCTAGCTTCACGGTGCAGGCGTTCATCATGCCGACCACCCCCGGCCCCGGGCCGCATGGCTACTGCCACGACAAAGGTATGCAGGGCATCGTGACCAAATGGTTAATCGACAAGCAGACCGGTTACGGACTTTTTATCGACGAGGCGGGCTGTTTGGTGGTGATGATCGGCGCGGGCAAGGGCAAAGTAACGCGGATTTCCAGCGCCAAGCCGCTGCTGCGCAAAGTGTGGTACCTGGTGGCGGCGAGCTACGATGCAGCCACCGGGGCCGTGACGCTTTATCAGGAGCCGGTAGTGTCTGCCACCAACGGTGGTCTGGGCATGGCGCTGGTCCATCCGGCCAGCGAGACTAGCGCGGTGGTGACCAGCCTCAGCGCCCACGGCCCCGCTGCCAACGATGCCCCGCTGCTGTTGGCGGCGGCCAGTCGGAAAAGCGATTCGGGCCGCGAGATCTGCGGTGGCCATTACCGAGAAGCCACCACCCCGGTGGCGCTGCCCGAGCAGGACTGGTGTTACAACGGCAAAATTGATCGTCCGCGCCTCGCGGCCAGCGCCCTGAGCAAAGCAGAAATCGATGCGCTCGCACGCGGCTTCGAGGGCTGCCCGGCGGCGCTGCGCAGCCGGGTGGTGGGGGCGTGGGATTTCCACGCCAACATCACCACGAGCATCGCCAGCTGCCAGATCCTCGACCGCTCGCCCAACCGGTTAAATGGCTTTGTGATCAACCTGCCGGTGCGTGCTATGACCGGCTATAACTGGACCGGCGACGACATCGTCTACCACCACGCGCCCACCGAATACGGCGCGATCCACTTCCACGACGATGACATCGACGATGCCCGTTGGGAGACCGATTTTAGCCTCACGCTGCCCGCGACCCTCAAGAGCGGCGTCTACGCGGTGCGCTTGCGCATTGGTGGCGAAAACACGCCGGAAACGGAGGATTACATCCCGTTTTTCGTGCGCCCGCCGCGCGGCAAGGCCACCGCAAAAATTTGCTTCATCGCGCCGACCAATAGCTACCTGGCCTATTCAAACGACAACCTCGCCACCAACTCCGTGGTGGCCGAGTTGCTGGCCGGGCGGGTGCCGATCATGAATGCCTCGGACCTGTTCTTGAACGAGCATCGCGAGTATGGCCTGTCCACTTACTCCTGCCATTCGGACGGCTCGGGGGTGTGCTACAGCTCGCGGCTGCGGCCCATCTTGAATATGCGGCCGAAGTATCGGCACTGGCTGTCGCCCTCGCTGTGGCAGTTCAACGCGGATATGCACCTCACCGACTGGCTGGAAGAAATGGGCTTCGAATTCGATGTCCACACCGACGAGGACGTGGACCGCGAAGGTCTCGATCTGCTGGCGCGCTACCGGGTGGTGCTCACCGGCAGCCATCCCGAATACTCGTCCGAGAAAATGCTCGACGCCTACACCGCCTACCAGGCCAGCGGCGGACGTTGGATGTACTTGGGTGCCGACGGTTTCTACTGGTGCAGCCAGTATCATCCCGACAACAGCAACATCATCGAAGTGCGCAAAGGCGAGGCCGGCACGCGGGCGTGGACCGCCAATCCCGGCGAATACAACAACGCTTTCGACGGCAAATACGGCGGCATGTGGCGCGCGCGCGGCCGCATCCCCAGCAAAATCTGTGGCCTGACGTTTACCGGCTATGGCTTTGATGTCTCGACCTACTATCGGCGCGAACCAGACAGCCAGCGGCCGGAATGCAAATGGATCTTCGCGGGCATCGGCGCGGACGAAATCATCGGTGATTTCGGGCTAGTGGGCGGCGGCGCTGCGGGCCTGGAAATCGATCGCTACGATCTGGAATTCGGCACGCCGCACAACGCCTATTTGCTCGCACGCTCGGAAGGCCACACGGATCTCATGCTGCAAGTGAACGAGGAAATTCACTTCAGCGTGCGCGGCTACTACGGCGGTGGCGACGAAAATCCGATGATTCGGGCCGACATGATCTATTACAAAACGCCTAACGACGGCGCGGTGTTCGCCCCGGGGTCGTTGGCCTGGTGTGGTGCGCTCTCCCATAACGACTACAAAAATAACGTGTCGCGCCTGATGAAAAACGTGCTCAAGGGCTTTATGAAGCCCGGTGCATTGCCTTGAGAGCCGCGCCAGAGCGACGCTCGACCGGTGGCCGGGTGGTGGGGTTGCCGCCCGGAAAAACCTTTATGCCGGCGTTAGAGGGTGGCCCTAGCGAGCTGGAGCAGGCGGTGCTGGGCACGCCCGATCCCGACCGCATGAACCAGCTGGGGGAATGTCTGTTTACACTCAACAGCCGTCGCTTTGGCCCCATCCCCGGGGCCTATGTGGTGGTGTGCGTGGAGCCCGCGCGCCGTTGGTGCGTAGGGCAGTTGAGCGCCGACCGCGCACGACCGCTGGTGCTGTTCGACGACCTGATGTTTACCGATCCGGTGCTGGCCCAAGAGGCCGCTGAGGGCCTGCGGACGGCGCGCGGCGAGGGTCATCCACAACGCAGCATCTGAGTGCTGGTCGCCGGTACGCAAACGTGCCGGTGACCCTTGGTCGAGATCATCGAAGGCGGGGGGCAACGGCACCGCACCATGGGCGACGCGCTGGCCCGCTCGCCGCTTGCGCGGCCACGCTAGACCCTCGCGCCTCGGCTTTTTCCCGCCGCGTGCACGGGGCAGGGTGGCCTGCCCACGGGCTGCCGCCCGGCCCCGTCCCCCGCTTCCTGACGGCGCCGCTGGATGGCCAACGCTGCGGGTAGTGATGGCGCCTAGGGACCCACAATCAGTATGCTGTCGCCGCCTGTCGCCGCCTGTCGCCGCCTGTCGCGCAGCGCGACCCAGGCTAAATATTGTGTGATGAAAGGCCCGCACCCAGCCTTGGGGGCGGCCATGCGTACCCCAACGGAGCAGCCGAGGCCAATTCGGTCCCCCCCATTGTTTGCATTAGGAGATAGTTCGTGAGTAGTTCGTCCTCGTCCAGCTTTGATGTCCTCGTTGTCGGCGCCGGTTTGTCCGGCCTGTATCAGTTGCACCAACTGCGCGAGCGTGGTTTGCGCGTGCGCGGGTTGGAAGCCGGTACCGACGTGGCGGGCACCTGGTACTGGAACCGCTATCCCGGCGCACGCTGCGATTCCACCGCCGAGTGTTATCAATATTGGTTCTCCGATGAACTGCTGAACGAATGGAATTGGAGCGAGCGCTATCCGGCGCAGGCCGAGACCGAGCGTTACCTTAATTACGTCGCAGACAAATTTGACCTGCGCCGCGATATCCAGTTCAACACCCGCGTCAGCGCCGCGGATTTTGTCGCCGCCACCGGCCGGTGGACGCTTACCACGCAAACGGGAGAGCACTTTGACGCGCAGTTTCTGGTGCTGGCGACGGGTGGCCTGTCCACCCCCGCGCTACCGTCTATTGCGGGTTTTGAAACCTTCCAAGGCAGCTCTTTTCATACCGGCCGGTGGCCCCACGAGGGGCTGGATTTCACCGGTAAACGGGTCGGGGTCATCGGCACGGGCGCGACCGGCATCCAGGTCATTCAGACCATCGCCCCGCAGGTGGAACACCTCACGGTTTTTCAGCGCACTGCCACCTACGCCATCCCCATGCGCAACCCCGAGTACGATGCCGCCCGGATGGCCGAACTGCGCCAAAGCTATCCGGCAATGAAGGAACTCGTGCACAACACGTTTACCGGCAATGACTACGATTTCGGCACGGTGTTATTTTCCGACCTCACCCCGGCCGAACGCGAGGAGCGCCTGTGGACCTACTGGCGCGATGGCTCGCTCAAATTCTGGGTGGGCGCGTTTGGCGAGTTGTTTGCCGACCAAACCGTGAACGATTACGTCTCGGATTTCGTACGTGCGCGCATTCGGGAACGCGTCCAAGACCCCCAACTCGCCGCCAAACTCTCACCCAAAGACTACGGCTTTGGTACGCGCCGCGTGCCGTTGGAAAGCGGCTATTTTGAAACCTTCAATCGCGCCAACGTAACCCTGGTCGACACCACCGAAACCCCGCTGGAGTGCTTCACCGCAACCGGGATCAAGACCCGCGCCGGCGAGCACGCGTTGGATGTGATGATTTTTGCCACCGGCTTTGATGCCGGCACGGGCGCCCTGACCGCCATCGACATTCGGGGCCGGGAGGGGCTGCTGTTGCGCGCGGCGTGGGCGCAGGATGGGGTGCGGGCGTGGTTGGGTTTGCAGGTCCACGGCTTCCCCAATATGTTCATGATCATGGCCCCGCTGTCGCCGGCGGCGGCTTTCTGTAATGTCCCCACCTGCTCGCAGCAGCAGGCAGACTGGATCGCCAACTGCATTACCCACACCCGTGCGCAGGGCAGCAAATCGATCGAGCCGAGCGCCCAGGCCGAGGCCGCCTGGGGCGAGCATCACGACGAACTCGCCAACGCAACACTCGTGCCCAAGACCAAGTCTTGGTACATGGGCACCAACATCGCCGGTAAGCCGCGCCGGCTGCTCGCCTATGTGGGGGGTGCCAGCACCTATCGCCACGCCTGCGACAAAGTAGCAGCGGAAGGTTACCGCGACAGCGTTTTTAGCTGAGCGCGCGGCCGGGGCGGGGCGGCGCCACCGCCCCGGCGGCCAAGCTGTGGGCCAGCGGGGGCGGCGAGGGTGCGCCGGCGGCCCGCTAGCGCTTAAAAAATGGCCATCGGCCGGGCCGGTGAGCCGGTGGCGCCGCGGAAAGGGATCGCGCCGAAGGCAAACGCAAAACGATAGGTCTGGCGCTGGATGAGCCCGGCGAAATCGATGTTCTCCAGGATGTAGATGCCATTTTCAACCAAGAATTTCTGGTGGTTGGCCGCGAACAGGCGTCCGTCCTGATCCGGGATCGCTTCCACCCCCCAGTTATCGGTGCCAACCAGCAGGACTTTTTGGGTGACGACCCAATCCCCGGCGGCAGGCGACAGCCCGGGGATGCCGCGATTGAACTTCGCTTTGTCCGTATGCCAGTAAGCGCCCCAGCCGGTGTTGATGAACAGGGCGTCGCCCGGCTCGATGTCGCCCTCGCTCATGCCCTGACGGGTGAGCGCGGCGCGCAGGTCTGCCACCGAGATGGCGTCGCCGACGTCGAGCTTGCGTGGGGCGATGGCGCCGGCGATATCGATGAGAATGCCGCGCGTGAAAATGGGCGGCACGTGCTCGACACCAAGTTTCTTGAAGCCGTGACCATCGGCGATGTCCGCGTGGCGGTAGCCATTGTAATAGCGGATCTCGGGCTGGCCGTTGGGCGGGGCATACACGGTGCCCATGTGGGCCAGCGCATCAAACTGCGTCCCGTTTTGGGTAATTTCACCTGCCACATAATCTTCGTTCCAAACCAGCCCGTTCTCGCCCATTGGCCCATAGGTTGGTGAACCCGGGATCACCAAGCGGTACTGGCGGGCGTAGGGGGTCAACGAAAATAACGGCATGTCGTTGTCGACGACGTGGGTCATGTCCACCACCACGCCGGTTTTGATCAGCGCTGCGGCCTGCAGAACTTTGGCGGGATTGAGGCGGTTGGCGGCGCCTATTTGGTCGGTCGGGCCGAATTCCGACGGCCACCAGATTTTGCGCGTCAAGTCCTCGGCGAGCGCCGGGGGCAGGCAGCAGGGGAGTAGCAGTAGGCACCATAAACAGGTCCGGGGAGTGGGCATCGAGGGCTCCTCTTGGGTTGCGTGGTGGGCGCTAGAACCGCCTGCGAGAGTGTAACGGACTCCGCGTGGGGGCCAACGGGGGCTGGCCGGCGCCCCTCAGAGCCGGTTGCCGGCTTGCGCTGGCGGCCATTAACCTCGCCCGCGCGGCAGGGTCGCGCGCGTTCTGCCCCCAGCGGGGGCCGGGACGGCCCCCGTGCGCACTGCCAAGCAGGGTCGGGGCGCGGGCCCAGCTTAGGGGCTGGATCTCGCCGCCGCAGCGGCCAGGCGCACGCGCTGCCCCACATCCGGACTGTCGATAAAAAAACCATCGATCCCGACGCCCAGGTGTTGCGCCAGTTCCCCGGCTAAATCGCCGTCCATCGCGGGCGAATTCCCCTGCCGATAGGCCGCGGGCAAAAAATAATTCTCGGGTCGGAAGGTCCAAACGTACACCGCTAAGCCCGCCGCGTGGGCCGCTGCCACCAGCGGCGTGACCTCGCCCCGGGCGGTAATCACGAGGTCTTTCGGCACGCCCACGCCCGCCGCATAACCCGCCGTATAGGCGAGCCCCTGGGGCGTGAGCAAGTCGGCGTAAGTGCGGCAGTCACCCGCCGCCGCCCAATCGCGGGGCGCGCCGTGGCCCTCGATGAGCTGGATCAGTGGCACTTTGTAGCCCGCTGCCGGCAAGCGTTGGGTGGCGAGCACCTGCAGATAGGTGGGTTCAAACGACTGGATAAAAATCTGCGCCGGGTCGGTAAAATCCAGCGCCTGCAGTGCTTGGACCAGCGTTAGCCCTAAATCGATCCCGATGGGTTCGCCGGTCAAACGCCGACCCTCGCGGGCGAAGTAGGTCGGATGTTTGGTTTCGGGATAGAGGCCGATGGGGCGGCCGGTGTGCGCGGCGCTCGCCCGCACCAGGGCCACGATTTCCGCCAGCGTGGGGATGGCGAACTCGCCGTTGTAAGCACAATTGCCCGGCCGTAGGGCCGGAATGCGCTCGGTGGCGCGCAGGGTTTTAATCTCGGCCAGCGTGAAATCCTCACTGAACCAGCCCCGCACCGTCACCCCGTCGACCGACTTGGTGGTCAGGCGGGCGGCAAATTCAGGGCGGGTGTGGACATCGGTGCTGGAACTCGTGGTGTCCAGCGAGTGGTCTTCGTGCAGGATCGCGAGCGCGTTTTCATGCCGGGCAATCAGTTCGCCGTCGGCCGTTGCCACGAAATCAGGTTCGATAAAATCCGCCCCCTGCGCGATGGCCAGCGCATAGGCGGCCAGCGTGTGCTCGGGCCGGTAGGCGCTCGCGCCGCGGTGGGCTATCAGCAGGGGAGTGGGGTGCATCGTGCGTAGCCTACATCAGCGCGATCGCCCCTCGCCACCCTTGCGCGGCGGGGCCGGGTTGCGCTGCGCGCGCGGTGACGCACGGTGACCAGCGCACTTCGTTCACGGCGCAAGGTCCGGCGTGAACGAAGTGCGATTGCGGCGCTAAATGCGCGGTATGACCTCGCGCGCGAATTCTCGCGCGATTTCCCGCAGATGCATCATGGGCGGCAACAAGCTGACTTCCCGCAGGCCGGCGCGCTCGGCCGCCCGAATTTTCTCGGCCACTTCCGAAGGACCGCCGGTGATGCAGGTGCCCTCTAACATTTCGGGGGTCAAGAGTGCGCGCTCCACGGCCGTGTAGTAGCTGCAATGTCCTTCATGCAACAACTGGTGTTGCTTGTTTTCGGGCAGCGGGATGTTGCGCACGCGTTCTAGGTATTGCTCCCAGACGTTCTTCATATAGCCGGGGATAACGTTGTCGTTCTTCACATAACGCCAGATTTCGTACACGAAGTGCAGGGCCGTGACCACCCACGAACCGGCGGCTTCAATGACCCGCGGCGTGCTGAGCGTCTCGCCCGGCCGCAGCACCACCGCATGGCACAGCGAGGTGGTGTGGTAGCTGTCGTCTAGCGTGCGGCCGACTTTTGCGGCACCCGCCGCCACCAAATCCAGATTGGCCTTCATGACCTCGGGTTGTTCGTTGAAAACCGAGATCAGCCCATCGCCATAAGCGCCCGCCGCGCGCAGCGCCAAGGGGCCGTTGGCGGCCACATAAATCGGGATGTGGTCGAAAGTATTACGCACGCCGTTGGCGTGGTTCTGCCACGCGATTTCGGTGGTTTTGTCGCGATAGGTGTAGTCGACGTTCTCGCCTTTCAGCATCGTCCGGACGACCCGCAGGTATTCGCGAAATTCCTTCACCGGCATCGGGTCTTGGCCCATCACGCGCATGGCGGTGTGGCCCGTGCCGATGCCGAGGAACGTGCGGCCCGGGGCCAGCACGTTGATCGAGGCGATGGCCGCGGCGGTGGTCGGCGCGATCCGGGTGCCGGTGATCGCTACCCCCGTCCCAAGCTTGATGGTTGAGGTGCATTGCGCGGCGAGCGCCAGCGTGGCGTAGCAGTCCGACCACATCATTTGGGTATCCGGGAACCAACAGGCGTCGTAGCCCCAGTCCTCGAGGTCTTTCGCAATGCGATAGTCGGAAATGCGGGTTTGAACGTGACAGCTGAATTTCATCTGATGGCTTCCCCGTGGTTGGTCGTTATGGAGTTATTGTGTTCGTCCACCGCGGCGTTAAGCCGCCCATGGAATTTTGCCCGTGACGGCGCGGGCCTGCAGCCGCGGCATCACGTCTTGGGCAAACGCGCGCAGATTGCGTTGGGCTTCTGCTGCGGGCATGCCGGCGTAGCTGAACAGGCCGATGAAGGCTTCGGCACCAATGCGCTCGGCGTTTTTCACGATGGTTTGGTAGCACATTTCCGGGGTCCCCCAGACCTGTAAATTCATGAAGTAATCGGTGGCCGCCTCGATGCCACCGCGTTGAATTTTGCTGGCGAATTGACCATAGAACTCGTAGCCCTTTTGGTCTTTGAGGTGGTTTTCGTGGAAGCGGTAGTGGTCCAGCACGGTTTGCCAGTAACCGCCAATCCATTTTTTAGCCAGTGCGTAGGCGGCGTCGCGGTTCGGATGACACAGCGTCCAGCCGGCGATGATCGGCGCGGGCGGCGCCTCCCCGTGCAGTTGCGCGTAGGTCTCATTGTACAGGGCGACCTCTTGCTCTACTTGGTCCCAAGGCTTCTGCGGCACCACCAGCAAACCCACGCCCAGTTGCGCCATGATGGCGATGGACTCTGGAGAAACCGCGGCGGCATAGGTGCGGCCTTTAAAGGTTTTGAACGGGGCCGGGCGGATGTCGGCGTGGGGCTGCTGCACAAACTCGCCCTGATACTCGCAGTAGCCCTGCTCCAAGCCCGCCAGCACGCATTCGGCGCTCTCCACAAAGCGCTGCCGCGAATCTCCCATGTCTTGCCGGAAGGCGTCAAATTCTACCCGCCCCGCGCCGCGCCCCAGGCCCAAGATCATGCGCCCGCCGGAGAGGTGGTCGAGCACGGAGATTTGTTCGGCGATTCGCATAGGGTCGTGCCAAGGCAGCACGATGACCATCGAACCCAGTTTGACGGTGCGCGTGCGCCCTGCCATATAGCTTAAGAACTGGCAGGGATCTGGGCTCATGGTGTAATCGGTGAAGTGATGCTCGACGGTCCACACGGAGTCGAAGCCCAGTGGTTCGGCGAGTTCTGCGAGCGCCACATCGTTGACATAAACCTCGCGGTCGCTGAGCAGCTTGTGCGTGTTCTGGAAAATGACGGACATCCCGGTGTGCATGGGTCGCAACTCCTGTCGGTTAAAGTCTGGGTCGATTGTAACCGGCGCGCGCCCCGCTGACAGCTAGGCTGGCCGGGTGCTTAGCCCTTCATTTCCATGCCCTAGCAGGCAGCTGAAATAGCCGGCTGAAATCACACACGCGGGGCGTCAGGCCCGCTAAACTCGGGCCTCGTCGGTGCGGGCCCCCTGCGGGGCGCCCTCTCGAGTCCAACCTCGCCGTCATGGCGCATGGAGAGAGCAAGCATGAAGATGGGCAAATTGGGCGCGCACGGCCCGCTCGTATCAAGCATCGGACTGGGCTGCATGGGCATGTCGGAGTTCTATGGCCCGGCCGACGACGCCGCGGCGATTGCGGTGCTGCACCATGCGCTCTCGCTGGGGATTAATTTTTTTGATTCCTCCGACATGTACGGCCCCTATACCAACGAGAAGCTGCTGGGCAAGGCTTTCTCCGGCATCCGCGACCAGGCGGTCATCGCCACTAAGTTTGGGATCGTGCGCGATGAAGGCGGCGGTTGGCACGGCATCAGCGGTCGTCCGGCGTATGTGCGCAGCGCCTGCGAGGCGAGCCTAAAACGTCTGGGCACGGACTATATCGATCTGTACTACCAACACCGGGTCGACCCCCAAGTGCCGATTGAAGAAACCATTGGGGCCATGGCGGAATTGGTGCAGGCGGGCAAAGTGCGCTTTTTAGGACTGTCCGAAGCCAACCCCACTACCTTGCGGCGCGCCCACCAAGAACATCGGGTCACCGCGCTGCAAACCGAGTATTCGCTGTGGTCACGCGACCCCGAGGATGGCGGGCATTTGGCGACCTGTGCGGAGCTGGGCATCGCTTATGTCGCCTACAGCCCTTTGGGTCGGGGGTTTTTGTCGGGCCAGATCCGTTCTCCAGAGGACTTGGCGCCCGACGATTTTCGGCGTGTCTCGCCGCGTTTCATGGGCGAAAACTTTGCCCGCAATCTGAGCGTCGTGCGCCGGATCGAGGATCTGGCGCAGGCGCGGGGTTGCACTAGCGCGCAGCTGGCGCTGGCTTGGGTGTTGGGGCGCGGCCGGCATGTCCTGCCCATTCCCGGCACCACTAAAATCGCCCGCCTCGAAGAAAACGCGGCCGCCGTCGAGATGACGCTGACCCCCGTCGAACTCGCCCTGCTCGAGGACGCCGCGCCCAAGGGCTTTGCCGCCGGCGAGCGCTACGACGAGCAACGCATGCCGATGCTCAATCTGTAGGGCGCCGCGATGTCCTTGCGTGCGGCAGTTTTTCCACCCGGGGCGGGCCGTCGCCGGGGGTGGGCGTTCGCGCTGCTGCTGCTGGGCGCGCTGCTGGTGGGTCTGAGTGCGGCACTGCTCGACCCCGCGCGGCAAAAACGCCTGCTGCTGCAGCAACTCGCGCCACTGGTTGAACACATCGACCTCGACTATGTCCGGCTGACGCCCTGGTCGGTCGATTTGCGCGGGCTCAAGCTGACGGCCCGCGGGGCGCGGCTCGAGGTGGCCCGGCTCCAGGTGGGCATCAACCCGCTGCGCTTGCTGGGCGACACCCTCAGCGTGCGGCGGCTGAAGCTCAAACACGCGGTGCTGGACCTGGAGGCTTTCGTCGCCCCGCCCGCCGACCCGGCAGCGCTGCCCTTTCCGGGTTTACTGGCGGCGCTAGACCTCGGTTACGGCCTGGCTTTAGGGCCAGTGTCGGCCGCCTTGGAGGTGCGTCTGCCGGCCGCGCGGGTGGTCAGCTTGACGCTGGGCGGTGGGGGGGTGCGCCCGCATCAAACTGGCACACTGACCTTCGACCTCCAAGCCGTGCTAGGCCCCGCGCAACAGGTCCACAGCGCCGGTACGCTCAGCGTGGAGCAACTGTCCTCTGGCGCTTTTCGCGCGCTCCAGAGCGCCGGCACGGTTGAGCTGCAGTGGCCGGGTTTGGCCGCGCCCGAGCGCTTGGGCTTTACCCTCGGCCTGCAGCCGGAACCGGGCGGCGGCGCGCCCCGCGCTCGCTACCGTCTGGCCCGGGCAGCGCGCGCGGTGGGTGCGTCGGCGGGACTGCTGGTGCCACCGGCGCCCGAGGTGCTGAGCGTGACGCTGCGCAGCCTGAGCGCGTCCTCACAAGAACGCGCCAAGCTGTCGCTCAACGGCGTGTATGTGGGGGCATCGGGCTCGCTGCGCGGCGATTTTCAGCTCCTTGCCAACGAGCTGCTGGGCGCGCCGTATGCCGGCGCGGCAGCCCTGCCGAGCGCGAGCAACCACGCCGCTGGGACCTTCGCCTACGCCGGCCCCAGCGGAATTTTTGAGCTCGATGTCACCAACGACTTGAAACTCGGCGAACTGGCGCGGGTGCTGGGGACCAACCCGGCGCTGCCCGGCAGCCTCAACCTCCACAGCGCGATTACCCTCGCGGGGCAAGCGCGGCGCGTGGTGGTCACCCGCTTTGAGCACACGGTGTCGCCCGACGCCGCCCCCCCGGTGCTCATGCTGCGGGCGAACAGCCCGCTCACCCTCGACCCCGCGCAGCCCGCGCGGCTGTTGGCCGCGCCGGCCACGCTGGGCGTGGTCGAAGTCACGGGCCTGCCCTTGCCGTGGCTCAACGGACTCTTGGGCGAACTTGCGCTCAGCGCGGGCACGCTGCGCGGCGGCTTTGAAGTGGCGGCCGACGCCCAGCAGCGGTTGCTGGTCACCCCGGTGGCGCCGCTGCTGGCCGGCCCAGCGACCCTGTCCCGCGCGCAGAGCGTGGTGGCGAGCGGCTTGACCTTGCAAGTCATGCCGGAAATTCTGCGCTCGAAGCTCTCGCTCGCGGTCTCCTTGAAAGCTTTGGAACTGCGCCAAGACGCCCGCCGTCTCCTCAATGGTCAGTTACGGCTGCGGCGCAAGCACGCGCCTGACTCACCGGCCCGCTTGGACTTGGCGCTGGATCTGGACCTCGACGCCGTCACGGAGTTGCCCGGCATCGCGCCCTTGCTGGCCCCATACACCATACCGCGGGGTTTGGCGGCGCACCTTGAAACGGACTTGGCGAGCAGCCCGGGCGAGGTGCGCGTCAAAAACGTCTTGGTGGGATTGGCGCACGGCAGCGCGCCGGAGTTGTTCAAACTCAAATCCCAGCAGGCGTTCACCGTCGCGCTGGGGGCAGCGGCGCCCGTACTGCGTAACCCGCGCGGGGTGCTGGCGCGGGTCGCGCTGAGAAATTTGGATTTGGCCTGGTTGTCGCCCTGGCTGCCGGATGGGGCGTTGGTGGGGCGCCTGACCCGCGCCGACTTTGGGCTGCTGGAGGAATCTGGGGGGGCGCTGGTGCTCAGCGCCGACGCCCCGCTGGTAATCCGCGACCTCACCGTTACGCGCGCCGGGGCGGTGCTGGTGGACGCGCTCGCCGTGACCACCGCGCCGCGCCTGAGCTACTCGCCGGCGCAAACCACCCTCGCGCTGGAATCTCTGCAGGTGAGTGCGCGCGCGACCTCGCTGGTACGCGGGCGCCTGGTGCTTGGGATCCGGCCGGCTGCGGCACGGTTTGAAGCGGCCGGCCAACTCGACCTCGACGGCAGTGCCCTGTTGCGACAACCCGCGCTGGCGGCCCTCTGGGGCGCGCAGCAACCGGCGCTGAAACTGACGAGCCAACTGGATTTCGACCTCGGCTATACGGCCCCGCAGCTGGATGTGCAGCGCTTGACGGCGCGGGTGGCCGCCGGCAAATACGCGACGGCGTCGCTCGTCGCCGAGCCCGGCTTGGTAGTGCGCACGACGCTGGCCAGCACCGAGCAGTTTGCGCGCGCCGTGGTGGGCAGCGTGGCGCTGCAGGTGCGCGATTTGTCCTCCTCCGTGGTGCGCGAATTCGTGCCGATGGGCGAGCTTCGGTTTGCCGAGATCAACGCCGATTTTCGTTTGGCATCCGACGGCCGCCGGCTGCGTGCCGACAGCGCCGCCCCGCTGCGTTTGGAATCGGTGAAACTCGTCAACGCGCAAGGCGCGGCAGTGTTGGCGCCGTTTACGCTGGTGGCGAACGCGGAATTTTCGGCCGTCGGGCGGGTCTACGGGGTGGACGTCCATGAATTGTCCTGGCAGTTCGAGCAACGCCCCAGTCCGGCCCTGACGGGCAGTTTCACCGGGCGCGTCGAACCGGAAAAAACCGTGGCGGTGCAGGAATTGAAGCTCGACCTCAAGGCCGACCTGCCGCAGTGGCTGTCCCAACCGATCGGTATGCCGGGGCATAGCCTAGGCAGCGGCCAACTCGTGGCGAAGGTGGCGGTTAATCCGGCGGGCGAGATCGCCGCGGCGCTGGGGCTGGAAGCTTTGGCGAGCGGCAAGGCGCTGCCCATCACGCGCATCGACATCCCCATCAATGGCAAGATGGCCAGCGATGGTCAGGGTTTTACGTTCGCCGCGCCGCTCACCGCGCAAGGCCGCTCCGGGGTGAGCAACGCGGCCATCGAAGTGAGTTTCAAGCCCGTTGAGGGCGAACCAAATTTGCTCGATTTCAACCTGCAAAGCGCGGTGTTTTATCTCAATGACCTGCTCGCCACCCTGACCGCGATAGCCCCCGTCGCGGCGCCCACGGGTGCCGCCAGGGTGCCCGCGCCCCGGGTACGGTTGCGCGTGGACGAGGGGCGCGACCTGCAGGCAGCGTGGGATGTTTTGCCTTATAGCGCGCGGCTGCGCTTTGAGATCGGCAAGCTTTTTTATACCGACTATCTCGCCTTCGATCGCTTGCAGGGTGAGCTTGAAACCCGCCGCCGCCAGCTCTCGGTCAGCGAGTTCGGGGCAAATTTCCATGACAGCCTCATCAACCTTAAAGCCGTGATCAAGTTCGACGCTGACCTCCCGGAGCCCTACACCCTGGCGCTAAACGGCGAGGTGAAGGATTTCGATCTCCAGAAATTCCTCGGCGAACTGGTGCCCGGCGAAAAGGCGCAAGTAGAAGGTCTGTTCGGGGTCACCCTGCTCGCCTCCGGACCAACGCCCAACCTTGCGCAGCTACGCAATCGGGCCCTGTTCGATTTGCATTTGACCAGCCGCAAGGGGGTCTTTCGACCGCTGTCACAGGCGAGTCCCCTGCTGCTTGGCACCTCGGGACTCATGGGGCTGTTAGGGGAGGGCTTATCCTACGTCCCCGGCGACGGCTTCGGAGCGGGCGCGGTAGCGCGCTTGGTCAACTATATCTCGCGCATCGACTACGATTTGGTCGAAATCTATATCCAGCGCAAGCAGTCCCGCCGGCTGCGTTTCACGCGCTTTCTGGTGCAAAGCCCCTCGGTTTTGTTCCTCGCCGAGGGCCGGGTGGACTATGTGCCGGGCGTTGATCTGCTCGACCGCCCGCTGAGCATGACCGGCTCGCTCAATATGCGCGGGCGCGGGGCGGCGATCCTCTACAGCCTGAATTTGCTGCGCGATGAGCAAGACGAATTTGCTTACTTCAAGGGGCCCCAATTTTTGATTTCGGGGACGCCCGCGGAGCCGGTATCCAATTTTTCCGAGATCATTTCGCAGGCCGGCGAAGGCGCGCTGAAAGGTAGCTTCACCCGCCCGCTGGCGGGGCTGATCGGGAACCTCAAGTTTCGCTGGTTTGGGCCCAAAGAGCCGCCCCGCTCGGTGCTACCGGTCGCGGCGCAGGCGCTTGAGTGAGGCGCAACCCCGGGGCGCGCAGGCCCCGGAGTTGCGCGCCGGACTAGCCCGCTGGCGCACCCTTGGAATTGAAGATATCGTGGTGGCGCTTCCAAGCGCGCCCTTCTTTTTTCCAGACCACGAGGTATTTGGCCCGCGCGAGCGCGCCGCCACCCTCACCGCTACGGTTAACAGCTTCCTGTATATCCGTGGTAAATTTAATTCGACCTGCCTGTTGCTTGTCTTTAACCAGTTCGTCCAGCCCCGGGGCAGAAATAAGAATAATACCGTTCTTTAATTAACAATTGTTTTTGGATCGACCTCGCTGCCTATAACGTCATTACCAACTGCGGTCAGGCAAACGCCCGTTACCCGGCCTATATAACCAGAATCGAATACTGTAAATTTTATTATTACCTAAGATCGTGTCATTAAATGAGCATAAACGTTTTTATAAAAACTGACACTGTTAGTCCAATTCCTTGTCTGTTCTACATCCAAGCGACCCGTTAAGCGTATCTGTTCCCATTGTGGCGTCTGGTTTAATACTGCGAGTACGGTTGCCGCCAAGTCCTCGGCATCATTGGCTTTAAATAAATAACCATTGCGCTGATGCTCGATCAACTCTTTATGCCCTCCCACATCAGAAGCCACCACCAGGCGTCCCTGTGCCATAGCTTCCAGAGGCTTCAAAGGTGTCACCAAATCTGTTAGCCGCATAGACAAGCGCGGATAAACAAAAATGTCGACCTGGTTATAGTAATCTTGCACCCGCTCATGGGGTATGCGACCGGTAAAAATGACTTGCCCGTCCAATCCCAATTCTTTTGTCTTCTGTTTAATCAGCGCTTCTTGGGGGCCGCCGCCGACCAGTAACAAGCGGGTTTCGGGTCGATTTGCTAATATTTTTGGCAATGTTTCCAGCAATAGCGGCAAGCCTTCGTAGGCATAAAAAGAACCGATAAAGCCCAAGACGATTTTGTTCTGTAAACCCAACTGCGCTCTTAAAGCTTGATCCGGCTCGACCCCGTAAGTGAACTGCTCTAGGTCAACCGCATTCGGTATCACGGTGACTTTCTCGGCCGGAATTCCACGCAATACTATATCCGACCGCAGACCCTCGCATATTGTAGTGATAGCATCGACTTGTTTAAAAACGTAAGTTTCCAGCATTTTTGTCAGGTAATAACGCAAACCACCTTCAGTGGTTGTCCCGTGATCGACGGCCGCATCTTCCCAAAATGCGCGACATTCGTAAGCCACAGGAATGTTATGTCTTTTGGCAACTTTCAGCGCCGCTAAACCATTTAGTGCTGGAGAATGAGCGTGCAGTATGTCGGGTTTTATTCCAGGGATAATTTCATCCAGCCGTTTTGCCAGCGACTGCACATGAGCCCATTGGTTAAGAATTGGCAGTGTCGCAAGCAGACCTGCGGGTTTTTCTGAACGATAGAAAGTAAAGCCGTCTACGGCTTCGATGGAAGCTGTTCCCAGGGGATGTTTAGACGAGGTGACATGAAAAGTCTCCCAGCCCAGTTTTTGCTGTTGCTCTAAAATAGCTTTGGTGCGAAAGGTGTAGCCGCTGTGCAGGGGGATGGAATGATCGAGAATATGAAGAATTTTCATACAACTTAATGATAGTTGGAGTGGAATGGCGGTGATTATAGCGTGCTTGACGCCTAATGCCGTTTTTTTCCTAGGCCCTGTCTAAAGGCTTTACGCAGCAAATGCGGCACCAGCAAAAGCCTGAATTGGCGGCGCGCTGAGCACGACGAATTTGCTTACTTCAAGGGGCCCGAATTTTTGATTTCGGGGACGCCCGCGGAGCCGGTGTCCAATTTTTCCGGGATCATTTCGCAGGCCGGCCAAGGCGCGCTGAAAGCTAGCTTCACCCGCCCGCTGGCGGGGCTGATCGGGAACCTCAAGTTTCGTTGGTGTGGGCCCAAAGAGCCGCCCCGCTCGGTGCTACCCGTCGCGGCGCAGGCGCTTGAGTGAGGCGCAACCCCGGGGCGCGCAGGCCCCGGGGTTGCGCGCCGGACTAGCCCGCTGGCGCACCATTGGAATTGAAGATATCGCGGTGGAGCTTCCAATCGCGCCCTTCTTTTTTCCAGACCACGAGGTATTTGCCCCGATCGAGCGCGCCGCCGCCCTCACCGCTTAGGGTGTAGGTGCCGACCTCGATCGCCGTGGTGCCGATTTTTTCCACTTCCTGGGATTTCAGTGCCAGGCCTTTGACGCCGGCGTTGAACGCGCTCTGCCAAAAGGCGGTGATGGCCTTTTGACCCTTCAAGACCTGCGCATTGGGCGGCAGCAGCTTGGCGTTTTTGGCGTACATTTTGCCGATCGCTGCCGCGTCGGCCCGCGCCGCCGCGGCGCCGAGAGCTTTGTTATTGGCTTTGATGAGGCCGGCGGTATCGCTGGCTTTGATCGCCACGGGTTTAGCCTTGGCGACCGCGGCCGTCGCTTTTGCCGCAGATTTTTTCGGGGCTTTGGGTTCTGCCATGAGGTGACTCCTACTGGTTGCGTGACAGGTTGGCCGCCTAGCATGGGCGGCCGGTGCGTGATTGCCTGAAAAGTGTAGACGACCCAGACGGCGCAGGTGTAGAAAATTCGAGATTTATAACCGCGCGGCGATCAACTCCACTTCGATCAACCACTCGGGTTTCAATAGTTGCGGCACACACACGGCCGTAGAGGCTGGTTTGTGCTCGCCCAAATGCCGCGCGCGTGCGGTGGCATAGGCGGCGTAATTCTCGACCCCCACGACATACGCGGTGAGCTTCACGATGTCACTCACCCGCATATCGGCGTCGCGCACGATGGCTAAGAGATTTTCCCACAGTTGCTCGGCCTGGTCTTCGATGCGCGGCGACACGATGCCATTAGGACGGGCACCGACTTGGCCAGCGGTATGGAGGACGCGGGCACCGGCGGGGATCACCACCCCATGGCTGTACACATTGTTAAGCGGCGCCATGATGTCGGTAGGGTTGACGATGCGGTTCATGCGGGCACTCCTAAAAAGGTCGGTGACTGGTGGGGTAAAAAGGGCTGGCTAACGCCGACAGATAACAGGGATCGGTCACCGGCACCCAGGGCGGTGACCTGGGCGCTGGGCGGCATGCCGCGGGGGCTGCCACGGCCCGCCGACCAACGCGCCCCGCGCGGGCGTCAGGCACGCCGCCTGAGGCCCGCGCTGCTCAGTAGGACTTTGGCAGGCCGAGCACGCGTTCGGCGAGGTAGCTCAAAATGAGCTCCCGACTGACCGGGGCAATCCGCGGAATCATCATTTCGCGGAAATAGCGCTCCACATGATATTCCTTCGCGTAACCCATGCCGCCGTGGGTGAGCACGGCGGTCTCGCAAGCGTGGAAGCCCGCCTCGGCCGCCAAGTACTTGGCAGCATTGGCAAAGGCGCCGCATTCTTGGCCGGCGTCGTAGAGGGCGGCGGCCTTGAAGGTCAGGAGATCGGCGGCCTCTAGTTCCACCCAGCACTTCGCCAGCGGGTGTTGGATGCCCTGATTCTGTCCGATAGGGCGACCAAACACGACCCGCTCACGGGCGTAGTTAGTCGCCCGTGCGAGCGCGCAGCGGCCGAGGCCCACGGCTTCGGCGGCGAGCAGAATGCGCTCGGGATTCAGGCCATGCAGAATGTAGTGGAAGCCCTTGCCTTCTTCGCCGATCAGGTTTTCCATCGGCACCGGCAGGCCGTCGTAGAACACGGCGTTGGAGTCCACCGCCTTGCGACCCATCTTGGGGATCTCGCGCACCTCGGTGTAGCGGCGGTCGAGGTCGGTATAAAAAAGACTCAGCCCGTCGGTCTTGCGCTTGACCTGGTCTTTGGGGGTCGTGCGCACCAGCAGCAGTACTTTGTTGGCGCGTTGGGCCATGGAGGTCCAGTGCTTCTGGCCAAAGACTCGATACCCGTCGCCAACGCGCTCCGCGCGGGTTTCGAGGCTGGTGGTATCGAGTCCAGCGTTGGGCTCGGTCACCCCAAAGCAGGATTTGTCCTCGCCGCGAATCAGCGGCGGCAACATGCGCTGCTTTTGCTCCTCCGTGCCAAAAATCACCACCGGGTTCAGGCCGAAGACGTTCAAGTGCACCGCCGAGGCGCCACTCATGCCCGCGCCGGATTCGGCGATAGCCTGCATCATGATGGAACTCTCCACGATGCCCAGCCCGGACCCGCCGTAGGCCTCTGGCATGGCGATACCCAACCAGCCGCCGGCCACGACATCGGCCACGAACTCATCTGGAAAACGCCCGTCGTTGTCGCAGTGTAGCCAGTAGTTGGCGTCGAAATTAGCGCAGAGTTTAGTGACCGCCGTGCGGATAGCGAGTTGGTCCTGGGTAAGCTGAAAGTCCATCGTGGTCCCCGTTAGAGCGTGCTGACATAAGCCGAATAATACGAACCGAAGCTACGCGCCGGCGCACAATATTGTCAAGGTCGCGCACCGACTCGCGCCCAGCGGGTAAACCGGCGAAGATCACACTCCCTAATTAGCCAAGGACCTGCCCGCATGGAACCAGATTACGCCGCTGGCTGTGCTTACACGATGGACGAATATGTGCCCGTGAAGGACGCCCATATCTCGATACTCGACATGGGTTTTTCACGGTCGGACTGCACCTACGATGTGGTGGCGGTCTGGGACGGGGGCTTTTTTAGGCTCGACGACCACCTAGCGCGCTTCGCCCGCAGCTGCGAGTGCCTGCAGTTGCGCACGCCGCACACGCTCGGCGACATCGCCACCATCCTGACCGAATGCGTGCGGCGCAGCGGTCTGCGCGCCGCCTACGTCGAGATGATCCTCACCCGTGGCGTGCCGCAGGCGGGCGAACGCGACCCGCGCCGGGTCACCAATCGGTTCCACGCCTACGCCATTCCCTATGTGTGGATCGCCAATGAGGACCAGCGCGCGCGCGGTCTCCACCTGGTGGTGGCGCGCAGCGTGGAGCGGATCTCCGCGCGCGCGCTCGACCCCACGGTCAAGAATTTTCACTGGGGTGACCTGGTGCGCGGTCTGTTTGAGGCCTACGAGCGCGCTGCCGACACCGCCGTGTTGGTCGATGCCAACGGCTACCTCACCGAAGGGCCGGGTTTCAATGTTTTCGCCTGCTATCGCGGCCAGCTGATTACCCCGGCGGACGGGGCGCTGCACGGCATCACCCGCCAGACGGTGCTCGAACTCGCGGCCCAGATAGGGGTTGCGGCGCGGGTTGGGCGGGTCGAGCCGGAGATGCTGACCCAGGCCAGTGAGATTTTTCTGACCAGCACCGCCGGTGGGGTGATGCCGGTGACGCTGCTCGACGGCCAGCCGGTGGGGGATGGGAGCCCCGGTTCCCTGACCCTGCGCTTGCGCGAGCTGTATTGGCAGGCGCACCGGGACGGCCAGTGGGTGACCCCCGTCGATTACCGGACGCCGCGTCGCGTCGCGCCGTGAGGCATTTGGCGCGGCAAATTGAGGGTGCTCTGTTATGCTCATGCCCCACCAACTCTCAACCACAGCGAGACAATCCCGATGCGAGAATTAACCCTGGCTGAAGTCCAAACCCTGCTGAACGAGGGCGTCAACTACGCCCAGTCCATCGGCCGTCCGAGTTCGATCGCGGTCGTTGATTTCGGCGGCCATTTGCGCGGCGGCCTGCGCCCGGACAAGGGGCGTATTGCGAATATTTTGATCGCCGAGAAAAAAGGCTGGACCGCGGTCGCGTTTCAACGCCCGACGGACATGGTGCGCGACGTCATGCTGCCGGGGGCGTTCGGCTACGGCTTGCAGCATACCGATGAACGCATTTGCATGGTCGGCGGCGGATTTCCCATTTTTGACGAACTCGGCGAGGTCATCGGCGGCATCGGCGCGAGCGGCGGAACCATCGAGGAAGACTGCGAGTGTTGCTTGGTTGGCATGCGCAAGTTGGGTTTCAAGACCGAGTTTGCCAATCCGCTGGCGGCAAAAAAATAGGCCGCGCCGGGTCGGGGTGCCACGCCACCCCGACCCGGCGTGCCCGCGCACAAAGCAGGAGACCCTGTGACATCGAAGATCCTCATCGAAGCGGTTACCGAAGGTGATCCCACGCAGCTGCCGACGGAGCTTGGCTTCGGGGTGCATTTCACCGACCGCATGTTCTCGCAACGCTACAGCGTGGAGCGCGGCTGGTTCGACCCGACGATCGGCCCCTACCGCCCGCTGACGCTCGACCCGGCGGCGCAGGTTTTTCACAACGGGCAGATGGTCTTCGATGGCACCAAGGCCTATCGGCGTGACGATGGCCGGGTCAATCTTTTTCGGGTGGAACGCAACACCGCCCGCTTCAACCTCTCGGCGCAACGCATGGGTATGCCCACCGTGCCGGCTGAGTTCCATCTGCAAGCCATCGAACAGCTCATCAGCCTCGAGCACCGCTGGGTGCCCCGGCAAGCCAATACCGCGTTGTATATTCGGCCGGTCATGATCGCCACCGAGAAGGCCTTGGCGGTGCGCGCGCCGCGCGAGTTCCTGCACTACATTATTTTGAGTCCGGTGAGCCCCTATTTTGCGGGCGGCTTTGCGGCGGTGGCCGTCTACGTCAGCGACGACTATGTGCGCGCGGTACGCGGCGGCACCGGCGAAGCCAAGACCCCCGGCAACTACGCGGGCAGTATCGCCGCCACCGAAATCGCGCTGGCCAAAGGTTATCAGCAGGTGTTGTGGCTGGACGCCGTGGAGCGGCGCTACGTGGACGAAGTGGGGGCCATGAACATCGCCTTTGTCTACGAGGGCAAACATCTGCGCACGCCGGCCTTATCCGGCGCTATTTTGCACGGGGTCACGCGGGAATCCCTGCTGGTGCTGGCGCGCGACTTAGGCTACACCACGAGTGAGGAGCGCGTCGATTTCGCCGAGGTGCTCGCGGATATCCGAGGTGGCCGGATCACGGAAGTATTTGGCATGGGCACGGGGGCGGTAATAGCCCCGGTCGCGCGTCTGGGCTACCTTGGCCAGGATATTGCGATCAACGGTGGTGAGCCCGGCCCAGTCGCCCGCCAATTGTTCGACGAATTGACCGGCATCCAATATGGTCGCCGGCCCGACCCCTACGGCTGGACCCGCACGCTCAGCGTTTGAAAGGCGCCGAACGGCCCTGATTTTCCCCACGGCGGCGGCGTTGAGCGCAACCGTCTTACAACGACAAAGAAGGAGGTCTCAATGGCTTATTCAGTAATGGTAGAACGCACGGTGGCGCTGTCGCGCGAGAAAGTGTTTGCAACCCTGATGGACTTCGGCGGCATCATGACGCTCCTGCCAGACATGCTGGAAACCTGCACGCTGGAAGGCAGCGGCGTGGGCGCGCTGCGCACGATTACCCTCAAGGGCACGCCGGGCAGCGTGGTCGAGCGCCTCGACGGTGCCTACGACGGGCATTACTTCTCCTACTCCATCGTGGCCGAGTGCCCGCTGCCCTTTAACCACTACCACGCGGTGGTGATGTTAGAAGACGCCGCTGGCGGGGGGTGTTTCATCCGTTACGGCAGCAACTGGGTCGCCAACGGGGTGCCGCATGCCGAGGTCGTGACGATGGTCACAGGTTTGTACAACGGCATCGTCGACGCCATCGTCAAAGCGGGCTGAGTGTAGGGACGTACTTTCCCCGGCGGCTGACGCCGACCGGGGAAATCTACCCGGCATCGCGCAGGCGATACCGGGCCAGCCTCGGCCACCCTCAGCGAAACGCTGGCATGACTTCCTGGGCAAACAACTCCAGCGAGCGGGTGCCTTTGTGGGGGTCTAGCCCCGGAAACTGACTGTCCATGATGAAGTCCGTGCACTGATATTTGGCGCAGAACTTCTCCATCTTGCGGGCTATCTGGTCGGGTGTGCCGATCATGAGTCCGTCGGCCAAAGGCGAAGAACGGATGTCTTCTGCGCAGGTGATCGGCAGCGGCTGGTCATCGCCTTCGGCGTCATTGGCTTCGGCCAGAATATCCTGATAGAAATCGAACAAGTGAAAGAGGTGGTGCTGGCATTCTGCCCACGCCTGATCTTCAGTGGGCGCGCAGTACACCATGCGCAGCTGGCAGATTTTGAAGTCGGCGGGGTTGCGCCCGCATTCTTTGAGTGTTTCCACATACAGCGGCGCCGGATCTGGCCCTAATGTTGCCATCAGGTGGAAGCCGGCCTGCGCCGCGCGCTTGATGGCCTTGGGGCCGCGCGCACCGATCCAAATTGGCGGGTAGGGTTGCTGCACGGGCTTCGGCGAGAGCGTCATGCCCTTCACCTGGGTGTACTTGCCGTCGAACGTGACGTTATCTTCGGTGAACAGGCGGGTCATGAGGTCGATGCCCTCGCGCATGCGCGAACCCCGTTCGCTGCGGTTCAGGCAAAAGGCATTCCACTCGTGATACGAGTAGCCCTGTCCCAGCCCTAAATCGATGCGCCCGTTGGAGAAAATGTCAGCACACACCGTGTCTTCGGCGGCGCGCGCGGGGTGCAGGAAGGGCAGCAGCAAGATGAACGTGCCGATGCGGATGGTGCTGGTGCGGGTGGCGATGGCCGCGGCCGTGGTCATGAGGGCGGGGTTATATCCATCCTCGGTGAAATGATGTTCGGTCAACCAGACGTTGTCGTAACCCAACTCCTCGGCGCGGACGATTTGGTCCAAGATGGCGCTGTAGAGTTCCGGGAACGGCCGTCGCCATTTGACCGGGTTGCGAAAATCTTCCATGAAGCCGAAGCGCATAATCTGTCTCCTCAGTGTCGGTAGTGGTCGAGCCCCCCGATCCTAAACACCTCAGATCGATCCCGCCATCACCACAAGGCTGGCCGGCTGCCCCGGCTCGCTTTAGCATTCGAGTGCCAAGAGGAGGATTCCGATGACCGCCTACCAACTGCTGCCCAGCGACGAATTTCCGCACCGGCCCACCGCCGAGCGCCACTTCAACGAGAGCGTATACATGAACGCCTTCGACCACACGCGGACGATGGGCGGCTGGATGCGGATCGGGAATCGAGTCAACGAGGGCTATGCCGAATTATCGGTGTGCCTGTATCTGCCCGATGGACGCATCGCCTGCCAGTTTCAGCGGCCCGCCATCACCCATAACGAGGCCTTCAGCGCCGGCGGTTTGGCGGTCCACATCGATGAGCCGTTGGCCCGTGTGCGCATGCACTACGACGGCGAACTGATGGTGATCAGCGACCCCGCTTTGCTCCGCCATCCCAAACAGTTGTTTGCGCAAGCCCAGCGCCTGCCGGCCAGCGTGCGCTGGGAGCAGGTGGCTACTTCGCCCGCCCACGGTGGTATTCCGCTGGACCCCGCCTCGCCGGGCTTGTACGGGCGCGACTTCTCCCTGGGCCACTTCAACCAACACACGCGGGTGACGGGGGGTATTACGCTGGGTGACACCCACTGGCCCGTCGCGGGCTATGGTTGGCGAGACCACTCCTGGGGCCCGCGCTACTGGCAAAACATTCTGTTCGACCGCTTGTATATGGCGAATTTCGGCGCCGATCGTGGGCTCATGTTGCTGAAGATTGCCAACCACAATGGCCAAGTACGCCGCGATGGTGTGCTGCAGGTGGACGGTCAGTACGAAGAAATCATCGATCTGGATATTTTTAACGACTGGAACGAGGCCAAGGATCCGACGGGCTTCCAGCTGACCGTGCGCACGGCGAAGCGCGTCGCCCGGATTAACGGCACGGTGCTCAACTGCGCGCCGCTGCGTAACCGGCGCGAAGAAAATGGTCAGTGGCTCGAAACCCGCATCGCGGAGTGTTTTACGCGCTTGGAATGGGACGGTCGGCTGGGCTTTGGCATGACAGAATACGTCGAGCGCCTGCACGCTGGCGTGCCGGCCGGGTACCCCCTCTAGCGGCGAACCGGGGCGTCTGACCAGCGAATCAGCGCACCCAGTCGCCGGCGACCTCAGCGATGACGACAAGGATCCGGGCGCGAACACGCCGAGCACGCAGTGACTGGCGATGCGGGTGCTCGCGAGGCGGGGTTGGCTCTGGCGTTGGCGCGGGACCGGCGCCGGCGGCTAATCAAGCTAAAAGTACCTTGCTTGCGACGCTGAGCCCTGAAATCCGCACCCCCATGCGTGGGCTGCCCGGCATGACGGCACTGCTGCTGGCAACGCCCTTCCAAGACCGGCAGCAAAGTGACGCCAAGACCATCGCCCAAGCGGGCAAAAATTGCGCGAGGTCATCGACGACATTCGCGACTTCTCAAAGCTCGACGACGGGCGCTTGACGCGCAGGCTAGCGCCCTTCCATTGGGGCGAGTTGGGCGAGGACGTCGTCGACCTGTTTGCCGCGCAAGCGGCGCCAAAGCGTATTGAGCTGATAGCGGCGCTCGCGCCTGCCTGCTAGCAGCTGACCGCTGGTGATGGTAGGCGGCTGCGCCAAGTGCTCAGGAACTGAATCCGTAACGCGGTGAAATTCATCGAGCGGGGGGGAGTCGTGCTGAGGGTGCGCGCTGGGGTGGCGGAAAACGCGCTGACTCAAATCGGGGTGCGGGATAGCGGGCGCGGGCTTGTTAACGCGGCATTGGACAAAATTTTCGAGGCGTTTCATCAGGTAGACGGCAGCCCCAGCCAAATGCACGCGGGCAGCGGGCTGGGTTTGGCGATCGTGTGGCAGCGGGCCGGGGCGATGGGCGGGGCGGTCCGGACCCGCAGTGCGGGGCCGGGTGGGAGCTGTTTTAGGCTGGATTGGCCCGTGGTCTACTACCCTGTGCCGCGCCCACGGGCCAGCGCCGAGGTCTGGGTGGCGAGCGCCTCGCCAGGCCACGCGGCGGCGCTGGCGGCTGCGCTCCGCGCGCGGCTAAACGGTTAGGGGGTGGCGCAGCCGGCGGCCTTGGCCGCCGCGCGCTACGCTGGGCCGCGGTCTGATCTCGGGTTGCTCGATCGCGCTTCCCACCGCGAGTCGGCGGCGGTGGTGGCCGCTCACCGGCGCTTCCTGCGTCGCCGCACGCAGGCCGCGAGCCAGACGGCTGCGCCGCGCCAGTTCCGCCGTCTGCCGCCGCATCGGCGTGACCTCGACGCCCTCCTGGCCGCCGCACCGCTAGGGCTCGGACACGCGGTCGGCGCGCGGCTCCCGTCGGAGCCCGCGCGGCTGCGCGGCGGGCGCGGACGCGTGCTGGTGGCAGGGGACCACCCCGTTGCTCAACTGGTGCTGGTCGAGCTGCTGGCCGTGTTAGGGGTGGCTGCCACCTCGCAGCCACGGGTGCCGAAGCCCGGCCCCAATACCGGGCTAGCTTGGCTGGTCCGCCAACGCCCGGCGACGCGCTGGCCCTGCTGGCCCTGCTGGAGTGGCGGCTGCCCGCGCTGCGCGGCTTCGCGGTGAGCACCTCGATCCGGGGGCGGGACGCGGCGGCGTCGGGAGGGCCGCACCGACTGCCGTTCGTGGCGGTGACCGCGAGCGCCAGGCCGGGCGACCGGGAGACCTGTCTGGCGGCGGGGATGGACAACTATTTAGCCAGGCCCGGCGGGCTGGCCGACCTCGAAGCCGGGCTGATCAGGTGGTTGCCCGAGCGCTCGCCAGCGCCCGTGGATCGCGCGTGGCTTTGGCATCGTCCCCGGCCGACATCGCGGTTACAATCGCGGGGCCGCGCCGCCCAGGCGTGGTTCAACAGGAGTCGACAGATGAGCGGATACCGACTGCAGGCGCAGGATGAATACAACCATCCAGCGAGCGCCGAAGCCAATTTCAATGAGAGCGTTTATCTCAATGCCTTCGATGAGGCCGGTGGCTACGGCGGCTGGATGCGGCTGGGGAACCGCGTCAACGAGGGGCGGGCTGAACTCTCGGTGTGTCTGTACCTGCCTGATGGCCAGGTGGCCTGCCAGTTTTTGCGCCCCGCGATTACCACCAACGAGCGCTTTGCTGCCGGTGGCTTGCGCTACGCGGTGACGACGCCGCTGTCTGCGGTGCAAATGAATTTCGAGGGCGAAGTGATGGTACTCGCCGATCCGGCCTGGCTGCGCGAGCCCCGGCTGGCCTTCCAACGCGCCGTGCGCCAACCCTGTGCGGTGGAATTTCGGCACCTTGGGGTGTCGCCCGTCCACGGTGGTGAGCCGTTGGATGCCGCGCAGCCAACCATGTACGGGCGAAATTTTTCACTCGGGCACTTCAATCAGCACAGCCGCGCGACCGGCCACATCCGGGTTGGCGAGCAGGAATTAACCATCAATGGATTTGGTTGGCGCGACCATTCCTGGGGTCCGCGGTATTGGACCAATATCTATTTTTATCGGCTGTTCATCGCCAATCTCGGGCCCGACCGCGGCTTCATGCTGCTCAAAATTACCGACCGGCAGGGTCACACCCGCCGCTGTGGGGTGCTGCAATACGCTGGCGATTACGAGGAGATTATCGACCTCGACGTCCTCACCGAGTGGACTGCCGAGAAAGACCCCAAGCACGTTAAATTAGGCGTGCGCACCGCGCGCCGGGCAGTGCGCATCGAGGGTGAAATTCTCTCGCTGCTGCCGTTGCGTAATCGCCGGGAGGAAGCGGGGCAGGCGTTGCAATCGCGCATCGCCGAAGGATTCACCCGCTGGACCTGGGGTGACCGGCAGGGCTTGGGCATGACCGAATACATCGAAGTGCTGGAGCACGGCGTGCCGGTGGGTTATCCGCTGTGAGCCGGCGTCTGTGCACGGGGTCCGCCCCGGTATGAATGCACCGGCCCCAGCCCTCGACCCCTTGGCGCAGATCACCGAGCGGCTGCGGGTGGCGGTACAACGCCGCTTTGGTGCGCAGTCCGCCGTCGATCGTATCGAGGTGGCCACGCTCGGCGGCTCCAACCGCACGCTGTTATTCGATTTGGTGGAAGGTGCCGCCCGCCGCCGGCTGGTCTTTCGACAGGAAACCTATCGCCTGCCCAATTCGCCGTTTATCCCGCCGCAGCCCCAGTTTCGTCTGTTGCAGATCGCGCAAGGCCACGGTGTGCCGGTGCCCACCCCGGTGTTCGAGTTCGAACCCGAAGACGAACTGGACCGGGGCTATGTGGTGGGCTATGTGGCGGGGGAAACCCTGCCCCGGCGGCTATTGCTGGACGCCTGCTTTGCGCCGGCCCGCGCCGTGTTCTGCGCGCAAGCGGGCGAGATTCTGGGGCGCTTGCACAGCGTTGACCCGGCGGCAGCGGCATTTTTAGCCACGACCCCCGACAGCCAAGACCCACTCGCCGCGCAGTTGGCGCGTCTGGACTACTACGGTGAGGCGCATCCCGCGCTAGAACTGGCTGTGCGTTGGCTGGAACGCCATCGACCCGCCGCGCCGCGTCGGGTGTTGCTCCACGGGGATTTTCGCAACGGCAACATGATCATGGGCCCGGAAGGCATTCGCGCCGTGCTGGATTGGGAGTGCTCCCACCTCGGCGCGCCCATGGAAGATCTGGGTTGGCTGTGCCTGCGCTCGTGGCGTTTCGGCCACCATGACTTGCCGGTTGCCGGCATGGGCCTGCGCGCGGAATTTTATGCGGCTTACGCTGACGCCAGCGGTTACGCGGTGGACCCAGAGGAGGTTCGCTGGTGGGAAATTTTTGGTTTTATCCGCTGGATGGTGCTCAACATCATGCAGGCACACGGGCATTGGAGCGGCGAACGACGCTCGCCGGCCTTCGCCGCGTGCGGCCGCAATACCTGTCTCATCGAGTACGAGTTGCTGATGACGCTGCTCGGCCATTACGCCTGATGCCCGCGGAGTAAACCATGCAGCGCGACCAACCCGACGTCAGCGAAATTTTGCGCACCGTGAAGGAGTTCGTGGACGACATTACCGAACAGCTGGGCGGGCAGGAGCGCTATCACGCAATGTGCGCCAGCTATTTGCTGGCCGTCGCCGGGCGCGAGTTGGCGCTGGGGCCGACCCTGGACGCCAACGAACGCAGCGCCGCCGGCGCTTTCCCTGACGACGTGGCCGAATTGTCTGCGCGCCTCCGCAGCGGCGAACTAGACGCACAATGGGACGCCGCGTTTGCCCTAGTGCTCGACCACGTCATTCACAAAGTCCGGATTTCCAAACCAGAACACCTTCATCCCCTGCATCAAGCCGTTTGATTGCCTGCCGGAGCACTTAGTCATGAGTTACACCAGAATGCGTTTTTCGCTCGCGGCCGGGATCGCCCGCCTCGTCTTCACCGACGTTGCGCGCCACCACGCAGTGGACCGTGTGTTCACCCAAGAACTGGCCCAAGTGGCGCGCGCGTGTGAATTGGCGCCGGACTTGCGGGCGGTATTGATAACCGCCGAGGGCCGCGATTTTTGCGTGGGCGGCGATTTGCGCGAATTCATCGCCGAGCGCGACCGCATTCAAACCCATGTGCTCGAAATGACGGTAGATTTTCATGCCGCAATCCTGGGCTTTAATCGGCTGCGCGCGCCGGTGGTGGTGGGCGTGAACGGGGTGGCCGCCGGCGGCGGGTTCAGCCTGGTGTGTATGTCCGATCTCGCGCTGGCGGGGCGCTCGGCCAAGTTTAATGTCGCCTACACCAAATCGGGTTTGACGCCCGACGGCGGGGCCACGTTTTTTCTGCCCCGCATCGTGGGCGCGCAACGCGCCTTCGAACTCATGGCAACCAATCCCACCCTGAGCGCGCAAGAGGCACAGGCGCTCGGCATCGTGGCTCGGGTGGTGGATGACGAGGCCCTAGCCGACGAGTTGGAGCAATGCGTGCAGCGTTTGGCGGCCGCGCCGGCGGGCGCCATCGGGCGCCTGAAAACCTTGCTGCGGGCGGGTCAGAGCAACTCGCTGGAACAACAGTTTGACTTGGAGGCGCGCGCGATCGCGCAGGGCGCGGCGCATCCCGAAACCCAGGCTGCACTGGACGCTTTTTTTCGGCGCAGCCAGTCTTAGACCAACCAGCCGCCCGCGTGGATTAAGCAAACGCCTTGGGCTATCGTGCGGGCAACCACTGAGGAGACAGCGATGAACGAGCGATCCCACGCGCCCATGGATGGACTAGCGTCTAGCGCCTTCGACCTCACGCCCGACCAGCAAAACATTCTGGATGAGGCGGATAAATTCGCGCGCAATGAACTCTATCCCCTGTCCCAACGGATGGACGACGAAGAATGGTGGCCGGAAGACGTCTTCAAGAAGATTGGCGAGCAAGGCTATTTCGGGATCACCGTGCCCGAGAAATTCGGCGGCGTAGGGCTCGACTTCTTCACCAGTGGTCTGGTCTGCCAGGCGATAGCGCGCTGGAACTACGCGCTCTCGCTGTCGTGGGTCGCCCACGAAAATCTCTGCCTCAACAATATTTATCGCAACGCCAACGATGAGCAGCGCTATAAGTATTTGCCTGACCTGTGCAGCGGCAAGGCGATTGGCGCCCTCGGCCTGACCGAGCCCGGTGCCGGCTCCGACGCGCTAGGCTCCATGCGCACCATCGCCAAGCGCGACGGTGGGCATTACGTGCTTAATGGGCGCAAGATTTACATCACCAACGGACCCGTGGCCGATGTGCTGCTGGTGTACGCCAAGACTGCGCCCGAGCGCGGCGCGCACGGGATCTCGGCGTTCATCGTGGAGAAAGACTTCCCCGGTTTTAGCGTCGCCCAGAAAATGAAAAAGATGGGTTTTCGCGGCAGCCAAACCGGTGAACTGGTGTTCGATAATTGCCGGGTGCCGGCCGAGAACCTCGTGGGCGGCGAAAATTTGGGCGTGGCGGTGGTGATGAGCGGGCTTGATCTGGAGCGCGCGGTGATTTCGCCCATTTGCGTGGGCATTGCCGAGCGTGCCCTCCAGCTATCGATTGAATACGCCAAGACCCGCGAGCAGTTTGGTAAACCGTTGGCGTCTTTCCAGATGATTCAGGCAAAAATTGCCGACATGTATGTCTGGGTCGAAACCATGAGAACTTTTTGCTATCGCGTACTCGCGGCCGGCAACGCCTTGGAAGTGGGGGCCGGCGGCCGGGGGCAGATTCACGCGCTAACCGCCGCCTCTTTGATGTATACCGCCAATACGCTCAACAGCGTGCTCAACGAGGGTCTGCAGATCCACGGCGGGTTGGGCTATATGTGGGAAGCGGAAATCAACCGGCTCTACCGCGCCATTAAGCTGCTGGAAATTGGTGCCGGCACCACCGAAGTTCGCAAGCTCATCATCAGCCGCGAACTGCTGGCATAAGGCTAACCAGATGAGTGAGATACCCCCCAGCGAGACGCCAGACACGGCGCCACCGGCCAACGACAGCCAAGCCGAACTGATGGTGCTTCCGACGGCCTTCGCGGCCGATTTTCTGCGCGACAAAGTCGTGGTGGTGTCGGGTGGTGGGAGCGGTATAGGCCGGGCTACCGCGTGGCTGGCGGCTCGCTTGGGCGCGGTCGTCGTGGTGTGCGGTCGCCGCAACGAAAAGCTGCTCGCGGTGGTGGAAGTCATGCGTGATCTGGGTTTCGATGCGGATTACGAGCCCGTGGATATCCGCGAACGCGCCCGGGTCGAGCGCGCCATGCGCAATATTTGGGACCGCCATGAACGGGTTGATTTACTGGTCAACAGCGCGGGTGGGCAGTTTCCACAAGCGGCGCTCGACTATTCGGAAAAAGGCTGGAATGCGGTCATCAACACCAATCTTTCCGGCACTTGGCACATGATGCAGCAGGCCGCGCTGCAGTGGCGTGAGACCGCGACGCCGGGGAGCATTGTCAATGTGGTCGTGGTGCCGCAGGGCTTACACGGGGTGGCGCACACCTGCGCGGCGCGCGCCGGCGTCATTGCCCTGTCGCAGGCGCTGGCGGTGGAGTGGGCACCGTTGGGTGTGCGGGTGAATTGTGTGGCGCCCGGCGCGATTAAAACCGAAGGCTGGGCGGTGTATTCCGAAGCTGCGCGCAGCAAATATCCCCTGACCAACCCCCTGATGCGGGCGGGCACCCCGTGGGAGGTGGCGCAGGCCATCGTCTACCTCGGCGGGCCGGCGGGCAGTTTCATCAACGGGGAAGTGCTGACCATCGACGGCGGCGGCCAGCACTGGGGCGAGATTTGGACCGGCGGGAAGCCCGAATATTACGCTCGCGCAACCCGCGCTTGGGACGAGGGTGCCAGCGCATAGCCCCGGTCGCCGCCCGCTGCCGAGCGCGCCGTGGGCCCGCGCTCGCCTAGCCAAATAGACGTTTGAAAAAACCCTTCACGCCGGTGCCCGCCTCGGCGGCGGCGGTCTGGCTCGCGGCTGGGCTGGGGCGCGGCGGCCGCGGTGCACGCGGTGCACGCTCAGAGTCGCCGCGGGTTAGGGGCTTTTCCGAGCGCGGCTGTGAGGCATCGACTCGTAGCTCGCGGCCGTGCACTTCTTTGCCATTGAGGGTCTCGATGGCCTGTTGGGCCTCGCTGTCGTTAGCCATCTCCACGAAGCCGTAGCCGCGTGAGCGGCGGGTACGCTTGTCAAAAATGACTTCGGCGGCCACGATTTGGCCAAAGGGTTCAAAAATGGCGCGCAGTTCTTCGTCGCGGACGTCGTAAGAGAGATTGCCTACGTAGATATTCATTCGATAGCTCTAAATTTTTACAGGATCATCGGTGCGCGGCGGTTAGCGCTCGGGTGCGTGAGGAGGGCGGCATGTCTTGCGTTCGGAGGATCGACGACCACTGTGGCTGGGCCACGCTGTGCGGTGTCGGTAGGCGAATGGATGCAAGGATGAGGTAGTCCGTCGAAAACCCGAAGGCCGCGGCGCGGCATGGTGTCTGGGGGTGCGCTACCCGGCGGGCAGTCGCGCCTGCGTGAACTACTGGAGGTGGTTCACGCCCGTTCCTGAGGGCGGTTCCGGCGCGCGTTTGAGGCACATTCCGCAACCGCAGGCAGGCGTTGCCATTCAAGCACAAGCGCTGGACGATGGCAACGTAAGGTCTGGTTGATAGGGCGAGATCAGGCTTAGCCGGTAAACGCCTGCAGCCCGGTCTGGGCGCGCCCCAAAATCAGCGCATGGACATCGTGGGTGCCCTCGTAGGTGTTCACGGCTTCGAGGTTCATGAGGTGCCGAATAACGTGATATTCGTCGGAAATGCCGTTACCGCCGTGCATGTCGCGCGCCAGGCGCGCGATGTCCAGAGCCTTGCCGCAGTTATTACGCTTCATCAGCGAAATGGCTTCGGGCGCGCCACGACCCGCGTCGATCAGGCGGCCCAACTGCAGGGCGCCTTGCAGGCCCAAGGTGATTTCGGTTTGCATGTCGGCGAGTTTTTTTTGTACCAACTGGGTGGCAGCCAGCGGGCGGCCGAACTGGTGCCGATCGAGGGTGTATTGCCGGGCGGCCAGCCAACAGAACTCCGCCGCCCCCATCGCGCCCCAGGCAATGCCGTAGCGCGCCCGATTCAGGCAGCCAAACGGGCCTTTGAGGCCTTGGACATTGGGCAGGAGGTGTTGCGCGGACACCTGCACTCGGTCCATCACGATTTCGCCGGTGGTCGAGGCGCGCAGCGAAAATTTCCCGTCGATCTTGGGCGTCGATAAACCGCTCATGCCGCGCTCGAGCACAAAGCCCCGGATCACGCCGTCGTCGGTTTTGGCCCACACCACGAACACCGTCGCCAACGGCGAATTCGTGATCCACATTTTATTGCCGGACAGTTCATAGCCGCCGTCGACGGCGCGCGCGCGGGTTTTCATGCTCCCGGGGTCGGATCCGGCGTCGGGCTCGGTGAGACCAAAACAGCCGATCCATTCGCCGGACGCCAAGCGCGGCAGGTATTTTTTGCGCTGTTCTTCCGTGCCGTAGGCGTAGATGGGATGCATCACCAGACTGGACTGCACGCTCATCGCGGAGCGAAAACCCGAATCCACCCGTTCGACCTCGCGCGCGATCAAGCCGTAGGAAACATAGTTCAGGCCCGCGCCACCATATTGTTCAGGAATGGTCGCACCCAGAAAACCCAGTTCCCCAAATTCACGCATCAAGCCCGGGTCAAAGTTCTCGTGCCGGTGCATGTCGCGGACCCGGGGTTGCAGACGCTCCTGGCAAAAGGTTTGCGCGGCCTGACTGATGAGGCGCTCGTCCTCGCTCAACTGTTCGCTGAGGTGCAGAGGGTCCTGCCAATTGAAGGGGCCTTCGGCGGTGGCTTTGGGTGGCTGGCTTAGTTCGGCGAGGACAGAGTTCATGCGCAGGCTCCGCGGGTGCTGATCTGAATTGGGGCCGCGGGTTGATCCGCAACGGGCACCCTGCCCGTAAATAGGTGGAGCGCGCGCGGCGGTCAAATCGGCTTTCTGCCTAGCGGCAGAGCAACTTCGGTCGAGGCGATAATATTGCGCTGCGTCAGCTAGTTCGAGCAAGGCGTTATTTGCTACCATGCCGCCTCCTTTGACAACCGTTTGCAAGGCTCGCTCTGTGTGCCGCAGGGTCGCGTGACGCGCCCCCCGTCGGGCGGGCAGCGTGCGCCATCTGGGAGGATGAAATGAAGATCCTAGTCGCCGTAAAGCGCGCTATCGACTACAACGTAAAAGCACGGCCCAAAGCCGATGGTACCGGCGTTGAATTGGCGAACGTCAAAATGTCGATGAACCCGTTCGACGAAATCGCGGTGGAAGAGGCGCTACGCCTGCAGGAAGCCGGCAAGGCGACCGAGATCATTGCCGTGTCGGTGGGCCCTGCGACCTGTCAAGAGACGCTGCGAACCGCCATGGCGATGGGGGCCGACCGCGGCATCCTGGTGCAAACAGACAGCGAGGCCCAGCCGCTGGCGGTAGCCAAACTCCTCAAGGCCATTGTGGAGCGCGAGCAGCCCGGCTTGGTGCTGCTGGGCAAACAGGCGATCGACGATGATTCCAATCAGACCGGCCAGATGTTGGCGGGGTTGCTGGGCTGGGCGCAGGGTACGTTTGCGTGCACCGTGCTGCCGGAGGGTGATTCGCTGGTGGTGAAACGCGAGGTTGATGGCGGCATTCAAAGTCTCACGCTCAAGCTGCCCGCCGTGGTCACCGCTGACCTGCGGCTCAACGAGCCCCGCTACGTCAAGCTGCCCAACATCATGAAAGCCAAGAAAAAGCCCTTGGATATTTTTTCGCCCGCCGATTTGGGGGTCGATATCACGCCCCGTTTGAAACTGGTCAAAGTCAGCGAACCACCCGCCCGCGTAGGCGGTGTGAAGGTTGCGGATGTCGAAGAACTCGTGGCGAAGCTGCGTAACGAAGCGAAGGTAATTTAAACATGACTGCCCTAGTGATTGCGGAACACAACAACCAGACCCTCAACGTCGCTACGCTGTGTGCGGTGGCGGCCGCCGCCCAACTCTCGGGCGGGGTCGATATCCTCATCGCTGGACATCAATGCGCGGGGGTGGCGGAGCAAGCGGCGCAGGTGCCCGGGGTCGGCAAGATTCTGCTGGCCGACGCAGCGCACTACGGCCATGCGCTGGCCGAGAACCTGGCCCCGCTGGTGCTGAGTCTCAGCAGCGCCTATTCGCATCTTTTAGCGGCGGCCACGAGCAACGGCAAGAACCTTATGCCCCGCGTCGCGGCGATGCTGGATGTGGCGCAACTCTCGGACATCATCGCGGTGGTGAGCGACGACACCTTCGTGCGCCCCATTTACGCCGGCAATGTGTTGGCAACGTTCCAATCATTGGATGCGATCAAAGCCATCACCGTGCGCATGACAGGCTTTGATGCCGTGCCCGCAACGGGTGGCGCCGCGACTATCGAGGTGGTTGCCAGCCAAGCCGACGCCGGCCTGTCGCAGTTTGTCAGCGAAGAACTCACCAAGTCATCCCGCCCGGAACTCATGGCCGCCGACATCGTGGTGTCGGGTGGTCGTGGGGTTGGCAGTGCGGAAAACTTTGCCCTGATCGAGCGTCTTGCCGACCAACTGGGCGCCGCGGTGGGTGCCTCGCGCGCGGCGGTCGACGCGGGCTTCGTGCCAAACGACTACCAAGTGGGCCAAACCGGCAAATGCGTCGCCCCAACTTTATATGTGGCGGTGGGGATTTCCGGGGCGATCCAGCATTTGGCGGGCATGAAAGACAGCAAGGTCATCGTGGCGATTAACAAAGACGAGGAAGCGCCGATTTTTCAAATAGCGGACTACGGCCTGGTCGGTGATTTGTTCAAGGAAGTGCCGGCGCTGTGCGACGCGCTGGCGCCGTAATTCGGTTCAAACGAGCCACGAAGGGAGCGCGGTGATGGCACGCGAAGCAATGGAGTTTGACGTGGTGATCGTGGGCGGTGGCCCGGCCGGCTTGGCCTGTGCCATCCGCTTGCGGCAGCTGGCGCAGGCCGCGAGCCACGAACTGAGCGTCTGCGTGCTCGAGAAAGGCTCGGAAATCGGCGCGCATATTCTCTCCGGCGCCGTCATTGAACCGCGCGCGCTCAATGAACTGCTGCCGGACTGGGCCGCGCGCGCCGCGCCGCTGAAAACGCCGGTCACCGAAGACCGCTTCATGCTGCTGACCAAGTCCCGCGCGGTGCGGCTGCCTACCCCGCCACACATGAATAACCACGGCAATTACATCGTGAGCTTGGGCAATGTGTGCCGCTGGCTGGGCACCCAGGCCGAAGCGGCGGGGGTGGATATCTATCCCGGGTTTGCGGCCGCCGAAGTGCTTTTTCACGCGGACGGCAGCGTAAAAGGGGTGGCGACGGGTGATATGGGGCGGCGCAAAGACGGCAGCGAAGGTCCCAATTTTGCCCCCGGGATGGAACTGCACGCCAAGCAGACAATTTTCGGCGAGGGTTGCCGCGGCTCGTTGACCAAAACCCTGTTCGAACGCTTTTCGTTACGCGCTGGCGTGGACCCGCAGGTTTTTGGGTTGGGGATCAAAGAACTGTGGGAAATTAATCCTGCGCACCACCATGCGGGGCAGGTTACCCACACCATCGGCTGGCCGATGAACCACAAAACCTATGGCGGTTCTTGGCTGTATCACCTCGAAGATAACCTCGTTTCGGTAGGGTTTGTCGTCGGTCTGAATTACACCAACCCGTATCTGAGCCCTTTCGATGAGATGCAACGCTTTAAGACCCACCCGGTCATCCGTGAGACTTTCGCCGGTGCGCGCCGGGTTTCATATGGGGCGCGGGCCATTAGCGCGGGTGGTTTCCAGTCGATCCCCAAACTCACTTTCCCCGGCGGTTTGTTGATTGGCGATGGCGCAGGATTCCTCAACGTTCCCAAGATCAAGGGCAGTCATACGGCGATGAAATCCGGCATGACCGCGGCCGCAGCGGTCTTTGATCTGCTTTGTGCGGCCGACGCGCCGGGCCAGGAAGCGCTGGAATACCCAACTCGTCTGCGCCGCACTTGGCTGTGGGACGAACTGTATCGGGTGCGTAATATCAAGCCCGCGTTCCATTGGGGACTGTGGCCGGCCATGGCCTATTCGGCGCTCGACAGCCTGGTGTTGCGCGGCAAGGCGCCGTGGACCTTCCACCACCAAGCCGACCACGAGTCGCTCAAGCCCGCCGCCGAGTGCCCGGTTATCGAGTATCCCCGACCCGACGGCGTGCTGACGTTCGATCGGCTGTCGTCGGTATTTTTGTCCAACACCAACCATGAAGAAGCGCAGCCCTGCCATCTCACCCTGCGCGATGACACCCTGCCGACCCGGCTCAATCTGCCCTTATATGCCGGTCCTGAGCAGCGGTATTGCCCGGCGGGGGTGTACGAGTTCGTGCCGGACGGGGCGCACCAGCGCCTGCAAATCAACGCCCAGAATTGCGTGCACTGTAAAACCTGCGACATCAAAGACCCCTCCCAGAACATCAATTGGGTGACGCCGGAAGGCGGTGGCGGCCCTAACTATCCAAATATGTGAGCCCCAGACCCCCATGCCAAAGATTAATTTTGTGAGCGCGGACGGGGTTACGCGGACGGTGGACATCCCCGCGGGCTGGACCCTCATGGAAGGCGCCATCCAAAACGGGGTAGACGGCATTACCGCCGAATGCGGCGGCGGCTGCGCGTGTGCGACCTGTCATGTGCTGGTGTCCACCCCGTGGGCAGAACAATTGCCGCCGATGACGCCGGCCGAAAACGATCTTCTGGAATGCACCGCCGTGCCGCGCAGCCCGCAGTCACGACTGAGCTGCCAGATCCCCGTCACGGGGCCGTTGGAGGGGCTTACCGTCCATTTACCCGAGCGACAAACCTGAGCGCCGGGGCGGGCGCAGCGCGCCCAACATGAGCGCTATGGTCATCATCGGGGCGGGTCAGGCGGGACTGCAGATCGCCGAATGCCTGCGCCGGGGTGGCCACGCAGGGCGCTTGACGCTGCTCGGTGAGGAGCCTTGGCCGCCCTACCAGCGGCCACCGTTGTCCAAAAAATATCTCGCCGGGGACTTAGCCGACGAGCGGGTCTTCTGTCGCCCGCTCGCGCAGCTGGCCAAGCAGGAAATTGAATTTCGCGCCAATACCCGGGTGGTGGCCATCGACCGCACCGCCCGTGCGGTGGTGCTCGCGAGCGGCGAGCGCCTGGCCTACACGGGGCTGGCCATCGCCACCGGTGCCCGGCCGCGCGCCCTGCCGGTGGCGGGCGCTGAGCATCCGGCGGTGTGCTATTTACGGGGCCTGCAGGATGCCCAAGGGCTGCAGGCCAAACTTGTCCGGGCCCAGCAGGTGGTCGTGATCGGCGGGGGCTTTATCGGGCTGGAGGTTGCGGCGACCGCGCGCGAGGCCGGTAAAACGGTGAGCGTCATCGAGGGTGCCGACCGGCTCATGGCGCGGGCCGTTGCACCGGGGATCTCAAGCTACTTTGCGCAAACCCACCGGGCGCGGGGCGTGGACTTGCGCTTTGGCTGCCAGGTGAGCGGTCTGGTGCCCGTCGCGGCCGGGGGCTTGCGGGTCGAACTCAGCGACGGCGGCGTGCTGCACGCCGATTTGGTCGTCGCGGGGGTTGGCGCTTTGCCAAATCAGGAACTCGCCGCGCAGGCGGGTTTGGCCTGCGCCAACGGCATCGTGGTGGACGAATACGCGCGCACCAACGACCCCCTCATCGTCGCCGCCGGGGATTGCACGTGGCACGTGAATCGGCGCTATCCGGCACCGCTGCGGTTAGAATCGGTGCAAAACGCTGTTGACCAAGCAAAAATTGCCGCCTTGAGTTTGCTCGGAGTCGCGCAGCCGTATCAGGATCTGCCGTGGTTCTGGTCTGATCAATACGATGTGAAGCTCCAAATCGCGGGCTTGTCGCTCGCCCACGACACCACGGTGGTGCGCGGTGGGTCGGAGGCGTTTTCGGTGTTTTATTTCGCGGCCGGCGCGCTGGTGGGGGTGGATTCCATTAATCGTCCCGCAGACCACATGCTGGCGCGTAAACTACTATCGGCGGGGCGGGCGGTGACGCCCGCGCAGGCGGTCGATCTGGCGTTTGATTTAAAAGCACTGCTGCAAGACCCCACCGGTTAGCGGTGGAGACCAGCGCGCGCACCGCCTATTCAATGACCAACGACCAGAACAGAACGGGGAGCTCATGCCGAAGATTACTTTTATCGATGTAGATGGCACGTCATACGACGCCATGGTGGATGCTGGCTTGTCGTTGATGGAGGGAGCCATTAATGTCGGTGTGCCCGGCGTGCTGGCCATCTGCGGCGGCAGTTGCGCCTGCAGTACCTGCCATGGCTATATCGACGATGCGTGGGTCGCGCTGGTGGGCGGTCCCAATGACATCGAGGACGCCACGCTGGAACTCGCCAACGAGCGTCGTGCGGGCAGCCGTTTGACCTGCCAAGTTCAGGTCACTGCGGCGATGGATGGGCTCGTGGTGCACGTGGCGAAAAACGACTAAGCACCGCAGCACTCTGGGGAGTAGCCTCAGCACGGGCCTTCTGCGTCACTCGCCGGTGGCGGAAGCTCTCTTCAGATTCCCGGCGGCACGGAAACGACACGCAGCCTATGGAAATCCACGTCGCGCAGTTATCGGCCGCGTCTTATCGGGTACGGATCGCCCTGCAACTCAAACAGGTGAGCTACCGCAGCGTCGTGCTGTCGCTGACACGTGCCGGCGGCGAGCAGCTTGCCCCGGAATATCGCAGCCTGAATCCGCAGGGCTTGGTGCCTACGCTGGTGGACGATGATTTCCTGCTGACGCAGAGCCTGGCCATGGTGGAATATCTCGATGAACGCTATCCCAATCCGCCGCTGCTGCCCGCCGCCCCCCGGCCCCGCGCGCGCGCGCGCCAGTTTGCGCAGCTGATCGTGAGCGATATTCAGTCCCTGACTGGACTGCGGGTGCTGGGCTACCTGCGCGCTGAACTGCACCTGCAGCCGGCTGCGCGCAGTTTGTGGTTGCGGCACTGGTTGCTCGAAGGACTAGACGCCTTGGAAATCTGGCTCACGGCGGAGCGCGCCGGCGGCTACTGCGTGGGCGACAGCGTTACGCTGGCCGATGTTTGCCTTATCCCGTTGCTCTACAGCGTGCGCCGCTTCGGACTCTCGATAGAGGACTTTCCCCGCTTGTGCGAGGTGGAGGCGACCTGCCTTGCCCTGCCGCCCTTCCAACTGGCTCACCCCGACAACCTGACCGAGGACCGCGAGTGAACCCTCGGCGGCAGGCGCCGGCGGGCGGTGTCGGGCCCGCCCCGGTAGTCCGGAGCCGGGTCGCCACGCTGGCCGGCGGGGGCCTATCCCGCGGCGTCCAAGGTGGGTTGCTTAACACCCGGCCGCGCCGCATTTCCGCGTTAGCCTAGCCACCGAAGGTGGACCGGCCAGCGCCTAACCAGGAACCACTGTTATGACCACCATTCGTCAGGACGATCTCATCCGCAGCGTGGCCGACGCGCTCCAGCATATTTCCTACTATCACCCGTTGGACTACATCCAAAACCTCGCCCGGGCGTACGCGCGCGAAGCCTCGCCGGCGGCCCGCGATGCCATGGCGCAAATTCTCGTCAATTCGCGGATGTGCGCCGAAGGGCACCGGCCACTCTGTCAGGACACCGGCATCGTCAATGTGTTCTGCAAAGTCGGCATGAACGTGCGCTGGGATGCTCGTCTAAGCCTCACGGAGATGATCAACGAAGGCGTGCGGCAGGCTTATTTACACCCAGACAACAAACTGCGGGCGTCGATAGTGGCCGATCCGAGCGGCCTGCGCCTCAACACCCGCGATAACACCCCAGCGGTCGTGCATACAGAACTCGTACTCGGCGATGAAGTCTCCATTACGGTCGCCGCGAAGGGGGGTGGGTCGGAGAATAAATCGAAGTTCGCCATGCTCAATCCCAACGACTCCATCGTGGAGTGGGTACTCAATACCGTGCCGTTGATGGGGGCGGGTTGGTGTCCGCCGGGCATGCTGGGCATCGGCATCGGCGGTACCGCAGAGAAGGCCATGCTGATGGCCAAAGAAGCCTTGATGGAGCCCATCGATATTCAAGATCTTCAAGCGCGTGGCGCCCAGAACGGCTTGGAAGCGCTGCGGCTGGAGCTGTATGAGAAAGTCAACGCGTTAGGGATCGGCGCGCAGGGACTGGGCGGACTGACCACCGTGCTCGATGTCAAAATTCTCGACTATCCCACCCACGCGGCGTCCAAGCCCATTGCCATGATTCCCAACTGCGCGGCCACCCGGCATGCCCATTTTGTGCTCGATGGCAGCGGGCCGGCCGAACTGGCAGTGCCTAAACTGGCGGACTGGCCCACCATCAGTTGGTCGGCGGGTGCGAGCGCACGGCGGGTCAATTTGGATAGCGTCACCGCCCAAGACATCGCTACTTGGCGGCCGGGCGAAACCCTCCTGTTGTCGGGCGCCATGCTGACGGGGCGCGATGCCGCTCATCAACGGATACAAACCCTACTCGAACGCGGGGAGTCCCTCCCGGCGGGCTTGGATTTCCGTGGGCGTTTCATTTACTACGTGGGCCCGGTGGATCCGGTGCGCGACGAAGTGATGGGGCCCGCTGGCCCGACCACCGCGACCCGGATGGATAAATTCACCGAAATGATGCTGGCCAAAACCGGGCTGCTGGGCATGATCGGCAAAGCAGAGCGCGGCCCTAGCGGTATCGAGGCCATTAAGCGCCATGCGGCGGTTTACCTGATGGCGGTCGGTGGGGCGGCCTATCTGGTGTCCAAAGCCATTCGCAAAAGCCGGGTGGTGGCCTTTGCCGATTTGGGCATGGAGGCGGTGTATGAGTTTGTGGTGGAGGAGATGCCGGTCACGGTGGCGGTGGACGCGCAGGGCACCTCGGTCCACCAAACCGGTCCCGCCGAATGGCGGGCGCGCATTGGTAAAATTCCGGTCGCGGTTAAGGCCTGAGCGACGCGCTGGGTCTAGATCCCGGCGCCCAAATTTTGCAGGCCGCATTCGCGTTCATCGAGCACTTTGGTCGGGTCAACGTAATCATCGTTGTCCGGTAAATTGTGCTCGTAGAGATAATCCTCCAAATCCACCACGTGCCACGCGAAAAACGGCGCCACGCGCAGGGTGCCGTGCGGGCCGCGCGACACCACGCCCAGCGTGCGGCGGAAATCTGTTTGTTCGGCGCGGATGCCAGTCAACCAGACGTCTGGCGCTAGCTCCTGCAAGGCGCGTGCGAAGGGCTCAAGTTTTACTTCTTGGGTAAACGCGCCGTGTTGGGGATGGTCCAAACTGGGCACGCCGTCCATGACCGCCGCGCGCCGCGCGCTGGTGACCCGGGGCGTATAGATCTGCAGATTGAGTTTTAGCCGTCGGGTTAATGCCTCGGCAAAGCGATAGGTCGCCGGGGTGTTATACCCGGTGTCTACCCACACCACGGGGATGTCGGGCGCGAGGCGCGTGACGAGATGCAGCAATGCCGCGGAGCGTGGTCGAAAATTGGTGGACAGCAGCGGCGCCACGGCCTGGCTGAGGGCGCGCGCCACAATGTCCTGCGGCTCCAGGCCGTGAAAGTGGTCTGCGGTGGCATAGAGCGTTTCGGCGCCGGTAGCGGTGTTCAGGGCAAGTCGGTTGCTCATAAAAAAAAGGCCCGTGGCTGATGGCGAGGATCCGTATTATCGGGGGCCACCCGCCGCGGGATTAGTTCAATGCGGCATAAGCTTAGATGGCTGACCTTACGCAGCGGCTGCGAGGCTGCGCACTCAGCAGGCTGCGCGGGGGGTCCCCGGGTAGTCCGCTGGCCGCGCCCGTGCGCTCGCGCAACGAGCACAGCGTTTAGCTGCGCGTGCTAGGGGTAACCGCGGGGCCGACCTGCCACCCACGTTTTATCGGTGAGCGCGCCGCGCCTGCACCGCCTCCGCGAGTTGGTCGAGCACCGGCACGGTCATTTCCCAGGACAGGCAGGCGTCGGTAATGCTTTGTCCGTACACCAGCGGCGTCCCCGTGGAATGGCTCTGCTTGCCTTCGCGCAGGTGGCTCTCCAGCATCAGACCGCAAATGGAGCGCTCGCCGCCGGCGATTTGCGCGCCAACCTCGGCGGCCACCTGCGGTTGCTTGCGATGGTCTTTGCGGCTATTGCCGTGGCTGCAGTCGACCATGATGCCCGTTTTGAGCTTGGCCTTGGACAGCGCTTGGATGCACTCGGCGATCGCCGCCGGGTGATGGTTGGGGCCCACATTGGAACCGCGCAAGATAACGTGACAGTTTTCGTTGCCTTTGGTCGTCACGATGGCCGAGATGCCTTGCTTGGCCACCGCCAGAAAGTGATGTGGATGACGTGCAGCACCGATGGCGTCCACGGCAACTTGGATGCTGCCGTCGGTGCCGTTCTTGAAACCCACAGGCATCGACAGGCCGGAGGCCATTTCACGGTGGATCTGGCTTTCGGTGGTGCGGGCGCCGATAGCGCCCCAGGCGATTAAATCGGCGATGAACTGCGGCGTGATGACATCCAGAAACTCGGTGCCGGCGGGTAACCCGCGCTGCGCCAGTTCCAACAGTAGGCGCCGGGCCGCCCGCAGACCGTTGTTGATATCAAAGCTGCCATCCAGATGCGGGTCGTTGATCAGACCTTTCCAACCGATGGTGGTGCGCGGCTTCTCAAAATAAACCCGCATGCAAATGAGCAGGTCCTGGCGGTGGCGTTCGGCCTCGCGTTGCAGTTTGTCGGCGTACTCCAGCGCCGCTTTGGGGTCGTGGATGGAACACGGTCCCACCACGACCAGCAGGCGATCGTCCGCGGCCTGAATAATGCGCTCGGCGGCTCGCCGCGCCTGCGCGATGGTCTGCGAAGCGCGCTCCGTCAGGGCAATTTCCTCGAGGAGGATGGCCGGTGGGATCAGGGGCCGGTAGCCGACGATTCTGGCGTCGTCAGTGACCTGAAACATCGTGTGTCATCTCCGAACTTGCAGATAGGTTGAAAGGGCGGGACGAGTCGTTAGGCGCAGCCTGCGATCATTATAGTGGTGGAAGCTAGCGCTGTGTCTCAGCTAAACGCCGGCCGGGCCCGTGGCCGCTTAGCGTGAGCCAGTGCGGTGGCCTGTTCGCTACCCCCCACATGGCGATGGTGGTGCTGGATATCACGCCAGAATGCGACGCCGAGCAGGTCGGCATGTTGGGTTAAAAATATCTCGCGCAGGTCGGGTGCGATGGCGAGAAATTTCATGAATTCTTCCGGAAAGACGTCGTTGGCGTTGACGTGAAACCATGGCCGGGGCCGATATTCGTCCTCATCAAAGCGCGCTGGTGGCACTTCTCGAAAATGACAGTCGGTGACTAAACACAGCTCATCGTAGTCGTAAAAAATTACCCGCCCCTGTCGAGTCACCCCAAAATTTTTGACCAGCAAGTCGCCGGGAAAAACATTCGCGCGGGCGAGGTCTTTGAGCGCCTCGCCGTAATCCAGCACGGCCGCCTGGGCGGCCTGGGTGTCTTGTTCGCGCAGGTAGAGGTTCAGCGGGCGCAAGCGTCGTTCCACGTAAAGATGGCGGATCACCAGTTGCTCGCCGTCGATGCGGGTGCTCTCGGCTGCCGCTTCCATCAGTTCGGCGAGCACTTCGGGCGCAAACTTAGTCAACGGAAATTCGATGTCGGTGAACTCTTGGGTATCGATTAGGCGCCCGGCGCGGTCGTGCATGAGCACGAATTCGTAGCGCTCCATGACCTCTTGGCGGCTGGTATTCTTCGGAAAGCCGAAGCGGTCGCGAATGACCTTGAACACCAGATCGTAGGAGGGCAGGGTGAAGACTATCATCACCAATCCGCGGTCGCCGGGGGCGTGCGCGAAGCGGTCGTGGCAGTTGGCCAAGTGGGTAGAAAACAGCTGGTAGCGTTCGGTTTTGCCTTGGCGGATGCGCCCGAGCGCCGTATAGAGCTCGTCGATGGGCTTGCCGGGTAGCAAGGAATTGATGAAGTACACCGCCCCTTCGACCGGCTCCAGATCCACGAAAAAATACGAGCGGGTAAACCCAAACAGGATACTGATGTCGTCGACCGACATCATGATGGCCTCTACCCGCACCCCGTCGGTCGGGTTGTCCAGCATGATCACCAGTGGCGCTGCGTGGGTGGGCCAGAACGCCCGACCAATCAGATAGGCCCGGTTGGACTGATAAAACACCGCCGGGAGAAAATCTAGGCGCAGGAATTCCTCAGGCGCTGGCTGCCGGCACTGCGCGTAAGTGGCCAGTTCGGCCTCGATCCTAGCCACATCGCCTGCCAGATCGGCATAGGCGACCTCGAAGGCGCAGTCCTCCAATAGTTGCCGCACGATGGCGCCGGGTGAGCCCCAGTTGATATAGCTGCGGCATTCCACCGCATGGCGCTGGGCGTCGTGCAGATTAAAGCGCACGTCCACGAATTCGGTTTCGGGATCCGCACCCACGGTGTGCAGGATTCGCCGGCTGATGGAATTGAAAAAAGTCTTGTTGAACGCCCCGTCGGGGATCCCGTCCATGCGCGCGCTAAAGAGGTCTTTGAGCTCGCGCCAGCGTGGCACCAGCAGCACCTCCTCACCGAGCAACCGGGTAATGGCGCCCACGGCGCGCTCGACCGACTTGGTATAGAGCTCGATGCGCTCGCCGAAGTCGCGTTCCGCGCCGCGCGCATCCCGCGTTTCGAAGCGCTGTTTCGCCCGGCGGGTAATGCGCCCGAAGTTGTCGTTGTACTTAACGAACGCCTCGCGCGCGATCTGGCCGGCTTCAAACAGCGGCGCGCGAGGGTTCGTCGGCAACATGCGCCGGGGCGGCCTTACAGCCGCTCGATCAGGGCGGTGCCGAATTCGCTGCATTTAACTTCGCGCGCGTCCTCCATCATGCGCGCAAAGTCGTAGGTCACGATGCGATCGGCAAACGTGCGGTCCATCGCGTTGAGAACCCTATCTGCCGCTTCTGTCCAACCGAGATAGCGGAACATCATTTCGCCGGAGAGCAACAAAGACCCAGGATTGACCTTGTCTTGGTTCGCATATTTTGGCGCGGTGCCGTGGGTGGCCTCAAAAATGGCGTGCCCGGTGTCATAGTTGATGTTGCCGCCCGGCGCGATGCCGATGCCGCCAACTTGGGCGGCCAGCGCGTCGGAGAGGTAATCGCCATTGAGGTTGAGGGTCGCGATGACGTCGAATTCGGTGGGCCGGGTGAGCACCTGTTGCAGGGTGATGTCGGCAATCGAATCCTTGACCAGCAACCGGCCGGCGGCCAGCGCGGCGGCCTGTTCGTCGTTGGCGGCTTGGCTGCCGTGTGCCGCCGCCGTGCGGTCGAACTGCTCCCAGGTGTAGCACTGTTCGCCAAATTCCTTTTCCGCCACCTCATAACCCCAATTCCGAAACGCGCCTTCGGTGAACTTCATGATGTTCCCCTTGTGCACGAAGGTCAGGCTCTTGCGCCCATTCGTGAGCGCGTAGCGGATGGCGGCGCGAACCAAGCGCGCGGTACCTTCCTGCGAGACCGGCTTGATGCCGATGCCGGTGGTACCGGGGAAACGGATTTTCTTGTAGAGGTCCGGGAAGGACTCGGCCATGATCGATAGAAAACGTTGGTTTTCCGGCGTGCCCTGTTCAAACTCTAGGCCGGCGTAAATGTCCTCGGTGTTCTCGCGAAAGATGACCATGTCGACCAAGTCGGGGCGCTTGACGGGCGAGGGCACGCCCTTGAACCAGCGCACCGGGCGCAGGCAGACGTAGAGGTCGAGGATTTGGCGCAGGGCGACGTTTAGCGAGCGAATGCCGCCACCCACTGGGGTGGTCAACGGCCCCTTGATGGCCACGAGGTAGGCCCGACAGGCGTCTAACGTGGCGTCAGGTAGCCACGAGCCGGTGAGGGTGTTGGCTTTTTCTCCCGCATAGACTTCCATCCAGGCGATGCGGCGTCGGCCCTGATAGGCCTTGGCGACCGCAGCATCCATCACCCGCTGGCTGGCCCGCCAGACGTCGGCCCCAATGCCATCGCCTTCAATGAACGGGATAATGGGGTTGTCAGGGACGTTGAGGAGTCCGTTGGTGATAGTAATTTTTGCGCCGTCGGCCGGCGGGGTAAACGTCGTGCTCAAATGTGCTGCCTCCCGTGCTGAAATAAAGCCCGGCAAGTTTTCCACAATTACAGGCGGCTTGCCATGCGCGGGTGTCCAGCGCGGGCGGACCGCCGCTACAACATTGAGTCTAGGACGGCGTTCGCCTATCCTCCAAGACTGTGGCCAACAGCCCTGAGACAAAGCACCCTCCTTTGATTCCAACGCTGAGAATCATCCTCTTCGACCCCGACCGCTACGACCGCGGATTACTCGGGCTCGCGCTGCGCAGCGCCCAACCAGAGTTCGAGGTCGTTAAAACCGCAACCCTGCTGGAACTCATGCACGAATTGAGCAGCGGCCCCGTGGCGGCCGTGGTGTGCGACCCTGGGACCGAGTTTGAGCCCCTGTGCGAGATTATCGATTTCGCCCGTCAGCGCGGGCCAGATTTTTTGTTCTGGCTCTTCACGGCGGATGCCGAGCGCCCCAGCGCGCGTGCCTGTGCCGGCCGCGGCGTGGACGGCCGGGGCTGTAAAGACAGCGCCGGCTATCTCGATATTCCACAGCGCCTGCTCGCGGGGGTGTTGCAGGCGCGCGAGTGCTTGGCGCGCTGCCCCACGGAGATGAATCTTCTGCAGGGCAGTGCGATGGTGGGCGCGGCGGGGCTCGTCGACCGCGCCGGCAATTGGCAGACGCTGAACCCGGCGCTCGAGAGTCTGCTCGAGCGACCCCGCTACGAACTGCTGAGGTTAGGTGTGGCCGCGCTGACGCCGGTGCCCGCGGCGCAGAGCGAAATAGCGCAGCTGCTGCAGGGCCCGCGAGCGCCGTGGGCGTTGGTGAGCGCGGGTGAGACGCAGCAGCTGGCGTTGGCCGTGCGGCCCGTGGGGGGCGCGACGCGACAGGCGGCCTGGTGGAGTATTGGCGTGGTGGGCCTGGGACCAGCGGCCGAGCCCGTGGCGCCGCTGCCCGACCCGCGCAACCAAGAACTGGAACAACTTTTGTTTGCCGTCACCCACGACCTCCAGGCACCGCTCAATTCTTTGAGCAGTAATGCACGCTGGCTGGCGCTGCAACCCGCGCATCCAGACGCCGAGGTGGCCGAGACCATCACTGAAATGGCGGCGCTGGCCGCGCGCATGCAGGCCATGCTCGACGGCATTCTGAGTATCGCCACCGTGCGGGCCGGGAGCTGCGAGCCGGAAGCCGTAAGCTTGGATGGCGTACTCAGCGATGCGCTGGCAAATTTACGCAGCGATATCGAAGAGGCCGGTGCACGCGTTGAGCGCCAGCCGCTGCCCACTTTATTGGTCAATCGCCAGCAGATGGTGCAAGTGTTCCAAAACCTCCTCTCGAACGCGCTCAAATTTCGTGGCCCGCATCCGCCCCGCGTGCGGATCAGTTCCCAGGAAAGTGGGGAGTGTTTGCGGATCGCGGTGGAGGACAACGGCATTGGCATCGACCCCGCTGACGCCGGCCGCATTTTTGGGATGTTCAAACGCTTGCACACCGAACGCGAATATCCTGGGCTCGGACTGGGCCTGGCCATTTGTCATCAAATCATCCGCGCCCACGGCGGGGAGCTTTTCGTGGAATCCGCGCTGGGGCGCGGGGCCTGCTTCGTGATGGAATTCCGCGGCACCGGCCTGCGCTCGGTGATCACCCCGGCCCTGCGTGATGGGGCGGTTTCACGATGAGCGAGCAAGTGGTTACCTGTCGCGTGTTACTGGTCGAGGACATCGAATCTGAGGCCGCGCTGGTGGCGAAGAACCTGCGGCGGGTCAGTGGCTGGCGGTTTTTGATTGAGCATTTCGACCGCCTGACGCCGGGCGTCGAGCGGGCGCGGCACGCACGCTACGACGTGGTTTTGCTGGACCTGAATCTACCGGACGGGGCGGGTATCGAAGTGTGCCAACGCATGCACGCCGCCGCGCCCCATACGCCCATCATTGTGCTGACCAACCAAAATAGCCCCGAACTCGGCTTGAAAGCCCTGCGCGAAGGCGCGCAAGACTATCTGATCAAGCGCGAGGTGGATGGGCCGCTGCTGGGGCGCGCCATCCGCTACGCCATCGAGCGTCACCGCGGCGAGCAGGCGCTGCGTGCCAGTGAGCAGCGCTATGCCCTGGCGGTCAGCGGTGCCAACGATGGGATCTGGGATTGGAATGTGCGCGATGGCACGGCCTATTACTCGGCGCGCTGGAAAGCGATTCTGGGCTATGCCGAGTGCGACGTCTCCGAGCGCATCGCCGAATGGCTGGAGCGGATCGACCAACGCGACCGGGAACGTTTTGACGAGGCCATGAGCCAGCATCTGGAGGGACAAACGGGCTTCTTCGAATGTGAGTACCGCATCGTGACCCGTGGGGGCGAGATTCGCTGGGTGGCCTCGCGCGGCGTGGCGATTCGCGACGACGCCGGCGCGGCCAGCCGGATGGCCGGCTCGATGACCGATATCACGCGGCGCAAAGAGACCGAAACGCGCCTATTGCACGAGGCGATGCACGACGCACTCACCGGCTTGCCCAATCGCAATCTGTTCATCGATCGTCTAGACCTTGGACTGCGGCGCTATCGGCGCGATCCCAGCAAGCAATTTGCCGTCTTGTTTTTCGACATCGACCGTTTCAAGCACGTCAACGACAGTCTCGGGCACGCGGCGGGCGACGAACTGCTGCTGCAGATAGCGGGCCGCCTTCTGGCCTGTCTGCGACCGGGCGATACCCTGGCGCGCTTGGGCGGCGACGAATTCGCCGTGGTGCTCAACGATATTGGCGGCGCGACCGATGTCATCTATGTGGTGGAACGTTTGCAAGCATCGCTCGCGCAGGTTTTTGAGATCGACGTGCACCTCGTGTACACCTCAGCCAGCATTGGCATTGCGATCAGCAGCGAGTCCTATCGACGCCCAGAAGAAATGCTGCGCGATGCGGACATCGCCATGTATCGCGCCAAAGGTACCGGGCAGGCGACCTACGCGGTGTTCGATAGCGCGATGCACGACCACGCGATGTTCCAACACCGGATGGAAACGGATCTCCGGCGCGCCCTCGACAAGGGCGAACTTGAGGTCTACTACCAGCCCATTTTAGCCATTGAAACCCAATGCGTGATGGGCTTTGAGGCGCTCTTGCGCTGGCGCCACCCCAGCCGGGGGTTGGTCTTACCCGATGACTTTATCGGCATCGTAGAGGACACCAGTTTGGTGGTGCCGGTTGGCTGGTGGGTGCTGGACCGCGCCTGCCGGCAGCTCGCAAAATGGCAGCACCTGTTCCCCCAGACCCCCCCGCTGTCGATGAGCATCAACGTTTCCGGCAAGTTGTTCTTAACCGACGACATGGCCAAACGGCTGGCTGCACTGCTGGAAGATCATGGGCTGCAGCCGGCCTCGCTCCACCTCGAAATCACCGAGCGGGTGGTCATGGACCACGGTGATCTGGTGCTGAGCACCCTCGCAGACTTGCGCGAACTAGGGGTCCGTCTGCATGTAGACGATTTTGGCACCGGCTACTCCTCGCTTACCTACCTGCAGCGTTTTCATTACGACGCCCTCAAAATTGACCGCTCTTTTGTGTCTACCATGGTCGAGTCAAAAGACAGCGTGGCGATCGTCCAAGCCCTGATTTCGCTGGGCGCTACGCTGGGGATGACGGTCGTGGCCGAGGGGATTGAGAGCGCCGAGCAACTCCGGCGGCTGCGGCAGATGCACTGTCCTGCCGGGCAGGGCTTCTGGTTTTCCAAACCGCTGCAGCAGGACGCGGTGAGCGACTACCTACGCCAGAATCAGAACCCCGGGCCTGTGCTGCTGCCGGCAACCGGCTAGGCCCATGCACTAGTTGTCAATGCTCGCGCTCGACTGCCCACAGGCCACAGCCATTGAACTGCCCGACGCCGCCCTGCGGGTTTGGCAGTGGGGCGCCGCGCCCTCGCCGCCGGTGGTGCTGGTGCACGGCTGGGCGGACAGCGGGGCCACCTTCGAGTTTGTGGCCGCCGGTTTGGCCACCGACTACCGCGTGATCGCCCCGGACCTGCGCGGCTTCGGAGAATCTCCGTGCGCTGGCCGCAACTACTGGTTTGCCGATTACCTGCGCGACCTCGACGCCGTGCTCGACGCCACCGTAGGGAGCCAACCGGTGACCTTGGTCGGCCACAGCATGGGCGGCAACGTGTGTGGACTCTACGCCGGCGTGCGGCCTGCGCGCGTCGCGAGCCTGGTGCTGCTAGAAGGCTTTGGGATGCCGCCCACCACCCCCGTTGGGGCCCCGGGACGCTACCTGCGCTGGCTGGATCAACAAGCCGTGCCGCCGACCTTGCGCGACTTCGTGGACGCCACCACCCTGCTCCGGCACCTGCGGCGACTAGCGCCCGCCGCGAGCGACGCCGTGTTACGCGCGGTGGTGCCCCGCTGGACCGAGGCGCTGCCTAACGGCAGCTTGCGGTTGCGGATGGACCCGCAGCACAAGTTCGTCAACGCGGTGCTTTATCGGCGCGACGAGGCCGCCGCCTGCTGGCGCGCCACGACCGCGCCGGTCACGCTGGTGGCGGGCGCGCAGTCAGACTTTAGCAACCGGTTTGGCGAGATGGACCCCATGGCTGACTGTGCCAGCCACTACCGCGAGGTGACCCAGCACGTCCTCGCCGATTGCGGCCACATGATGCATTGGGAACAGCCGGCAGCCGTGGCAGCACTCATCCGCACCGCCGCCGCACGGGCGCAGCCGTGAGTCGTCCAACGCCGGCGGCCGGCACGGTATTGCTCATCATCGGCTGCGGTTATCTGGGGCTGGCGCTGGCCACCCGCGCGCGCGCCGCGGGCCTTACGCTACGCCTCACCACCCGCAGCGCCGCGCGCGTGGCAACGCTAAACGCCGCCGGGCTGGGTGAGGTTGCGCAGCTAGACCTCGGCGCGGCCGATGCGGCAGCACGGGTCACGGCACTGGCACGCGGGGTGGCCCACGTGGTGTGTCTGCTGCCGCCGAGTGCGGGCGTGGATGGCGCAAATTCGTGTGCGCCCTTCGCGCAGCTCTGCGCCGTGCTGAGCACGCTCCCCGAGCTTGGCAGCGCCGTGATGGCGTCTAGCACCGCCGTGTACGGTGACTGTGCGGGCGCAGTGGTGAACGCCGCCACGCCCTGTACGCCCGATACGCCGCGCGCGCAGCGCCTCTGCGATCTGGAAACCCACTGGCGGGGCAGGCCCGAGAACCGCATCGTGCGCCTGGCGGGTCTGTATGGGCCGGGACGCGTGGTGGGAGCGGCAGGCTTAGCCCGCGGCGAGCCGGTGAGCGGTGACCGCGACGCCTGGCTGAATCTCATCCACCGCAGCGATGCGGCGGCGCTGCTGTTGCGCTGCCTCGCGCCCGCGACGGCGGCGGTGGAGTTGGGCTGCGATGGCGCGCCGGTGACACGTCGGGATTACTATCACTATCTGGCCGCGCAGCTGGGTCTCCTGCCGCCGCTGTTTTCGGGTTTGCCCGCCGCGCGCGGCAGCGCCTCCCGGCGCTGCGACCGCACGCTGACGACCCTGCGCACCGGCTGGTGGCCGCAGTATCGAGATTTCCGCGCCGGCCTCGCCGCCGGACCCCTGCCGGTGCCGGGCCCGTTGGGCTGAGTGCCAGCCCGCCGGGTCGACGCGGGCGGCGCGGCCGCGCGCCTGACACGCTACCCCCAGCATCAAAGGCGAGACTGAGGCCGAAACCAGGGCCGAGACCAGGGCCGACACCAGGGCCGACATCAGGGCCGACACCAGGGCCGACATCAGGGCCGACACCAGGGCCGACATCAGGGCCGAGACCAGGGCCGAGACCAGGGCCGAGACTAGGGCCGACACCAGGGCCGACACCAGGGCCGAGACCAGGGCCGAGACCAGGGCCGACACCAGGGCCGACACCAGGGCCGAGACCAGGGCCGACACCAGGGCCGACACCAGGGCCGACACCAGGGCCGACACCAGGGCCGACATCAGGGCCGAGACCAGGGCCGAGACCAGGGCCGAGACCAGGGCCGAGACCAGGGCCGAGACCAGGGCCGAGATCAGGGCCGCGGCCCGGAACGCAACGAGGCGAAGCGCAATGAGCACCCTAGTGTGGCTGCGGGGTGATCTGCGGCTCAATGACCAACCGGCCTTACAGTTCGCCGTGGCGCGCGGGCAGCCGGTGATCCCGGTCTTCGTGCTGGAGCCCGCCGCGCCGTGGTCGCCCGGGGCGGCCAGCCGGGTGTGGCTGCACGACGCGCTCGCCGCGCTCGGTCAGGCGTTCGAGGCCCGCGGCTCGCGGCTGCTGCTCGGGGTGGGTCCCCCCGAGGTCGTGTTGGCAGAACTGGCCGCCGCGACGGGCGCAACCGCGCTGAGCTTCAACGCCCGCGTGGAGCCCGCCGGGCGCGCCTGCGACGCCCGCGTGGAGCGGGCGCTGGGCGCGCGCTTAACGGTGCGGGTATTCAACGGTTCGCTGCTGCTGGATCCCGCGCGGGTCGCCACCGGCAGCGGCACGCCCTATCGGGTGTTTACCCCGTTCTGGCGTCAGGTCCGCGCCCTGCTCGGCAACGCGGAACCCGCCGTGCTGCCCGCCCCGACGCGCTTATTGGCACCAGCGGTCTGGCCCGCCACACCGAGCTTGGAAACCTTGGCTTTACTGCCGCAAGTGCGGTGGGACTTGCCCTTGCGGGCGCACTGGCCAGCCAGCGAGGCGGCCGCCCACGCGGCGATGGCGCGCTTTCTGGACACCGCGATCGAGGGCTACCCCACGGCGCGCGATTTGCCAGCGAGCGCGGGCGTCTCGCGGCTGTCGCCCTATCTTCATCTGGGCCAGTTGTCGCCCCAGCAAGTCTGGCGCGAGGTGCACCTGCGGGCCGCCGGCGATGGTCGTATGGCGCCTAGTGCCGCCGCGCTCAGTTGGCTACGCCAGTTGGCCTGGCGCGAGTTTGCGCAGCATCTGCTGTGGCATTTTCCGGCCACCGCGCAGGCCCCGCTGCGCCCGGAATTCGACCGCTTCCCCTGGTGCGAGGATGGACCGGGCTTACGGCGCTGGTGTCGCGGGCAGACCGGCTTCCCAATCGTCGACGCGGGGCTGCGCGAACTGTGGCAGACCGGTTGGATGCACAACCGCGTGCGCATGATCGTGGCCTCGTTTCTGACCAAAGATTTGGGTCTGCACTGGTTGGAGGGCGCGCGCTGGTTTTGGGACACCCTCATAGACGCCAACCTCGCGAACAACACCCTGGGTTGGCAGTGGGTCGCGGGTTGCGGGGCAGACGCCGCGCCCTATTTTCGAATTTTCAACCCGCTGACCCAGAGTTTGAAATTCGACCCGCAAGGGGAGTATTTGCGGCGCTGGCTGCCGGAACTGGCGGGTCTATCCAACGCCGACCTCCACGCGCCCGCGCAGGCCGGGCCGCTCAGCTTGCTCGCGGCGAAGGTGCGGCTGGGACAAGATTACCCGGCGCCGATGCTCGACCATGGGCTCGCCCGGGTGGCCGCGTTAGCCCGTTTAAAGGCCAGCAAGCGATGCTGACCGGCGGCCGGACGGGGCCGGTGGATTCGCCGAGCGTGGCCAAGGTGGGCGTGACGTCGGCCAAGTCGCCGGTGGTCCTCGCCGGCGCTGATGGCGTGCGTTTGCAGGCCGCTCGGCGATGCTGAACGGCGGCCGGGCGTGGCGGTTGCTGCTGGTGGGGCTGGTCGGCTGGCTGTGCGGGGTCGCGGCGGGCGCCCAGGAGACGCGCTGGCCGGTCGTCCTCGAACGCGCCGATGGGGTGGCGGTGGAGTTCGCGCTGGCGCGTGCCGCGAGCCCAACCACGCGCGAGCGGGGGCTCATGGGGCGGCGGCATCTGGCACCCAAGAGCGGGATGATTTTTGATTTTGGCGCCGACGAGGCCATCGTCATGTGGATGAAGGACACTTTCGTGCCCCTCGACATGCTGTTTATTTCCGCCGCCGGCGCCGTGGTGGACATCCAATACAACACCACGGTGCTGTCGGAAGCCTACTTGCCCAGCCAGCACCCGGCGCGCTATGTCATAGAGATTAACGCCGGCGAGGCGCCGCAGTTCGGCCTCCTCCCCGGTGCGCGCTTACGGCTGCCGCCTAACTTCCCGACCGGCCCTTGAGGGTGGCGAGGCCAGCGGCAAACCCCGCCAGCGACAGCGGCACTTCAATGACTTTACGCTCGGCGTCGTGGAACGATACGCTGACTTGCGCGCCCGTTTGAAGTTCTTGCAAGAGCGCCGCTTTCAGCTTCAAGCCCGCCCGGCAGCCGTTCGGTTCGCAGCGCTCCACCATCAGCGTCGTGCGCTCGCCGGCATCGACCCGCAGCGTGACCCCGGGGGGTAGGGAAATACCGAGCGGGAGGCTGAGCAAGGCCACGGGTCGCGTGCTGCCGGCCACAAAGCCCACCGCGAACTGCAGGACCCGCTGCCCGCCCTCGCGGAGCACCAGATCCTGAAAAATGAAGCAGCCGCCCTCGACCTGCTCATGGGCGGTTTCACAGCGCGTGGTCCACGCGCCAAATTTCTCGTGGTCTTGCGCCGCTGCGGGGGTGAGCGCTGCGCTCAACAGCAGGGCGGCGCGGGCAATACGCGGGAAATACCGGGCAAAAAACATAGCTAGCGGGACCTGACGCTGAGGCGGCTGCAGGGATGACTGGCCGCACTCTATCCCACCGTGGTGGTGGCCGTCATGTTTCTCGGCGGCCCGGCACACGCGCACGAAACCACGCAGGGACCCGCGGATCGGGGTACACATCGAAATGGTCATAGGGCTTGATGTCGATCACCGGCGTGCCGTTGAAAGCGTCTAGCCGCCGGACCTCCAGCGTGTTGCCGCGGCGCTCGATGAGGTCCACCACCGCCAGCCCGACGGGGTTGGGGTGCGCCGCGCCGCGCCCGGCCAGCACCCCGGTCAGGGGCAGTTCGGGGTTGCCGCGTGGATGCGCCAACCAGCCCTCGCTGGGCCGTGCCCGGTCCAGCCAAAACAGCACGATGATGTGCGAATACGCTTCAATGCCCGTCAGCGCCGTGGCAAACCGGGGCGCCACCACGATGCGGCTCACCAGTTCGCGGCGCGCGCGGGCGATGTCGGCATCGGGCAGCGCGGTTTCAACCCAGCCGATGATTGCTAAATTCACGCTCAAGGCGTCGGGCAGTGGGGTGGTAGCCATGGCAGCACGCACGGGTCGGGATATTAACCCTACGGTGCTGGCCGTCTTGGGCGGCGTCAAGCAGCCCGCGCTGGTTCCGCGCGCCTGCGCGCGCTAGGCTCGCCGCCATGATGGAGGGATTGTTTCATCCGGCGGTGGCCACCTGGTTTGCCCGCGAGCTGGGCGCGCCGACGGTGGCCCAGACGCGCGCGTGGGCGGCCATCGCGGCGGGGGAGCACACCCTGGTGGCCGCACCCACCGGTTCGGGTAAGACGCTGGCCGCGTTTCTGGCCGCCCTGGATGCGCTCGTGCGCGAGGGGCTGCGCGGCGAGTTACCGCAGGCCGTCTGCATTGTCTATCTCTCCCCGCTCAAGGCGCTCAGCAACGATATCCAAATCAATCTCGAGCGCCCGCTCAGCGGTATCTGCGCTGAACTGACTGCGCGCGGCGAGCCGCCCGTCACTTTGCGCACCGCGGTGCGCACCGGCGACACGCCGCGCGCCGCGCGCGCGTTGATGGGTCGCCAGCCGCCGCACATTTTGGTGACCACCCCAGAGTCGCTGTATTTGCTGCTCACTAGCGCCAGCGGCCGTGCGATGTTGTCCACCACGCGCATGGTCATCGTGGATGAAATCCACGCCTTGGCGGGGAATAAGCGCGGCGGCCATCTCAGCCTGTCCCTAGAGCGCCTGGCCGCCTTGACGCCGGTGCCGCCGCAGCGCGTGGGGCTGTCTGCGACCCAAAAACCGCTGGCCACGATCGCGCGTTTCTTGGTGGGTCCTAGCGCGCCCTGCACGATCATCGATGAGGGCCATTTGCGTGCGCGTGAACTGGTCATCGAGTTACCGCCCGCGCCCCTCGAGGCCGTGCTCGCGGGGGAGTCGGCGGCCGACATCCACGACCGCATGGCAGCACTCATTCGCGCGCACCGCACGACCCTGGTGTTCGTCAATACCCGGCGCTTGGCGGAACGCGTGGCCCGCGCCCTCACCGAACGTCTCGGCGAGAATGCGGTGACTTCGCACCACGGCAGCATGTCGCGCGACCGGCGGCTGCTCGCCGAGCAGCGCCTGAAAGGCGGCCAGCTCCAAGCGCTGGTGGCCACCGCGTCGCTAGAACTCGGCATCGATATCGGCGCAGTCGATCTCGTGTGCCAGTTGGGCTCAACGCGTTCGCTGGCGATGTTTTTGCAACGTGTGGGACGCTCTGGCCACGCCGTGGGCGCGCTCGCCAAGGGTCGACTTTTCCCCCAAACCCGCGACGAGCTAGTGGAATGTGCAGCGCTGTTGGATATGACCCGCCGGGGCGAACTCGACAGCATCGAAGTGGTGGGGCCGGCGCTCGACGTGTTGGCCCAGCAGTTAGTGGCCGAAGTGGCCTGTCGGGACGCCAGTCTGGATGAACTCTACGCCCTGGTCTGCCGCGCCTATCCCTACCGCGACCTGCCGCGCGCCACTTTTAACAACGTCATCACGATGCTGGCCGAGGGCTATAGTTTTGCGCCGGGCCGGCGCAGCGCGTATTTGCATCTGGATGCGGTAAACGGCTTGGTGCGGGCGCGGCGCGGGGCGCGGCTCACTGCCCTGACCTGCGGCGGGGCGATCCCGGATACGGCGGACTACGATGTCATCGCCGAGCCCATGGGCCATGTCGTGGGCACGGTCAACGAGGATTTTGCCATCGACAGTTTGCCGGGCAGTATTTTCCAATTGGGCAACACGGCGTGGCGAATTTTAAAAGTGGAGGCCGCGGCGATGCGCGTGGTGGACGCCGCAGGCCAGCCGCCCAATATTCCGTTTTGGTTTGGCGAGGCGCCCGCGCGCAGCGTGGAGATGTCCCAGGCGGTGTCGCGGCTGCGCGAGGAATTCATCGCCCGGGTAGATGCCGCGACGGGGGATGCGCGCGTAGCCGTTGAGTCGTGGTTGGCGCTGGAGGTCGGGGCGGGCCCGGTGGCCGCGCGCCAGCTCTACGACTACCTGCTGGGCGGCTGTCGCGCGCTGGCCGCCATGCCCACCAATAGGCGCTTAGTGCTAGAGCGTTTTTTCGACGAATCGGGCGGGATGCAGCTGGTCATCCATTCGCCGCTGGGCGCGCGCGTCAATCGGGCGTGGGGACTCGCGCTGCGTAAACGCTTTTGTCGCCAGTTCAACTTTGAGCTGCAGGCGGCGGCGGTCGAAGACGCCATCGTGATCTCGCTGGGCGCGGTGCACAGTTTTCCGCTGGAGGAGGTGTGGCGTTATTTGAAGGCTGAGACGGTGCGCGAGGTGCTCATCCAAGCGCTGTTAGACGCGCCGATGTTTGGCATTCGCTGGCGCTGGGTGGCCTGCTGCGCGCTGGCGATCCAACGTTTTCGGCAGGGCAAGAAAACCCCGCCGCGCCTGCTGCGCATGCAGGCCGAAGATCTGGTTTCGCTAGTCTTCCCAGAGCAATTAGCCTGTGCCGAGAATCTTCAGGGCCGGCGCGAAATCCCCGACCACCCACTGGTGCAGCAGGCGATTTTCGATTGCCTCAACGAGGTGATGGACATTGCGGGTCTCGAAGCCCTGCTGGGTCAAATCGAGGCGGGTGCCATCGAACTGGTGTGTCGTGATCAGGTGGAACCCTCGCCCTTCGCGCAGGCGGTACTCAACGCCAATCCCTACGCCTTTCTCGATGACGCGCCGCTGGAGGAACGCCGCACGCAGGCCGTGCAGTCGCGGCGCTGGCTCGATCCCGATACTGCGCGCAGCCTCGGTGCCCTAGATTCGGCCGCCATCGCCCGGGTCCGCAGCGAAGTGTGGCCGGCGCCCGAGAGTCTCGAAGAAAGCCACGATGCGCTGCTGGTCGCCGGGGTGCTCAGCGCCGCGGAACTCGCGGGAGAAAACGTCGGGCGCAGCGCAGTGCTGGCCTGGTTGGCGGCCCTGAGCCTGGCAGGCCGAGCGAGTTGCATCGAACTGCCGGGCGGGACGCAGCTGCGGTGGGTCGCCACCGAGCGTTTTGCCGAGGCGCGGGCGGTGTGGCCGGCGCTGCAACTGCGCCAAGGTCGCGGCGAGTTTGTGGGGCTGGGGCTGCGTGCCGTCACCGGCCGCGACGACGCCCTGCGCGAGTTGGTGCGCGGACGGCTGGCCATCGGCGGGCCACTCACGGCCGGCATGCTCGGGGAGTATCTGGGTTTAGCGGTGGGTGACATCGACCCGGCGCTCTACCGCCTCGAACAAGAGGGCAGCATCCTGCGCGGTACTTTTAGCGCCGCGGCGCAGGGCACGGAATGGTGTGACCGCCGCCTGCTCGCCCGCATCCATCGCTACACGCTCAATCGGCTGCGCGCCGAGATCGAACCGGTGCCGGCGGCGGCCTACCTGCGCTTCGTGCTGGGTTGGCAATACCTCACGCCTGGCACCCGGGTGGAAGGGCTGGAGGCGACGCGGGCGGTGATCGAAACCCTCGCCGGCTTCGAGGCCCCCGCAGCGGCCTGGGAGTCGGCGCTGCTGCCGGCGCGCATCAGCGATTACTCTCCTGACTATCTGGACGCTCTCATGGCCAGCGGGCGCAGCACTTGGGCCCGGCTGAGCGCCAAAATGGACCTTGGGGCGCGCAGCGCAGGCCCGCTCAAGAGCACCCCGTTGGCGCTTTTGCCCCGCCTGCAGTTGCCGGATTGGCTGGCGTTCGCCACCCCGTCCAGCAGCCCCCCCAGCGTGGCCGCGCAGCGGGTGGTCGAGTATCTGCGCAGCGGTGGGGCGGCGTTTTTTGAAGACATCACCGCCGACAACGGACTCTTACGCACCCAGACCGAAAACATCCTCGGGGAGCTGGCGAGCTTAGGACTGGTGACGGCCGATAGCTTCGCGGGCCTGCGCGCGCTGCTGCTGCCCTCGGCCCTGCGCCGACCGCTGCACGGCGCCCGCCGTGGGCGCGCGCCCACGGCCCTCGAAGCGGTGGGCCGCTGGGATTTGGTCCGGCGCCGCACGCCCGATCCTCTGCTAGAAATAGAGGCGGCACCCGCACGTCTGGAGCGCATCGCACTGGTGCTGGTCAAGCGCTACGGCATCGTGTTCCGGCGCCTGCTCGAGCGAGAATCCTTGTTGCCGCCGTGGCGGGATTTACTCCCTGCGCTACGCCGGCTCGAGGCGCGCGGGGAACTGCGCGGGGGGCGCTTCGTGGCAGGCTTTTCGGGTGAGCAATTTGCCGCGCCCACGGCGGTGGAGGCGCTGCGGGCCGCGCGCGAACGCGGCAGCGCCAAGCAGTTCGTGGGGCTGCACGCGGCGGACCCCGCCAACCTGGTCGGCATCGTATTGCCCGGGCCCAAAATCCCCGCCACGCTCAACAACCGTCTGGTGCTCTTGGATGGCGAACTGGTGGCCGTGCAGTTGGGCGACGAGATTAGCTTTCTGCGGCCGCTCAGCAGTGATGAGCAAATCCGCGCCCGCACGGCGCTGACCGGCGCGCGTCAGCCCAAACCCGGCCGCGCTTGGCGGCGCGCGCGCTGAGCGCTCATGAGAATCGTCATCGCGCCCGATTCTTTTAAGGAAAGCCTCAGCGCACAGGCGGCGGCCAACGCCATCGAGAGTGGTCTGCGGCGGGTCTTGCCGACCGCCGAACTGGTCAAAATCCCGCTGGCGGACGGCGGTGAGGGCACGGTGGACGCGCTGTTAACGGCGCTGGGTGGACGGCGGGTTCGCGTGCGGGTGATGGGGCCGCTCGGGACCCCCGTGAGCGCGGTCTATGGGCGCTTGCGGGACGGCAGCGTGGTGCTGGAGATGGCCCAGGCGGCGGGTTTGCCGCTGGTGCCCCTGGCGCGGCGCAACCCGCTTAAGACCACCACTTATGGCGTGGGCGAGTTGCTGGCCCACGCGCTGGCCCGGGGCGCACGGCGGGTGGTGCTAGGTCTCGGCGGCTCGGCGACCAACGATGGCGGTGCGGGCTTGCTGCAGGCGTTGGGCGCGCGGCTGCTCGACGCCCGCGGGCGGCCGCTGGTGGCTGGCGTCACGGGTGGGGATTTAGTCCGCGTGCGGGCTATCGACCTCGGCGCCCTCGACCCGCGGCTGGCCCACAGCGAGATCCTGATCGCCTGCGATGTCCGCAACCCGCTGGTGGGGCCGCGCGGTGCGGCGGCTATTTATGGGCCGCAAAAGGGCGCGAACCCCGCCCAAGTGCGTCTGCTCGACGCCCACTTACGCCACTTTGGTGGCCTGCTCGAGCAGGCGACGGGCGCACGGCTGCTGCAGCGCGCGGGGGCCGGCGCCGCCGGGGGCTTGGGCGCCGCGCTGCTGGGCGTCGCCGGCGGGGAAATTCACAGCGGGGCGGATTTAGTGCTGCGCTGGGTGGGCTTCGAAGCCGCGCTGCAGGGGGCTGACTTGGTCGTCACCGGCGAGGGTCGCTTGGATGACCAGACCCGCTTTGGCAAGACGCCCGCGGCCGTGGCGGCAGTCGCGCAGCGCCTGGGGATCCCCGTGGTGGGCTTGGCGGGTTCGCTCTCGACTAACGTTAACGTCAATTTCAGGCATGGATTTGACGCGCTGATGGCAGCCGTCGTCCATCCCACAACCCCTGCCGCCGCCCTCAGCCGCGCCCGCCCCGCGCTGCGCGCCGCCGCGGAACGCCTGGCACGCTGGCTGCTGCTCGCCCAGCGGTTCACGCCGCCACCCACCGCTCAGCCTGCGCGCTAGCGACTCCTCGCGCCCGGCGACACGGGCTGCAACGCCCGCCGCCCGCGCCCGCTTTAGTGCCGGTGCAGGCGTCGAGAGTGGCGCTAAGCCCAGCTGCCTGTCCCTCGCCTGAGTCTCTTTGCGCAGGTGGACCGTGGCGACATCGCGTTTAAAAGAAAACTCCCGTACGGGAATAATAATTAGATAAACTACTTTGGCTATTTAAAGCTCGCTTTAAGGCGTTTAACCATTGAAAACAATCTTAGAAGAGAAAAACACGATTTTAGGACAAAGTCCGGCCCTCACCGAGCTCGGTCTCGCGGTACGGCTGCGGCGGCGCTCAGTGCAACTCAAACAAAATGAACTCGCCGGTTTGGCCGGCGTGGGCCTGCGTTTCATCTCCGATCTCGAGCACGGCAAGCCGGGCCTGGAGATCGGTCGGGTGGTGCGGGTGCTCACGGCGTTGGGTCTAGAACTGCTGGTCGCGCCGCGTCGATGGTGGGCGCCGCGTTGACCCTCCCGGCCTTGGAACTACGACTGGCGGGGACGTTGCGCGGGCAGCTCGTCCAGCAGGCCCCGGACTACTGGTCTTATCGCCCCTTGGTGGCCGGACCTCCGGCGGGCTTGGGGGCGTTCTGGTCAATTCGACAGTTAACGTCAATAACTAATCAAGAGACTGCTAACGTGCGCGCCTGGTTTCGACATTTACTGCCTGACGCCAGCGTCTGCCACCAGTTGGCGCAGCGCCTGGGGTTTTCGGTGGGTAATGATTTTGCGCTCCTCGGCGCTCTGGGCGCCGATGCCCCGGGTGCGCTGAGTCTGCGCTGGCCGGGCGCGCGCTCGGCGGACCCGCCGGGATGTTTGACGGTGGCTGAAGTCGCCGCGCTGCTCGTCGCCTTGCGCGCAGCGCAGCCGCCCCCCCGGATTGCCGAGGCCACGGCGCCCGGCGATGCCGGCTGTGTGCCGCTGTGCCAGACGGCGCAGGGCTGGTGGTATCCGACGGCCGAGCGCCCGAGCAATGTGTGGCTGCGCGCGGGGCGCCACGGCTGGCCGGATGCCGTCCACAACGAAGCCTTCTGTCTGGGGCTAGCAGCGCGGGCCGGGGTGCCGGTGTTGGCCAGCGAGTGGGTGCAAAAGCCACTGCCGTGCTTGATCACAGCGCGTTCAGACCGCCAACGGAGTGGCCCGGAGCCCGTATTGGCGTGGGTGCACGAGGAGAACTTCGGGCAAATTGCCGGTCTGGCGCCGGAGCAGGCGTTTGAGCGCGAAGGAGGACTGGCGCTGCGCGACTGTGTCGCTCTGATGAGGCGCCACAGCGCGGTGCCGGCGCTGGATTTGCGCACGCTGCTGCGGTGGGTGGTGTTCAATCACCTCGTGGGGAACGGTCTGGCCACCGCGCGCGATCTGCGCTTTCACTACACCGCGCAGGGCCCCAGGCTCGCCCCTTTCGCCAACCTGCTCTCCACCCATGTGTATGCGCAGGTGAGTGAGCGGCTGGGGATGATGGTCGGGCAGGAGGACCGCCCGGACTGGATCAGGCCGGCACGCTGGCGGGGACTCGCGCAGGAATTGGATTTGAACGCCCACTACGTGCTCGCGCTGGTCGGCGAACTCGCGCTCGCCATGCCGGGGTGGTTGGCGGCGCAGGTGCAGGCTTGGCAGGCGACGAACAGCTGGTCGCCGGTGCTGGCGCAGGTGCGCGAACTCGTGCTCAAACGTGCGCGGCAGCTGGCGGTGAGCTTAGCGGCAGAGCGTGCGTAACCGGCATCGGTAGTCCGCGCCACACCCTCGCCGGCCTTAGTCGAACAACGGAAAACCAAAGAGGCGAGCCAGAAATGGCGTCCAGGCCCCCACCATCACCAGCAGCGCCCACAGGTCGAGGCGGCTCGCGTGGTACAGGTCGGCGCGCCGGTCTGGGGTTGCGTCCATGGCAAAAATGCGGGTCATGGTGAAATCGAGCAAAAGCACGAAGACCATGATCACCATCAGCGCCGGTGCGACCACCGAGGTCACGATTCGCCAGTCCCGCACATAGGTTAGGCCATCTTGAAAAGGGCCGGGTAGCGCCAATAGCGCGGCGCAGGCCAGCATGGCGAGGCGATGCGGGTTCAAGCCGCGCAGCAAATTTTTTGTCATCATGCGGGGATTATCCACCAATCCCCGCCGGTGGCGTAGCCTGCGTTTGAGCGCACACCCTCGCGTTGAGGAACACTGCATGTATTCACGCTTCGGCGCCGGATTTGCTGCGAAAAGTGGTACCCGCCAACTCATGGACGACCTCGGTGAGGTCGCACGGGGCGGGGCTGGATTGATCAACTTAGGGGGCGGTAACCCGGCCTCGATCCCGGCGCTGGAGGCGCGCTTTGAGGCGGCATGGTCGGCGGTGCCGACGGTCGACTGGCTGCGACTCCTCGGCGGTTACGACGCCCCGCAGGGCCATCAGCCCTTTCTCGAAGCCTTGGCGCAGACCCTCCGAGAGGGTCTGGGTTGGCCCCTGAGCGCGCGTAATTTTTTGGTCACCGGCGGCTCTCAGGCGTCGTTTTTTTTGCTGTTCAACCTGTTTGGGGGGACCACCGCCACCGGCCAGCGCAAGCAAATTTTGTTGCCCCAAGCCCCGGAATACATCGGTTACGCCCAAAGCGGGATCGAGCCCGCGATGCTAGTTTCTCATCCCGCCCTGATCGAGCGGGTGTCGCCGCACCGCTTCAAATATCGCCCGGATTTCGCCGCCATCACCGTGGATGAACGCTTTGGCGCGCTCTGCGTCAGCCGCCCGTGTAATCCCACCGGGAATGTCCTCAGCGATGACGAAATCGCCCGTTTACGCGCCTTGACGCGCCTCGCCGGCGTGCCGCTGATCGTGGACTGCGCGTACGGCGAGCCTTTCCCTGGGATTAGTTTTGTCCCGACATCGCTCGTGTGGGACGAGGATTTGGTGCTCTGCCTAAGCCTCTCCAAGCTGGGACTGCCCGGCGTGCGGACGGGGCTCGTGGTCGCCTCGGAGCCGGTTATCGAGGTGCTCACCAGCCTGCATGCGATGTTAGCGCTGTCGGTCAACCCGGTGGGGTCGCGCCTCGCGCTAGAACTCATGCGCAGCAACGACCTGCTGGCGCTTGGGCGGGAGATTATCGCCCCGCACTATGCCGCCCACTCTGCCACGGCGCTCGCGCTATGCGACGAATTACTGGCCGGCACCGACTATCTCATCCACCTCTCACAGGGCGCGATTTTTCTGTGGCTCTGGTTCCCGAGCTTGCCGGTGTCCGTGCAGGTGCTCTACGAAGCGCTCAAAGGGCGCGGCGTGCTGGTCATCCCGGGGCATCATTTTGGTCCCGGGCTAGCCGCGCCGTGGCCGCATTTGGCGCAGTGTTTGCGGATTTCTTACGCGCAGCCGGCCGCGACCCTACGCGCTGGGCTGACGGTGTTGGCGCAAACGCTGCGTGACTTGGGTTGAGGCGGGTGGCAGATAAAGGGGTTCGCGCGGAGAGCCGGCGTGGTTATTGATTGGAATAACCGACCTCCGCGCGACACGAAGGGACTAATTGGGCCACCGCCGCGGCTGCGGTAAGGTGTGAAAGAATCACGGGCCGGGGTGCGCATGGACTAGACCCCCGGACGGTTCTTTCCTATGAAAGAGAGTTATTTACGAGCCTAATTTCTAGCTTTTTATCAGGCTTCAGTCAAGCCCTGAAGCGCCCCCCACGGCTGGGGCCGCCGGCGCGCGCGGCCCGGAGAGTGCTCTATGTCCCCACTGGATCTGTCGGGCAGCCCGGCCCTGGCGGCCAGCCGTCGTTTTTCGCTGGCCGCGCTGGCGCAGTTACAAGCGCGGCTCGCGGCGGCCTGCCCGGTGGCGGGCGACCGGTCGACCTTGCTGGCCGCCGGCTCGTTGGGGCGACTGGAAGCCCACGCCCAGTCGGACTGCGATGCCATCATCATCGTCCCCGCCGCGGCGCCGCCGGCGTGGCCGGTGGCGAGCTTTTTTGACGAGGTGGCGGCCTGCGGGCTGCGGCCCTCGAAGCCGGGGGGAATTTATCGCACCCCGCTGGACGCACTGGCGCTGACGCGGCCGCAAGACCGGGGTAGCCTCGAGGAGGCGCCGGCGATCTTTGGTCGACGCATGGCCTTATTGCTGGATGCGCGCGCGATCACCGGTGAGGTGGCGTTTCTGGCGCTGCGCGAGAGCGTTCTGGCATGGTATGCGGGCGATTATCTTGCGCACTACCCGCAGGCCCAGTGGACGCTGCTGATCAACGATGTGGCGCGCTACCTACACGCCTACGCGGGCTGGCAGCAGTACGACTTTGGGCGCACGCCAGACGACGGCTGGTATTTGCGGCAGGCCAAGCTGCGCAGCTCGCGCCTGCTGACGTTTGCCGGTTTGTTATTGCTGCTGGGGGCGAGCAGCCAGCGCGGTGGCGAGAAACGGGACTGGCTGACCCAGCACTTGCCGTTGACCCCGTTAGAGCGGGTGGCCGCGGTGATGCAACCGCTAGATCCGGCGGGTTTCGAGCGCCTGCTCGGCGCCTACGAGGCGGTCCACGCCCAGTTGTGCGAGCCTGAGATCCGCGCCCAGTTGCTGGCGCTTAGCCCACCCGCCGGGGGCGTTTTACCGCGCTATTTTCCCGAACCCTACGCCAGCATTCACGCCAGCTCGGGCTGTTTGCTGCGCGAGTTGACGCGCTTCGTGCTGGCGCGGGGGGACGACTGGCATCCCGATTTCTTTAGCTACTGGTTGTTCTAATCACTCGTAGCGGAGCGCTTCTACCGGGGCAATCTGCGCTGCCCGCCAAGCGGGGTAGAGGGTCGCCACGACGCAGATAGTGAAAGTCGCCAAGGCCACCCCCAAGGCGTCCGTGAGGCGCACTTCGGTGGGCAGGTAATTGATGTAGTAGACATCGGGCTTGATGAACTGGATGCCAAACAAACGCTCGACGAGATGCATGAAGTCGTTGGCGTAATCCGCGCCGACCAGCCCGAGCGCGACCCCCAAAGCCACCCCCAGGCCGGTGACGATCGCGCCCTGCAAGAGAAAGGCGCACAGCACGCTCGACGGCGCGAGCCCCAAGGTGCGCAGAATCGCAATATCGCGCTGCTTTTCTTTCACAATCATGATCATCGAGGCCACGACGTTGAACGCCGCGACCGCCACGATGAGCGACAAAATAACGAACATGATGCGTTTCTGCGATTTAATCGCCAGAAAGAAATTGCGGTGGTAGCGGGTCCAGTCGATCACCAGAAACCCGGGGCCGAGCTGCTGGCCGATGGCCGCCGCCACTGCGGGTGCCAGCCGGGAGTCTCGCAGCTTGATGCGCAGGCCGGAGACCGTGCCCTCGAGTTTAAAGATTCTCGCCGCGTCGCTCAAAGACATGATCCCGAACGCGGAATCGAACTCATGCATGCCCGCGAGAAAACTGCCCACGCTCGTCAGCCGCTCGTAGGCGGGTAGCCCGAGTTGCTGCGCGCTGTCCCATTGCGGCGAGATGAGCGTCACCATCTCGCCCGCGTGCACGCCCAGTTCGTCGGCCAGGGTGCGCCCCAGAATAATGCCCGCGGGCTGCGCCGGACGGGTGAGCGCGCCGAGGGTTACATTTTGGAGATAGTGCTCGAGTTCCGAGACTGCGCCTTCGCCCTGCGTTGGCACGCCATACACCATGATGCCCCGCACTTTACCGCGCACGCTCAACATGCCACTGCCGCGCACAAAGGGCCGCACGGCCAGCACCTGCGGGTCGCGCTCGAGTCGCTGGGCCAGTGCGGGCCAGTCCCGCAGGTCGGCGGGGGAGCCAAACACGGTGGCGTCGGCCGTCATGCCGAGGATGCGCGCCGAAATTTCGCGTTCAAAGCCGTTCATCACCGACAGCACGATGATAAGCACCGCCACCCCTAGCCCGATGCCGGCCACCGACACGCCCGTCACCAGCGCGGCGAAGCGGTTTTTACGTTTGGCGCGCAGGTAGCGCGCAGCGATGAACAAGGGGAGGGGGCGGAACACTGGCAACCTTTCAAAACACGGGCGCGGCGCCATGGTAGCACCGCCGCCTGCGCCGCACGCCCCGGCCCAACGCCAGCTCAGAGCAAGCCGGGCGCCAGCACAGCGCAAGCCCGGCGCAAGCTTGGGGCAGCCCCGCCGCCAGCCTAGAGCAAGCCTTCGATCCGGCGCCGCAAGCGGCCGGAACCCGGGCCGGTGATGCTGCTGTAAGCCTTGACCACGCGCCCCTCGCGGTCGATGAGGTATTTGTAGAAGTTCCAGCGTGGGGCGGTGCCGGTGACCGCGGCGAGGTGCGCAAAGAGGGGGTTAGCCGAGCCCTTTTTGACGGAAGTTTTCTCGAACATCGGGAACTCAATGCCGTAGATGGAGCGGCAGAACTTTTGGATGTCGGCCTCGCTACCCGGCTCTTGGCCGCCAAAGTCATTCGACGGGAAACCCAACACCACGAAGCCGCGCGCGCCAAATTCCTGATAAAGCTTTTCCAGCCCCTCGTACTGGGGCGTGAAGCCGCACTGGCTGGCGGTGTTGACGACCAGCACGACTTTCCCGGCGTATTCCTCGCACAGGTGCACCGGTGCGCTCGCCAGCAGGGGCCGGAAGGAGAAGTCGAGACTGGTGGGGCAGGCTTCAGCTTGCATGGCCAGTACCCCTAGAACGAAGGCGATCAATGTGCGCATGGGGGACCTCGCGTTGACGGCAGAAATTTACGCTGGGCGGAGGGCACTGGTTCATCGGCGCTGACCTTGATTTTTGGTGGGCGAGCGGCCATCGTGCCACGACAAGTGTCTAGTGCGGAGGATTCGCAATGTTCGGGTTAAAGAAGAAACAGGAATTACCGCCGTCAAATCAGGCCCTGCCGGGGCGGGCGGCAGCGGTGAGCATCGTCGACCGGCATTTCGTGTTGGGCACCAAGCTGCTGCCGCCGTTTCCAGTGGGCACCGAGTTGGCGCTGTTCGGACTGGGTTGTTTTTGGGGTGCAGAGCGCAAGTTCTGGCAGCTGCCGGGCATTTACGCCACGGCGGTGGGATATGCGGGGGGTTACACGCCCAATCCCAGCTACCAGGAAGTGTGCAGCGGCATGACCGGGCATAACGAAGTCGTGCGGGTGGTGTTCGACCCTACCCTGACCACCTTCGCGAGCCTGCTGAAAGTTTTCTGGGAGTCCCACAACCCCACCCAGGGCATGCAGCAGGGTAACGATGTGGGCACCCAATACCGCTCCGGCATTTATGCGGGTAGCGCCCAGCAAAGCCGCCTGAGTGAGGCGAGTCGGGTGGCGTTCGAGCGTGCGCTGCGGGCGGCCGGTTTTGGGCCCATCACCACCGAAATCGTGGCGGCCCCAGAATTTTTCTACGCCGAGGATTACCACCAGCAATATCTGGCGAAGAATCCAGGCGGCTACTGCGGCTTGGGCGGCACCGGGGTGGCCTGCGCGTGAGCCGAGCGTGACAGTCGCTGGCTGGCGCTCGCGCAACGCCAGCGGGACTCACGGCGGCGCAGGCTTAGTCGCGCCGCAGATCATCGCGCACCGCCATGGGGGTTGGATAGCGCATGACGATAAAATAGCTCGACGCGACCAGCGTGAGCACGACGGCGAGTTGGAGCACGTTCGATGCGAGGCTCCCCAGCAGGCCAATCTGCGTCGCCAGCACCGCGATCAAGAGGCTAAATTCGCTGATCTGACCCAAGCGCACGCCAGCTTCGCGCGCCAGTGCCGGGGTTTCTTGCTCACGCACAAACAAGCGCTGAAATACCCAGGGTTTTGCGACCAACATCAACGCCGCGAGCGTGAGGGCCGGCAGCAGGGTCTGCGCCAGCAGGCCCAGTTCCAGACTCGCGCCCACCGAGAAAAAAAACAGGATCAGAAAGAAATCGCGCAGCGGCCGCAGGCTATCGGCGATGAACAAAGACACCGGACAGTTCGCCAGCGCCACCCCGGCGATGAACGCCCCGATCTCGTGGGAGAGCCCCAGCCGGGACGCTAACTCAGCGATCGACAAACACCAGGCGATCACCACCAAAAATAGATATTCCTGAATCTGGTCAAAGCGCGCCAGCAGCGGTTCCAGAACCCAGCGTTCGAGCCCGTAGGCAACGCCGATCAATACCGGCAGGGCCAACAGCTGGAGGCTGAAAGTGGTCGCGTCGGGATGGCTGTTGGCGCTCGCTTGGAGCCCTAATAACACCAGAATCGCGAGCAAGTCTTGGAGTAGCAGCACGCTGATCAGCACCTGCCCGATGTGTTGGTGGTGCAGCGTGGTCGTGGGCAGCAATTTCAGTCCAATGATGGTGCTGGAAAACATCATGGCGGCCCCAATAACGAGGGCTTCGCGCGGCGTAAATCCATACGCCAAGGCCACGGCCACACCGCTGCAAAAGAAAACCAGTGAACTCAGACAGACGACGACCACCGCTTCGCGCAGCATTTTCAGTAACTGCCTGGGCACCATGTTGAGCCCCAGCAGGTAGAGCAAAAATAGGATGCCGATGTCGGCGATGTCTTGCAGCCAAGCAGCGTCGTTAACCACCGCCAAGCCGGACGGTCCGAGGAGCATACCGACCACGATGTAGGCCACGATCATGGCCTGACGCGCCAAGAGCGCGAGCGTCGCGAGCACCGCAGCGCCCGCGAAAATCACGAAAATGAGGAACGCCGCCGAGGTTGAATTCACCGGGGGCCGGTCCCCGCGACACCGGGCAGACGGCCGACCCGCGTGCGCGGCGGCCGTGCGGCAGACCGGTCCCCGTGGCGGGGTGTGCCGCGCCAGCGCCGGGCGCTCAGGGGCCGGTAATGGCGTCCGGTAGAGGGGCGGAGTGGCAGTGCTGCCGCGCGAATTTTGCGCGGCCTCAGGCAACCCCGTGCTGGCCGTGGCTTCGGATTATCCTCAGGTCGCATGGTTTTTTTTCACCGTGACGCTAGAGCCCCGCGCTAGCCTACCTCACCGTTGGGCCCGCCACGAACTGCGGTGGCACTGGGGCTGGCAGCACGGGGGTACAGGACGGTGCCCGGGTGCCGGATGGCCGGCCCACGCCCGCCGCGCAACCCAGCAAGAGCGGGGGGAACGGGCGCTGCTGATGCCCAACAGCAGGCACCGCACGGGCCGGCGCCCGCGCTCAGGTCAACCGCCGGGTGTCGCCGGCTAGGTCAGGCACCAGGGTCTGCAGGTCGAGCGGCAGTCCGGTGGCGATCACCTCCTGCAGCTCGAAGATATTGCCGTCGGGGTCGCGCCCGTAAGTGGTGCGCACCACCCCGCCGATGTCGAGCGGCGCGGTGTGAAATTCAACCCCCGCGGCGCACAGGCGCGTGTATTCGCCGATGACGTCGACCACGTCAAAGCAAATATGGGTAATGCCGGCATCGCAGGCGCGCCGCCCAGCCAGCGGTGGCGTGCCCAGCGGATGCAGGTACTCAAAAATTTCCACAAAAGTATTGCCGGCCTTGAGCAGCGCCGTTCTGACGGCTGAATCGGTGAGCCCGACGACTTGGTCGGCCGCCGTGCTACCACGCTCCCAGTCGTAGCTGGTCGCAAACGGCAAGCCCAAAAGGTCGCGGTAAAAATGCAGCAGCCGAGCGAAGTTGCGGGTCGACAATGAAACGTGATGGACGCCTCTGATCATGATGTTACATCCCCGTTCGCAGAGTGGTTAAGTGGTGTCGATTCTGACGCTGACGGCGGCGCGGCCGATCGCACGAGTGGTCTGCGCCCGCCCAGCATCGGATAGGACTTGCAGCGCGGTCAATCGCGCCTTGTTGCCCCACCGGCGAGGCTAGATTTTCCGCTGCGGGGGGGGCTAGGATCGGCGCGACAACAACGCCTGCTGGGCGTACCCCAAGGCCGCGCAGGCCGACATTTCTGCGCGACTCCCGTCTCCTTGTTCAAGCTCAGAGAGGTAGGAAAATGGCCCGCAGAATCGTGGAAAGTCCGGCGACCGGTGAACAATTTACGTTTGATGACGATTGGAACACCCCGCGCGGTGAGGTGGGCCGCATCGACTATGTGCTCCACCCCAAGCACGCCGTGCCGCCGCACTTTCATCCGGGTGTGGCGCAAAGTTTCGAGGTGCTGACGGGGCGCCTGCACATTTCAGTCAGTGGCCGCACCAGCACCCTCACGGCGGGTGAAACCGCCAAGACCGCGCTGGGCGAGGTGCACGCGCAGTGGAACGAAGGGCCGGCCACGGTGTACACGGTGGAATACTACGACCCGCCCATCGCCATCGAACCTTTCTTCACCGTGCTGCCCTGCGCGTTGGGCACGAAGAACCCCTGCAAGCTCGCGGTTTTTCTCGCCGATTTCGCGACGATCACCAGCTTACTGCCGTTTCGGCTCAGGCTCCTCAGGGCACTCGCGCCACTGGCTCGGCTGTGTGGTTTTAAAATGTGGTACCGGCCCATTCTGGCGGCAGCGGGCCTGACCTGGCCCCCACCGCCGGCGGCGCCCTAAGTGCCTGCGCCGCGCGCCTGCCAGCGGCCCCCGACGCTGGCGCGGCCGGTACGCGCGGCCCCGATAATGACGCGCCTCACGCCGGGGGCAGCCACTTGGCTGGTAGCCCACCCCGGCGCCGCCGCTAGCCCCGCGGGCGTTAGGCGTCTAGCTCTGGATAGTGGCGAAAAATCCCGTTCTCGTTGAACGCGAGGCGCCGGCTCGACGCCAAGTAAGCCGCAAGTTTCGGCCGCTGGGCCACCCGGTCGTGCAGCGTGATGAGCAGGGGCACGGTCTTCTCAGCGCGCGCCATGGCCTTAGGAAAAGCGTAGCGCAGGCCTTCGACCAGCTGGAACATCGAGGTATCCACATAGCTGATCAGGCTGCCGACCATGTGGCTGGAACCGTGACTATTGCGCGCCAAAACGCCCTCGAAATACCCGAGATAGCCGGGCAGGCGCTGGGCGAGAAAATGCTGGGTGTAGCGCAGCGCTTCGGGTTTTTGCTCGTCGTAATACCAGTTGACGGCGATGGGATGGTGCGTGTCGTGCACTTCTTTGATGAGGTCGGTGACCACCAACTGCAGTTGGTGCGCCCAGCCGCGCCCCGCCTCGTCGGATGGTGCGAGGCCAATTTTGGGGCCGAGATAGCGCAGGATATTCGCGGACTGGGAAATCACTTGCGACCCATCTCTGAGGAAGGGCGGCGCGTAAGGCGGGTGTTCTGCGTTGGGATCGCGCAGCGCCTGCAGCAAGGCCGCCACCCCGCCGCCCTGCGCTGCGGGAGCGCGCGCGACATCGCGATAGGGCGCCCCGGCGTCTTCTAGGGCGAGGCGCACAAATTCGCCGCGGCCTTGAATACCCGGCCAGTAGAAAAGTTCAAACGCCATGGTGGTTTCCTGGTGGTTGTGAGGGCGCCGGGGTGCGCCCAGTGCGCTCGCCCCGGCGCTGGATGGGCGGGCGTGCAGGGTGCCTAGGCACTGCGCAGCCCGGCGACCCGACACCCCAGTATCGCCAGCAAAGGCAACAAAAGGCCGCCTGTCAGCACGCAGATCAAAAGCCCGCCGAGCGCGCTGTAATCCGCCGGGGTGGTAATGGCGTGGGTGAGGGGGTCGCGCATTTCGCGGGTCACGACAAAAATTTGGTTCAAATAGCGGGTCCCTAGCTGTGCGGCGGAGAGCGCGAGATTGGTAAACGATGCCATGACCGCAAAGTAAGTCGCCTTTAAATGCGCGGGGGCCGAGTTGGCGATCCACGCCAGCAGCGGCACCATGGCGATCTGCCCCAACGGCGATTCCAGTGCCGTATCCACCAGCGCGATAAACCGCGCATCAACAATCCCGCCGGTGTGGGCCGCGGTCCACAGGTGCAGGCCATAGTACATGCCCAGGGTGGGCAGACCCAGAATAAAACTGGCGAGTGTCAGTCCGCCCACAATGAAGGCCAGCGAACGCTCGGCCATGAGCCGCCGAAAAGCGAATAGCCCCCCCAGCGTGAGCAGGCTTGCGACCAGCGACAGCCGGGCGAGGAAGCTTTGGTCAAAACCCAACTGGTCGATCATCCACCACGTGGAACCCGCGCCCGGCCCGGGCATCGCGCGGAAGACAAAAATAACGATGGCCGTGCCGAGCAGGGTGCGTCTGGCCTCGTCGTCGAGCTCGCCGAGCAGCCGCCACATTAGACCGCCAATGACCAATAGGGAGCCGCCGAAAATAAATTCCTGCGCATAGGTCAACGTGGACAGTCCGAGGCCCAGCGTCAGTGCTAAGAAAACGACGCTGCCGCCCAAAATCCACCAGTTCGGCGCGGTTGCGGCGCCCCGGTCGTCGAGTAAGGCGACGCTGGCCGCCGCGCTGAACCCCTGCGCGGCGAGCTGCTGCCGCTGCCTGCGACGCAGCCACGCGGCGACCACTACGCCCAGCACCGATACCACGGGGATCACGAGAGCGGAGGTATAAATCTGTGCATAAATAGCCATTTTGCCCGCCGCCGGCAGGCCTTCCGCGCCTGTAAACAGCACGACATTCAGTGCCGACACCAACACCCCGCCGCCGATAATGGCCACCCGCCCCAGCGTTTGCAGGGTGGTATTCATACGGCGGCGCGCAGCGGGCGGAATGGGTTCGCCACGGCTATCGACGCGCGGCACCGCTTCCACCGTCATGGCGTCGGCCACGGTGTCTTGGGTCATATAGCCCACGGGTGAGAGCAGCGCGCTGAGCACATACCACCAGGCGCTGGGCATCACGCTCGCCATGGCGGTGGGGCGAGTGATGAGGCCTATCATGATGAGCAGGCTGGCCGCGATGAGGCTGGCCCCTAACACCACCAGCGCGGCTTTGTAGCGCCAAATCAAATCCACCAAATGGCCCATGGGCACTTTGAGCGCCCAGGGAATGCCCGCCCAAAAACCGAGGGCCGCGAGGAAGGCCGCCGACAGGTCGAGATAGTCTTTGATAAAAAAGGTGCCGACGATGCCGGTCAAACCGGAGATGCCGGCCGCTAAATACACCATCAGGGGCGGCAGGTAGGACCAGCGCAGTTCGCGCAGCAGGGCGAGCAGATGACGCTCGATAAAGGCAGCAATCGCGGCGGGCATAGGTCGATCCATGGTGGCGCAGAAGTCGCCGCCAGCTTGCGACGCGGCCGATGGCTTGGCAATGGTCGTCGGGTGTGGGTAAGCTTGGTCGCATTCCCGCCAGCAGCGACCGTGCAATACGTTTACTTAGTCACCGCGATCGTCTGCGAAGTCGTCGCGACCAGCGCGCTCAAGGCGTCAGATGGTTTTCGGGTGCTCGGCCCCACGGTGCTGGTGCTGGTGGGTTACACGGCGGCGTTTTTTCTCCTCAGCCTCACGCTGCGGACGATCCCCGTGGGCATTGCCTACGCGATTTGGTCCGGGGTAGGGCAGGTGCTGGTGATGTGCCTGGCGTGGGTGCTCTACCGGCAGACCTTAGACACCGCCGCCCTCGTGGGCATCGCGCTCATTTTGTTGGGGGTGATCGTGCTCAGTTTATTTTCTAAATCGATGCCACACTAAAAGTCCGGCCCGGCCGGCGCGTGAGTCACGACCTCCAGACCCCCCTATCAGGAGCAGGCGTATGAGCGACCACCAGATTTTTGAGATCCCGCGCTACCCCACCCAATCCGGCGTGACGCTCGATTTGAGGCTGAGCTATCGGACTTTTGGGCAGCTCTCACCGCAACGAGACAATGTGGTCGTGGTGCCTACTTTCTACGGCGGTCGCCATCCCGAGACCCAGTACATGGTGTCTCCCGAGCGGGCCATCGACCCCACCCGGTATTTTGTCATCATCCCCGATATGTTCTGCAACGGGCTGTCCTCTTCGCCCAGCAACACGCCCGCGCCCTATGGTCGGGGTGGTTTTCCGCTCATGTCCCTGTACGACAATGTGCTCTGCCAACACCGTCTGCTGACCGAACATTTAGGGGTGAACCGCATCCAGTTGGTGGCGGGGTTTTCGATGGGCGGCATGCAGGCCTATCAATGGGGCGCGCTGTATTCCGGGCTGGTCGAGGCGATAGCGCCGATTTGCTGCGCGGCGCGAATTTCTGACCACAATTATCTGTTTGTCGACAGCGCCAAGGCGACGCTGATGCTTGATCCCGATTACAAAGACGGCTGGTACGAGACCCCACCGTTACGCGGCCTGCTGACCTTCGGCAAGGTGTACGCGGCGTGGCTGTTCTCGCAAGATTTCCTGCGCGAAAAACTTTATCGCAGCCTAGGATTACAGTCGCGGCGCGATGTCGTGCTGCTAACCCAGAACTATTTTCTGCAAAACGACGCCAACGATTTGCTGGCGATGGCCGACACTTGGCTCACCGGCGATATCAGTGCTAACCCGCACTTCGAAGGGGATTTCAAGCGCGCGCTGGCCGCCATCACCTGTCGGGCCATCGTCATGCCCGCGCTCACCGACCAATACTTTCCGCCTGCCGACAGCGCCTTGGAAGTGCAGCAGATGCCGCGGGCCGAATTGCGCCCGATCCCGTCCGGCTGGGGCCATGGGGCGGGTTTCGGCTTGGCGCCGGCCGATAATGCGTTCATCGATACCGCCCTGCGCGAGCTGCTGGGCTAGGGGCGGGGGTGCGGCGTGCCCAGCTCCGATAATCAGGCCCTAAGCCTTGCGCTCAACGCCCACTACGCGCCCGGCGATGTCTCCCGCCGGATCCTCGCTGCGGTACGCGCCGCGGGGCTCGATCCGCAGGAAATCTCGCGCGATGCCGCGGCGCTGTTTGATGAATTTCACGGTGGTGGGCGCGAATCCACCCGGGCCTTGGCACGGGCCGTGGGGCTGGCGAGCGGCGAGCGGGTGTTAGATGTGGGCTGCGGGGTAGGCGGCCCCGCGCGCACGCTGTGCGCCGAGTTTGGCTGTGCGGTGACGGGGGTCGATTTAACCCACGAGTTCATCCTGGCGGCCAAGCTGCTTTCGCAGCGGGTGGGGATGGCGGAGCGCGTCACTTTTTTACACGGCTCTGCCCTGGCGCTGCCGGTAGCCGATGCGTCTTTCGATTGGGTCTGGTCGCAAAATATGTTGATGAACATCCCCGACAAACAGCGCTTCGCCCAGGAGATTAGACGGGTGCTAAAACCGGGTGGGCGGTGTGCGATCGAGACGGTGGTAGCCGGGCAGGGCGACATCCTCTATCCCTGCTTTTGGGCGGCAGAGCCCGCGTTGAGCTTTGTCGCGACCCCTGCAGCATTGCGCGCCGCCTTCAGCGCGGCCGGGCTGGAAGAGCAATCTTGGACCGACACCACGGCGCTGGTGCTGGCCCACGGCCAACGCCGGCTGGCGGGTATGCTGCCGGTGCCGGCGGGCGAGGCCGCCTCGGCAGCGCTGGGGATAGGCGTGTTAGTGCCAGACCGAGTGCTCGACAAAACGCGTAACGCTGTGCGCAACAACGAGGAAGGCCGCACGCTCGCCGTGCAGAGCGTCTGGCGGAGTCCCTGAGATGTGGCGAGGCCAAGCCTTGGGTATTGCGCTGGCCGCCACACTCGGCGTTGGGTGCAGCGAAGCAGCCCGCGAAACCGAGTTCGCGCGGGTTTCAGCACCCAGGGGCGAGTGGCAGATCATCACCACCGTTATCGAACCCTGGGCGCCGCAGGGCCCACATTTCGTGGTGGTTTACGCCCAACTCGGCGCGCAGGGCGCACGCCTGCGGGTGGGTCGCGCAGAACTCGCCTACGACGGCATTCCGTTTTCGCGCCATAACATCAACCTGCGCTGGACCAGTGACACCGAGGCCTTGGTGTGCCTGCGGGCGAGCGACCGACCCGACCAAAGCGTGCATGTCAATATCCGCAGCGCCGTTGCCACGGGCGTGCTGCGTAAGGGTTGTTAAGACGAGTTCTGGCGGAGGATGACGCGGGGACCCGGGGTATGCCAGTCTGGGCACTGGGTTTAATGGTGAAAAAAAACGGAGGACGCCGTATGCAGGACAAACGACATGCAGGCCCCGACACCGCGCTGGCGCGTAATTACGGCGCCAGCGCGGTTGACGACTACGACACCCAAACCTACATTTTGCCGCCACTACGCGACGCCGTGAGCCGCGCGCGGATCATCGCCGAGCATCGTGCACATCCGCGTGGCGCGGCGGCGCAGCCTGGCCACCGGCCACCTAATCACAGCCTTGACCTCAAACGGCTGAGCGACAAACTGCGCGTCTCGCCACAGGCCGGCAAACACACCATCGTGGAAACCGTGCCGTGGCAGGAATATTCGATCGGTCTGCTGCCCGGCCGGCGTGGGGGTGTGATTCGCATCACCAAGGAGCGCTACGCCACCCGCGAGGACGCGGAGCACGCGATTTTTCTCAAGCGCCTGCGCTTGCTGCTGGACCAGTACGGGGTGGATTACTCAGCGTCGAATTCTTAATTCTAGGGGCTGCTTTCATGACTACGACCCAGCAGATGATGTTGCGAATCACCGGCTACACCGACCGTTGCTCGGTGCGTCCCGGTGAGGCCGTGACTTTTCACATTCACAGCGAATTCAACGAGCCCTATCAAGCCGACATCGTTCGCTTGATCCACGGCGATACCAATCCGGAGGGCCCCGGCTTCAAGGAAAAAATCGTCCGTTCGGCGGTCAGCGGGGAATATCAGGGCCAGCATCAGGCGGTGCACGCGGGCAGCTACCTATTGGTGCCACACGATCCGCGTTTGAACCTCCAGAGTTTTACGCTGTGCGCTTATCTGTATCCCACCACCCCGGTGGTGGACGTCGAAGGCGTGGCCGTGGGCGCCCAAGCCATTCTCTCCAAACTCAATGCCCGGGCTGGCACCGGGTATGGCCTATTCATCAACGAACGTGGTGAGCTTGCCCTGCGCATCGGGCGAGGACGGGGCCGGGTGGAGGAGTTCTCTACCGGCAAACCGCTGTTTCGCAAGGTTTGGTACAAAGTGGCGGCGAGCTATGACGCGCGCACCGGCGAGGTCTGCATTTCGCAAACGCCGTTTGTGACGATGACCAACGGTGGCCATGGTCTAAGTCTACTGCACCCGGCCGATGACACCGCTGCCAGCGTGCGTCATCGCACGACCAAAGGCGCACCGAAGGCCGCCGAAGGGCCGCTGCTGATGGCGGCCAGTACGCTCGCGCCGCACTCTGGCCGCCACGTGAGTGGTGCGCATTTTCGCCACCTCGATTCCCCGTGGGAGGTGCCGGTCCACTGCCATAAGTTCAACGGCAAGATCGAGCGTCCTAAAATTGCGAATACGGCGTTAGACGCCGCTCAAATTGAGTGCTTACTGGCCGGCGCGGGCATGGAGCTCATCCCGGCGGAACTACGCGGGGCGATCGTCGCGGCGTGGGATTTCAGCGCCAATATCGCCGACCACGCGGCCTCCACCCATATCGTAGAAACCAGTCCCAATCGCTTGCACGGGGTGGGCATCAACCTGCCGGTGCGCGGTGTGACGGGCTTTAATTGGTCCTCGGACTACATGAGCTTTCGCCACGCGCCACAAGAATACGGCGCGATCCACTTCCACGACGAATCCGTAGACGACGCCCGCTGGACGCCATCGTTTACTTTCAAAGTGCCCAAGACGCTCAAGAGCGGCGTTTATGCGGCGCGCCTGCGCGTCAAAGGTTCCACCAGCGCTGAGTGCGAAGACTATGTGCCGTTCTTTGTGCGGCCGCCGGCCGCAGGTCCTACCGCGCGGATCGCCCTGGTGATGGCGATGCACAGCTACCTGGCTTACGCCAACGATAACCTCAGCGTGAACTCGGTGATTGCCCAATTGCTAACCGGGCAAGTGCCGTTGTTGCAACCGGGGGACCTCCTGCTCAATAAAGAGCGCGGCTATGGTTTGGGTACCTACACCAGCTACCGCGATGGTTGGGGGGTCAATATTTCCTCGCGCCTGCGGCCTATTCTCAATATGCGCCCCAAATATATCCACGTGCTCTCGCCGTCGCTGTGGCAGTTCAACGCCGATTTGCATCTGGTCGATTGGCTCTACGAAATGGGCTACGAGGTCGACATCCTCACCGATGAAGATGTCCAACGCGAAGGCGTTGCGTTGCTCCAGCAGTACCGCATCGTGTTGACCGGCCACCACCCGGAATACATGTCTGAACAACAAATGCAGGCCTATCAGGATTACCAGCAATGTGGTGGCCGTTTCATGTATTTGGCGGCTAATGGTTTCTACTGGGTTTGCCAGCCGCACCCGGAGAATCCCAACATTGTGGAGGTGCGCAAAGGCGATAACGGCACCCGCGCCTGGACCGTCTCGCCGGGCGAATATTGCAATGCCTTTGATGGCAAACACGGCGGGCTATGGCGGGTCCGTGGCCGCGTCATGAGCAAACTGCTAGGCGTGACTTTTACCTCTTTTGGCCTGACGTATTCGTCCTACTACCGGCGCGCACCCGACAGCGAACTGCCGGAATGCAGCTGGATGTTTCGTGGCATTGGGCGCAATGAACCCATCGGCAACTTTGGTTTGGTGGGCGACGGCGCGGCGGGTTTGGAGTTGGACCGCTACGACTTGGAACTTGGCACGCCGCATCGCGCTTATCTGCTGGCGAACTCCGAAGGCCACTCAGATATGTACGTCTCGGTGACCGAGGAATCCACCTTCAACGCGCGTGGTTATATCCCCGGCGGGACCGGCGATAACAACCCGAACACGCGTGCCGACATCGTCTACTACAAAACTCCAAGGGACGGCGCGGTGTTCTCGGTCGGGTCCATGGCGTGGTGCGGGTCCCTGTCGCATAACCGATACAACAATAATGTCTCGCGCCTGCTGCGTAATACTATCGATGGTTTCCTCAAGCCGGGGGCCTTGCCTTGATGGCTAGGCGCAGGGCCGTCGAGGTAGCCCTCAAACGCGATGAAAACTGGTGGTTACACCCGGTACTGCGCGGCCAGCAATCGCTGCCGCTGAACGCCGGGGCCGGGGCGATGCCGCATCGCTGGGTGCGTTCCGACGGCACCCTCGAACCCCTCGAAACGTCGCTGGAGGTGGACAGCCCCTACGCTGACTTCGCCAAAATTCTCTACCGCTTGAACGGTGCTCGACCCGGTCCGGTGCGCGGCTTTTATGTAATCGTGGAGATTGAGAAAGGGCGCTTTGCGGTGGGCCAACTCTGTGCGGACCCGGCGCTGCCAGTGCATCTATTCGAAGACTTGGTGTACCCCTGCGAAGCACAGGCGAGAACGAAGGCTGCCGAATTACGCGCCCTGGCGCCGGGTATCGGGGCGCTATGAGTCTGGGCGTGGAAGTTCAGCGGCACCCACGGGCGCCCGGCGAGGTGGTGGTCTTTGTGCTCCACGGCCGCACGGCGCTGAACGTCGTGGGCAGCGAGTCGCTGCGCGCGGGTACCGCCACTATTCGCCGCGCCGCACAGGACCCCAAGCTGCGTTGCGCGGTCTTGGCGGGCCCCACCCCAGACAGTTTTATCGGCGGAGCCGACCTCAAAGAACTCGGTGCGCTCACCACGCAAACCGCCGAGGCGTTTATCCGCAGCATCCACGATTTTTGCACCGCCCTGCGCGAATTCCCCACCCCCGTGATCGCCCGCATCGCGGGCCATTGTTTGGGCGGTGGCTTGGAGATCGCTGTGGCCTGCGATCTGCGCGTCGCGGCCAGCGACAGCCGCTTCGGCATGCCCGAAGTACGGCTGGGTGTGCCCTCGGTGGTCGAAGCCGCCCTGTTGCCAACGCTCATTGGCTGGGGCCGCACGCGCGAATTACTCTTGCGTGGACATCTCATCGAGGCCCAGACCGCACAGGCGATTGGCCTGGTGGAACAGGTGGCGAGTCCGGCAATGCTAGAGGCCAGCCTAGATCGGGTCATCGATGACCTCCTCGCCGGCGCCCCGGGGGCTATTCGAGCCCAGAAAAAACTGCTCCAGCGCTGGGAACAACTGCCCTTGGACGAGGCGATAGAGGCGGGCGTGGCCGCCTTCGTGGCGTCCTACGAGACCGCCGAGCCCGCTACTTACTGCGCCCGTTTTTTTGCCCGCCGCCGCCCTGAATAAGTCCTGGTGGGGCGTTTCACGCCATCTCGAAGTCCGGAGGTCGACCGATGCCTAACTCACCGCTGTTCGTACTCAATGCCTTGGTGGTGCGGGGGGATAGCTCGCCGCCGCAGGGCGAGCGCCGGGCACGCCCCGGCTACAACGTTAATCGCGCCGGCGAGGGGATAGAAGACCCCGCCACCCGCGATCGCACCTTGGCGATGTCGCCCACGCCGCAACTCGAGTGGGAAGCCTATGACGAGTATTGGCGCAAGGTGCACGGCCCTAAAATTCTGCATCCCGATGGCCCGCACGACCAGCAAACCGGGGTGCTGACCTATTATCTACAGCAGCACCGCCTCCCGGCAGGGCCCTGTAGCCAGCGCGCCCCGCCTTACGCGCCGCCGCTCGATGCTCAGGGCTTGTTGCCGCGGGCGCCGGCCGCGAGTTGCGCGGTTCATGTGCGCCCGGCCTTCGATGGCATGGCGCAGCTGGGCTACCGTACGCGGACCGATTTGGAAGCCTTCTTTGCGACGGAGGGCACCAAGTACGGCGAGAAAATCATGCCGGACGAAGCGGTGTTTATCCGCGGTTTTGCCTTCCATGTGGCCGAAGAACATGTGGTGATCCAGCGTGGCGAGGGCCGCCGCGATCCGGTCATTTTGACCAAGCTGCACCAGCGTGCCAGCGGCTGGTCGCGGGAGGCGTTTCGCGCACGCTGGATGGCCCAACATGCCGATCTGCTCCGCAGCTTGAGCGGCGGGGCCGGTTTGGTGCGGCGTTACGCGCAACTGGTGAACGTCGGCCGGGAGGGCGACACGCTGTTTGATCCGGTGGGCGACCGCTATGACGGGATCGGGGTTTATTCGTTCGCTAACATGAACGACTGCGAGGACTTCGTCGGCGGCGCGGACCATGCCGCGTTAGTGGCAGACGAACACCACTTCGCGGCGGCGTCCAGTTTTTTTACGACCCTTAATTACGTCATTTGCGATCACACGACCTAAGGCGTGCGGACGCCCAGATTTTGCCTGGGGGCAGATAGTGCTGAAGTCTATTTTGAACATGAGCGCGCTGACCAACTTGGTAGCGCTGCTAATCGCAGTGGTGGGGTATTTCATGCCGCGCTACGGCGACCTCGTCACTGCCGCTGGGGTGTTTGCGCTCTCGGGCGCTATCACCAACTGGCTCGCGATTTACATGCTCTTTGACCGGGTGCCCTATTTGTACGGATCGGGTGTCATTCCGATGCGCTTCGAAGAATTTAAGGCCGGAATTAAACACCTCATCGTGACGGAGTTTTTCTCGCGTGCCCATATCGAGCGTTTCTTCGCGCAACACGGTGCGAGTTCCGCCGCTGCCCTGAGCGCGCGCATCGATTTCGACCGCGTGTTTGTGCTGTTGGTGGACGCCATCACCGAGTCGCCCATGGGGCCGGCGCTCAATATGATGGGTGGACGCAAGGCGCTGGAACCCCTGAAAGACCCCATCGTGGCCAAACTCCGCGGCGTGCTGGAGGAATTAGCGACGAATCCGGGCGGTGCGGGCGAGGGGGACTTTACCGACGGCCTAGTCCGCCAAGTCGAGCAAATCATCGACAGCCGGTTGGCCGAACTCACCCCCCAGAAGGTCAAGGAAATCGTCGAAGAAATGATCCGCCGCCATCTGGGTTGGCTGGTGTTGTGGGGTGGCGTGTTTGGTGGCTTGATCGGTCTGGCGGTGCAGTTGCTCGAACGCTGGCAGGCTTAGCCGGCTGACGCACCGCGTTAGGCGCGTGCCAGCTCACCAACCAAGCAGAAAACGGCTGCGACTTTTTAAGCCTAGTTTAATCAGCTGCGCCAGCAAGATGCTCAGGGCTAATACCGTGGGTGCTGTCAGCACGAAACTAAAAAAGCCTGGCAGCACTTGGGCCGCATTCAGCACGCCGCTCCGCTTAAGCAAGACCAACACCCAAGGGTGCAGAAAATAGATAGCGAAGCTCAGCGTGGCAAGATAATCTAAGCCCGCAATATGGCGTTGTTCGTAGCGCTTGAGCACAGACAACGCAAACAAACACAGGACTAGTTTCTGGACGAGGATAAGGTCGATGCCAGCAAACGAAAATATTGAGTGTTTGTGAAAATTGCCAAAGCCGGGTTCCAGGATGGCTTGCCCCACGGCCAGTGCGAATACCCCCAGCCCGAGTGCTACCGTTTTGTTCTCGAGGAATTTAAACAGCCGCACTCGCGCGGCCGAACACATAATGCCGGCCAGGTAAGCCGGCAAAAAATAAATCACCGAATGCACGGGTGAAAAATTGCCCGTGGGCCGCCTTGCCAGCAGCGCCAACCCCAGAAAACTTACGAAAAATAGCCAGTTGTGTGCGGCGCGGGAGGGTTGTCTGCCAGACACACAGCGGTGCCAGAAAAAAAATTATCCTGATAAAAGTGACGTACCAGTAACCCCTAAAAAGCTCGCCGGTCCACAGGCGGCGCGCGGCCAGCGCCAGATATTCTGCCCAGCCCGCCGCCCAACTGGCCGCCAGCGCTTGGTTGCCGTCGCTGGTGCCGGGCTGCGCGGTAAATAACAGGAGGCCGGCCAGAGACAGGATTAAGTACGGCCCGAGAACGTATTTTATTTTCTGGCTGATAAACCGCGCATGGTCGAATTGGCGGGCATTCAAATGATGAAAAAGAAATCCTGAGATAAAAACAAACAGCGCCGACCCACCCTTAATGAGGTTGGCAAGGATTTTCTCGCCCACGGTGTCGATATGCCAGAAAGCATAAGAATGGCCGGCCACTATCAGGAGGATTGCTACCCCTCTAAAATAATTTAGCGAATTAATTTGCACGGCCTGGGTGCTGGCTTCAAGGTTTGGGCTGCGTCGAATAACTCGGCGACGGTCGGTGTTGGCGTGTCGCCCGGTCGTGGCCGGGCCCGCCGCCGCACCGCCAGCCAGGCGCGGCAATGATGCGCGGCGGTTAAGCGCCCTCGCGGCGCCGCCGTTCCGGGTTGGTTGGGGTTTTTCAGCCTACTGAAGTCGAGCGGGGTTGGGCGCCAGTCATCGTGGCGTCAACAATAGCGCACCCGCAGCCCAAATGGGGGCCGCCGGCGAGCAGGAACCGGGCGGGGCAAAAAGACAGGACTGCAGGTCAACGGGCCGTTTATAGTTCCCCTAGACAACGCTCGGGGTCGGGCGGGAGGCTGAAAATGAAGAGGCTTGAGGAAACGCAAGAGGTTTTTGGCCCGCGCGCGCAGCGCACCGGGGGGCGCCTGTGGGGGCTGTCGCGGCGGGGCTGGCTGTTCATGATCTTGCTGGCGCTGAGCGCGACGGGTGGGCTGGGGTTCACCTTTGCGCGCGCGCCGGTGTATCGCAGTTCGGCAACCCTGCTGGTGGAGCCGGCGCGCAATCGCGCGGACTCCCTGCGCTCGCAGGACGACCAGAACGGTTTCCTCAGTGCGCCGCCGGACAACCTACAGGCGCTGGCCACTGAACGACAGCGCTTTTTGAGCCCCGTGGTGGTGGCGCAGGTGGCCCAGCAATTCACGGCGGAATTACGCGCGCTGGGCGCCGAATTGAGCCCCGAGGCCGGCTTGCAGGCCATGCTCAACGTCGAATATGACGCCGCCACCAACCTGATACAAGTGGGGCTGGACGGGGCAAACCCGGCCCTGCAACAGCGCCTATTGGTCGCTTGGTTAGCAGCCTATGAGGTGGCGCGCACGGTCTCGAACACCACGACGCACAGCACGACTGGGGCGGGGTTGCAGCTTGAGCTACAGCAACTCGAGGCGCGCATTGCGACCCAACGTAGCGCGCTCGACGCCTACCGGGAGCGCCACGGGATTGTCTCGAGCGACCGCACCGAGAACCGCGAAGCGGCGAAGTTACGGGGCCTGAATGACTCGCTCAACACCGCTGAGGAAGAAGAATTAAAAGCGACGGCCTATCTGGCCGCCGTCACGCGGGCGATTGAGCTCGGCGAGCCGGTGACCCAAGACCGCGACCGCGCCGCGCTTGAGCGCTTGACCGAGCGCATCGCGGTGCTGCGCGATCAGGTGCGCGCCAACGCCGATCGCTACACCGATAAATTTGCCCAGATCGCGCCGGAAATTATGGATTCGCAAAAGGCGCTAGCGCAGGCCGAACGTGACCTCGCCGCCCAGCAAGAAACCGCGACCCGGGAGGTGCGCAGCCAGGCGCAAACGCAGTTGGCCAGCGTGCGTAGCCACAAGGCTTCGTTGCTCGTGGAACAAGCGGCGCTGCGGGGTGCGCTGACCCGCTTTGCGCAGCACTTCGAGGCATTCACCCTGCAGCAAGAGCAACTGCTGGATCTCGAAGCGCAGGCTAAGCCGCTGCGCGAACGGCTGGTTCAAACCGAAGTAGCCGGTGCTGAATTGCTACCCACCGTCAGTGTGCTGTCGCCCCCCGACCTGCCGTTGCAGTCCAGTCGGCCGGACTATGGGCGAGATGCCGCGATCAGCGTCGCCGGCGCCTTTGCCTTCGCCCTGCTGGGGGTGTGGCTGACGGAGTTTCTGAGTCGACGGGCGCTGGCCGAGCCCAGTGCGAACGAGGCGCCGCCGGTGGTCTATGCGGCGAATCCCCCAACGGTGTGGCCCGTGCTGTCGCCGCCCGCCCCGAATGCCTACGCGCAGGCGGCCCCAGGGACGTTGGCGTTGCCACCCGCCGCGGCGGGGCTGCCGCGCGAACTGCTGCCGGCCGAGGTGCGGGCGCTGCTGGCTACCGCCGACGACCCCACCAAGCTGATGATCGCGATGCTGATGAGCGGCGTGGACGGTGTGGAGTTAGGCCAGTTTGAGTGGGCCAACGCGCGTGCTGACGGCGTGCTGCAGGTTGGTATGCCACCGCGTGAGGTGCGCTTAAATGCGCCTTATGCGGCGCTTTTGGGTCGCCTTGCGCAGGAGGATGCCGCCTCGGGTGGCGTGGTGGTGCCCGGTTTGACGCGCGCGCGCGACCCCACCGAACTCTCAGCCGTGTTGCTGTACCTCGCCCATGACGCCGGGCTTGCGCACCCGGAGGAAATCACCTTGGAGGCCCTGCGGCATACCTATTTTGCGTTTCTTGTACGCCAAGGGTTAAAGCTCGGCGAGTTGCCGCGGCTGGGGGGGCCGCTCGCGCCCGGCGTGCTGGCCAGCTACGCGCGCTACTCGCCCCCCGGCGTGGCGCTCGCGCTGGAAGAGGTACCTCTAGACTATCCGGGGTTGACGGCGGCGGCGTGACGGTGCGCCGGCGACGTATTTTTCGGCTCCGGGAGCGCTGCTGTTATCGCCGCTGGGGGCGGGCTGGCTGCGGGCGGCACGGAGCCGGTTTTGGCGGCCGTGGCCGACGCTTATCTAGGCTGACGCCGGAGCCGGCGAGGCCACTCTAGCGCTCGCCGTGGTGGGCTCAGTAAACCCCCATCCGCAAACCCCTGACTGCGTGCGATGGTGCGGCCTTGGTGGTGGTTCGGCATCGCAGTTCTCGCCGTCAAGGTTTTTGCGGAGCACCGTGTCCGTGAGCCCACCGCTCGGTGGCCGCAGCAGCTTGCGCTGACGGCGCGGGCCGCGCCGCTGGCGGCCCCCCCAGGCCCGCGGCGAGCCGCCGCCACGCCCTTGGCGGGTCCCCGGCGGCGGCGCCCAGCCACCCCCAACGCACCCGCGTGCCCGCCCGTGCCATCCATGCGCGGCCGACCGACGTACCGAGCTCATGTTGACGACCGTTAGTGCCCGCCGTGCCGCGCGCGCCGCGCGCCGTCCAAGCTCCGTGCGGGGGACTGGCCGGCGCACCGAGGGCAAGCGGCAGTCCCCGCTGCCGGGCCGGGCGCGACCCGGGGCACTGACGTCGCGCCCGCGGCGCCCCACCGCCCAGCGCCCCACCGCGGCGCACGCACCGGCCGCCGTGACTAAACCGGTCCCCCAGGCTGGTGCGCAACCCGTGGTCGCGCGCGCCTGGCCCACCCCGGCGCCTGCGCATGGCGCGCGCTAAAGGTCTGCGCCGGCTCGTTCTGGTGCTGGGCGACCAGCTGAACCTCGATGCGGCCGCTTTCGATGGCTTCGATGCCGCGCAAGACGCCGTGTGGATGGCCGAAGTGGCGGCAGAATCCACCCACGTGACGGCGTCTAAACCGCGCACGGCGATGTTCTTGGCGGCCATGCGCCATGCCGCGCTGGCGCTGCGGGCGAAGGGGATCACGCTGCACTATACCCGGCTGGAGGATGCTGCCAATCGGGGTTCGCTGGCGGGCGAACTGGCAGCCGCCATCGAACGGTGCTCGCCCCAGTGCTTGGTCATGACCGAGCCCGGTGATTGGCGGGTGCGCACCGCCCTGGAAGGGGTGGCTGCGGCCGCCGGCTGTCCTCTGGAAATTCGCACTGACCGCTATTTTTTTAGCACCCTCGCAGACTTCGCCGCCCACGCGCACGGCCGCAAGCAGCTGCGTATGGAGTATTTTTATCGCGCGCTGCGCAAGCGTCATCAGGTGTTGATGGAGGGGGATCAGCCCCTTGGCGGGAGGTGGAATTTCGACGCCGAAAATCGCCAAGCCTTTGGCCGGACGGGCCCTCAGGGGGTGCCGGCGCGGGCCACCTTTGCGCCCGATGACGTGACCCGTGAGGTGCTGGCGCTGGTCGACACGCACTTTGCCGACCATCCCGGCAGCCTGACCTCGTTTGCTTGGCCGGTGACCCGGGTCGCGGCACTCGAGGCTCTGCGGAGTTTTATCGCTGAGCGGCTGCCGCAGTTCGGCCGTTGGCAGGATGCGCTGTGGCCGGCAGAACCGTGGCTGTGGCACGCGCATTTATCTGCCGCCCTCAATTTGAAGTCGCTCAGTCCGCAGGAAGTGGTGGCGGCGGCCGTCGCGGCGCAGCGCGCGGGCCACGTGCCGCTGGCGAGCGTCGCGGGCTTTATCCGGCAGATTTTAGGCTGGCGCGAATATGTGCGCGGCGTCTATTGGACCCAGATGCCGGGCTATCAGGCGCACAACGCGCTGGGCGCGACGGTGCCACTGCCGGAGTTTTACTGGACCGGGGACACCCCGCTGGTGTGTCTGGCCGACGCGCTCCAGCAGACCCTGGCGCACGGCTACGCCCACCACATTCAGCGCCTCATGGTAACCGGGCTGTACGCGCTGCTGTTGGGGGTGGCGCCGCAGGCCGTGCACGCGTGGTATCTCGGGGTGTATGTGGATGCAGTGGAGTGGGTGGAGTTGCCCAATACGCTCGGCATGAGCCAGGCCGCGGACGGTGGGCTGCTCGCCAGTAAGCCCTATATCGCCAGCGGCAAATATATCGAACGCATGAGCGGCGGCAGCCTGTGTGCGCGCTGTCGCTACCAACCAGCGCTGCGCAGCGGCCCGGCGGCGTGCCCGTTCACCACCCTGTACTGGGATTTTCTGCTGCGCCACACCGCCTTACTGGCCGCCAATCCGCGCACGGCGCTGCAGGTCAAGAATCTGGCCCGCCTCGGCGACGCGGAGCGCGCGGCGATTAGCGCACAGGCCGCCGTCATTCGCAGCGGTGACCTGCCCTAAGGCTGCCCCCGGTTATTGCAGCACCGGTGGACTGCGCGGCGGGTTGTGGCCCGGGTTGCTGGCACCACGAGCGGGCGGCCCGGCTATTCCAACACCTGCGGATTGCCCTGCACGCCACCATCTACGGGCAGCACCGTGCCGGTCGTAAAGCTCGACGCTGCGCTGGCCAGGTACAGCGCCGCGCCCACGATTTCGTGCGGCTGCCCGCCGCGACCCAGCGGGATGCGGGCTTTGGCGCTGCGCTCAAAGGCGGCCAAGTCCCAAGCCTTCGAAATGTCGGTCAAGAACGGTCCCGGCATGATGCAGTTCACCCGTACCTTAGGGCCATAGGCATAAGCCAATGAGCGCGTCAGCGCATTCAAACCCGCTTTGGCCGCGCCGTAGGGCTCGGACTTGGGACTGGGGGTTACTGCCGCAGTGCTCGACACATTGATAATCGAGCCGCCATCCCCGGCCGCCATATGCTTGCCCAGCAGCGCCGCCAAGCGAAACGGACCTTTGAGATTGATGGCCACGACTTTATCGAATAACTCTTCGGTGACTTCATCCAGCGCGGGGTATAGCGGGGAGAGCCCGGCGTTGTTGACCAGGATATCGACCTTGCCAAAGGTTTTGAGGGCCGCCTCCACCAAGCCGTCTAATTCCGCCCAGCGCCCCACATGACAGGCATAGGCGAGCGCGCGGCGGCCGCGCGCTGTCACTTCTTTGGCCACCTCGAGGCAGGCCTCGAGTTTGCGGCTGGCGATAATGACGTCGGCGCCGTGGTCGGCAAAAGCGAGCGCCATTGCGCGCCCCAAACCGCGACTGCCGCCGGTAATGAGGGCGACCTTGCCGGTAAGATCAAACAGATTATTGGGCATGTTGTTTCCTCCAAAAAAACTCAGGTCTTAAGTTGACGGCGACAGGCCGCGATGGTCGGTGGCTAACCACACGTAGAACGCCGGCACGACGAACAGCGTAAACAGCGTGCCGATGCCCAAGCCCGCCGCGATGGTCAGCCCAATGTGCGAGCGGCTCATGGCGCCGGGGCCCATGGCAGCGAGCAGCGGCAGCATGGCCATGATCATCGTCACCGTCGTCATCAGGATAGGTCGCAGGCGGGTGGTGGCACCGGCGATGGCGGCTTCTATTTTGCTGAGGTGCTGGGTGCGCTGCAGATGGTTGGCAAATTCGACGATCAAAATGCCGTTTTTGGTGACCAAGCCGATGAGCGTGATCAGACCCACCTGAGTGTAGATGTTGATGGTGGCATAGCCCAGATTGATGAAGGCCAGCGCGCCGGCGATCGACATGGGCACCGACATCAGGATGATCAGCGGGTCGCGCCAGCTTTCGAACTGCGCGGCCAGCACCAGATAAATCACGAAGGCGGCGAGGAACAGCGTCACCACCAGCGCGTTACCCTCCTGCCGGTACTGCCGGGAAGACCCGGCAAAATCATAGCTATAGCCGCTCGCCAGCAAGGTCCCTGCGGTGTCTTGCAGGTAGTCCAGCGCATCACCCATCGCCACCCCAGGGGCCGCGATGCCCTGCAGGGTGAGCGAGTTGAGCTGTTGGAACTGGGTGCGTTCGCTGGGTTCGACGCTTTGTTCAAAACTCACCAGTGCGGACATCGGCACCAACTCCCCGCTGCCGGCGCGCAGGTAGTAGGTATCCAGCAATTCCTGATTGGCGCGGAAGTGGTCCTCTACCTGCGCAATGACTTTGTAGCTGCGGCCTTCGAGATTAAACCAATTGACGTTGTTACCGCCCAGGGCGGTGGCCAGTTCCCGGCCGATGTTCTCCATCGAAATGTCCAGAATAGCCGCGCGATTGCGGTCGATGACCAAAGTCGTTTTGGGGCGTGCGAATTCGACCGACTTTTGCAAAAACATAAATTTGCCGCTTTTCATGGCGGTGGCCAGAAGGTCGTCCACGGCCCGATCCAGACTGGCGTAATCGCCCGGCGAGCGCACCACAAATTGCACCGGCAGACCCCGTCCCGCACCCGGCAGGCTAGGCCGCGGAAAAGCCGCCACCTGCTGCCCCACTTGCCGGTTGAGGCGGGCTTGCAAATCTTCCAGCACCTGCTGCTGGGACCGCTCGCGTTTGGCTATGGGCACGATCTTGAAACCGCCAAAGGCGATATTCGGCGAACCGCCATAACCCAGGATGGAGAAGCTCTCGAAATATTCGGGAATTTTCTCGTAGGTCGCGAGGGTGTCGTCGACGTAGCGTCGGGTGTAGTCGATGGTGGCGGTTTCCGGGCCGCGTGAGGCCACCAGTAACACGCCCTGATCCTCGTTGGGGGCCAGTTCTTTCTGGCTGGTGAGATACAGCGGAAAAAGGCTGAGCAATACGCACAACGCGAACGCCACGAACACCGGCCAATAGGGCAGGTGCCGGCGCAGAAAACCCCGATAGAGTTCGGCCAGGGCGTTAAATCCGTGTTCCACGCGGCGCTCGAAGCCGGAGGGCGGGCCGTCGCTGAGGATGCGCGAGGCCAGCATGGGCGACAACGTGAGCGCAACCACGCCCGAGATGAGGACCGCGCCGGCGAGCGAGAAGGCGAACTCGGTGAACAGGGTGCCCACCAAGCCCCCCATGAAACCCACCGGCGCATACACCGCCATCAGGGTGGTGGTCATGGCGATGATGGGCAGCCACAACTCCCGTGCGCCGACCAGTGCGGCCTCGCGGCGGGTCTTCCCCTGGGCGATGTGCCGATGGACGTTTTCGACCACCACGATGGCGTCGTCCACCACCAGCCCAATGGCCAAGACCATGGCCAACAGCGTGAGTAAATTGATGGAAAAACCCATCAAAAACATCAAAAAAGCCGCCCCAACGACCGACAGGGGAACGGCGATAGCGGGGATTACGGCGGCCCGCAGCGAACCCAGCGACAGATAGATCACCAGCAGCACAATCAGCAGGCTTTCGGCGAGACTGGTGAAGACCTCCCAAATGGATTCCTGAATGAACACGCTGGCGTCGTAGGGGATGTAGACCTCGAGATCGGAGGGCATCTGGGTCTTGAGCACCGGCATGACCGCGCGCACGCGCGCTGCCACGGCCAAGGGATTGGCGCCCGGCGCGGCATCGATGCCGATGTAGGTCGCGGTTTTATTTTTGTACAGGCTGGTGGAGTTGTAGTCCTCCGCCCCCAGTTCTGCGCGAGCCACATCCCCGATGCGCACCAGCGCGTTGTTTTGCGTGCGGACCACCAAGTCGTTGAAGTCCTGGGTGCGATTGACGTCCGTGGTGGTGGTGAGGTCCATAGCAACCAGTTTGCCGCGGGTCGCGCCCACGCCCGCCAAGTAATTGTTTTTCTCCAACACCTCGCGCACATCGTTGGCCGTGACGTTATGCGCCGCCATGCGCCGGGGGTCGAGCCAAATGCGCATCGCGAACGCCTGGTTGCCGAAGATTTGCGCCTTGGCCACGCCCGTGATCGCTTGCAGTTGCGGGCGCACCACCCGCAAGAGGTAGTCGGCGATTTGTTGCCGCGACATGCTGGTGCTGTAGAAAGCGATGTACATGAGTGCGGTGGCGTCGCCGGTCACGGACTCGATGATGGGGTCGTCTGCCTGCTCGGGCAGGACATTGCGCTGGCTGGCCACTTTGGATTGAATTTCCGACACCGCCGCGTGGGCGTCGTAGTTCAACTTCATGTAGACCTCGATCGTGGATAGCCCCTGTTTGCTGCTGGAGGTGATGTAGTCGATGCCATCGGCTTCGGCGATCGCCTGCTGCAGGGGCGTGGTGATAAAGCCTTTTACCAGTTCGCTGCTGGCCCCCGGATAGGGCGTGCGGACGGTGACGATGGTGTTTTCGGTTTTGGGATATTGCCGCACATCGAGGCTGACGATAGCGCGCAGACCCAGCACAAAAATCAGCAGGCTGACGACGCTCGCCAGCACCGGCCGGCGGATGAAAATATCGGTGAAGTGATTCACGGGCCCGCCGCCGCGCCCACGGGGCTAGTGGCGATAACGACGTTAAGGTCGTTGCGGAGTTTGTTTTGTCCCACGGCCACGACGCGTTCTCCGGCGCTGAGACCTTTGCTCACGGCGACCCAGCCGGCCCGGACTTCGCCCGTGGTGATCGGCCGCCGGTTGACCTTCAGCCCGCCGTCGTGGCGCTCGATAACAAACACGGAACTGCCGTAAGGGCTGTAAGTGACTGCGGTTTCGGGCACGACCAGCACCTCATCCTCGGTGGTTTCCACGAGGTTCACTTCGGCGAACATCCCCGGGCGCAGTTTGCCCTCGGGGTTGGGCAGTTTGGCCCGTACCTTAACCATCCGGGTCGCGACATCCACTGCCGGATCGATGGCAGTCACGTGGCTGGTAAACACTTCGTCGGGGCGCGCCTGGACGCGCACAGTGGCCGTTTGGTCCTTCGCGATGCGGGTGATGAAACGCTCGGGCAGCCGAAAATCGACGAACATCGGGTCCATGGCTTGCAGCGTCACCACCGGCGAGCCGGGTGCCAGGTAATCGCCGAGATCGATGCGTCGGATGCCAAGTGTGCCGGTAATCGGGGCGCGGATGGATTTTTTAGCAAGGTAGGCTCGTTTGGCTGCGACCAAGGCGTCTGCCTCGGCGCGTCGGGCGGCAGCTTCGTCGTACTGGGCGCGCGACATCGTGTGTTTACGCTGGAGTTCTGCGGCCCGCTGGAACTGAATGTCGGCCAGCCGGAGCAGGGCTTCGTGGCCCCGCAGTTCGGCCTCATCGATGCTGGCATCGAGCGTTACCAGCACGTCGCCCGCGTGCACTTCTTTACCCGATTCAAAATGGATGGCCGCGATTTGCCCCGGCACTTCGCTCATCACGTGCACGTCTTGCACCGCGCTGAGGGAACCCACAGCAAACAAAGAACGGCCCCAACGCTGGGTCTCAACGGTTGCGGCGGCGATCTGGGTGGGCGGCTGCGGCTGGGAAAACTGAGCCTTCATGGCCGTAATTTGCCGATATTTGGCGAGCCCGAGGCCACCGAAGAGGAGCACTGAGACAAGGATTAAGACGAGTACGCGGTTAACCATGGCGGGGCCTGTTTAGGAGGCAGTGGGGGGACGGGCTGGCCGGTCGCGGGCCAGCGCGGTCATGGGAGGTGGGCAGTTTAGCAGTTTCGCGCCATGCCCCACCGGCCGCGCGGCGGGCCTCAAGCCGATAGCGCGCCGCTCAGCACGCCGAGGTGACGGGCAATACATTCGCCGGTGCGCTGCAGGTGATAGCCACCTTCCAGCAGCGAGAGCACCCGCCCCCCGGCGTGCAGCGCGGCGACTTCCATGACACGCGCGGTCATCCAGCCATAGCAGTCGGTCGACAAATTGACCGCGGCCAGCGGGTCGTCACGATGCGCATCGAAGCCGGCCGAAATCAGCACGACTTCGGGCTGGAACTGCGTGAGGGCGGGCAGCACCCGGGCGTGGAAGGCCGCCTCATAATCCGCATCGGTGGCGCCCGCCGCCATGGGACAGTTGAGCGTGGCGCCGCTGCCCGCACCCTGCCCGGTTTCGGCCGCGCCGCCCGTGCCCGGGTAGTAGGGGTATTGATGCAGACTCACGTAGAGCACCGAGGGATCGCTTTCAAAACTGTGCTGCGTCCCATTGCCGTGGTGGACATCCCAGTCGAGGATCGCGACTTTGTCTAGCCCGTACTGGCGCTGCAGATAGCGGGCCAGAATCGCCACGTTGTTGAACAGGCAGAACCCCAGCGCAGCGGCGGTTTCCGCGTGATGCCCCGGCGGGCGGACCAAACCGAAACCGTTGCGGATTTCGCCGCTCATCAGGGCATCGGCTAGCCGTAACCCCGCGCCGGCGGCGAGCAGCGCGGCGTCAAACGACTGGGCTGAAATGGCAACATCCGGGGTGTCCAAAAACGGCGCGCCCTGCGCGCAGGCTTGGGCCGCCCGTTGGATGTAGGCCAGCCGATGGGTGGTCTCGAGCCAGCTGAGGTCGGGCGGCTCGGCCGTGAGCGTGCGCAGCTGGGTGTGCCATGGCTGGCGGGCGAGCTCAGCGCGCGCCGCCGTGAGCCGCGCGGGCCGCTCCGGGTGACCGGCGCCGGTGTCGTGGGCCAGAAACAAAGGGTCGTATAGCAAACCGGTTGGCAGCAGGCTGGGGGTCGTCAACACAGCTTGGCCCTCGGCGCGGCGCGGGTCGCGGGGGGCAGCGTGGGCGCTGCGCGCACGGCGGGCGGGTCTGCCGCTCGCCGCGCGGCCTGCGGCCGAGCCGCCTGGCGCATCACGTGGGGCGGTGGTCTTGCCAAGGTGTCGGCACTCAGCGGGTCGCTGGTGGCGCGTTCGTCGTTGGCACTGCAGGCGGGGTCAGAGTGGCCGCCTGGGCGCTAGTCGGGGCGCTCAGCTCGACCTCGTCGCGCAGCACTTTGGAGGCTTCTTCCAACACGACATCAAAGTCGCCCGCCGGCTCGTCGCGCTCCTCGGCGTCGGGGCCGCTGGCGTCTTCGTCGTCCTCTTCCTCCAGCGTCGGCGCGGCCGGGAGTGCCGGCTTGCCGTGGGCGACGCGGATGGCGTTTTCGCGGGTGCGCTGGTCTAGCCGCGACTGGAGATGTTCTTGGCGGCGCTGTGTCTCCAGCAGGGAGACGGATTTCCTATCGGTCACTTCCTGTACCGCGCGTTCTTGATCCAGCAGCGCGAGATAGGCCTTGTCGGTTTTGACGCGGGCCTCGTGCTGGGCCTGCAGCTGCGCCAGATGCGGCAAGTGATCGGTGTTGGGAACGAATTCTGCCGGCGGGATATGCGCAAAAGGCAGCGCCTGTTTGAGCGCACGTTCGCCCTGATCTTTGGTGCTGAGGTTGGAGGGGAATACCACATCTGGAATGACGCCGAGATGTTGCGTGCTGTCGCCGTCCACCCGAAAAAATTGTGCGATCGTGGCTTTGAGTTGCCCCAGTTTGCCTGTGGACTCCTCGTCGAAGCGGTTGAGGTCGACCAGGTTCTGGACGGTGCCTTTACCGAAGGTTGTTTCGCCGAGGATCAGGCCCCGCCGGTAGTCTTGAATGGCGGCCGCAAAAATTTCTGAGGCCGAGGCGCTGTTGCGGTCTACCAGCACCGCGAGGGGGCCGGCATAGGCCACGGCCTCGTCGTTGTCTTTCTCTAACTGCACCCGGCCCTGTGAATTGCGGACTTGGACCACCGGGCCGCTGGGGATAAACAGTCCGGTGAGCTCGACCGCCTCGGGCAGCGAGCCACCGCCGTTGCTGCGCAGGTCGATGATCAGTCCGATGACGCCTTCTTTCGTCAATTCCGCGATGAGGCGGCGCACATCCCGCGTGGTGCTGCGGTAATTTTCGTCCCCGCGCATCCGGGCTTCGAAATCCATGTAGAAAGTGGGGATTTCCACCACCCCAATTTTCTGCGGGCCGTTGGGACCCTCGACTTCCAGCACTTTGCGCCGGGCCGCCTGGTCTTCCAGTTGAATGGTGTTGCGGGTCAGGCTGATGAGCTTGGCCGGGCCGTCGGGGCCGGCGTTTTTGGGCAAGATCTGCAGGCGCACGATGGAGTCTTTGGGGCCGCGGATTAAATCGACTACTTCATCCAGACGCCAGCCGACGACGTCCACTAGCTCCCCTGCGGCACCCTGACCAATGCCGCTGATGCGGTCGCCTTTTTGCAGTTTATGGCTGAGATCGGCGGGGCCGCCTTTCACCACTTCGTTAACGATGGTGTACTCGTTATCGCTTTGGAGTACCGCGCCGATGCCCTCCAGCGACAGGCTCATCCGAATTTTGAAATTCTCGGAGGTCCGGGGCGAGAAATAGGAACTGTGCGGGTCGATCGCCGTGGTGTAAGCATTGATGAAGGTTTGGAACACATCCTCGCTGTTGTACTGGGCGGTCTGGCGGACGATGCCTTGGTAGCGCTTGCTCAGGGTTTCGACAATCTTGGCCGGTTTGCGTCCCGACAGCTTTAGCGACAGCACGTCGTTCTTCAGGCGCTTGCGCCAGAGTTCGTCGAGTTCGGCTTCGTTTTTAGCCCAGGCCACTGTTTCACGCTGGAATTCAAAGCTCTCGTCGAGCGTGAAGTCGATGGGGGCGGCGAGGCTGGCGAGGGTTTTCGTCATCCGAGCGGTCACCCGTTGCCGGAAGCGAACAAATATATCGAAGACGGACTGCAGGTCGGAATTGCGCAAATCGTCGTCGAGTTCATGCGCGTAGGCGCTAAATTCGTCGATGTCCGACTGGATGAAATAGCTCTTGCTGGGGTCGAGGGCCGTCAGGTAGTTGTCGAAAATTGTCTGCGAGAGCTGGTCGTCCAGCGGCGCCTTCTTGTAGTGATAGTTGCTGATGAAGTGAGTGATGAGCCGCGTGGCGCGGCGATGTTCAGCCTGCGGGGTGAGGTCTGTCAGGGGCACCACCGGCGCGAGGGCGTAGGTGACGGCAGAAAATCCCAGCAGCACCGCGGCGGCGAACAAATTTTTCATGCGATTAGTGGTTAACAACTGTAGATTGAAGGGCGCCGGCGACGGAACCTAGGGTTGGAGACGGTGCGCCGCTAGTGTAGCGTAACCAGTGGTCGGGTAGCGGCGCAGATCTGCTGGCTGCCCCCGGCGGCCGCCAATAAGGCGCGCACCTGGCGAACCTTGCAAGGAATGTATGACGACTGCCCATGTCCCCACCTTCGTCCAGACAGAGTCCGACCTGCTCGACGCCGTGGCGGTGCTCGAAGGTGCGCGCCGCTGGGCGCTGGATACCGAGTTTATGCGGGTCGACACCTACTTCCCGCAGTTGTGCCTGCTACAGATCGCCAGCGAGACGCACACTTTCTGCATCGACCCCATCGCCGTGCCGGACCTCTCGGCGCTGGACGGTGCGCTGCAGAGTCCGCTGTGCCTGAAGGTGATGCACGCCGCCCGTCAGGACCTGGAAGTACTCGCCGTGCACGGCGGCCACCAGATCAGCGCGCTGGCCGATACCCAAGTGGCCGCGGCGTTGCTCGGCTTGCCCGAGCAGGTGGGTTATGCCTGGCTGGTGGAGCACTACCGCGGCGTGGTGCTCGATAAATCACAAACCCGCACCGATTGGGCCCGGCGACCGCTCACCGACGCCCAGTGGCGGTACGCGGCGCAAGACGTCGAATGGCTGCTGTCGGTGTGGGATGAAATGGCGGCGGCCCTGGCAACCCAAGGCAAGCTGGCTTGGCTAGAAGAGGAATGCCTGCGGGTTCCCGCCGAGGAAAATCAGCCAGTCTGGCAGCGCCTGAAAGGTATTGCGCAGTTTGTCGGGGCGGGGTTGGCGGTGGCGCAGGCGGTCTGCAAATGGCGTGAATCCGTGGCCCGTGAAGTCAATCGACCGCGCACTTGGATTTTGCGAGATGAAACCGTCTTAGCGTTCGCCCGTTCCCTGCCGCATTCGGTGAGCGAATTGGCGCGTCTGCCGGGCATGCCGCCCGCGACGGTGCGCCGCTACGGGGAGCTGTTGTTGCAGTTGGGCCGCGAGGCGGCGGCGCGCGGGCCCACCGGGGAACCGATGTTGGTAGTCAAGCTCAGCAGCGCACAGTCGGCAGCCCTGGTGCGGGCGCAAGAAATGATCCGCCTGCGGGCCATCGAACTCAGCGTGGCCCCCACTTTGCTGGCCGCTCGGCGTGATTTGGAGCGACTACTCGGTGGCCAGCCGGTGCCTAAATTGACTACCGGCTGGCGCGCGCAAGTGCTCGAGGCGGCGTTGTCTGTGCTGCGGGAAGCCAGCACCAGCGCCAAGTGAAGCGCCGTTATTTCTTGATTTCCAGCAGTTCTATCTCAAAGAGCAGCGTCTGGTTGGGGCCGATGGAGCCGGAACCCTTGGGGCCGTAAGCCAGACTAGACGGCACCGTGATTTCCCACACCGAGCCCACGCTCATCAGCGGGATCGCCTCTTGCCAGCCCTTGATAACGCTACTCAGGGGCAGCGTGGCCGGCTCTCCGCGTCGCCGTGAACTGTCAAATTCGCTCCCGTCGATGAAAGTTCCCACGTAATGGGCGACCACCGTAGCGCCGGCTTTGGGATGCGGACCCGTGCCTTTGCGCACTTCCTTGTATTGCAGCCCGTTGGGTAACTCGACCACGCCCTTGGTTTGCTTGTTCTTAGCCACATAGGCGCGGCCGGCCTCGAGGTTGGTTTTGGCATCGGCGGCCATGCGCTCGTTGACCGACTTTGAAGCGTTTTCCAGCGCCGTTTCAAACTCCGTTTGGGTCAAACGGGGCCGGGTTTTTTCGAGCGCGTCGCGCACGCCCAGCACAAAGGCATCCACGTCCAGCGTCACGCCCTGCCGGGCGATGCTTTGCGCGCTCGTCACGCCAATGGCGTAGCTGCTTTTTTTGACGTCGGAATCCAGCGCCGTGCTGTCTTGCGCACAGGCATGGCTGGCCGTGAGCAGCCCACAGGCGGCCAGTAGATAGAATTTCATGAAATAGAAGCTCCTGAGAGAAACGAATATAAAACGAGAGAAACAAGGCTGACTTCGGGTCGCGGCGGGGGCGCTAACCGGCAGCAGGTATTTTTTCCGGCGGTAGTCTAGCCCTTACTGGAGCTGCATGGCGGTAAATTTAAGCACGGCTCGAGTTCCCACTACGGTCATGGCGAGCGTCGTCCCCGCCGGCAACACGACGCAGTCCCCGCCCTTGATGCTCATCGTGTGTCCTTCGAGTTCGAGGCACAGTTCCCCGGTCAGCACGGCGATGATGGAGTCTGCTTCGAACGTTTGGGATTCCGTCGGGCTGCCAGCGGCCAACACCTGGCGGTGTGTGTCGTAACCCCAGACCAGTAGTTTCTGGGTCATGGCTTGCTCGCTAAGTAGCCCGTTCGTCGCCTGATCCCAGCGTTCGATCCGCAACGCACTGAGGGGCCGGTAGGCGGTCACCGTGTTGCCTTCCTGAAAATTGGCCTCGTAGAGCGCGGCTTCAGTGCGCCTCAGCAGTTCTTCAAAGCTTCGGTTTTTCGCCGGCTTGACGGTGGCCACGCCAATATGAGTGGTCAGTGTCTGGCCAGCTTTTGCCCGGACGTGCGGGATGTTGGCGTTGGCGACTTTCGTTCGCAGGGCTTCGGCCAAGCGTTCGGCGTTGCGGGCATCGCAGTTGGGCAGCAGCAGCGCCAGACGGGTTTCGTCGTAGCGCGCCGCGGTGTCGCCAGCGCGGCGGCCGAATCCGCGCAGGCTCAGCCCCAAGCGTTTAAACAAGGCATCGGCCGACGGGCGGCTATAGGCCTCCACGTAGGCGTCCATGTCGTCCAGCTCGAGGATGATCAGCGACATCAGCTTGCCTTCGCGGAACGCACGTCGCCATTCGGCGTCGACGCTGGACTCAAAGTGGCGGCGATTGTCCAGCCCGGTCACCTGATCGATGGGGGAGACCCGCGTGAGCATGTCTGCCAGGGCTTTTGACTTGCCCTGCGCCATGCCGACATCTGCCGACAGGCGCCGCAGTTCGATTTCGGCTTCCTCGCATTTCTGCAGCGTGGCTTTTGTTTCAACCTGAAGTTTGCCCACCTGCTCCCGGCGCTGGTCGAGATACAGGCGCAATTGTTCGGTTTCCTCGGCGGCCGCCGCCACCAGCCAAGACGCCTGCCGGCGCCGCCACGCGCCTGCTACTAGCACCACGCTCACACCTAGCAGCGCGCTCATGAAGGGGATGCTGGCGCCGCTGGGGAGCTGGCTTAAGGCCAGCAGTGGTGGTCCTAGCACGCTTAAATTGACCGCCCAAACGACCGGCACAGCGCCACCGTAAACGCTCAGGGAGAGCGCCCCGAGCGCGACCAGCAGCAGCAGCAAAGGGCCAGCCGCCGCCGCGCCGGACTGCCAGACGATCCACGCGGCGAGCCCGCCGAAGGCGAGCCCAGTGGCCGCGAGGCTGATGATGAAGGGCATAAAAATGGTCTGCCCGAGGTCGGGCTGGGCGGCGAATTTTTCTAGCAGCATGAAGCGTGCGAGGTAAGTGAGACCGCAGCCCACCAGCCAGCCTGCCAGCACCTCGAGGGTGATGTTCGCCGCGGCGATGCCGGCGGCCAACAGCATGAGGCCCACGCCCCCCACGCACTCCAGCCGACCAGCGCGCAGCGGTTCGTCGAGCTGCAAAGCCGTGATCTTGCTGCTAGTGGCGTCGCTAAGGTCCATGTGGATTTTTTACAGCTACCGATTGCAGAGCAGTTTTTCGCCCGTCTTAAACCCGCGACCCGAGCAACCAGCCGACACCTCTAAAAAGTCTACTGGGATTCATAAGTTTCTGACAGTGTTTTTTAGAAGTCAGTTGCTTACAATTTATTCTTAATCTCACTTAATCTCACGACGTACTGCTTTATGGCGCACGCTCGACGCGGCTTGCGAGCGGCGTGTCGGCACTAATGGCAGACCCGCCTGGGGCGATCTGCCGTTGGCTCAGGCTGGCTGCGGGTCGCACACAAAGCCGAAGTGCTGGGGCAGCGCGGCGCGGGAGATCCGCTCTACCCGCAGCAGATGCGCGCCTAGGCGCAGGCTCGCCTGCGCGTCGCCCTGCAGCACGCGGTGGGGATCCGTGCCGTCCGGCCCCGCGGCGAGCAGCGCCGTCAAGCCTTCCAGATCCCGGTCCACCACGTTGCCTAGCCCGAGTTCACTGGCGATGAGCACCTCGCCGCAGTCGGTCAGGACGAGGGTGTGCGGCGCGTGCACCGGCCGGCCCCCTTGGGCGAGCAGTTGGCCGTCCGGCTGGACGCTGAGGACCCATGGGGCGAGGTCTAGCGTCACATAAGCCCGCTGCGGCCCGTTCTGCACGAACCAGCCGCCGGTGGCATCCCTGGCGTAATGCTGGTTAAGAAAGGCCAAGGCCCGGACGTGCGTAATCAGGCCGTCGCGCACAAACCAGCGCGCCCGGCGATCCAGTCGCAGCCAGCCATAGGCCGCGGGCACTGTCGGCCAGCGCCGCAGGGCACGCTGGACTGCCGGGGAAAAATTGTTCGGGTCGGGGTCGCTCATGCGTGGCGGGTGCTCGCGCTCGGTTGACTAGATACGGGCACTTCGGTCTTTTTGACCACCGTGCGCAGCGCAAAACTGGAGTGCACGCGCGCTACCCCGGGCAGTCGCGTGAGATGACGGGTGTGGATGCGTTCGTAGTCCGTGGCGTCGGCCGCGATGACCCGCAAAAGATAGTCAGCCTCCCCGGTCATGAGGTAACACTCCATGATTTCAGGGACTTCGCGTACCGCCGCCTCAAATTGCGCGAGGTCTTCGCCCTGCTGTCGATTCAAGCTGATGCGCACGAAAACATCGCTGGGGTAGCCCACGTGGGCCTGATTCACCAGCATCACATAACGGGCGATGACCCCGGCTTCCTCCAACTGCCGCACCCGCCGCAGGCAGGCGGATTCCGAGAGGTTCACGGCCGCCGACAACGTCACGTTGCTGGTGCGACCATCACGCTGTAGCGCGCTAAGGATGGCGCGGTCGGTGCGGTCAAACCTGCTGCTCATGGTGGTTTCTTTCTGGAGTGGGCGCTAATTGGGCGTTTACTTGCGGATCACGCCGAAAAAGCCCGCAGTTTGCAAGCTAATTCTGCGCCCAAACCCCTACGCTTTGCCCATAGCCGACACCGTGTCAGGCACTGGAGAAAGCGATGGATATTGGAGTCCCCAAAGAAATCAAAGCGAGCGAGTACCGGGTGGGTCTCACCCCGGCCAGCGTGCGCGAACTGGTGGCCTTAGGTCATCAAGTGCTGGTGGAAACCCAAGCCGGGGCCGGCATCGGCGCGGGTGACGAGGTCTACGCACAGGCCGGTGCGCGCTTACTGCCCAGCGCGGCCCACGTGTTTGCGCAGGCCGAGATGATCGTCAAAGTGAAAGAACCACAGCCGGAGGAAGTGGCGCTGCTAGGGCCCCAGCACGTCCTGTTTACCTATCTGCACTTGGCCGCCGCGCCGGCCCTCACGCGGGCGCTGGCCGCTCGCGGTGTGTGTGCCATTGCGTACGAGACCGTCACGGCCCCCGATGGCTCTTTGCCGTTATTGGCGCCCATGAGTGAAGTGGCGGGCCGCCTGGCGATTACCGCCGGGGCCCGTTGCCTGGAGCGCGAGATGGGCGGCAGCGGCCTGTTGCTGGGCGGCGTGCCGGGGGTAGCCGCCGCACAGGTCGTGGTGCTGGGCGGTGGGGTGGTGGGCACTAACGCCATCCAGATGGCGCTGGGCTTACAGGCGCAGGTCACGGTGCTGGATAAATCCTTGCCGCGACTGCGCGCGCTGGCCGCCCAGTTCGGCGCCCAACTCACGACGGTTTTTGCGACCAGCGACGCGTTGGAGCACTACGCCGCGCAGGCTGATTTACTCATCGGGGCGGTCTTGGTGCCCGGGGCGGCGGCCCCCAAACTCATCACCCGCGAGATTTTGGCGCGGATGAAGCCCGGCAGCGTCCTCGTGGATGTCGCCATCGACCAGGGCGGGTGCGCGCAAACCAGTCGGCCTACGACCCACGCCGCACCCACCTTTGTGGTGGACGGGGTGGTGCACTACTGCGTGGCCAATATGCCGGGCGCGGTGCCACGCACCTCTGCCCATGCGCTCAACAACGCCACCCTGCCCTATGTCCAAACCTTGGCCCGGGGCTGGCGGGCGGCCTTGGCGGGCGATCAACATCTCCGCAATGGCCTGAATTTATTGGCGGGCAGCGTGACCCATCGGGCGGTCGCGCAGGCGGCGGAATTACCGTATGTGGAGCCCATCCTGAACTGACCGGGCGCTCTGGCGGGTGGCCCTGCGCTTAGGGCAGGGCGCTGACCACCGCGACGATGGCGGCGGTGAGTTGCGCCAAATCGGCGGCCGACATGACGTAGGCCGGCATGACATAGACCAACCGACCAAAAGGTCGCACCCACACGCCGCGCGCCACGAACGCCGCGGGCAGGGTGCGCAGGTCGACCGGGTGGTGGAGTTCCACCACCCCGATGGCGCCGAGCACGCGCACCTCGGCCACCGGCGGCAAATCGCGACAGGGGGCGAGGCCGGCGCGCAGTCCGGCTTCGAGGGCGGCCACGCGGCCACGCCAGTCCGAGGCCTGCAGCAGGGCGATGCTGGCCAGTGCTGCGCGGCAAGCCAGGGGATTGCCCATGAAAGTAGGCCCATGCATGAACACGCCAGGGCTGCCGCCCGAAATGGTGGCGGCCACCGCGCGCGTGGTCAGCGTTGCCGCCAAGCTCAGATAGCCCCCGGTGAGGGCTTTCCCGAGGGTCAGAATGTCCGGGGAGATGCCGGCGTGGTTGCAGGCAAATAACTCGCCGGTGCGCCCGAAACCGGTCGCAATTTCATCGCAAATGAGCAGCACATCGTGCTGGTCGCACAGCGCCCGCAGCGCGGCCAGCCACGCCGGGTGGTAGAACCACATGCCGCCCGCACCCTGCACAATGGGTTCTACGATGACGGCGGCCAGTTCGTCGGCGTGGGCCGCCAGGAGTTGGGCGCAGGCCGCGATGTCGGCCGGGTCCCACACCGCCCCAAAGCGCACGCTGGGGCGCGGTGCAAATAGCTGGGTGGGCAGCGACCCTTGAAACAGCGAATGCATGCCGGTTACGGGGTCGCAAACCGCCATCGCACCGAAAGTATCACCGTGGTAGCCACCGCGCAGGCTCAGCAGACGGCGCTTACCCGGACGGCCGCGCGCCACCTGATATTGCAGCGCCATTTTGATAGCGACTTCGACCGCCACGGAGCCAGAATCGGCAAAGAAGACGGTGGCCAGCCCCGGCGGGGCGATGGCGACCAGTTGCTGTGCCAGCGCGACCGCCGGCTCGTGGGTCAGCCCGCCAAACATGACATGCGGCAGGCGCTCGATTTGCTCGTGCAAGGCGGCGTTGATGGTAGGTTCGCCGTAACCGTGGATGACCGACCACCAAGAGGCCATGCCGTCGATGAGTTCACGGCCATCGGTCAGGGTGATCCGCACCCCCCGCGCGGAGGCGACGCCAAACATCGGCGGTGGGTCCACAAAGCTGCTGTAGGGATGCCAGACGTGGGCGCGGTCGAGCGCGCTGAGTTCGGTGGGTGTCAGCGGGGGCATGGCGGCGCGCTCAGGGTTTCACGACCCGCCAGCACAGCCCACCCGGCGGCACAAACTGCTTGATCGGCCCCAGCGGGCTGGGCCAATCGGGGAGCGCGGCGACGCTCGCCACGCGTTCTAAGGTCACGGTGCCGGCGTTGGGCGGCAAGCCATAGAAGGCGGGGCCGAAGTGCGAGGCAAAGTCTTCTAAGCGGGCCAGAGCGTCTTCCTCGTCGAAAACCTGCGCGTAGCAGGCCAGCGCGGATCCCGCGTTAAAGACCCCCGCGCAGCCGCAATCATGTTCCTTCAGGTGCCGCAGATGGGGCGCCGAATCGGTGCCTAAAAAAAATCGGGGGTCACCCGAGACCGCGGCCCCGCGCAAGGCCAGCCGATGTGCCTCGCGCTTGGCGACCGGCAGGCAATACAAATGGGGCCGGATCCCCTGCTCAAACATCGCGTTGCGATTAATCATGAGGTGATGGGGGGTGATGGTCGCGGCGATGGCACCGCTAGCTGCGCGCACGAACTGCACCGCCTCGCGCGAGGTAATGTGCTCAAACACGATCCGCAGCGCCGGGAAGTCGGTGTGCAGGGGGATGAGTTCGTCCTCGATGAACACCGCTTCGCGGTCGAAAATATCGACGTTTGGCGCCACACTTTCGCCGTGGATTAGCAGCGGCAGGCCGATGCGCTGCATGCGCTCAAGCACGGGATAAATTTGCCGGAGTTGTTTGACTCCGGCTTCCGAATGGGTAGTGGCGCCGGCCGGGTAGAGCTTCGCGGCGCTAAAAATACCGGCGGCATGGCCGGCGGCGAGGTCGTCGGGCGCGACGCTCGGGGTGAGGTAGCAGGTCATCAGCGGCGTGAAATCGCTCGCTGCCGGCAGCAGCCCAAGAATACGTGAGCGATAGGCCAAGGCCGCCGCGGTGGTCGTAATCGGTGGCTGGAGATTGGGCATGACGATGGCCCGGGTGAAGTCGCGGGCGGTCGCGGCGAGCACGGTGGCGAGCATCTCGCCGTCACGTAAATGCACGTGCCAATCGTCGGGACGCCGGATAACCAGTGAGGATTGCAGCATGGCGCAACTTTAACATGGGCCCGCGAACAGCGGCGGGCCACGCGCGGCGGCGCGTGTCAGCCCGGGGCGGTGGGCAACAGCTGGCCGAGGTGCGCGCGCAGCGCCGCGGGAATGGGTTGGGGCCGAGAACTCACGCGGTCCACGAACACATCCACGAAATAGCCGGTGGCATGGACGGGCGCTGCGCCCGCGCGAAACAGGCCTATTTCATAGCGCACGCTGCTGCGGCCCAAGCGCGCCACCCGCAGCCCGGCATCGACCACGTCCGGGAAAGTAAACGAGCGATGGAAGCGACAGCAGTTTTCCACCGTGAACGGCACGACCTCGCCGGCGAGGACATCAAAGCCACCCGCCACGCTCAGGTAGTGCATGATCAGCGTGTCGAAGAAGGTGTGGTAGCGCGCGTTGTTGAGGTGGCGATAAGGGTCGAGGTCGTTCCAACGCAGGGGGATGGCGAGAAAATAGTTGAAATGGCGGCGGCGCTCGGTCGCATCCAGCGGGTAATCAGACACGGCAGCCTCGCAGGGTGGACGCAGGGGCCGCTTATACCACGACAGTGGCGGTTTGCGCGGTCTTGTTGCGACGCGCAAAATTATTCTGTTTTACCGCTGCCCGCGCCCGCCTCTTCTTTGTATCATGTGCGCCCGTTGCGCTGAAGGTCTGGCTTCGAAGGTCCCACGGCCCGCGCGCCCAGGCCGCCGCCCGACTGCTTGCCGGCGCCAAAAACTGTCGAGGGTGTAACTTTTGAGAATATTTAGATGACGGCTGAAATATCGGTGTCCTTGGCCCCCAAAGTCCCCGATGGCACGCTGGGTGAGGTCAACGGCAAACGCTGTATTTGCTACGACGGCTACTGGATCCGTTTCTACGAGGTCCCCACCAACGAGGACGTGGCGCGGCGCGAACTCATCGACCAGCTGACCAAACGGGTGTTTCACAACACCGAGTCCGGGATCAATACGCCCGGGCATAAAGTGAAATATGCGCGCGAGGCGTTCGATACCCAGCGCGAGCCCGAGCGCCGCCGGGTCAACGCGGCGATGCTGGCCGGCGCGCTGCTCAACCGGGGCTCCGATATTTTCAATATTCTGTTTGAGCTGCGCCAGCGCGGCATTGAAATCCATGAAGACAACGAACTGCTGCGGGAATGCGAATCGTGCTTTCTCGAGGCCTTCGATCTGGGCAAGCAGGTGCGCCATTATTCCGGCGAAGAAGGGCTAGATGAACTCTGGGGAGAGCCGCTGAAAGCCTTCTATATGCCCATCGCCGATTTCTACGAGAGCCGCTACATCAAAGTCAGTCAGTCCATGAAGGCCATCGATCAAATTGCCGGCAAGCTGATTGAAACCTTCGCCAATCTCCCGGAATTTCAGGGTGTGCAGGCCGACATCGTGGCCTATGCGCTGGCCGCGAAGCAGGAAAGCGAAACCATGAAAACCGACCCTTCGATTTTCAAGGTGTGGCCAGAATTTGTCGCCTCAGGCGACCAGCTATACCACTTCGCGCCCCAACGGGACGCCCACGGGGAGTTCAGTCGCAACGGTGCGCGGGGACTCGAAATTCTTCGCGAGGGTAAAAAAATCGTCGAATGGGTGGCGGTGGCACGGGTGCCCATGCCCAAGACCACCCACAATTTTCTGCAGCGCTGTGATGCCTATACACAGGCTGTACGCCGCGGTGTCTAGGTCCTGCGGGCGGCGCGCCGGCGGCGGGCTCGCGGCCAGCCGGTGGCCCCCACGCAGCACCCGCCAGTAGCCATGAACACCGCGCCCGCAGTCGACTTCGTGGTGGTGGGGGGCGGCATCGTCGGGCTCGCCACAGCCTATGTGCTGCTCCAAGAGGCGCCCGGCGCAAGCCTCGTGCTGGTGGAGAAGGAAAGCCGCCTGGCGGCCCACCAAAGCGGGCACAACAGCGGGGTGATCCACGCCGGCGTGTACTACGAGCCCGGCAGCCTGAAAGCGCGTTTGGCGCAGGCCGGGCTGCAGCGCACGCTCGCCTTCTGCCAAGCACACGCAGTGACCCATCAACAGTGCGGTAAATTGATCCTCGCGGTGAGCCCCGCCGAGGTCGCGCCACTGACGGTGCTACACCGGCGCGCGCTGGCGAACGGGGCCGCAGTGCGCTGGCTGGAGGGGCCTGAGATTCAGGCGCTCGAGCCCAACGTGCTGGGCGTCGCCGGCCTGTTGGTGGCGGCCACCGGGATCGTTGATTACGTGGGGATGTGTCACGCCTTGGCGCGCCAAATGACCTTGGCCGGCGGTGAGATCCAGCTCGATACCCAGGTGCAGGCGCTGCGCGAAGGTGCCGCGGAGGTGGTGTTGGAGACCTCCCGAGGAACCCTGCGCGCGCGGCAACTCATCGTGTGCGGGGGGCTGCAGGCCGACCGCCTGCTCAGCGCGAGCGGCATCACCCCAGACTTCGCCATCGTGCCGTTTCGCGGCGACTACTACCGCCTGCCGGCGAGCCGCAACGCGATCGTCAAGCATCTCATCTACCCCGTGCCCGACCCCCGGCTGCCATTTTTAGGGATCCATCTCACGCGCTTGTTTGACGGTGGGGTGAGTGTCGGACCGAGCGCCATGCTGGCGCTGTCGCGCGAGGATTATCGCCAGCACGCGTTTGACCGGCGTGATGCCTGGGCGGTGGCGCGCTACCCTGGGACCTGGCGGCTGTTGGCGCGCTATCCCGGAGCCGGGCTGCGGGAACTGGCGTGCGCGCTGAGCCGGCGGCACTATCTGCACGCGGTACAGCGCTACTGCCCCATGCTGACGCAAGCGGACTTACTGCCCTGCGCGCCGGGGATCCGGGCGCAGGCGGTGTCGCCTTCTGGCCACCTGATCCACGATTTTTTGCTCAAGCAAACCGCCCGCATGCTCCACGTTTGCAACGCGCCGTCGCCCGCCGCGACGGCGGCCCTGCCGATTGCCAGCGAGATCGTGGCGCGCGTGCTGGATCGCGCCCACAAGCCTAGTGCGCGGCCGCTCGGCCCGCTAGACTCGCCCGCTTAAACTTTCCACAGGAGACAGACCATGCAAGACAACGTAGTGGTGGTAGGGCTGGCCCGTACCCCGATGGGTGGCATGCAGGGCGATTTTTCGAGTGTGACCGCCCCGCAGTTGGGGGCTGCGGCCATCAAGGCTGCCCTCGAGCGCGCCGGGGTTGCCCCCGACACCGTAGATGAAACCATCATGGGCTGCGTGCTACCGGCCGGTCTTGGCCAAGCCCCGGCCCGCCAAGCCTCGATGGGGGCGGGCATTCCCACCAGCGTGGGCTGCACAACCATCAACAAAATGTGCGGTTCCGGCATGAAAGCCGTGATGCAGGCCCACGACGCCATCCTCGCTGGCTCGGCGCATATCGTGGTGGCGGGCGGCATGGAGAACATGACCAACGCACCCTACCTGCTGCCCAAAATGCGGGGTGGCGCGCGGCTGGGTCACGGCGAAGTGTTAGATCATATGTTTTTCGACGGTCTTGAAGACGCCTTCCAACGCGGCCGTTTGATGGGGACTTTCGCCGAGGACTGCGCGCGCAAGTACGGTTTTACCCGCGAGGCGCAGGATGGCTTTGCCATCGAGTCTTTGCTGCGCGCGCAACGCGCGATCACGGGCGGCCATTTCAAGGCCGAAATTGTCGCCGTGCCCCTGCCCGGCGGCAAAGCGCCGCGGGTCATCGATACCGATGAGCAACCCGGCAAAGCCAAGCTCGACAAAATCCCCCAGCTCAAACCGGCCTTTGCCAAAGATGGCACGGTCACCGCCGCCAATTCCAGTTCTATTTCCGATGGCGCGGCCGCGCTAGTGCTCAGTTCTGGTGCCCGCGCGGCGGCCATGGGCTTAGCGCCGGTGGCCCGCATCTTGGCTCATTCAACCCACGCCCAAGAGCCGGGTTGGTTTACCACCGCGCCGGTGTCGGCCATCGATAAATTACTCAAGCGGCTGGGTTGGACGGTGGCGGAGGTGGATTTGTTTGAGGTTAACGAAGCTTTTGCGGTAGTGGCCATGGCCGCGATGCACGACCTTAAAATTCCGCACGAGAAATTAAATGTTCGCGGCGGCGCGTGCGCACTGGGCCATCCGGTTGGGGCATCGGGTGCGCGCATCATCGTGACGCTGGTGCACGCGCTGCGCGACCATGGTTTAAAGCGTGGGGTCGCCAGTTTGTGTATTGGTGGCGGTGAAGCCACCGCAATCGCCCTCGAACTGCTGTAGGTTCGCGGGCGATTAGCGGGCGGCAGGCTTAGGCGGCCGCGCTGGGCCGCGCGGCGACGGCGGCGCGCCAACGTGCAATGTGCACGTGGCCGGCCGCCGGTTCTTCCTCTACGTTGACCGCGAATCCCACCACCACGAAAGCGGTGATGTCGGCCACCGAGAAATGCTCGCCGGCCAGCCACGTTTGGCCGTTCAGTCCGCTTTCTAAATCGTCAAAAAACGCCCGCAGGCGCGCTTTCCCCCGTTCGACCAGCGCAGGAATCTGTGCGTAGTCACGCGGGCCGGGGAGGGCACGATTCACAAACCGCGGGGCGGCGTTGCGCAGTGCTTCGGCCGCTCCCGCTAAGCCCTCGAGTTCGGCGCGCCGGCTCCACATCTCAACCAAAGCCTGCTCTTTAGGAGTACTGCCAAACAGCACGGGGGCGGGATGCAGCGCGTCCAAGTAGCGGCAAATTGCCATGGTTTCGGTTAACAGCGTGCCGTCGTCCAGCAGCAGCGCCGGCACGACCATGCCGGGATTGTCCTGCTTGAATTGCGCCTCAAACTGCTCGCCTTGGCGCAAATTGATTTGCACGCTGGGGATTTCCAGACCTTTCTCTGCCATAAACATGCGCACGCGGCGTGGGTTTGGGGCGAGCACAAAATCGTAGAGTTTCATCGCGAAGCTTCTCCTAAAAAGACCGTGGCAAGTGTTGGTTGGGCGCGCAGCGGCTATCATACCTGCCGCAGGACGGACGTCGCTCGGCGTTCGCAACATGACTATCACGAGGAGAATGGGTAATGCAGGTGCAAGGCAAAGTGGCAATTGTCACCGGTGGGGCGTCGGGCTTGGGACGGGCAACGGCGGAGGCCTTAGTGGCGGGTGGTGCGCGCGTCGCCATCTTCGATTTAAGCGACGACTTGGGCCAAACCTTGGCGGGGCAACTCGGCTCAGCGGCAATCTACCAGCATGTGAATGTGACTTCCGAAGCAGAGGTCAAGGCGGCCATCGCCGCCACCCTGCAGGCGTTGGGTGCCATTCATTTTTGTATCAACTGCGCGGGCATCGGCAGTGCGGCTAAAACCGTGAGCAAGGGCGAGCCCCATACGCTAGAGCAATTCCAGCGCATCGTCGGCGTCAATCTTATTGGCACCTTCAACGTGCTGCGTCTGGCAGCGGTAGCGATGACCAAGAACGCCCCCGAAGGGGCCAGCGGCGAGCGTGGGGTGGTGATCAACACCGCCTCGATAGCCGCGTGGGATGGCCAGATGGGGCAGGCCGCCTACGCCGCCAGCAAGGCCGGGGTGGTGGGGCTGTCCCTGCCGGTTGCGCGTGACCTGGCGCGCGATGGCATTCGCTGTAACTGCATTGCGCCCGGCTTGTTCGAAACCCCGATGATGCGCGGCCTACCGGATAAGATTCGCGAGGGGATTCAACTCCAAATCGAATACCCCAAACGCTTCGGTCTGGCCGAGGAATACGCCAAGTTGGCGTTGGCTATCATTGATAACCCCTATCTCAATGGGGAATCCATCCGACTGGATGCTGCCAGCCGTTTGCCGCCGCGTTAAGGACTGCTGTTGCAGCCCGTGGCCAGCATTTAGCAGCGGGCTTCAGTCACCAACCTGCCCCATTCTCAGTGGAGAACGCTAGATGTCAGACGCCGCCGTGCTCGGGTTGACGCGCTGCGCGTGGGCCACCCCGCAGCGACCTGAAGAACTGCTTTACCACGACACCGAATGGGGTGTCCCGGTGCGCGACGATCGCGTGCATTTTGAGTTTTTGGTGCTGGAGTCCGCCCAAGCAGGGCTGAGTTGGTACAGCATTCTACGGCGCCGGGCCGCCTATCGGCGAGCCTTCGCGGCGTTTGATCCGGTGCAGGTCGCCGGCTATCCCGCAAGCGCGGTGGACGCGCTCCTGCACGACGAGGGCATCATCCGAAACCGCGCCAAAATTACCGCCGCCATCAACAATGCCGCGCGCTTGCTGGAGGTTCAGCAAGCCTTTGGGAGCTTCAACACCTACGTGTGGGGTTTTGTGGGCGGCGGCCCATTGCATATCCCCAGAACGAACTGGGCCGACGTGCCGGCTACCAGCCCCGAGTCCATCGCGCTGGCGCGCGACCTAAAAGCCCGCGGCTTTCAATTTTTAGGCCCAACCACCTTGTACGCCTATCTGCAGGCCACCGGTTTGGTTAACGACCATCTGCAAAGTTGTTTCCGTTACCCGCAGGTGGCCGCCTTAGGCTGAGCCTCCAACGCGACTAGGCGGCGTGCCCAAGGCCAGTCGGGAGCGGGCCCGCTGCCCACCGGTGCTGGCCGCTGGTGGTCGCAAGCGGCGCCTCGGGCAAGCCGAATCGCCAAGTAAGACTGCTCAACCGGGCGGCGGCACTGCTCGCACGCGCCCTTGCGTCGCGGCCATTGGTGACGAGCGGAGGCCGCGCTGTGCCCGGCGACATGGGCTGAGTGCGAGGGGTTGCGAGGGCGTGCGGTTGCGGCACTCCCCAAACAACTGCGGCACCCACAGGCGCCGCAGTGTAGCTGATGGCAAGCGAGGCTTATTTGGCCTTCGCGGCGCCTTCGTTTCAGTCCCCAGGGGTACGGTCTAGTGTCTCTGCGATGGCGACATCGCCCGCCGTCTTAACCGGTACCCGGTGCCACTCGCAGGCGGCACTCAAGCCACATTTGAGTACGAGTACCGTCTGGCGACCGCCCAGCAGCAGGGTTGTGCCATTGGGCATCTTTACCGGGTTTTTCAACCACGACAGCAGCTTGAGTTGGCTGCGGTCGGCGAGTAGCCATTGGTCGTCGACGAAGGTGCCCACCATGCCCACCGCGCCCGCGATGACGGGGACGGTTGAGCCACTGCCGTCCTTAATCAGGGCCACGCCGAAGAGGCCTTCCGCGCTGGGAGGCGGCAGACGCGTCCAAGTTAGCCCGGCGTCGGTGCTTCGGTGCACCGCGCCTGCGGCGCCGACGAGTACCATGGTTTTGCCCTCCTGCGTGCCCGTAATCCAGTAAGGCTGTTCAGGCTCTTTGGGCGTGAACACGCTGTCGCGACGGGTCCAAGTGGCACCGCCATCGGCGCTCTGGACTATCATGCCGAATTCACCCGCGATGGTGACGTTGTCGCCCTCAAACATCACCACGTTCCAAGACACGTCATCATGTTTGAACGCCGGGCCCGGGTGGAACTGGAAGCTGATGGAGGGTGCTGGTTCGGCGTCCAAATCGGCGTTGATTTGGATAAAGCCTTCGTCTGGATAGAAGGTGTAATCGGTGTCGGCTACCAGCGGTGCGCCACCCTTGGTCGCGGTGATTTTCACGGTCTCCGGTATGATGTTGGCCACGCCGAAATACCATTCGCTGGCGGTGTTGGCCGGCAGTTTCACTTCGGGCTGCTGGATTTCGGTAATGGTGACGGGGTCCCATTTTCTACCATCCGCGCTCTTAGCCAACATGCCGCGTGAGCCTACTGCCCAACCTTTGCCGCCCGAAATGGCGATGTCGAGCACGGGTTCATCGAACTCCGTAATTTTGCCGAGGTCGGTCAGGGTCTTGCCATCGAAGCTGTAGAGCCTGCCGGTCGAAGTGCCCAGTAGCACTTCGCTGTTGGTCAGTTTTTCCACTGCCGTGAAATCGATGTTTTCGTTGGCTTCAAAGCGGCTGAGTTCCGCCACGCCTTCGTCGTCGACTCGCAACGCGCCCAGCAGGCCGTGCAGGCCTGCCACCAACACGCCCTTTTGGCCGGGGAGGTAGGTGGCGGTGGTGAAATCAACCACCAGTGGGCTGCGATTGTCCTTCAGTTCTTCCGTTGCGGCGTAAGCGGTTGAGGTTGCCGCTGCGAAGACGGCGGGCCACATGGCATGAAGAAACGGACGTTTGGTGCGGTTCTGCATCGTGCAAGCCTTCAAAATTTTATCGATTGAAATCGTGAGCCTCGCGAGAGTCGTGCAGGGCTCGCCTAGTTGCTGCTGGCAACCATAGCAATAACGCTTCCTCAGGTACAAGTAAAAATGCGCCCGGGGTGTTCAGCCGGGGCCTAGGAGTTCTGCGTAGCGTCCGCGGTAGTACAGCAACGGGGCTGCGTCGGGGTCGGCGGTCGGGGTTAAATGCGTGACTGCGCCCACAAAAATCTGGTGATCGCCCTCCGGGTACGCCGCCCGCACGCGGCACTCGATGCCCAATAATCGGCCCGTGAGCAGTGGTGCCCCGCTTTTCCCCCACTCGAAGGAGACTGCGGCAAATTTGTCTGGATTCTTTTTCGCAAACGCATTGGAGAGCGCCTGCTGCGGCTGCGCTAGGATATTGATCGCGAACACCCCGCTGCGTTTGATGGCTGCTAGCGTGTCGGACTTGTTGTCCACGCAGATGACAAACAACGGTGGGTCCAGCGATAGCGAGGTCACGGCGTTCATGGTGAGGCCGTAGGGCTGGCCCTCAGGGTCGCGGGTGGTCACGATGGATACGCCGCTGGCCCAGACGCCGCAGGCCTTGCGAAATTCATCAGCGGAAAAAGCTGTCATGTTGGCGCTCTGGCTGGATTGGAAAGGATGAGGATTCGGCTGGCTGGCACGCCGCGCGGCATGATACATGCCGTTGCCAGCGCAGGAAATCTCGGCGGCGGCGCTCGCCGGTCTGCGGGCGAGTTGGCTGGCACGCGGCCCCCTGGCTAGCCCCGCCCGCGCGCGCTTGAGTTCAGCGCGGCACCTGACGCCCGCCCATCGAAAACCGGCCGCACTGAGCCCGCTGTCCGCCGCCGCCAGGGCAGTCTGTGGTGAAAAAACCACGTTTCGACACTTCACTTGGCGATAATTGCAAATTAGTGTTTACGATTTACAACAGCTGTGCCAGACTCCGACCCAATTAGCATCCGTCCGCGCTCCGAGCGCGCGGGGCGTGAGCGGGCCAGCGAGCCCGGGATGCGAAAACGGTGTGAATACGCCCGGGTTTCTGGCCCGGGCGATGTGTAAGGTAGAAAAATGGGAGACGACACAATGAAGAGCATATTCCGCGCTTTGTCATTGAGTGCTGCGGTCTCGACCGCGCTGCTAGTGGCAGCGCCGGCCGAAGCCCGCATTTTGATTGATGCACTCGGTGGTGAAGTTAAAATTGAAGGCGCGCTGAGTTCTGACGCGCGGGCGCGTTTCGGGTCTGGCGACTCATACCTGAATCAGTGGATTCAGCGCCTCGAAATCAACGCCGAGGTCAACTATCAAAACGTCGGCATGTTCGACACCCTGAGCTTCGTCACCGTAATCCGGCCCGAGTTCGACGCCGCCTATTACATGGGCGAAACCTTCGGCAGCGGCACCGCCAACAACAGCGGCCAGCCTTCCTACATGGGCCGCGCGTCTACCTACACCAATAGCCCCATCGAGCACGGCGGGTTTGACGTCTATCAGGCAACGGACTTCGGCTACAGTGGCGCAAACGGCACTACGCCGGGCACGGTGCCGCGCGACAGCCCACTGGGCTTTGGCTACAACGCCACGGGCGGCTTGGGCAAAATTGTTCAGCAGGGCTACCAAGACCAGTCCTGGTTGACCAACAACTCCGAGTCCATTCTTTTCCGTGCGCCTGACCGCGGCAAATATAACCCGAGAAACGTCGGGAAGGGCGGCTTCCCGGTCACCGCCGTGACGAGCAACAAGCTCTACGGCAACGCGCCGGGCCAAGGCCTGCTGCCGTTCCAGTGCATCCGTTGTTCCGACCAGAACGTCGGCCCGCTCGACGTTGCCATGAACAACACGGACGCCAGCGGTCGCCTGTATCCGTTCCGCGAACTCTATATGGACGCCACCCTAGGCGACTGGTGGATTCGGATCGGTAAACAGCAGGTGGTGTGGGGCAAGACCGACTTCTTCCGCCTCCAAGACGTGGTTAACCCGGTGGACTACGGCCAGCATTTGTTCTTCGATTCCTTCGAAGACATTCGCATTCCCCAGTGGATAGCCTCTTTTCAGTACAAGTTTGGCGCCGTGGGTCCTACCACCGACAACGCCGTCACGGTGCTGTGGAACTTTGACCAATTCCAGCAAACCGGTTTAGGCAACCCTTCGCAGGGCTGGGCCCACCCGTTTTCCAAAGACATCAGCGTTTTCGCGATGTACAACTCCTACTTCGCCGTCGAGCCTTGCATTAGCGGCGCCACGGAAAACGCGCGTTCGCAGGCGGCGGCGGCCGGGACAATTCCGTTCTTGGGTACTCCGCTTCCCGGTGGGTCGTTCAACAACGACAACATCTGCGGTTCGCGGGGTCCTCGCGACTATCGTTCGCCGGCTGGCTTCGGCTCGCCCGCGGGTCTGCGCATCAATGACCGCCCAGAATGGGCCATTGAGAACACCGAGCCCGGCATGCGTTGGGAGTTCCGTCTGGGCGAAGTGCACACCGCGATATCCTACTATTACGGTTGGAACGACGTGGGGGCTTTCCAGTTCGAGAACATCAACGTGCTCAACACGGGCCTCGACGCCTTTAACGCGCTGGGCACCGGCGCCACCTCTGGTGTTCGTCAGAACAACGCAGCGTTCGGCAAAACCGACTGCACGGTGTCTGACTTGACGGGCGGTCTTCTTACCGGCCACGCGTTTGCTGGCTTCGGCACGTTCCTCGATCCTAACGGCGCGTGCCCGCAGGGTTCCTTGGGCTTCCCCATCCAGGTGATGAAGCCGGGTGATGCGATCGCAGCGATTGCGGCCGGCGGCAGCACAGCCCGCGCGGTGGACGACCTGACCGGCGAAGCATCCACCATCTCCGACTTCGCCCAACGCGCCATCGCCGGTAAGGACGCCACCCTGTTCTACCGCGCCAGCGCCGGCGCGCTCACCGGTGGGCATGTGAAGCAGTCCTACAAGCAGTCCCACATTCCGGGCTTGTCGTTCGACTACTTTGAAAACTACACCGGCGTGGTGTTTCGGGTGGAGTCCTCCTGGACCCTCGACGAACTCGTGATGAACACTCGCAAGGCCGACTGGGCCGACACGAGCAATGTCATGCGTTGGTCGATTGGTTTAGACCGTCCCACGTGGATCAAGTGGCTGAACAAAGACCGCACCTTCTTCTTGTCCATGCAGATATTCGACACTTGGTACATGGACTACGAGGGCACCAAGCACACGGGCTACCTGTTCGAAGAACACAACTTCATCACCACCTTCTTCTATATCGCCAACTACCTGCGCGATACCCTGAAGCCGGTTGGTTTTGCCGTGTGGGAAGAGGACAGCAACTCCTTTGTGGCCGGTCAGAGCCTAGAATGGTTTATCGACAACCATTGGTCTATCAAGGGTGGGTTTAACCTCATCTGGGGCGGCACCAATAACTTCCAGCACGATGCGGGCCCGTACCACGCGTACATCATTCCGGATGGTGGAGCGGCCCAGTTCGCCAGCGACGGCGGGGCTTGGAACCGGCGTCACCCCTACCAGGAAGGCCCGCTCGGCCTTGCGCACGAGGGCTTGGGCGCACTGCGTGACAACGACGAGCTCTTCTTCCAGCTGAAGTACCAGTTCTGAGCACGCGCTAGAAAAGATACAACGAAGTGTCATCCTCGTAGCATCGGCTTGAACCAAGCGGGTGCTACGGGGAACTCAATGATTACCAAAGAACAGGAGCTTTTACATGAGAAATTCGATTCGGCTAGCACTGCTCGCGGCCTTCGCCGTACAGCCGCTCGCTGCTAGCGCCTACACGCCAGAAGACCACTTGGCGTGGATCGCGGCCAACGCCGCGGCCCAGCCGCAGTTCGTCGACGGGGACACCATCACCTTCGAGAAGGCCGACCTCATCAAGCCTTTTACGCCGGTGGAATATCAGGAAATTCAGATTTTCGAAGGCATGGAAGTCAAGATCAAAGACGCCGGCGATCTGACCCCCAACGAGGTCTATGTGGCCGCCACCGAGAAGTTTAAAGGCACGGCCAAGATTGCAACCGATGGCGCATTGGAAAACTACACCGCCGGCCGCCCGTTCGACCCCGCTACCTTTACGGCGGGCAGCAAAGAAGACGGTTGGAAAATGGTGTGGAACTGGAATTTCCGCTGGCAGCTGGCGGGTCTTTCGGTTGGTGAAGTGCATTGGGTGTGGGTCCGTAAAGGCGGTGAGCACAGCAAGCACGAAATCATGACTGATCAGGGTGGCAAGTACGCTGGTTTCTACGAAGGCGGCGGCTCTTTCGAGCGCACGCTGACCGGCCCTTACCGCCGAGTGATGTTCTCGCACCGCTCTGACCTGCCGGAAAGCGGCTACAAGGTCAACAATGGCGAAGGTTTCGCCAAGGGGACCGAGTTCCGCGAATACACGGGTTTTACCTCGCCGTTTGACATCGCCGGTACGGCGTTCCTCATTCTGCGCTACGACGACCCGCGCAAAGGCGACGACTCTTGGGCCTATATCCCCAGCCTGCGCCGAGTTCGCCGTATTTCTGTCGAAGTGAAGTCCGACTCCCTGTTGGGTACGGACCACACGCTGGAAGACTTTTATGGCTTTAATGGCCGCCCGTTGGAGCACGACTGGGAATACGTGGGTCACGTCAAGGAACTCGCCATTGCCCGTTCGCGTAACACCAATGCGGTGTACTACGGTCCTAATGGCTGGGCGATGAAGGACGACTGGGCGCTGCGCGAACTGGACATCGTGAAGCAGACCCCCAAGCGTTCTAACCACCCGTACTCGATGAAGTACATCCACCTCGACCGTCAGTCGGGTGAGTGCTACTACGCGAATGCGTTCGACCAAGCGGGCCAGCTGTGGAAAGTGTGGCAGCTGTCGAAGCTGTGGGCCGATGACCCGCAGGCCAAAGGCCAGGTTACCGATTGGAAAGCCCTGCCTAGCCCGGAGGGCGTCAAGTTCGGTATCTTCCAGAGCATTAACGTCATCGACCTCCAGAATTCGCGCGGCACGTTAGTGCCCTGCCGCGGCATCGGTGCCCCCACGACCGATCTGGAGAAGGTGAAGAAGCTGCTGGACGTTAACTATCTGACCGAAGGCCGCTAGACCGAGTTGCGCCGGTTCGCCGGCGCAGCGTCCAATAAACGGGCCGCTCTGCGGCCCGTTTTTTTTGAGTCCAAGTACCGCCAAACGAGAGGCAGCAACTGTGCTGCAACGGAGTGATGAGATGCGCCTTATGCTTGTTTGTTGCCTGATGTCCCTCGCCCTGACCTGCAGCGGGCCGGCCGCGGCGGCAGCGCCCGATAAGGAACTTTATGCGGCGGTAAAAGTGGCGAAAACCATGATGGATTCGCCGGATATTTACGACCGTATTTTGGCCGCGGGCGCGTTGGCTGACATCGGTGATAAGCAGGCCTTGACGCTGCTGGCGAAATGTCTGGAGGTGGACGACCCCGTCGTCCAGCGTTCGGCCATCGATACGCTGCTGACCGGCGTGCACCCCAACAGCATCGACATGTTGTTTAAATCTGCCGAACGCAATCCCGTGGTGTTGGGTCTGATGGCCGAATCTCTAGCCTCGGTCCCCCGCGAGGGGATGGGCGAACTGCTGGCCAAGGCGTTGCGCGAGCAAAGCGATTTCGTCAAGAAGCACGCGCTGCAGGCGCTAGCGCGGGCCCCAGGCTCGGGGCAGGATGCCGCAGTCCGAGAACTCATCGACTCAACGCAGACTGCCAATTCGATCCGCGCTTACGGCAAATATGTGCTACTGGCGGATGGGCAAAAAGATTTGGCCGCCGATTTTTTACTGGCCGCCAAATCGGGCAACCCCGACATTCGCGAAGTGGCCGCGGTGGCCTTGGGCTTGGTAGATACCAAGGCGTCGCGCGCGGCGCTACTGGTGCTCACCAAAGAAGAGGACCAACGAGTGGCGTTGGCCGCCTTAGGCAGCAGTGCGGCGCTGGGTGATCCGGACGCACCGGGCAAAATTATCCATACCATTGCCTACGGCAAGCCCCTACAGGCCTCGGTGATGGCCGGCGCCATGAAACGCCTGCCCGGCCCGCTGGCTCTGCAGATCACCACGACCCTGCTTAAGTGCTGCCGGCTAACCGGCGATGGGGCCACTAGGCTGTTGGAATCCTGGGGCTTTATTCGCGCTGACGCGACGAGCGTTTACGCCTGGGGTTTGGCCCATCCAGAGGCCGATGTGCGCATGCAGACGCTGTGGCTGATAGGTCAACGTCGCGATGAGCTTGCGCTAGGACGCGTGGCGGCGTTTCTCGCCGACGCGGACGCGGGCATCCGCGGCATGGCCGCCTGGGCCATTGTGCGCATTCGCTACGAGCACTACCTCGGTGGTGTAGAGACCTGAACGCTGACCCCAGACGTACTGCTAGGTTAGGCACAGTTGGCAAGCAAGAGGACGGCACTCATGGCGATGAGCATTTTGAAAGTTTTGGCGGCGCCGCGCGCGGGCGTCGCGCTGGCGGCGGTTTTAGGGCTCGGCGGAGCACTGGGGCTGGACCGGGCGGTCGCCGGGGAGTTCGAGCTGGATATGGCGCAAATTCAAGAGATGTCGCCGGCGCCGGGCACGGTCATCGACGCGTCCAATGTGGCGCAGTATCGCCAATTGCTGGACCCCGACATGGCCGATTTAGTGGCTAAGGACTGGCTGACGATCCCGGTGGGTGAGCCACTCTCGTTTGACCCCCATCCAAATTTTGTGGCGGCCACCGAGCGCTACGCCGGCCAGGCGCAAATGGGCGAGGGCGCCGGTGCGCTGATGAATTACACCGCTGGGCGACCGTTTTCGGGCGGACTGAGCGTGGACGACCCGCGCGCGGGCGATAAACTGGCCTGGAATATGCGCTACGCGTTTGCGGGCGACAGCGGCGAGATCCCTGAAATGTACTGGGGCTATCGGGAGATGCGCAGCCAGACGCTGGAACGCACGCTCACCTTTAATGCGGCGGCTATCCGCTTTAAGTATCGGCACGTGGTAGATCCCGTGCCCGAACTACCCAAGAACGCCTACAACGTGTACTCCGCGATATCGCTCACGGCCGAAGATCCCACCGATGTGAGCGGCACCAAGCTGCTGATTTTCTACAACGCCGATGACAACAAAGACGAACAGGGCTGGATGTACGTGCCGACCCTGCGGCGGGTGCGGCGGATCGCCACCACTGCCCGCACGGACTCTTTCTTGGGCAGCGATGTCATGATCGAGGATTTTCTGGGTTACAGCGGCCGCATCAAAGACATGACGTGGACCTACAAGGGCTCTACCTTTGTGATGCTGCCCATGTATCGCCACGACCAAGTGGAGCATTCCAACGTAAAGGCGCGCCACTTTGACTACAACTTTGTGGACTTCACGGGGTATTCCAGCTGTTTCCCCAAAGTGACCTGGCAACTGCGCAAGGCGCAGATACTCGAAGGCGTGCCGGTGCGCGCCGACCACCCGTTGTCGAAACGCTATTTCTACGTGGACGACCAAACGGCCTTCCCAGTGATGGGCAAGGTGTACGACCGCGCGGGCGTGTTGTGGAAGTTTTTGATGGCCGGGCTGGCCCATCCCGACTATCACCTGCCGCAGAACCGCGGCTCGGGCGTGGGCTTGTTGGATTCCGCGGCGGCCATCGACGTCCAAAATATGCACTGCACGACGTTGCAGATGATGGCGGTGGTCAACCCCCCCAAAGTCCAGCAGAAAGACTTTGAACCCAGCGAGTTGAACGTGACGGGTCGTTGACGCCCGCGGGCGGCTGGGGCGCTGCGGCCGTCCGCGCCTGCTCGGGCCGTGCTTGAAGCCGGTGTGCGGTACCGGCGTGACGGTCCTGCGCGCCCGTAGCGCCCGCCGCGCGCGCGTGCCGCGTTCTGGCGTACGGGTGACCGTAACAGAAAAATCTCAGAGCGGGAGAGTGGAATGTCCAAGCAGCAGGCGTTTTTAGCGACGCTGTTCGACCTTAGCAACAAGCATATTTTACTGACCGGCGCGTCCAGCGGGCTGGGGCGACATTTTGCCCGTACCTTGGCGCGCGCCGGCGCGCGGGTGGCGATGGTCGCGCGCAGCGTGGATAAAATGCACGACCTCGCGGCCGAGATCCGCGCCGAGGGCGGCCGCTGTGAGGTCTATGCGCTGGACGTCCGCGACCGCGCCGCCACCCGCGTCTGCGTTGCGGCGGTGGAGTCGGTGGCGCCCATCGATGTGCTGGTCAACAACGCCGGTGTCGCCCGTCCTAGCGCACCCGAAAAACTCGCCGATGAGCAATGGGATGAAGTGTATGAAACCAATCTGCGCGGGCCATGGGTGCTCGCGCAGGCGGTGATCAAGTGCCGGCTCGCGGACCAGCGCGAATGTAGCATCATCAATATCGCCTCAATCTTGGGCATCCGGGCGATCGGGCATCTGGCGCCCTACAGCGCGGCCAAGGCGGGGCTGATCAACTTGGGACGCGATTTATGCGTCGACCTCGCGGCACGCGGGATCCGGGTGAATGCGCTGGCACCCGGTTATTTTTTCACGGAGATGAACGATGAATGGCTGCGCAGCCCCGCCGGCGACCGCTTGCGGCAGCGTGTGCCCGCCAAACGTTTTGGGCAGGCAGCCGAATTAGACGGCGCGATCGTCTTTCTCGCCTCCGATGCCTCGCGCTTCATGAATGGCAACCTCATGACCATAGACGGCGGGCAGACCGCGGGCGTGTGAGCGGGCGGCGTGGGCGTGTGAGCGGGCGGCGCGGGTGAGGTCGCCCCACGACCTGCCGCAAGTGGTGGCCCGCGACGCGCGGGTGGATACCGTGCGCGGCGCGCTCTTGCTCATCATGACCATCGACCATCTGGCGCCCGCCTGGATAACCCGCTATAGCAGCGAGTCGCTGGGTTTTATCTCGGCGATGGAGGGTTTTTTTGTCCTGTTTGGCGTGGCCTACGCGCTGGCCTATCGGCGCGTGCTGCACACCCCGGCGCGCGCGTGGTCCAAGAGTCTGCGCCGCGCCCTAACGGTCTACGGCTATCATCTGGCCACGCTGGCGCTGGCTTTTGCGGTTGCGTGCGCAGGCTGGCTGGCGGGCCCGGCGTGGCTGGCGCGGGCCGCCGACGCCCAGCAGTTCGGCCCCGGTTTGGCCCTGTGGGCGGCAACCCTAATCTACCGGCCGCAATTTTTTGATGTGCTGCCGGCCTACGTGCTGTTGTTGCTCCCCGCGCCTGTGCTGCTGCGCTGGCTGTGCCGGCCGGGTGCTAGCGCTTGGGTCCTGCTGGGCAGCGCGGCGGTGTGGCTGCTCGGGCAGTGGTTTAACCCCTGGGAGCAGCTGGCGCGGGCGGTGTCTCCCATCGAGTGGGTCTGGCCCAATCTGCTGACTTGGCAGGCGCCGTTTGTCATCGGCCTATTTTGTGCAAGCCGCGATCCCGCTGGCCCGTTCTTCAAGGCGGCTAAAAGCCGCTCGGTGAGGCTGCTCTGTCTGGCTATAGTCGGGGTGGGTTTTGCGCTCAAGCACGAGTTCATCAGCCTGAGTCCAACCCTGCTGCCGCTGTTTGATAAAGGCAATCTCGGCCCTGCGCGTCTGCTCAATCTGGTGGCGGCTCTCCCCCTCGCGGCGTGGTGGATGGGGCGCTTTGCCCCCGCCTCGAAGGTCACCTGGCTGGCGTTCCTGGGCCGTCATTCCTTGGCCGTATTTTCTTTTCACATCCTGCTGAGCTACGCGCTGATGCCGTTGTTCACCGCACCCCTGGCTAGGCCCGTGACGCTGGGACTGCTGGCGGCGGCGCTGGCGGCGCTGAGCCTCCCCGCGTGGCTGCACGCGGCCTATCAACGGCGCGGGCGCCAGCGTGCGGGCCGGGGCTAAGGCGGTAAGCCGCGCTGCCAACGGGCTGGCACCGGTGGTACGCAGATCTGAAACACGCCGGGCCGTATTTTGCGCGTTGGCAACGGGCTCGCCGCGGTTCCACGTGCTTGCACGGCTTGCACGGCTTGCACGGGCTTGCACGGCTTGCACGGGCTTGCACGGCTTGCACGGGCTTGCACGGCTTGCACGGGGTTGCACGGGGTTGCACGGGGTTGCACGGCTTGCACGGGCTTGCACGGGCTTGCACGGGCTTGCACGGCTTGCACGGGCTTGCACGGGCTTGCACGGGGTTGCACGGGCTTGCACGGGCTTGCACGGGCTTGCACGGGCTTGCACGGGCTTGCACGGGCTTGCACGGGGTTGCACGGGGTCACGGCTTGCAGGGGTTGCAGGGGTCGCACGGGGTCACGGGGTCACGGGGTCACGGGGTCACGGGGTCACGGGGTCACGGCTTGCAGGGGTGGCAGGGGTGGCAGGGGTGGCAGGGGTGGCAGGGGTGGCACGACGGCGTGCACCGCTGGCACGGCTTGCAGGGGGCCAACCGCGCCGGCCGCTACGCCGCGCCCAGTGAGGCCAGCGGATGCTCGGCCGCCGGCCAGGGCGTCGCAAAAAAGGCGTCGAGCAGCGCCGGGGTGATGGCCGCGATGTCGGCCGGTTGCCAGTGCGGTTGTTTGTCTTTGTCGATCAGCAAAGCGCGGATCCCTTCGGCGAGATCGGGCCGGGCCGCGCAGGTGAGTGCGGCCACCAGTTCGGCGCGAAACACGTCTGCCAGTGAGGCGAGTCGCAAACGGCGTTGCAGGGCGATGGACAACACAGCGCTGCTGGGCGAGCCCGCCCGCAGGGTGGCCGCGCCGCGCGCAAACCACTCGTCGAGGCGGGCCAGCGCGCCCACCGCTTGCACGATAGCCACGGGATCCGCGTGGCTGCAGGCGGCGTTTATCGCATCGAAGTGTGCGCGCAACGGGCCGCTGGCCGGCGCCTGCGCAAAAGTCTGCAACAGGGCGGTGAGGTCTGCGTGGTTGCGGCCAGCGTCAGGCCACCAAGCGTGGCTAGTCAGCGCGTGCAGCACCCGGGCTTTGTCTGCGTGTGGTATGCACAAGTCAGCAAGACCGGCAAAAATCGCGTCCGAGGCATTCAGTTGGGCGGCGGTGAGGGCGAGAAAAATGCCGGTTTTGCCCGGCGCGCGCGCTAAAAACCAGCTTCCGCCAACATCTGGGTAAAGCCCGATATTAATTTCCGGCATCGCTAAGCGCAGCCCGCCGGTGACCACTCGATGGCTAGCGCCCGCCAGCAAGCCCACGCCGCCGCCCATCACCACGCCGTGGCCCCAGCACAGCAGCGGTTTGGGATAGGTGTGCAGGAAATAATCTAAGCGGTACTCGCGGGAGAAGAAATCGAGCGCGTACTGATTCCCCCGAACGTCGTGCGGCGCCGGCCCCGCGTGGTGGGCCAGGCAGGCGGCGTGGAGTCGATTGAGATCGGCCCCGGCGCACAGCGCCCGCTCGCCGGCACCTTCCAACAGCACCAGGGCAATATCCGGCGCGCTGGCCCACAGCTGGAGCCGCGACCACAGCAGGTCGACCATCTCGAGGGTGAGCGCGTTGAGGGAGGTTTCGGCGTTGAGCCGGGCCACCCCGAGGCGCAGGCCATTGGCAGTGGGTAGTTCTTCGAATAGGACAGGCGAGGGTGCGGACACGGCGGATTCCTTGTG